>NZ_JAAOLG010000100.1:0-1369 GCF_011602025.1 Rhodococcus sp. IC4_135
GGGACTGTAAGAACAACGGTGTAACTCTGAAAGGAGATACGCCACTATGACTGATGTGATTGATCGTGAGACAGAGACGAACTCGGCTCAGCCGGGTATCAGCGATGCGCGGCTCAAAGAGCTGGTCGAGCAGGCGCGAGCCGAAGGGCTGCAGTTGACCGGAGATGGTGGATTGCTGTCGAAGCTGACCAAGCTAGTCGTGGAGTCCGCGCTCGAAGGCGAGATGGACGACCACCTCGGATACGGCAAGAGCGACCCGGCAGGGAGGGGCAGCGGCAACTCCCGCAACGGCAGACGAGCCAAGAACGTGTTGACCGAGGCCGGCCCGGTCGAACTCGAGGTGCCCCGTGACCGGGATTCCTCCTTCGAGCCGAAGATCGTGGCCAAGCGGCAGCGTCGGCTGTCGGGCGTGGAGGACATGGTGATCTCATTGTCGGCCAAGGGTTTGACGACTGGTGAGATCGCTGCACACCTGGCCGAGGTGTACGGAGCCGATGTGTCCAAGCAGACGATCTCGACGATCACCGAGCGGGTGATGGAAGGCATGGCCGAGTGGCAGAACCGGCCGTTGGACCCTGTGTACCCGGTGTTGTTCATCGACTGCATCCACGTCAAGATTCGCGAGGGCAACGTCGCTAACCGGCCGATCTACGTCGCGATGGGGGTGACGGTCGACGGCACCCGCGACATCCTCGGATTGTGGGTCGGTGAGCACGGCGACGGGGAGGGAGCGAAGTACTGGCTTCGGGTGTTGTCCGAGCTGAAAAACCGTGGTGTGCAGGATGTTCTGATCGTCGTGTGCGACGGTCTCAAGCATCTACCTGACTCGATCGAGCAAGTGTGGCCACAGACCATCGTGCAGACTTGTGTGGTCCATCTTCTCCGTAACACCTACGCCTATGCCTCCCGCAAGGACTGGTCCGATATCGCCAAGGACCTCAAACCCGTCTACACGGCTCCGTCGGAGCAGGCCGCGCTCGACCGATTCGCAGAGTTCAGTGACAAATGGGAGAAACGCTATCCCGCGATCATCAGGCTCTGGACCAACGCCTGGGCTGAGTTCGTGCCGTTCCTACAATTCGACAACGCCATCCGGCAGGTCATTTACACGACCAACGCCATCGAGAGTGTCAACGCCCGAATCCGCAGGGCTGTCAAGGCCCGTGGACACTTTCCGACCGAGGCCGCGGCCTTGAAATGCGTGTATCTGGCCATCATGAGCCTCGATCCCAAAGGTACCGCCCGCCAACGCTGGTCCAACCGATGGAAGGCAGCACTGAATGCCTTCGAGATAACGTTCGACGGACGGCTGTCTGCCGGACGAAAGTAGTTAGAAATCAACCAATTACACCGTTTTCTGGACAGACCC
>NZ_JAAOLG010000101.1:0-1354 GCF_011602025.1 Rhodococcus sp. IC4_135
GGGACTGTTTCGTAATCGGTGTTTTGGCCCGAGACGCTGAGTGAATGCTCGGCGAGGAGGTGCCGAGATGACGACACTGGAGAATGTTACGAAGAAGAGGGCCGAGCCCTCCGCGGAAGCTGCGGCGGCCGCGGAGTTGGTGCGCCTGGCCAAGGAGCAGGGCCTGTCGCTGACCGGGCCGGACGGTTTGCTCAAGCAGTTCACTAAAACCGTTCTGGAAACCGCACTGAACGAGGAGATGACCGAGCACCTCGGGCACGACAAGAACCAAGCTCCGGCCGATCGGGAGTCTACGAATATTCGCAACGGGACTCGGTCGAAAACGGTGTTGACCGAGGCCAGTGGGCATGTCCCGATCGAGGTCCCTCGTGATCGGGAAGGGACGTTCGAGCCGCAGATCGTCAAGAAGCGCCAACGTCGATTGAACGGGGTCGATGAGATCGTGTTGTCGTTGTACGCCAAAGGATTAACGACTGGTGAAATCAGTTCGCATTTCGCTGAAATCTACGGGGCCTCGGTCTCGAAGGAGACCATCTCGCGGATCACCGACAAGGTCCTCGAGGAGATGCAGGACTGGTCTGCCCGTCCGCTCGACGAGGTGTACGCGGCAGTTTTCGTCGATGCGATCGTCGTCAAAGTTCGAGACGGGCAGGTCGCAAACCGGCCGATCTACGCGGCGATCGGCGTCAGTCTCGACGGACGGCGCGACGTGCTCGGATTGTGGGCCGGCACCGGCGGTGAGGGCGCCAAATTCTGGATGTCCGTGCTGACGGACATTCGCAATCGCGGCACTCGGGATGTGTTCTTCCTGGTCTGCGACGGATTGAAAGGCCTGCCGGAAGTCGTCGAGAACGTATGGCCGGCCACGACGGTACAAACGTGCGTCGTGCATTTGATCCGCAACACCTTTCGGCTCTCGGGACGTCAACACTGGGACGCACTCAAACACGATCTCAGACCGATCTACACGGCACCGACCGAGGCTGCCGCTCACGCGGGGCTGGACGATCTCGCCGAGCACTGGGGTGAGAGGTATCCGGCGATCATCCGATTGTGGACCAACGCTTGGCAGGAGTTCATTCCGTTCCTCGATTACGACACAGAGATACGGCGAGTGCTCTGCTCTACCAACGCGATTGAGTCCCTCAATGCCCGCTATCGGAGGGCGGTGAAAGCTCGTGGCCATTTCCCTACCGAGGCGGCTGCGCTGAAGTGTCTGTATTTGGTGACACGTTCGCTCGACCCGACAGGCAAGGGCCAGGCACGATGGATAACGAGGTGGAAGCCCGCTCTGAACGCGTTTGCGATCACGTTCGCCGATCGTTGGCCGGGATCGGAAACTTACTGATGGAAA
>NZ_JAAOLG010000102.1:0-1310 GCF_011602025.1 Rhodococcus sp. IC4_135
GAAGTACCAGCCTTCTTCGGCGTAGCGGGACCAGTAGGTGTCGCGGTAGCGGTCCATGTCGCCCCAGATGCCGCGCAGCATCGCCGGCCACGGTTCGTCGAGGACGAGGTAGCCGTTGCCGCCGGGGCCGAGGGGTTTGGCGTCGTCGTCGACGATCTTCGCGGAGATGCCGGGCAGGGGTGCCATGGCGGATCCGGGTTTGGTGGCGGTGATACCGGGGAGTGGGGAGATCATGATCGCTCCGGTTTCGGTCTGCCACCAGGTGTCGACGATGGGTGCTTTGTTGCCGCCGATGACCTCGCGGAACCAGCGCCACGCTTCGGGGTTGATGGGCTCGCCGACGGAGCCGAGGAGGCGGATCGAGGTCAGGTCGTGGGCGTCGGGGATCTCGCGGCCCCACTTCATGAAGGTGCGCACGAGGGTGGGTGCGGTGTAGTAGATGGAGACGCCGTACTTTTCGATGATGTCGAAGTGGCGGTGCTCGTTCGGGGAGTTGGGGGTGCCTTCGTAGACGACCTGGGTGACGCCGTTGGAGAGGGGGCCGTAGACGATGTAGGAGTGTCCGGTGACCCAGCCGATGTCGGCGGTGCACCAGTAGACGTCTTGTCCGGCTTTGTGATCGAAGACGTTGTGGTGGGTGTAGGAGGCTTGGGTGAGGTAGCCGCCGGAGGTGTGGATGATGCCCTTGGGTTTTCCGGTGGTGCCGGAGGTGTAGAGGATGAACAGGGGATGTTCGGCGTCGAAGGCCTGCGCCTCGTGCTCGGGTGAGGCTTGTGCGACGGTTTCGTGCCACCACAGGTCGCGGCCGTCGGTCCAGTCGACGTCGATGCCGGTCCGGTTGACCACCAACACGTTCTGGACGGAGTCGGCGCCGTCGACGGATTCGTCGACCGCTGTTTTGATGGGTGCTGCGGCGCCGCGTCGCCACTGGCCGTCGACGGTGACGACGAGTTTGGCTTGGGCGTCGTCGATGCGTGAGCGTAGGGCGGTGGCGGAGAATCCGGCGAAGACGACCGAGTGGGTCAGTCCGAGGCGGGCGCAGGCGAGCATGGTGACGATCGCTTCGGGGATCATCGGCATGTAGATTGCGACGCGGTCACCGGCGACGAGGCCGAGGTCGGTGAAAGTGTTTGCGGCGCGGCTGACTTCGGCGAGGAGGTCGTTGTAGGTCAGATCGCGGGAATCGCCGGGTTCGCCTTCGAAGTGAATGGCGACGCGGTCGCCGTTGCCGGCGAGGACGTGGCGGTCGACGCAGTTGTAGGCGACGTTGAGTTTTCCGCCGACGAACCACTTGGCGACGGGGGCGTCGG
>NZ_JAAOLG010000103.1:0-1241 GCF_011602025.1 Rhodococcus sp. IC4_135
GATGTGGATCGTGTTGCGCCGTTGCGGTCGGGGAATACGGCGTATGTGATTTTCACGTCGGGTTCGACGGGTCGGCCGAAGGGTGTGGCGGTCAGTCATCGCAGTGTGGTCAATCAGGTGTCGTGGTTGGCGGAGCGTTATGCGGTGTCGGTTTCTGATGTGGTGTTGTTCAAGACTCCGGTGACGTTCGATGTGTCGGTGTGGGAGTTGTTTGTTCCGTTGGCGGTGGGTGCTCGGTTGGTGGTGGCTACTCATGACGGTCATCGGGATCCGGGGTATTTGGCGTCGGTGGTGGCGGCGGAGTCGGTGTCGATGGTCTCGTTTGTGCCGTCGATGTTGGAGGTGTTCGTCGATCAGGTTGTCGACATGTCGGAGGCGACGATCTCGCGCCTTGGTGGTGGTGGGTTGGGTTCGTTGCGGGTGATTTTCGCGGCGGGTGAGGCGTTGCCGGCGTCGGTGGTGCGTCGGGTGTTGTCGGTGTTGCCGTCGGTTGAGGTTCATAATTTGTATGGTCCGACGGAGTTCACGGTGCATGCGACGGCGGCGGGTCCGCTCGATGGTGTGGGTGTGGTGGTGCCGATGGGTGCTCCGGTGTGGAATTCGTCGGTGTTGGTGTTGGATTCGCGGTTGCGTCCGGTGCCGGTGGGTGTTGCGGGTGAGTTGTATTTGTCGGGTGTGCAGGTCGCTCGTGGGTATCACGGGCGGGTGGATTTGTCGGCGGAGCGGTTTGTGGCGAATCCGTTCGGTGGGGTGGGTTCGCGGATGTATCGCACGGGGGATGTGGTGCGGTGGATCGGTGTGTCGGGTGAGCTCGAGTATGTCGGTCGTAGTGATTTTCAGGTGAAGTTGCGTGGTCAGCGGATCGAGTTGGGGGAGATCGAGGCTGCGGTTCGGGATCAGGTGGGTGTGGGTTCTGTTGTGGTGGTGGTGTGGCGTGATCAGTTGGTTGCGTATGTCACTGCTGCGGTGGGGTCTTCGGTTGATGTTGATGTGGTGAGGGTGGGTGTGGGGGAGCGGTTGGCGTCGTATATGGTGCCGTCGCAGTTTGTGGTGTTGGATGCGTTGCCGCTCAATGCGTCGGGGAAGTTGGATCGGAAGTTGTTGCCGGAGCCGGTGTTCGAGGTTGCGGTGTTCAGGGCTCCGGTGACGGCGGTGGAGGAGATCGTTGCGTCGGTGTTTGCCGAGGTGTTGGGTGTCGATCGTGTGGGTCTCGATGACGATTTCTTCGCACTCGGCGGCAA
>NZ_JAAOLG010000104.1:0-1119 GCF_011602025.1 Rhodococcus sp. IC4_135
CTAGTGCGGCGTGGGATAAATAATTAGACAGTTGGATTTGCGATACTTGCTTGTATGCGAGTTGCGCCTTTGGTTTTACGGGACGGGGATCTCGATCGTGTGACGGCATTGATGCGGTCCAGATCGGTGCGGGCCGGTATCGCGCAACGTGCTCGGATCATCGTGCTCGCATCCGAAGGCGAATCGAACACGCGGATCGCGGAATTGGTGGGCGTGACCCGCCAGACCGTGATCACCTGGCGGGCACGCTACGACGAAGCCGGGATGAACGGACTGGTCGACGAGCCGCGCTCGGGGCGGCCACGCATGATCGATCACCGCCAGATCGTGTCGGAAACGTTGATGCCGCCGCCGAAGAAGCTCGGCGTCACCCATTGGAGCACACGTTTGCTGGCAAATCGATTGAAGATCAGCAACAGCACTGTCGCGGAAGCATGGCGCGAGTACGGTGTGCAGCCTTGGCGCAGTGAGACATTCAAGTTTTCTACCGATCCGGAGTTGGTTGCGAAGGTCACCGACATCGTCGGCTTGTACTTGGAGCCGCCGGAGAACGCGATCGTGCTCTGCGTGGACGAGAAATCGCAGATCCAAGCCTTGGATCGGACGGCGCCGACGTTGCCGATGCAGATCGGGATCCCCGAACGGCAGACTCACGACTACGTCCGTAATGGCACGACCACCTTGTTCGCGGCATTGGAGATCGCGACCGGACAGGTGACCGGGATCTGCCGGCCCCGGCACCGCCACCAGGAGTTTCTCGTGTTCCTCAAACATGTGGCGCGGGCGTACCCGAAGCAGGAACTGCATTTGGTGATGGACAACTACGCCACACACAAAAAGCAGGAAGTGCGGGAATGGCTGGCGTCGAACCCGCGAATCCACGTCCATTTCACCCCTACCTCGGCGTCGTGGATGAACCTCGTCGAAGTGTGGTTCGGCATCATCGAACGCCAAGCCATCCACCGCGGCACCTTCCGCAATGTTCGCGAGCTCACCGCCAAGATTCGGGACTTCATCAACGGGTGGAACCCACGAGCGCAGCCATTCATCTGGACGAAAACCGCCGAGCAGATACTCGCGAAAGCCGACCGTCGAAAAACTTCAAGAACACCGCACTAG
>NZ_JAAOLG010000105.1:0-1077 GCF_011602025.1 Rhodococcus sp. IC4_135
CCCGAGGACCCGCCCGGTCGCACTCAGCGAATCACCGCGACGCCACATCTCCCAGATCGTGTTCTCTTGATCCACAGTGAACCCGAGCGCCCTGTTGCCCATCCATGCCTCCACGATCACGCATCATGTCACCAGCAGTGATGCGTTGACGTATTGAGAGCAAGTTCCGTTGTCGAGGGCATGGACGCGTGGTTGACAAACCGCTCGTTGCCTTCGCGAAGAGACGTCCAAGCGGAAAGGGGGGCTTGATCGCGGCATCCATCTACCGTGCATACAAAGTCTGGCGACTCACTATCGACACCTGAATTGAGGGCCTGGAACCGTGCGGCGGGGCGCTGGTCGACGATACTAGAACAGTACGAGGGACTGAGCCCGGAAAACAATTTACTGCGGTGCAGGCCGCATTCTCTTAACACCGTGGTGACGGATCGGGCCACCGCTGAGGGTCTGCACCCGAATCGAGGCTACGCGCCGCCACATCCTCAAGAAGATGCACGTCCATTTGTTGACCCCGAGATTCAGTCCGGCCGGAAGGTGTTCGCCGCGAGACTTGTTCGCCCACAATCACACGTCTCAGCCTAGACAGTGATGCGTACCGGAAAGCTGAATTTCTTCTCACCGTGGATATTACGTATTCCTATTGCCGGCGCCGATGGACCGGGATCAGGAATGACCGCTTCCGCTCCCCTGAGATCTATCTACTCAAAAACTGAACTGCTCCCTACACGTAGGGCCGTGGAGTTCGGTCCCAACGCGCAGGGAGCATCTCGTGGCGAACTCATACCTCGACAGGTTTTCGGTTCGGCGTCAGCCCGAATGTTCGCTCAGCTGAGCGAGTTCAGTGCGGTGATGAAAGAGACGGCGGTGATGCCGAGCTTGAGCAGTTCGCTGATCTTGCCGAGATTCAGTTCCTCGAGCGAGTCGGTGCTCAGCGATGCGGTGTCGAAAGAGGCTCTTCCCAGATGAGGGTGTAGGTCGGCCGGGCGCGTCGGTCCGCAGGTAGACGTCGAGGTCTCCCGACGATGGAGGTTCCTACGCCATCCATCCGAAAGACCTCGACGTGACCGACGCTACCCC
>NZ_JAAOLG010000106.1:0-1065 GCF_011602025.1 Rhodococcus sp. IC4_135
GGCAGGTGTGTGGATGGGTAGGGGAGCGTCGTGTGGCCATGGAAGCGGCAGGGTGACCTAGCCGTGGAGGCCACACGAGTGAGAATGCAGGCATGAGTAGCGAAAGACGAGTGAGAAACTCGTCCGCCGAATGACCAAGGGTTCCTGGGCCAGGTTAATCCGCCCAGGGTGAGTCGGGACCTAAGACGAGGCCGACAGGCGTAGCCGATGGACAACGGGTTGATATTCCCGTACCCGTGTGAACGCGCCCATGGTGAATCAGTGATACTAACCATCCTGAAGCCACGAGAAGACCTTCGGGTCTCGAGTTGGTGGATGCATGGGACCTGATCTGGTAGTAGCCAAGCGATGGGGTGACGCAGGAAGGTAGCTGAGCCAGTCAGTGGTAATACTGGTGTAAGCGTGTAGGGCGTGACCTAGGCAAATCCGGGTCACACATAGCCTGAGACGTGATGCGTAGCCGATTGAGGCGAATTCAGTGATCCTATGCTGCCGAGAAAAGCCTCTAGCGAGCTTTCACACGGCCCGTACCCCAAACCGACACAGGTGGTCAGGTAGAGAATACTAAGGCGATCGAGATAACTATGGTTAAGGAACTCGGCAAAATGCCCCCGTAACTTCGGGAGAAGGGGGGCCCTGTCTGGTGACGACATGTACTGTCTGAGCTGGGTGGGGCCGCAGAGACCAGTGAGAAGCGACTGTTTACTAAAAACACAGGTCCGTGCGAAGTCGTAAGACGATGTATACGGACTGACGCCTGCCCGGTGCTGGAAGGTTAAGAGGACCGGTTAGTTCCTTCGGGAGCGAAGCTGAGAATTTAAGCCCCAGTAAACGGCGGTGGTAACTATAACCATCCTAAGGTAGCGAAATTCCTTGTCGGGTAAGTTCCGACCTGCACGAATGGCGTAACGACTTCTCAGCTGTCTCAACCGTAGACTCGGCGAAATTGCATTACGAGTAAAGATGCTCGTTACGCGCGGCAGGACGAAAAGACCCCGGGACCTTCACTACAGCTTGGTATTGGTGTTCGGTTCGGTTTGTGTAGGATAGGTGGGAGACTGTGAA
>NZ_JAAOLG010000107.1:0-1049 GCF_011602025.1 Rhodococcus sp. IC4_135
GGGTGACGGTTTCTCGATGGGTCCGTTGACGCGTGATGTGATGGTGGCGTACGAGGCGCGGACCCGAGGGGTGGAGCCGTCGTGGTCGCCGCTCGAGGTGCAGTACGCGGATTACGCGTTGTGGCAGGTCGAGATGTTGGGTTCGGAAGAATCGTCGACCTCACTCGTCACACGACAATTGGACTTCTGGCGCAGCGCTCTCGACGCACTACCGTCGGTGATCGATCTGCCGCTGGACCGACCTCGTCCGGCGGAAGCCTCCGGCCGTGGAGCCATGTTCTCGGCCCATCTGAGCCCCGAGGTGAACGCACAGTTGGAGAAGGTCGCGCGTGACCACGGCGCTACGCCGTTCATGGTGTTGCATGCCGCTCTGGCTGTGGTGCTTTCGCGCTTCACCGGTGGATACGACATAGTTGTGGGAACTCCTGTTGCGGGCCGAGGAGAACGTGCACTCGACGATCTGGTCGGCATGTTCGTCAATACCCTCGCACTACGTTCGGTGGTGTCGCCTGGCGCACGTTTCGCGGAATTGCTCGAGTCGGTTCGAGAATTCGACCTCCAGGCGCTCGCCAACGCCGACCTACCGTTCGAGCGTCTGGTGGAGGTGCTCGATCCGGTTCGCTCGCAGTCGTATTCACCGCTCTTCCAGGTCAGTTTGACCCTGCAGAACATCGCGTTGACCGAACTCGAGTTCGACGGCATACACATCGCCGAAGTCGACAACATCGTGGCCACCACACAGTTCGACCTGGACTTCGTGTTCAACGAGACACTCACCACCGACGGGTCTCGCGGTGGTCTGGACCTACACCTGACCTATGCGACCGATCTCTTCGACGAGGCAACCGCAGTGCGGTTGGTCGATGCATACGTCGCAGTGGTGACCGCTGCTGTAGCGGACACGTCCACCATCGTCGAGATGTTCGCCGTGGAGTCTGTGGTTGAGCGTGGGTTGGTGTTGGGGGGTGTGAACGTTACGGATCGTTGGGTTGAGGATGTGACGTTGGCGGATCTGGTGGCGGCTTCGGTTGAGGTGTCGTCGGGTCGTG
>NZ_JAAOLG010000108.1:0-1045 GCF_011602025.1 Rhodococcus sp. IC4_135
CCGCCTACTACGCGCGAACCAACGGCCAGGCTCCGACCTGGACGCCGTTGCCGGTGCAGTACGCCGACTACTCGTTGTGGCAGCGTGAGGTTCTCGGGTCCGAGGACGATCCGCAGTCCGTCATCGCGCAGCAGATTGCGTTCTGGTCGGATGCGTTGGCCGATCTTCCGGAGCAGTTGGATCTGCCTGGTGATCGTCCGCGTCCCGAGATTGCTTCAGGGCGCGGCGCCAATCACAGTTTCACCATCGAACCGCAGCTGTGGTCCGAGCTGGACGAACTGGCCAAGGCAACGAATGCAACTCCGTTCATGGTTGTTCACTCGGCTCTGGCGGTGCTGTTGGCACGACTGTCCGCGACGACCGACATTGCGATCGGTGCCCCGATCGCGGGTCGTGGTGAAGCTGAGCTCGATGACGTGATCGGTATGTTCGTCAATACTTTGGTGTTGCGTACCGAGGTTGATCCGTCGATGTCGTTTGCGGAGTTGTTGGCTTCTGCGCGTGAGGTGGATCTGCAGGCGTTCGCGCATGCGGATGTTCCGTTCGAGCGGATCGTGGAAGCGCTCGATCCGGTTCGTTCGCAGGCTCGTCATCCGTTGTTCCAGGTGGCGTTGACGTTCCAGAACCTCGGTCAGACGTCTCTCGACATGCCCGGCCTCAGTGCTGCTGCAGTCGAGGTCGACGCCGCACTGGCCAAGTTCGACTTGCAGCTCACTCTCGAAGAGTCTGAAGCCGGAATGTCTGCGACCCTGACGTATGCGAGGGATCTGTTCGACGCGTCGACAGCGGCCGAGTTCGCTGATCGCTTCGTGTCCGTCCTCCGTGGCGTTGTCGCGAATCCGACTGCTGCCGTTGGCGACGTGGATGTTCTGACCGCCGGTGAGTTGGATCGCGTTCTGTCATGGAGCGACACGGGTGTCGATCGTGGTGTGGATTCGACGTTGTCGGCGTGGTTCGATGATGCTGCTGCGCGGTTTGGTGATCGGGTTGCGGTGCGGTTCGGTGGCGAGTCGTTGTCGTATGGTGAGTTGTCGGTGCGGGCTAA
>NZ_JAAOLG010000109.1:0-1013 GCF_011602025.1 Rhodococcus sp. IC4_135
GACGACTGCGGTCGAGGTCGATCTCCTCCGGTGCGGCGCAGCGAGCGAGGATTGTTTTGCTCGCATCTCAAGGTGAGTCGAATTCGTCGATCGCGGAACTGGTCGGGGTGTCGCGGCCGACGGTGATCTCCTGGCGCGCCCGCTACGACGTAGACGGCTTGGCCGGCCTCGAAGACGATGCGCGTTCGGGGCGGCCGCGTAGCCTCGATCGCCGGGAGATCGTCTCCGCGACCTTGATGCCGCCGCCGAAGAAATACGGTGTCACACACTGGAGTTCGCGCCTGCTCGCGAAACATTTGGGGATCGGGTACGGCACGGTCGCACGGATCTGGCGCGAGTACGGTGTGCAGCCTTGGCGCAGTGAGACATTCAAGTTTTCCACCGATCCGGAACTGGTCGCGAAGGTCACCGACATCGTCGGGTTGTATCTCGATCCGCCCGAGAACGCGATCGTGCTCTGCGTGGACGAGAAATCGCAGATCCAGGCATTGGATCGGGCCGCTCCGACGTTGCCGATGCAGATCGGAATGCCCGAGAAGCAAACCCACGACTACATCCGCAACGGCACCACCACCTTGTTCGCGGCGTTGGAGATCGCGACCGGAAAGGTGACCGGGATCTGCCGGCCGCGACACCGTCACCAGGAGTTTCTGGTGTTCCTCAAACATGTCGCACGCGCGTATCCGAAGCAGGAACTGCACTTGGTGATGGACAACTACGCCACCCACAAGAAGGCCGAGGTCCGCGAGTGGCTGGCTGCGAATCCGCGGATCCATGTTCATTTCACCCCGACGTCGGCGTCGTGGATGAACCTCGTCGAGGTGTGGTTCGGGATCATCGAACGCCAAGCGATTCATCGCGGAACTTTCCGCAGTGTCCGCGAACTGACGGCGAAGATCCGAGAGTTCATCAACGGGTGGAATCCGCGGGCGCAGCCGTTCGTGTGGACGAAAACCGCCGAGCAGATCCTGGTGAAAGCTGACCGTAAAACAACTTCAAACTCGGGGCACTAG
>NZ_JAAOLG010000010.1:0-247762 GCF_011602025.1 Rhodococcus sp. IC4_135
GGTGGCGGTGGTTCCGGCGGCGGGAACACGTCGGGTTCGGGGAACGGACTCGGCGCGCCATTTACATCGGGTGGCGGAGTTGGTGGAGGAGCGGACGGTGGAAACTCCGGCGGTGCAAACCCGGCCGGAGACGGTTCCGGTCAGAACCCATCCGGCACCGCTTCCGAACGTGGTGACAACCGTAGCGGCGTTGATGCTCAAGGGAATTCGGGTGCCGATGCTGCCCGGTTCGCAAACGATTCCGGCCCGGCCGGGACTGCCGCGGCACATGCCGGCCCACTGCCGTCCGGTGCATTGCCAGGTGGCCTGGCAGGTGCAACTCCGAATGGTGCCCAGCTCGGTTCCGGAGTGCCTTCAGGCCTCATGGGTAGCGGTTCGGGTGGTGGTTCCGCAGGTGGAATCGGTACCGGCGGCTTCGGGCCTGTCGGAACCGGAGGTGGCGCTCTCGGGCCTGGCGGCTCCGGCGGCTCCGGCGGCCTCGCCGGTGGCGGACGTGGGGGCGTCAACGGAACTGGCGGTACCTCGGCGTCGGGCGCGCAGAGCGGTCGGGGCGCGATGGGTGGCGTCGGCGGCATGGCACCGGGACGCGGACAAGGACACGACGAAGACAACGTTCACGACACCCCCGGCTACCTCGTCACGGTCGAGAACGGCAACGCCCTGATCGGCGACCTGCCCATGGTCTCTCCGGCGGTGTTGGGCGAATGACGACCACGCGGTGGCAGTTCACCGGCCTCGAATTCTCGATCCTCTGGGAAGCGATCGGACGCGACCGACTCCCGTACCCGCTGCGATTTCGTCCGGCGGCCGAAACCATGGACGAGCTGACAGCGCAGCGTCGTCGAGCGGGAGCGCACCTGTCTTGCGTACTCGACGATCGGCTGCATCACGTTCTCGGTGTTCTTGCGAATCCTGATGCTCGCGTGGAGGTTTCCGGTTTTCACGGACAGAGAATGAGCACGGCGACGCGATTGCACGGTGCTGTCGCCGGCGACCTGGGTGTGCTCCTGGCTCAACTGCCCGGCAGGACTGTCGACTGTGGCTCCGACGTGGTTCTCACCGTGGCACGGCCATCGGCAATTCCACGGATGCTCGTCGATCACCTGCCGACCTGCCCCGCCGGATCGGAGCGTGGGGTGAGCATCGAAACGTCGAAACCTAATGGTAAACAGGGTTTTCTGCGCAGTGTCGACGGTGCGCGAGCGAGTGAGGAAGTGAGCAGGATCTTCGGCCCAGAGCGGACCTCGATCGGTGAAGTCACTGTATATCCGGGCGGAGCCGTCGACAGCAGGCCGACCGACGACGGCATGACTTTCCACTGGTACGACTATGCCGGTGACGGTCGGTACATCATCACCGCCGGTGAAACCGTGAGTGCCCGCAGCGCTTCCGCGGAAATGACGGAGGCCGAGATTGCACGCAATCTCGGCCTCGTCCTGCACCGGGCGATTCGGACTGGTTAGCCAGAGTTGTTCGAACTAGCTGGTGGTGCGGTGGAACCGACCGGGGCTTGCCTGATCCCGCGGCTTGACGACGATCTGATCGAGGTTCACGTGTGACGGCCTGGAGGCGACGAAACCGATGATCTCGGCGATGTCCTGCGCCACCAACGGTGTGATTCCCTCGTACACCTTGTCGGCCTTGTCCTGATCACCTTCGAACCGGACGAGTGAGAATTCGGTCTCCACTGCTCCGGGCGCGATTTCGGTCAGACGAACGGGCTTACCCAAGAGTTCACCGCGCAATGTCCGATGAAGGACGGCTTGAGCGTGCTTGGCTGTGGTGTAGCCCGATCCGTTGTCGTATGCCTCCAGCGCTGCTACCGAGGTGATGGTCACGACCAGACCGTCACCCGAATCGATCAGTTTGGGCAGCAGTGTTTTCGTCACACGCAACGTGCCCAGGACATTGGTCTCCCACATCCATCGCCAGTCGTCCAGATCGGCGTCCAGGACCGTCGCCAGGCCCTTCGCACCACCGGCGTTGTTGACCAGCACGTCGACACGGGGGACCACGGCGGCAAATGCGTCGACGGAATCCTCGTCGGTGACGTCGAGTTCGAGCGCGGTACCACCGATCTCCTCGGCGATCTTCTCGAGACGATCGACGCGGCGAGCACCGATCACGACATGGAATCCCTGAGCTGCCAGGGTGCGGGCGGTGGCCTCACCGATTCCGGAGCTGGCTCCGGTGACTACGGCGATGCGGGCATCGGAAGAAATGGTCATGACGCAATCGTAGGGCTAGTCGGCGGCATACTCTGCTTCCCGTTCGATGGATTCGATGTGACGACGCGGCACCTTGACCGGGCCGGGGGTGTAGGTGACGGCGCGCAGCGCGCCGCTGTACCGGAATGGTCCGTGGCGTCGTCGTACTTCCCACGACACAGGCCCTCGGGCGTCGACCCCGACCGAGATGCCGGTCCACGGCGCCATCCCGACCAGTTGTACCTGACCCAGCAGTTGACCGGCGTGGACGCCGTCGACGCTGACGTGGAGGTCCCAGCGCAACCGCGGTACCACCGTCACGGACACGTCGATGCGCTTGGTGCCGACCGCCAACGGGCCCGCATCGACCACGGAGTAGGAACCGAACGCGTTGTACCCGAGATGCAGGTGCCCGTCCTCGACGTACAGAAGATATCCACCCTGCGGATCACCATGGGCAACAAGGACACCGGCGTCGCCTTCGCGGTAGCCGTCGAGTTCGATCGTGATGTCGAAGTCACGGAACCCGATCAGTTTGGATGAGCGGTAGCGCTCGAGTGGAGGCGTTCCGGCAAGTAGTCGCACCGGGTGTGAGAGCGCCTCTTCCTCTGGACGGCGGACCGCGCCGACGGTGTTGCCGAGCAGTGGAAATACGGTGTTCGCCCACGCCGAGTGGTCCCAGGCCTCGGCGAGTTCGCGAACCTTGTCGGGAAACCGTGATGCGAGGTCGTCGAGCTCGGTCGGGTCGGTTCGGACGTCGAACAATTGCCAGTGCGGTTTGTCGATGTCAGCTGGAGCGAGCGCCAGCAGTTTCCATCCGTCCTTGTAGTAGCCGCGGATTCCGGTCACCTCGGTGTACTGCTCGGTGTGGGTACTCGGAGCGGTGGGTGAACGCAGAACCGGCGCGCTCGACGCGCCGTCGAACTCCTTGACAGGAAGCCCGTTTCGCACGGTTGGGGTTTCGATTCCGGCCAGTTCGAGAAGCGTCGGCGTCAGGTCGGTGACATACGCGAACTGGTCGCGGATCCCGTTGTCGCCCGCTTCGGGTTTCAGTCCCGCGGGCCAGGACAGGAGGAAGGGAACACGGATTCCACCGGCAAAGGATTGCCCTTTGTAGAACCGGAAGGGGGTGTTGGACGTCTGCCCCCATCCACGTGGATAGTGCACGCCCAATTCAGGTCCGCCGATGAGGGATTCGTCGTGGGGGACATCGCCGACCCAGTCTGGATCCTGGATATGCGCGAACTGCGCGAAGTAGCTTCGAGTCCCGTCCGAACCGCCCTCGGCGGTGCCGCCGTTGTCCGAGGTGAAGACGATGATCGTGTTGTCGAGCTCGCCCAGTTCGTCCAGGGTGTCGACAATGCGTCCGACGCTCTGATCGATCGAGTCGACCATCGCCGCGTACACCTCCATGTAGCGGGCGAACCGAGACCGCACCTCCGGCGTGAGCGAATCCCATTCGGGCACGTCGAAACCGGGTTCGGAGTTTCGTGGTGCCTGCCGTGTCCCCTCCGGAAAGAGTCCTTGCAGGAGTTGAGAGGCGAACCGCGACTCGCGGATTCGATCCCAGCCCTCGTCGTATCGACCACGGTATTTCGCCTGATCGGCGGGCTTGGCCTGCAACGGTCCGTGCATGGCGACGTGTGCGAAGTAAAGGAAGAACGGCTTGTCCTGATCGTGGGCGCGAAGGTCCTTGATGTACCCGACGGCCTTGTCGGTCAGATCGTCGGTGAGGTAGTAGCCCTCGGGATACTCGTCGACGTCGACCACTGAATTGTCGGAGATCAGTTGATTGGGGTAGTAGAAGGAGTTCAGTCCTTCGAGAGAGCCGTAGTAGCGATCGAATCCGCGCTGAGTCGGCCAGGAGTCACGACTTCGTCCCGGGGCGAGGTTTGCGTCGCGCACGAGATGCCACTTGCCCACCGCATAGGTGGCATAGCCCGCGCCGCGGAGGATTTCGGGGAGTGTCTGTACGTCGTCGGCCAATTCCAGGCGCAGTCCGGGGTATCCCGGATCGGCGTTGGCGACGAATCCGTATCCGGCGCGGTGCGGATTGAGGCCGGTGAGAAGAGCGGCGCGCGACGGCGAGCAGAGGGGCGTCGTGTGATAGTTGGTCATTCGAATACCCTGCGCAGCAAGGCGATCGAGGGTCGGAGTCTCGATCTCGGAGCCGAACGGCCCGATGTCGCTGTATCCCATGTCGTCGATCAGAACCACGACGATGTTGGGTGAGCCGGGAGCCGGGGCCGTGGCGGTGGGCCACGACGGGGTCGAATCGGCTGCAGTGCGGCCGATTCGACCTTCGAAGCCTTCGTAGCCGCGGGCATGCGGCGGAAGGGCGGAATCTGCGTGCGTCATGAGTTGGTCGAGGCACCTTCGATAACCGAGTATTCGGAAGCGTCGCCGGCTATGCTCCGGCTTCGTTCCCCGTGGATGTTGACCGGAATGTCACCGGCAAGTGTGATGCGCTCCAGACGGCGGTACTGGTCGTCGTAGTCGGCGATCGCGTAATGCTGGGTGGCGCGGTTGTCCCAGATCGCGACGTCACCCGCCGCCCAGTTCCATCGCGTCGTGTACTCGAGCTTGATGGCGTGATCCTGCAAGAGCTTGAACACACCGTTCGACTGTTCGGTGCTCAACCCGACGAAGTTCTTGACAAAATGCCCGAGGACGAGCGTGCGCTCTCCGGTTTCGGGGTGGACACGCACCACCGGGTGTTCCGTCTCGAAGTACGTGGACTGGAACTCCTCGCGGTAGGCGGCCGTGCGATCTTCGGTGAGCCGCTCGGCGCTTGTGGCCGCGTAGTCGTAGACGTTCGTGTGACGGGCCCAGAGGTTCTCCGCGAGCGCCTTGAGCGGATCCGGCAGTCCGTTGTACGCGGCTACTCCCGACGCCCACGTGGTGGAACCGCCGTACTCGGGGAGCTGCACCGCACGCAGGATCGAGGCCTTGGGGATGCGATCGACGAAGGTGACGTCGGTGTGCCAGCTGTTGGCCTTGCCCAGGTCCGAATCGATGGGCAGAACTTTTGCGCCGTGCGACTTCACCGTGGGGTGGGCAGTGGTCGGGGTGCCCAGTAGCTGGGCGAACTCGTACTGCGAATCGTTGTCGAGGTGGTCCTGCCCGCGGAAGAAGATCACCTTGTGCTCGAGAAGGGCCTGTCGGATGAGTGAGACCGTCGCCGGGTCGAGGTGCCCGCCGAGAGTGATTCCGTCGATTCGGGCGCCGATATGCGCGCCGAGGGTGGTGACAGTGCCGCGAGCGGCGTCAGCAGCCACCCCGTTCGTTGATGCCGTGTTCGTGAGAGTCGGCTTGGCGAAAGCTGTAGACATGGTGCACCTTTCGTGGGGAGTGTGCCCACCCAAACACGCGAGATTTCGCCACGACAGGGTTGCGTTCAGTGTGATCGTTACCGCACCTGATTTGTGAATCTCGGTGAAGCTGCTACTTTTGGAGCCATGTCGACCGACCAGCCTGCCGCTTTGCGGGTCACCTATGTGACCGCTGCGCTTGGTTCGCGTCTGCCTCTGGCGCGAGAGCTGTGTTGTCGCCGCCGTTCTTTCTGCAGCTAATTTCTGCGCCTTTTCTGTCTATTCCTTCGTATGACCAGTGGAAACGCTGAGTTCTCGGTCGGCAGAGATGTGCGCCTTCTCCTCCTTCTGCAAGGGACAGCCATGTCGACACCCACAATCTCCGCCATTCCGAACATCCGATCGCGAACCGCGCTCTCGGGAACCCGGACCCGAACCCAGATAGTTGCGCCGGAGCTGCGCATTGCCGACGGTCCGTCCGCGACGGTGTTGCGCATTGCTCGATCCCGCGGACCGCTCTCTCGCGATACCGCGGCCAAAGCGTCCGGGCTGAGTATTGCCACCGTGAACCGGCAGGTCACGAGCCTGCTGGACCTCGGGATCCTGCGCGAACGCGCAGACCTGACAGCTTCCGGTGCCATTGGGCGTCCGCGAGTTCCGTTCGAGGTCAATCACGAGCCGTACCTGACCGTCGGCATCCACATCGGTGCCGTCGTCACCAGCATCATCGCCAGCGACATTCGTGGCAAGGTGCTCGGCGCCGTCGAGATCCCGACGCCCGCCACCAACTCCGCTGTCGCGCTTGCCACCATTGCGCGCTCGGCCAAATCGTTCGCCTCGCGGTGGCACAAGCGTCGTCCGCTCGCGGTCGGGGTGGCCATCGGCGGTCGCGTCGATTCGGCTACCGGAGTAGTCGACCACGCGCGCCTGGGGTGGAAGGGCGCCAAAGTCGGATCCATCATCGGAGCCGGCTTGGACCTTCCCGTTTCGGTTGCCGCCCACGTCGAGGCGATGGCGGCGTCGGAACTTCTGCTCAGCACCGACCGCGCCGAGGCCCCGACGCCGGGAACCACCGGGCTCTACTTCTATGCCCGCGAGACTGCCGGTATCGCAATCACTTTCGAAGGGCGAGTGCACACGCCGTCCAGTGGGCCAGGCTCGATCGCACACCTCCCCACCGGTTCGTCGGCACGGTGCACCTGCGGTGCGGTGGGTTGCTTGGAAGCGACGATCAGCGACCGCGCTGTCGTCGCGCAGGCACTGTCTTCGGGCGCAGTGATCCAGGGCAGTGAGCGTGTGACGATCGCGGATGTCTACCGTGCTGCGTCGGCGGGTTCCATTCCGGCGCACGAACTTCTGGTTGATCGAGCACGTGTCCTCGGGCGAACGGTGGCGATGTTGCGTGACCTGTTCAATCCGGATCGGGTGATCCTCGGCGGCCAGGCCTTCACCGACTACCCGGCCGGCGTGCCGCACGTCGCCGAGGCCTTCTCGACGGCATCCTCGTTGGAGCGTAAGGACATTCGGATTACCGGGTTCGGCAATCGGGTTCAGGAATACGCGTCCACCGTCGTGTCGCTGAGTTCCTTGTTCGCCGATCCTGCGGCGGCAATGCGGCGTGCTTCGGCCATCTGACTGCGAAGAGGGCAGTCAGAGTTCCGGACGATCGAGCACCCGCAACCACGAACCGTCGGGCTGGCGGCGTGCCACCTGAGTGCGTCCGCCGGTCCCGTCGGAAGGTTTGGTCGAGGTCATGGCGAGGTCGCCGCTGATTACCGTGGGTAGCGCTTCCTCGACGGTGAATGTCGGTGCTGCGGCCAGCATCTGAGAAATGACGTCTCGGATGGCCGTCCTTCCCACAGTGAGTGACCCGGGTGGAAACGCCATCACGGCGTTTTCCTCGTAGAGTCCGGCGACGGCGTCCGCATCTCCGGCGTTCGCGAACTGGACGAACAATCGGGCGATGTCTTCCGGGGTTTCGGCCTTCTGAGCTTCATGTGTTGTTGTCATGTCTTCCATCTTGCGAGTCTGCCGACGATAAGTCCAAGATCTAGTTTGTCTCGAAGCTAGAATTATCAGTTATGGAACTTCGGCAGCTCGAATACTTCGTCACGGTAGTGGAGGAAGCCAACTTCACTCGCGCCGCCGAGCGGCTTCACGTAGCGCAGCCGGGTGTGAGTGCGCAGGTCAAAAGGCTGGAACGTGAGCTGGGTCAGGAATTGCTCGATCGGAGTGGTCGAACCGTTCGTCTGACCGAGGCCGGGCGAGCTGTCCTCCCACATGCCCACGCTGTGCTTGCGTCCGTTCAGAGCACCCGAGATGTCGTCGACGCCCTGAACGGACTGGTGCGGGGCTCGGTAGCGGTGGGGATGGTCACTGCATGCGCGTCTGCCGACCTGACCGACCTGCTCAGTCGGTTGCACAACAAACACCCCGGTCTGGACATCTCCCTGTCCGAGGACGACTCGCGCAGCTTGCTTGCCGGAGTGTTGGACGGAACCTTCGACATAGCCGTCATCGGGGTGGCGGGCGAACTGCCGGAAGGGCTCGAATCGAGGGTGATCACCGACGAGCGACTGGTAGCCGGAGTGGCAGCGGATCATCCGCTGGCCGAGGTGTCGGCTCTGCCGTTTGCCGAGCTCGCCACGCGATCGGTCATCTGCCTGCCGGAGGGAACCGGAATCAGAACGTGTCTGGACTTCGCGTGTGCCGCGGCCGGCACGAAGCCGACGGTGGCACTCGAGGCAAGCAACCTCGGCATCATCGTGTCCTTGGCCGCTCAGGGGTTGGGAATGGCCGTGATTCCCGAGTCGGCAGTGGGGGAGTTGCATCGGATCGATCTCGAACCGGAAGCGCGGTCTCGGCTGGAATTGGTCTGGCGTGCTTCCGGCGGCAAGAATCCGGCGGCCTCAGCTCTCATCGATCTTGCGAGAGCTGTTCCCGCCGAGTGAGTTCGGCCTGCGCCCGATCCAATCCGCCGTGCTCGAGAGCGGCCAATCGGGACCTGTCCTTCCAGACGATGGTTCCGCGTCGTCGGACGATGACGGACATGGTTCCACCGAGATGCTCGAGCGCTCCGGGCACGTTTCGGCGCTCGGCGGGTATCGGAACAGGAAGTATGTGTGCGTCGGCGATGGGCGCGGTCCCGTCGATGTCGACGCTCCACTTCCTGCTGTAACCCCGAAGCGTCCAGCGGTCGTCGGACACGGTTGTCTCCACCTGTGACGTCAGTGGATTGCCCAGCCGCAATACCGTTCCGTCCGGTAGCGCAGCAACGACGGCGGTGACTTCGGTGCGCAGAGGCCCGGCGCTGACCTGTCCGCCGGCAAACGCCACGCAGGCTCGAGGATCGGTGAACCCCTGTGCCTGTCCCCACCACCAGGATTCCGGGAATCCTCCCTTTCCCCAGTTTTTCTCGGCGTACACCTGCGCTCCGGTGAGATCCCAGCTCTGTCCGTCGATGACGGCGCTTCCCTCGACCCGGCCGCCGAGCAGCCACGGATGCCAGTACTGATTGAGCGCGGGAACTGATTGGAAGTAGCTCGATCCGCCGAAGCGGCGGTGCGGCCAGAATCGCTGATTGCTGATCCGCACGTCGAGGTGGCTGTCGCCGAAATCGACCTGCAGTCGATCGGCGTTACCGCGGAAAACGTTGTCGGCGTAGGCCCCCAGTGTGCGGGGATCCGCCGATCCACGCGGATGTTCGGCGGTACGGAGAAATCCGCCCGGATGCGCCGCGAGACCGAGCGTCGACCAGTTGCCACTGTCGGACTTGTTGATACCGGCGAGCGCGATCACCACCCGTCCGCTGGCTGGCATCGTGAATCGCCAGAAGTAACCCTCCATTGCAACGTCATGGGAGGCAAGCAGATTGCCGTACGGCAGGGTGGCGCCTGAAGCGCGGTACGCGGGAAGTTTCACGGTCCCAGTACTGCCTGTGATGCGGTGACCTGAGCGACGAGGCGGCCTTCGTCGTCGCGAATCTCGGTCACGACCGCGATGGTGCTGCGCCCCGCATGCAAAGGGCGGGCGGTTGCGGTGACCGTGCCCTTGCGGACCCCGCGTGTGAAGACGGTCGACGAACTGGTGGTGGAAGTGCTTGCACCGGGCGGAAGATTGAGGAACGCACAGACGGCGCCGACGCTGTCTGCCAGCGTCATCAAGGCGCCGCCGTGCATTCCGTTGCCGGCGGTGGTGCGGTGGCTGTCCCAATCCAGATGGCCGACAACTTGTTCGGGGGCCGCGCTGTCCAACTGAATTCCGGTGTGAACTGCAAAAGGCATGCTCGCGACAAGTTGTTCGAGGTCCATGCCTACCGATGGTAACGAGCCGCCGAAACCTCCGTCGGGACTTCGGTTTATCGAGGGCGGTGGCTCAGAGGGGAAGGGCGGTTTCGGACAGTCCCTCGGGCGCGTTGCGGCGACGGAACCACTCGGTGCCGAATGCCGCGGCGAGCTGCTCCGTCGGCATTTCGAGGAACGGGCCGAAATCGCCGACCTGCGTTGCGTGCGCGTACATGGCCGCGCGCTTGGACGAGATCACCGAACTGACGTCGACGGCGGTGGTGAGTTGATCTGCCGGAAGCCCGAACGATTCGATGTCCGGCGGCTGCGCCTCCTCGGTCCACTCGGGGTTGGCCTGCATCAGCATCTTCATGTGATCGCGGTTGGTGGACGCCTCGTAGACGAACGGCGTGCCTGCGAGTTCGGCCGCCCGGACGCCGACGTGGTGGACCTGGATGTGATCCGGGTGCCCGTATCCGCCGTTGGGGTCGTAGATGGTCAGGACATCGGCGTTCTCTTCACGAAGTACCTCGGCCAGACGCTCGGCGGCCTTCTCGACGTCGACGTTGCAGAACGCTTCCGGATTCTCGTTCTCGGGCGTACCCACCATCCCCGAATCCGGGTAGTGCAGGGACACGACGCGATTGGCGCCCAACGCGTCGGTGGACGCCTCGAGTTCACGGCTGCGGCGCTGAGCCAACGTCTCGTATTCGTCCAACAGGCCGTCGGGGAATTCACCGAGAGCACCGTCGGTAGCGGTGACGACTACGACGCGGTGACCTGCGTCGGCGGCCATTCTCATCACGCCGCCCGTAGTGAAAACTTCGTCATCGGGATGGGCGTGGAAACACACCAGGACACTCATTCGCGCAATCGTAAGGCAAGTTACCGACAGGTCAACCCGAGCGCACAGTGAAAACGATTTGTCGAGTCGGCCTCGGCTCTGTGAACCTTGTTCAGTGCACGAGAAGCTGACATGAGCGAATCCACCAACAAAGGCCTGTTGAGCGCCTACCGCGAGATCTTTGCCGCCCCCGGATCGGTCGCCTTCTCGGCCGCCGGATTTGTCGCAAGGCTGCCGATCGCCATGATCGGCATCGGAATCGTGACGATGATCTCGCAACTTCGTGGTGACTACGCGCTCGCCGGCGCGCTCGCCGCGGTTTTCGCGCTGTCGTCTGCGATCATCGCGCCCGCCGTCTCGCGTGCGGTCGACCGCTACGGGCAGCGAGCGGTCCTGCCGATTGCCGCAGCCGTGAGCGTCACCGCGATCGGGGCGCTCTTGCTCGCCGTACGGATGGAAGCTCCTGACTGGCTGCTTTTCGTTCTGGTCGTCCCCGGTGGCGCCACCCCGACGATCGGGGCGATGATCCGCGCCAGGTGGGTCGCGATCTACGTCGGAAAACCTCAGCTGCGCACCGCCTTCGCCTTCGAATCGGTGGTGGACGAACTCTGTTTCGTGGCGGGCCCGGTCATCTCGGTGGGCCTGAGTATCGGACTCTTTCCCGAAGCGGGACCGCTGGCGGGACTGATTCTGCTGGTGACCGGGACCTTGCTGTTGGTCATTCAACGTGGAACCGAACCGAAGGTGCACCCGCGTCGACCCGGCCGCGGACGATCGGTTCTCGGTAACCACGTGATGTGGATCGTCATCGTGATCATGGTGATGCTCGGAACGATCTTCGGCGTCATCGACGTCGGTGCCATCGCGTTCACCGAGGAACAGAATTCGCCGGGATCCGCGACGCTGGTCCTTGCGCTGTTCGCCGGCGGTTCGGGAATCGCGGGACTGATCTTCGGGTCGATGCACCCGGCGCGATCGCTGCGCGGTCAGCTGATGATCGCGTCCTCGGCGGTCGCCGTTCTCAGCGTCCCCCTTCTCCTCGTCGGCAACGTGGCCGCACTGGCGGGTGCATATGTGCTCGCGGGCGCGACCATTGCTCCGACCCTCATCATCGCGACGGCCTTGGTCGAGCAGATCGTCCCCCCGGAAAAGCTCACGGAGGGAATGACCCTGACGGTCACCGGCCTCGGCGTCGGCGTGGCGCTCGGGTCTGCGCTGGCCGGACAGCTGATCGATCGTTACGGCGTCCCGTCGGCCTACATGCTCGCCGTCGGCGCCGCAGTCGCAGCCTCTATCGTGACGGCATGTCTATTCGTGAAGCCGTCAGCGTCGACGGCACGTCCATCGTCTATCGAGTAACCGGAAATTCGGCTGGGACCCCGCTGGTGCTGCTGCACGGCTGGGCTCAGTCGTCGCAGTGCTGGGGTGAGCAGGTCCTCGCGGACCTCGCCGCGGACTACCGCCTGATCGCCGTCGATCTGCGCGGCCACGGTTACTCCGATGCGCCTGAATCCGGATACGACGACTCCGCGAACTGGGCCGGCGACGTCGCGGCCGTTCTCGCGGCAGAAGACGTCACCGAGAACGCGATCCTGCTCGGCTGGTCGTACGGCGGACTGGTGATCTGCGATTACCTGGCAGCACACGGAACCGGTGCGGTGGCGGGTGCGGTTCTGGTCGGTGCGATCACCAGCATCGGTCGCGGTGAGAAGGGCGGCAAGGTCGGCTCGGCGATGCGGAGTGCGGTTCCCGGCGCGATGTCCGAAGATCCCCGCGAGGCGATCCGGGCTCTCGGTGCCTTCGGCAACGCGCTCACCGGCCCACCCGAGGGCAAGGGCGCAGCGTCGCAGGCCTTGTTCGGGTACAGCCTCTCGACGCGTCCGCGGGTGCGCGCAGCACTGTTCAATCGTGCCGTCGGTCACGACGAGTTGCTCCGCAGCCTCGACATCCCGGTCCTCGTTCTGCACGGAACCGAGGACTCCGTCGTCGACGTGAGCGCAGGTAAGCACGCCGAGGAACTGATTCCCAAGTCCCAGGCGTCGTACTGGGAAGGCTGCAATCACGGACCGTTCGTGGAGGATCCGACACGATTCGTGTCCGAAGTGCGAGCCTTCATCTCGAGCCTCGGTTAGAGTTCGCGCCCGGTGAGGGGGCAGTATGGAGTGGTGACGCCCATGCACATTTCGCGCCCTCGCCGGGTGGCCGTTCTCTCGGTCCACACCTCGCCATTGGCGCAACCCGGCACCGGTGACGCGGGTGGGATGAACGTCTACGTTCTGCAATCCGCCATTCAGCTCGCCAAACGTGGCGTAGAGGTGGAGATATTCACCCGCGCGACGTCCTCGGCCGACGCACCCGTGGTGGACGCCGCTCCCGGAGTGCGGGTTCGGAACATCGCGGCCGGTCCCTTCGAAGGACTGGACAAGGCAGATCTGCCGACTCAACTGTGTGCCTTCGTCGCGGGAGTTCTGCGGGAGGAAGCGCGTCACGAGCCCGGGTACTACAGCCTGATTCATTCGCACTACTGGTTGTCCGGGCAGGTCGGATGGCTGGCCCGCGACCGCTGGGGCGTGCCCCTCGTACATACCGCCCACACCCTCGCGGCGGTGAAGAATCTGTCGCTGGCCGAGGGGGACACCCCCGAGCCCGCAGCACGTCAGATCGGTGAGCAACAAGTAGTCGCCGAGTCCGATCGCCTGGTCGCCAACACCACCGACGAAGCCAAAGCGCTGCACGAGTTGTACGGCGCAGATCCCACGCGTATCGACGTCGTGGCTCCGGGCGCCGATCTCACCCGCTACCGACCGGGCGATCGCGATTCCGCCCGCGCGTCGTTGGGGTTGAACCCGGGCGAGATCGTCGTGACCTTCGTCGGCCGCATCCAACCGCTCAAAGCGCCGGACGTTCTGCTGCGCGCAGCAGCCGAGGTGATCAGCCGTCGCCCCGGGTTGCCGCTGCGCATCCTCGTTGTCGGCGGGCCGTCCGGAACCGGTCTCGCGCGGCCGGACGTGTTGATCGAACTGGCACGCTCACTGGGCATCACAGCGCAGGTGACGTTCTTGCCGCCGCAGGCGCCGCAGCGTCTCGCCGATGTCTACCGCGCCTCGGATCTGGTTGCGGTGCCGAGCTATTCGGAGTCCTTCGGACTGGTAGCCATCGAAGCTCAGGCCTGCGGAACCCCGGTGATCGCCGCGGATGTCGGCGGACTGGGAGTGGCCGTACGCAACGGTGAGACCGGCCTGCTGGTTCAAGGGCACCGCACCGAAGACTGGGCCGGCGCTCTCGAATCCTTGGTGACAGCGCCGAAACGCTTGGCCGAACTCGCCGCGCAGGCACCGCGTCACGCCGAGAATTTCTCGTGGGAACACACCGCGGACGGTTTGCTCGAGAGCTATCGCAAAGCCGCAGTCAACTACAACAACGGAACCGGTCCCAGCGACTTCTCGCCCCGCCGTGCGCGGGGTCTGTGGCGCCTGCGCCGGACCGGAGGGGTGCGTACATGAGCAGCATTTCGGACACCATCGAGCAGGCTCTCTCGGAGCGTGAACTCGACTTCACCAGAAAAGACGACGCGCATTTCATCGTCGAACTTCCCGGCGAACACAAACTCAAGACGTCGACGCTGCTCACCGTCGGTAATCACGGCGTGCGGGTCGAGGCCTTCGTGTGCCGCAAGGTGGACGAGAACTTCGAAGGCGTCTACAAGTTCCTGCTCAAGCGCAACCGTCGTCTGTACGGAGTGGCCTACACACTCGACAAGGTCGGGGACATCTACCTGGTCGGCAAGATCGCCGAGCATGCCGTGACCGGCGACGAACTGGACCGAGTGCTCGGTCAGGTTCTCGAGGCCGCCGACGGCGATTTCAACGTCATCCTCGAACTCGGTTTCTCCTCGTCGATCAAGCGTGAGTGGGCGTGGCGGGTGTCGCGTGGTGAGTCGCTGGCGAATCTCGAGCCGTTCAAGCACCTCATCGAGGAAGAGCCCGCGCAAAGCTGATCGAACGGGGTGAGACACATCGCGGATGTGTCACGTAAAGTGGCCTTTACTTGTGACTGTCGTCACGGAATAATACTGTTCCCGTGAGTCACAGTAAGTTGGTCACACCACCCCGCCGCGCAACTTTTCGAGGAGCACAGTGAGCTTCAAGAGTCCGTTCCCCGACGTTGAAATCCCCAACCTCAGCGTCTACGACTTCCTGTTCGGAAACACCGACCCCGCAGACCTCGACAAGACGGCATTCGTCGAAGGCAGTTCGGGCGCCGTAACCACATACGCTTCGCTGATCGCGCAGATCAACGGCGTTGCAGGCGCTCTCGCAGCGCGTGGACTCGCCGTCGGCGACGTCGTCGGGCTCCATTCGCCCAACGTCCCGGCCTTCGGTTCGGTCTTCCACGGCATCCTGCGTGCCGGTGGCGTCGCGACCACGATCAACGCGCTCTACACCGCCGAGGACATCGCCAAGCAGCTCACCGATTCCAAGGCCAAGTTCCTCTTCACCGTCTCGCCGCTGCTGCCGCAGGCCAAGGCTGCCGCCGAGCTGGTCGGTATCCCGACCGAGAACGTGTTCGTGCTCGACGGCGCCGAAGGCCATCTGTCGCTGCGAGATCTGCTCGGTGAGGGCGCAGCGGCGCCCGAGGTTTCCTTCGATCCGGCCACCCAGCTCGCGGTGCTGCCGTACTCGTCGGGCACCACCGGCCGGCCCAAGGGCGTCATGCTCACCCATCGCAATCTCGTGGCCAACGTCTGCCAGATCATTCCGCGGATGGGGATCGAGACCGACGACAAGATCCTCGCGGTCCTGCCGTTCTTCCACATCTACGGCATGACGGTGCTGCTCAACGCTGCGCTCTACCGCCGCGCGAGCCTCATCACGATGCCGAAGTTCGATCTCGTCGAGTTCCTACGGATCGTCGCCGAGCAGAAGTCGACGTACATCTTCGTCGCACCGCCCGTTGCCGTCGCGCTGGCCAAGCACCCGCTCGTCGATCAGTACGACCTGTCGAGCGTGCACACCATCTTCTCTGGCGCGGCCCCCCTCGACGCGGCGCTCGGCAAGGCCGTCGCGGACCGTTTGAACTGCCATGTGCGCCAGGGATACGGCATGTCCGAGATGAGCCCCGTCTCGCATGCGATCCCGTTCGATCGTGACGACATCGCACTCGACACCTGCGGTCCGACCATCGCCAACATGGAATGCAAGCTCGTCGACCCGGGAACGGGCGAAGAGGTCGCGTACCCCGCGCTCGGCTCGGACGGCGTCAGCGAGCCCGGGGAACTGTGGTGCAAGGGACCGAACATCATGCTCGGCTACCTCGGCAACGACCAGGCCACCAAGGACACCCTCGACGACGACGGTTACCTGCACACCGGTGACATCGCGACCGTCGACGGCGACGGCGTCGTCAAGATCGTCGACCGCCTCAAGGAACTGATCAAGTACAAGGGCTACCAGGTTCCCCCGGCGGAACTCGAGGCTTTGCTTCTGACACACCCGCAGATCGCAGACGCTGCAGTGATCGGTGTGCTCGACGCCGAAGGCGAAGAGGTTCCGAAGGCATTCGTCGTGCTCCAGGACGGCGCCGAGTTGACCGAAGACGACGTGATCTCGTTCGTCGCCGAGCGCGTCTCACCGCACAAGAAGGTCCGCCAGGTTTCGTTCATCAGCACCGTGCCGAAATCCGCGGCCGGAAAGATCCTCCGCAAGGATCTGCGAACAGCGGAAGTAGCTCCGAGCTGATTTCCAGACAGGGTTGATCAAGAAGGGTTCCGGTACTCGTGCCAGGATGAACGCCATGAGTATCGGAACCCTGGTCCTGCTCCGCCACGGCGAGAGCGAATGGAATGCACTCAATCTGTTCACCGGCTGGGTGGACGTCCACCTGACAGACAAGGGCATGGCCGAAGGCAAGCGCGCCGGCGAACTGCTCGCCGAGCACAACCTCTTGCCTGACGTTCTCTACACATCTCTGCTCCGCCGCGCGATCAGCACGGCCAACCTCGCACTCGACGCCGCCGATCGCCACTGGATCCCGGTGGTCCGCGACTGGCGTCTCAACGAGCGCCACTACGGCGCTCTGCAGGGCAAGAACAAGGCTCAGACCAAGGAAGAGTACGGAAACGAGCAGTTCATGCTCTGGCGTCGTAGCTACGACACCCCGCCGCCCGCCATCGAAGCCGGCAGCGAGTACAGCCAGGACACCGATCCCCGGTACGCGAACCTCGACGAGGTTCCCTTGACCGAGTGCCTGCTCGACGTCGTCAAGCGCCTGATCCCGTACTGGGAGGACACCATCTCGCAGGAGCTGCTCGCCGGCCGGAACGTACTGGTCACGGCGCACGGCAACTCGCTGCGTGCATTGGTCAAGCACCTCGACGGCATCTCGGACGAGGACATCGCGGGCCTGAACATCCCGACCGGAATCCCGCTGCGTTACGACCTCGACGAGAACCTGAAGCCGCTCAATCCCGGCGGCACCTACCTGGATCCGGAGGCCGCAGCTGCCGGCGCCGCCGCGGTGGCGAATCAGGGCGGAAAGTAGCAACCCGATGATGTGCGTCGAGGCCCCCCGAACAGTGTTTTCGGGGGGCCTCGGCCAACAACAGATGAACGACGAACCAACGCCGTCCACCTGGCGGATTACGCGGGCGGGAACGTCCGAACCCGCCGTAACCGACACTTCGCGCGAACGTACGATTGCGCCGTGAGTGTCGTGATTGCAGTGCTGCTGGTCGTGGTCGCCGGCTTGGTCGGCTACCTCGTCGGCGGGGTGCTGGTCCCCAGGCTGTCGTCGCGTCAGAGTCAGCGCTCCGACGAACAGACCGGGCTCACGA
This sequence comes from Rhodococcus sp. IC4_135, assembly GCF_011602025.1. NCBI lineage: Bacteria > Bacillati > Actinomycetota > Actinomycetes > Mycobacteriales > Nocardiaceae > Rhodococcus > Rhodococcus sp. IC4_135. The sequence goes on from NZ_JAAOLG010000010.1 coordinate 17,478, forward strand.
TGTCCCAGGTTCTGGACCTGATCGTGTTGGCGTCGGAAAGCGGCATCGCCGTCGTCGACGGTTTCCACGACGTCGTGCTCTTCAACCCTCGCGCCGAGGAACTCGGCCTCGTCAAGAATCGTCTGGTCGACGAGCGGGCGTGGCGTGCTGCTCAGGAAGTTCTACGGACGGGCCAAGCCGTCGAGGTCGATCTGACGGCGCAGACCGCTCAGCGCGGCCGCGACAAGATCGCGGTACGTGGCACGGCCCGGTTGCTCAGCAAGGACGATCGCAATTTCGTGGTCCTGTTCGCCGACGACGATTCCGAGCAGGTCCGCATGGAGGCGACGCGACGCGATTTCGTCGCGAACGTCAGCCACGAACTGAAGACGCCGGTCGGTGCGATGAGTTTGCTCGCGGAGGCACTGCTCGAATCTGCTGACGACCCGGAATCGGTGCGGCACTTCGGCGAACGGGTGCTGGGCGAGTCGATTCGTCTGGGCAAGATGGTCACCGAGTTGATCGCACTCTCGCGCCTCCAGGGCGCCGAGAAGCTGCCGGATCTCGACGTGGTCGACGTCGACACCGTGGTGTCCGAGGCACTGTCGAGGTCGAATCTGTCGGCCGAGGCCGCCGGGATCACCGTCACCACCGACCATCCGAGTGGGTTGGAGGTGCTCGGAGATCAGACTCTTCTCGTGACGGCACTGTCCAACCTCATCGAGAACGCTATTGCATACTCGCCCAAGGGTTCTCCGGTGTCCGTCAGTCGGTCGGTACGCGGTGACAATGTCGCGATCGCAGTCACCGATCGAGGAGAAGGTATCGCGAAAGCGGACCAGGAGCGAGTGTTCGAGAGATTCTTCCGCGTGGACAAGGCGCGGTCACGGCAGACCGGCGGAACCGGTCTGGGGCTGGCGATCGTCAAACACGTCGCGGCCAATCACAACGGCTCCATCGAACTGTGGAGCAAACCGGGAACAGGGTCTACCTTCACGTTGCAGATACCGGCACACGTGGAGTCGGACGACGACATCGACTCTGACGACGCGGGAACCGCCGGTTCCACGCGGATCGGCAGACGAGAACAAGGCAGTAGAGAAAACGGCATGGAGGCCAAACGATGACGAGTGTGCTGATCGTGGAGGACGAGGAGTCCTTGGCGGACCCGCTGGCGTTCCTGCTCCGCAAGGAAGGCTTCGAGACCACCATCGTCAACGACGGACCGTCGGCGTTGGCGGAATTCGATCGCTCCGGAGCGGACATCGTCCTGCTCGACCTCATGCTGCCCGGCATGAGCGGCACGGACGTCTGCAAGGCGTTGCGATCGCGTTCGGGCGTTCCCGTCATCATGGTGACGGCGCGTGACAGCGAGATCGACAAGGTCGTCGGCCTGGAACTGGGTGCGGACGACTATGTGACCAAACCGTATTCGGCGCGAGAGCTGATCGCCCGCATCCGTGCGGTGCTGCGCCGCGGGGTGGAGAACGAGGCGGACCTCGCCTCCGACAACGGGGTACTCGAGGCCGGACCGGTACGGATGGACGTCGAGCGCCACGTCGTGCAGGTCGCTGGAAACCCGGTGACGTTGCCGCTCAAGGAGTTCGACCTCCTCGAGTACTTGCTCCGCAACTCCGGCCGGGTGCTGACCCGCGGACAGTTGATCGACCGCGTCTGGGGCGCCGACTACGTCGGTGACACCAAAACCCTTGACGTACACGTGAAGCGGTTGCGTTCGAAGATCGAATCGGATCCGGCCAAGCCGGAACATCTGGTCACGGTCCGTGGATTGGGTTACAAGCTCGAAGCGTGATCTAAGTTCGTCGAGAAGAAATTCAGCCGCTCACACGATCGTGTGAGCGGCTGAATTTATTTGTTCTTGCGGAGTCAGCCCTGAGCTTTGTTCTGAGCGATCGTGGTCGCCGGATGGACTGCTATGAGGCCGAGGCCGGCACGACGCCTGCAGAGGCGAGCCAGCTCGTCGTACGCACGCTTTCCGAGAAGCTCCGTCAGTTCCGGCCCGTAGGACTGCCAGACCTGCCGTTCCCCGACATGAGCGTCAGGGGAGCCGGAGCAGTACCAGGCGAGGTCGTCGCCGCCCTCGCCCCAACCGCGGCGGTCGTACTCGGTGATCGTGGTCTTGAGGATCTGGACGCCGTCCGGTCGGTCGACCCAGTCCTGGGTGCGGCGGATCGGTAGCTGCCAGCACACGTCCGGCTTCACCTCGAGCGGCTCGATGCCCTTCTTGAGCGCCATGGAATGCAGTGCGCAGCCCTCACCGCCGGCAAAACCGGGCCGGTTGAGGAAGATGCACGCACCTTTGTAGCGGCGGGTGCGCAGCGCGGGCTCGTCCTCGAGGTCGTCTTCCTCGACGTATCCCTTCTTGCCGAGACCCTTTTCCATGAACTGCCAGTCTTCGGCTGTGAGCATTTTCACTGACGCGTCGAGCTTGTCCTGATCTTCCTGATCGGAGAGGAAAGCGCCGTGCGAGCAGCAACCGTCGTCCGGGCGGTCGCCGATGATGCCCTGACACGCCGGCGTGCCGAACACGCAGGTCCAATGCGAGAGCAACCACGTCATATCAGCGGAAATGAGGTGTTCGGAGTTATCCGGATCGACAAATTCGACCCATTCGCGCGGGAAATCGAGATCGACCTCGGGGCTCGGAGTCATCTTGTGGGACCGGTCTGGGTTACCTGCTGTCACAAGGGCCGACCGTAGACCCAGTAACGTGGCGATGTGCGACTAGGGGTACTCGACGTCGGAAGCAATACCGTCCATCTATTGGTTGTGGACGCCCATCGGGGCGGCCACCCAACACCCATGAGCTCGACCAAGTCCACGTTGAGGCTGGCAGAGAACACCGACGACCGCGGCGATATCACCACGTCAGGGGCCGATCGGTTGGTGTCGACGGTCTCCGAATTCGCCGGTATCGCCAAGACGTCCGGATGCGAGGAAATGATGGCTTTTGCCACGTCCGCCGTCCGTGACGCCAACAATTCCGAAGCCGTGCTCGCCCGCGTGCGCGCCGAGACCGGAGTCAATCTCGAGGTTCTCTCCGGGGTCGACGAAGCACGGCTGACCTTTCTGGCAGTGCGCCGCTGGTACGGCTGGAGCGCCGGACGCATCCTGAACCTGGACATCGGCGGCGGCTCGCTCGAACTCACCGCAGGTGGTGACGAGGATCCGGACGTCGCCTTCTCACTGCAACTCGGTGCCGGACGGTTGACGCGCGACTGGCTCCAGGCCGATCCGCCGGGCAAGCGCCGCGTCGCCGTCTTGCGCGACTGGCTGGACGCGGAGTTGGTCGGACCAGCCAAGGAACTGCGCGCGGCCGGCGACTGGGACCGCACGGTCGGGACCTCGAAGACCTTCCGATCGTTGGCTCGGCTCACCGGCGCGGCCCCTTCTGCCGCAGGCCCCCGGGCGAAACGGACCCTGACTTCCAGCGGACTCAGGCAACTCATAGCCTTCATATCCAGGATGACGGCAGCGGACCGTGCAGAATTGGAAGGAGTGAGCTCGGATCGGTCACAGCAGATTGTGGCCGGCGCGCTCATCGCAGAGGCAACCATGCGGGCGCTCGGAGTGGACGAACTGGAAATTTGTCCCTGGGCATTGCGTGAGGGTCTGATTCTGCGAAAGCTCGACACAGAAATGGGCGGTGAATTGGTGGTGAGTGCTTGATGACCGAGGACAGTCAGCAGATTTCCGTAGCGGAACTGCTCAAGCGGAACGGTCAGAGCGTCGAATCCCGAGGTGGACGACGTCGGCGCGGCGTAGCCGGTGGCATCTCCGTCGCAGAACTGACGGGTGAGATCCCGATCGTTCGCCAGTCGGGATCGCGCGCCGCCGCCGAGCCCGAGTCGGACGAAGCAGCAGCCCAGCCTGAAGCCGCTGCGCCAGAAAACGCTGCACCTTCTGCGCCGGCCGAGGCTGTCGCGGAAACCGCCAAGTCAGCCGAACCGGCACCGAAGGTTCCCGCCGACCGCACCGCAGCCTTCGCCGTCTCGTTCGATGACGATGACGACGATGACGACGAGCCGCAGACACCCAAGGCCGAGTCGAAGCCGGCCGCGCCGCCGGTCACCACTCCGAAGCCGACTTCCACACCGTCTCCGGGACAGACCTCGAAGTCCTCGCCCGGACAGTGGGTGAGCCGAGCGCCGCTCAACTCCTCCTCGCCGACGCAGGTAACGCAGGAACCAGCCCTGCTGTCGGGTCAGACCCTGGCGGGCGACCTGATGCGTCAGGAGCGCGCCGCAACCCAGTCGCCGTCGTTGCGTCCGCCGATCCTGCCGCCGCGTGTCCCGACTCCCGTCGCCAAGGCACCCACACCGACTGCTCCTGCTCCGGCCGCGCCGGAAGAGAGCACCGAACTGATCGACAAGATCGCAGACGCGGATGCCGGCGAGGCCGAATCGACCGCCGTGGTCGATCTGGTCAAGGCGACGGTGGTCGCTGACGGTGCGCCAAAGTCCACTGCCGTCGCCGAGTCCGAGACCGACATGGAAGCCGAACCGGCAGCGGAAGAGGCCGGCGAGCGTAACTCGATCCGTGAATGGGCAGTGCTTGCCGGTCAGGTGGTTGTTGCACTGATCGTCGGCGGCGCGATGTTCAAGGGTTTCGAGAAGCTGTGGGACATGCTGCCGTGGGTGGCGTTGGTGCTCGCGCTGATCGTGATCGTCGGCTTGGTGGCCGTCGTGCGGGTTCTGCGCAAGACGGACGACATCACGAGTTTCGTGATCGCGGTGGTTGTCGGCATGATCGTGACGCTCGGTCCACTGGCGTTCTTGTTGACCTCGGGTTGATCGGACGATGATCGGGGGATCGCAGCGCATGGTTCGTCGGCCGATAGCCGTCGGTTTGTCGACGGCCTCGGTGTATCCGGAGAACACGGAAGCAGCATTTCGCTACGCCGCCGATCTCGGATACGACGGTGTCGAGCTGATGGTGTGGGCCGAATCCGTCAGTCAGGACATCGGTGCTGTTGCTGCCCTCGTTCGCAAGTACGCGATTCCGGTGCAGGCCGTGCATGCGCCGTGTCTGCTGATTTCGCAGCGCGTGTGGGGTTCCGATCCGGTCGAGAAGCTCGAGCGTTCGGTACGCACGGCCGAAACCTTGGGCGCGACGACGGTGGTCGTCCACCCGCCGTTCCGGTGGCAGCGCAAGTACGCCGAAGGCTTCGCGGAACAAGTTGTCGATCTCGAATCGAAGAGCAGCGTCGTGGTGGCGGTGGAGAACATGTTCCCCATGCGCGCCGACAGCTTCTTCGGTGGCAAGGACAAGTCCGCGGAGCGTCTGCGTAAACGTGGCGGTCCCGGGGCAGCGTTGTCCGCATTCAGCCCGTCGTACGACCCGACCGATTCCGATCACGCTCACTACACACTCGATCTGTCGCACACCGCGACGGCGGGCATGGACGCTTTGGAGTTGGCCTCCCGGATGGGCAAGGGCCTCGAGCACCTGCACCTGGCCGACGGCCGAGGGGCGTCGATGGACGAGCACCTGATTCCTGGACACGGTTCACAGCCGTGCGCGGAGTTGTGTCGGCAATTGGCTGCGAGCGACTTCAGCGGCCAGGCTGTCATCGAGATCAACACTCAAAATGCGCGTACCCGTCGGGAGCGGTCGTCGATGCTGGCGCAGGCGCTCGCGTTTGCACGCGAGCACCTGGCACGCTCAGCGGTGGCCGGCAAGTAGCGCAGCTTCGAACTGCGCGCGCACCTTCTCGACGTGTGCGTCGAGGTCTTTGGTCTCCCAGCCTTCGGTGGAGATGGGATCGAGCACCGAGACGTAGACCGGACCGGGATGGGCGACAAGCGAATTGCGCCACATCCGTTCGCCCGCGTTGTGAATCACCACGGGCACGATCGGCACACCGGCCTGGATCGCCAAGTGGAAGCCGCCCTTCTTGAACGGGCCCAGGCGTGGCGTCGGAGAACGGGTGCCCTCCGGAGCGATGACTATCGAGACACCATTCTTCAGCTTGTCGACTGCCGGTTGCAGCGCAGCCTTCGCCTTTGTGGTGTCGGTGCGGTCGATGTAGGCGACGTCGAGCAGTGCACCGACGGGCATGAACCGTGGATCGCTTGCCGCTTCCTTCTTCGCGACGCCGGTCACGTCCCGCTTGATGACGGTGCCGAGGACCAACATGTCCAGGGAACTTTGATGATTGAACATGAACACCGCCGGGCGGTGATCCCACACGTTGTGCTCGCCGTCGATCTCGACGTCGATGCCGAGCAGTGAGAGTGAGATGTCGGGGCCGTACGTGCCCACCAGGTTCGCACCCAGTTGACGGTTGCCGGTGACGATGCCTGCCGACGCACCGAGGGCGGCGGTGGCAGCAAGCGCGCCCATGGCCGTCGCCGTTCGGATCGTCGAGATCGGTGTTGCGCCTCGTTGCGGTTTACGCAGGCTGACCGAAGGCCAGTGATTGCGCAACGCGATCTTGGCCAGACCACGATCGGGGTTCAACGCGACAGGTCGCCCGACGGCCTCGAGCATGAACACGTCTTCGACACCGTTGGAGTACGCAAACGCGTTCTTCAAGTCGGCGCCCATCTTCTCGGCATAGCCCGCAAGGGCATCGGCCTTGGCCGGCCCCCACAGAGCGGGCGAGGACAGTTCGCCGGTGAGCATGCCGTCGACGACTTCGGGCTCGGTGCACAGCACATCTTCGATATCGAGATCTTCGGCGACGTACTTGGCTTGGAACGGAGTCGCCGACGTGGCCATCACGATCGTGTGGCCGGCTCGCCGGTGCGCCGCCAGTAGTCCACGGGCTTCCGGGTAGATCATCGCGGCGATCTCCTGCTTGAACAACCGTCGGCCCCAGTCGTTCAGTTCCTCGACGGTACGGCCGCCCAGGGCGCGCACGCCGATGTCCATCAACGCTCCGACATCAGCGCCGCGGAACTGGGTGTCGATCGCGGCACCGGTGGTGCGCAACAATTCGCCGACGCTGATATCCAAGCGTCGCAGGCGGTCTCGATAGACGACGCTGGCCGAATATCCACTGATCAAGGTGCCGTCGAGGTCGAAGGCGGCGATCGTTCCGGGCCCGGGAGGGGCGGCTTCGATGGCGGAGTGCAGACGCTCGAGTCCGGTCACAGTCCTACTTCCTCGTTCGCGGCGGGCGCTCGGTTTGCTTCGGGAATGGTGACTACTGCAGCGGCGTCGGGCACCGGCATGGCCACCTGATCGAGCCGTGCATGCGCGAGCGCTCGGAGGTGGCGCAGACGCTCGACCTGAACCTTGATTTCCGCGGCGAATGCCAGGCGCCTGGCCCGGACGCCGTCGTCGTCGACTTCGATCAGGTTCCGGTTGCGCGCCAAATTCAGTGCAGTGGCGAACAATTCACCGGAAACCGATTCGTTGCTGGCGATCTGCTGCCGTAGGCGACGCTGATGTGCGACGTCGATGCAGTTGCTGACGAAGGACTTCTCGTCGAACGACGTCGAAATCGGGGCAAGCACAAGCTGATCGGCGACAACCTGGTACGCCTCGAGAAACGGTTGGAGCACACGGTGCGCGAGGTACGGCCGCACCGACTCGATCATGTGCTCGGTTCGTTTGTCGTCGGCCATGACGGTTTCCCAATCGGGATCGATCAGGGTCAGCTCGGTCCGCATCTCCTGCTCGAAGGTGTCCCGATCGCTGAAGAAGAACTCGAATTTCAACAGATCGCGGATGCGCTTGGCCTCGGCCCAACCGTCCCCGATGGGATCCTCGAACCGTTCTTCGACGGCTGCCTGCAGTACGAGTTCGGTGATGGCACGCACGACGAGAAAGTGAATTGTGTTGTTGCGGTAGAAGGCAGCGACAAGGTGCTGGTCCTTGCCGAGGTAGAAGACCTGCTCGCCGCCGCGATCGAAGCGCTCGAGGACACCGGAATCGACGTGTGTCTGCAACGCCTTCTCGATGACGCGCGGATCGGACAGTTCGACGTCGCCGGCGATCGGAAGATTTCGCGCGGTGATGTACCCGAACAGCGGCGTGAGGATCGCGGTGAGCTCACGAACGGTCAACGCCCGGTCTTCGATTCCGAGGAACGCCAGCATCGCAAGCGAAGACACGGTCACCGGTGTGACCTCGTTGATGCGGTGACACACCTCGATGCCGGCCTTTTGAATGGCGAGGCGCTGATCGGTTTCCTGGCTGAGTGCGTCCGCAAGTGAGAGCGGCCGGCCGATGGTCACGTGTGCGACACCGTTCCGTTTTCCCTGTGCGCGTACGTAACCCACCATCCAGCGCAGGCCTTCCGGTGTCTTCTCGGCGCCGAGAGCCTCCGCAGCCATGGCCCCGACCTCGTAGAGCTGGTCGTAGCTCAGCGCGACCGGGACGAGATACACGTCGGATGCGCCGCTGACCTGAAAGGCCTTGGTCAGGTAGGTCAGGAGACCGAAGCGCGGCGGGCGTAATTTCCCGGTACGCCCGCGCCCACCTTCGATGTACCACTCCAGATTGAAGCGCTTGGTCAGCAGGTAGCGCATGTACTCGTGCATCGACCACTTGTAGACCTCGTCGTTGCCGATGCTTCGACGAATGAAGACGGTGCCGCTGCGCTTGAGGATCGAGCCCATGGGCCAGAAGCTGATGTTGAGGCCGCCCATGACGTGATTGAGCGGCAAGCCGTTCGCGATCAACGCCGGGCGCAGGACGAGGGGATCGAGGTACGAACGGTGACTGGGGAGGAAGACCAGTGAGTGTTCCTTGTTCAGCTCACGGAGTTCCTCGAACCGGCTCGTGTCCACGTCGAGCTTGTAGGCGCGAGCGAAATAGCGCCCCAGACGATCCCACACCGCGATGGCTTGGCGACTCTGGGTGGCAACCATTTCTTCGAGAGCTTCACGCGCGCGGCGGTCGACTTCGGCGACGGCGATGTTCAAGCGGTCGGCCAGAGCCATGACCTCGGTGGCGAACCGGCGGGTGTCGGTGATCTCGTCGACGACGAACCGCGACACCTTGTACTGGCCACCCAGAAGGCCCAATTCGGCACGCTCGAGCGCCAGGGCGGCCTGCCGTCGGATGAACTCGGGTAGCGAACCGCCACCGCTCTTTTCGAGACGACGCTCGAGATCGCTCAGTGGCGCCGGCTCGCCTTCGATGACCTGGCACCGTGACGGGTCGGTGCGCAGAGTTCTGCGTTGTGCGCCGCGTCCGGGGTGGAGAGGATCGCGTGGTGCCAGTGCGTCACGCAGTCGCACCGCGACGTTGTGCTTGGTATGGGTGTCCGGAATCCACACCACGCGAAGCGGCGCGAGCATCGGGTCGTCGGTCCGTGCCGCCAGTTCGGCCAGAGTCTTGTCGGTGATGTTGACGGTGACCGGCCGAGTTTCGGATGCGGTCGCCTTGTCGGCGAGCCACTTTCGCAGCACTCCGGCTTCGGCCTCTGTCATGGTTTCGGTGAGGTACACGCGCGGGTTGGTCGTGTTTTCGCTCATGACTCACGCACCTTCCGTTGTGACTCCGAGAGCCACGATCTCGTCGAGGCTCTCCTGCAAGCACTGCATGAGCAGTGCGGGCTTCGTGACCGCGGCGGTGTCGAGATTGATTCCGATGCAGCACACTCCGACGTGGGAGACCAGCGTTGCCATTGCTGCGCAACCGGGGGCCGGGCCGAACGGGAACATCCGTTCGATCTTCGCTCCGGCGAGATACACCGGTACCGGTACGCCGGCGACATTGCTTGCCTGCAGGTCCAGTCCTGTCGACTGGGACAGATACCAGTTCGCGAGTAGATAATTCGGCAGGCGGGCGAGGATCGGGGCGGCGACGTCGAGAGCGTCCAACGCCGGTTCCTCACGCAGACCCAGAACGATTTCCCGCACCTGCCTGATGCGTTTGGCGGGATCCGTCTCGGCGACCGGACCGTTGAAGCGAACGGCTGCAAACCGGTTGCCGCCGTTGGCGTCCGCGCCGGTGCGCATGCTGATGGGCATACCCATCGGGATGCTCTCGACGGATTGTCCGAACGACTCGTGGTAGCGACGGAAACCGCCGAGCAGGGCGGCGACGTAGGCGTCGTTGAGTGAACCACCGGCAGCCTTCGCTCCGGCCTTGAGTTCGGGAACACCCACTTCGAGAGTTCCGAACCACCGTCCGAGACCACGATCGTGAAGAAGAGGGGAACCGGAACGAGCTGGGGGAGTGACGATCTTGCGGAGTGAATTGGCGTAGCCGAGGACCTCGGAAGCGGTGCTGAACGGACTCGAGATCGCCGTGGTCGCAACATTGGTGGCGCCGCGGACCAGCTTGGCGATACGGGAGGGCGCACGCCGGATCTCGCTGACGACCTCCTCGCCGAAGGCGCCTACCGACGACAGGTGCTCAGGAGCAGGCGGCGTGCGGTCGGGCTTGTTCGGGGTGGGGTCCGGGCGACGGCTGTGCAGGAGCGTCATCATCTGGATGCCGCCCATGCCGTCGGTGATGGAGTGGTGAGTCTTGACCACGAACACGGCACGACCGTCGTCGAGACCTTCGATGAGCAGCGCGCTCCACGGCGGTCGAGCCTTGTCGAAAGGTTCGGTCGCAAGGTGACGACACATGCGCAGCGCGTGATCGAAGTCCGCCGGTGCGGGCAAGCGGACGCGTCGTAGGTGGTAGCCGATGTCGAACTCGGGATCAACCGACCACACCGGATTGCCCAGTTGCATCGCCGGTTCCACCGCGCGCATACGAATACGCGGAACCACGTGCGATGCCCACTCGACTGCGTCGAGCAGCCGGTCCCAATCCGGGGCACGATCGAGAACCTCGACCGCAACGATCGGTGAGCGCAGTTGCGGCTGCGCCTCTTCCATCCGCCACATTCCCGTCTCGAAGTCGGACATCGTGCGGTTCGCCCCCCAGGCAACCGCGGAAAGGTCGACGTCGACCGCGCTCGGAGGAACAAATGGATTGCTGTTGGCCATACGTCAAGAACTCCCTCGGTCTGCGGATCCACCCCGCGCATCTCTGCTTCTCAGTGTGGACCCGTGACCGTGGGCGCGTCCCGGTTTCGGTGTCAGCCGACAGGTGTGACGTTCGTCAGTTAAGGGCTAATCGGACATGACTGGAAATTCGACCAGCGCTCACGCAGTGACACCGACGGCTTTCAGAGCTATCTCGCGATAGAGAACACTGACTTCGCGCGGAGTCTGCGGTCCGTCGAGTCGATACCAGAGGACGACGGACTGACACATGCCCAGCAGTGCGCGGCCCGTTCCGGTGATGTCGGGGACCGTGAACTCACCGCTCTGGACGCCTGCCGTCAGCACGTCGACGAGTAGGTTCTCGAGCTTCTTTCGTTTGGCGGCGTAGCTCTTTCGTTCCGCTTCCTCGAGGTACCGCAGTTCGGAATCGAGGAAGGCTATGTCGGAGCGACTGGTCATGTGCAGAACACACGCCTCGATGAGATTGCCGAACTGTGCCGTCGGCGACGGTCCGGCAGCGTCGACCGCAGCGCTCGCGCGTGCGGTGACGTTCTCGATGCCCGGTTCCATCAGCGCGACGAGGATGCCCTGTTTGTTGCCGTGGTGGTAATACAGCGTCGGCACGGTGACGCCGGCGCGTTTTGCGATGTCACGAACCGACGCTCCGTGGTAACCGAGTTCGTGGAAGACCTCGAGTGCGGCGGTCAGCAGGGGAGTCAGCGTCAGTGGTTCGACGATGCGCCACTGTTCGTCGGGCTGAGCCTCCGACTGCAAATCCGTCATTCCGCCTGTTCGCTCCGTTCGGAAATTTCTGGTGGTGTGCGCGAAGAAGGTTCAACCCTAGCGCAAGGCGTGTCCTCCTCATCGGTGCTCGGCCGTCATTGGATAGCATCACTATCCAGTAGTGGGCCGAAGCGAGTTGGATGGACGGAGGAGCGGTGAAGGTTTCCGAACTGGCCGCGCAGTCCGGTGTCGCGCTGGCCACGATCAAGTACTACCTCCGTGAAGGTCTGCTGATGCCTGGTGAGCCGACCAGCGCAACGGGAGCGAGGTACGGCGAACAGCACGTGCGGCGACTCGCGTTGATCAGAGCCCTGGCCGGGGCGGGACTCGCGATTCCGAGGATTCGCGCGGTGCTCGAACTGGTGGACAGTGACGAGCGATCCGAATTCGAGACGTTCGGCCGCGCAATCGCGCAACTACCGCCGTACGTCGAACCTGAACCGGATCCAGAGTTCCCCAGGGCTCGCAAGGTTCTGGAGTTTCTCGGTCAAGTCTTCGAGCCGAGGTACGTGGCGGTCGCTCACCTCGAGCGGGCACTGATCGGCCTCGAGGACGCAGGACTGAGTCTCTCGGACGAGCGTCTGCGCGCCTACGGTGACCACATCCGAGGGATTGCCGAGGTGGAAATCGAACTGATGCCCACCAGCACGACGGAGGACGGCATCCGATATGCCGTCCTCGGAACCGCCATGTACGAACCCGTTCTGACAGCTTTACGACGCTTGGCGCACCAAGACTTGGCCGCACGACATTTCTCGCAACACCGAGACAGCACCGAACAGGAAAATTGATGAGCACCAGCCCCTTTCAAGATCTCAATCGCCTCACCTCGCTCGGAGACGGGCGATACACCGCAACGATCGATCCGATCTGGACCATCGGGCCGAAAGTGCACGGCGGCTCCATGATGGCTGTGTGCGCCGCTGCCGCGCGTCAATGTCTGCGAGACGGCGCGGGTGAGAACGACTCGCTGGTGAAGATGCAGCCACTCGCGGTGAGCGCCAACTATCTGTCAGCGCCCGATCCGGGTGAAGTCGAACTGGAGGTGATCGTCCGAAAGCAGGGACGCCAGGTCGCGTTGTTCGACGTCGAGTTGAGCCAGGCGGGACGCAGCGCTGTTCGCGCGGCGGTCACGCTCGGATTCCCCGATGACGGCGATCCCACCTTCGTCACGGCCTCGTCGATCGACGACATGTCACCGGAACCGCCGGAGAGTGCGGTGGCAGTGATCGGCGATCACCCGATGGCGCAGGTCGTGCACGTCGGGCAGGGCTGCGACATGAGGATCGACACCACCTCGGCGCACTTCCTCACCGGGAGCCAAGGCGAGGCCGAGGTCAGGATGTGGGTTCGTCCTCGACCCGAGGACGAAAACGACCTCGACACCGCCGTGCTGTTCGCGATCATGGCCGGTGACATCAGCGCGCCGGTGACGATGAACCGCGGCCTGTTCGGGTGGGCGCCGACGGTGCAGTTGACGACGTACCTGCGCCGACTACCGACGCCGGGATGGCTTCGCGTGCGGGCAAGCTCGGATGTTCTGGGCAGCACGTGGTTCGAAGAGGATCATGCTGTTCTCGATTCGGCGGGCGCAGTCGTCGTACAGAGTCGTCAATTGGCGATGATGCCCCGCTAGGGTCGATCGCTGCGGTCGTGGCAGGCTGTTCGCCATGACAAGAATTGCGATTATCGGTGGCGGCAAGATCGGCGAGGCGCTGATTTCCGGGCTGTTGCAGGCCGGCCACGCCATCAAGGATCTGGTTGTCGCCGAGCCGTATCAGCCTCGCGCAGACGAATTGATTGCCGAATACTCCATCCGCGTCAGCACGATCGCCGACGCCGCCGAGGGTGCAGACGTCATCGTCATCGCGGTCAAGCCCAACGACGTCGAATCAGCGCTCACAGCGTTGACCAAGGTCGATCTGGACGGTGACCTCGAGCAGCTGATCGTTTCTCTCGCGGCGGGAATCCCCACCGGATTCTTCGAAACGCGACTGCCCGCAGGCTTTCCGGTCGTCCGGGTCATGCCGAACACCCCCATGTTGGTGGGAGAGGGCGTGAGCGTCCTGTCACCCGGACGCCACGTCAAGGCCGAGCATCTCGAGCTCGTACGCGGCATCCTCGGCAGCGTCGGCAAGGTGGTGACGGTTCCCGAATCGCAGATCGACGCGGTCACTGCTGTCTCCGGTTCCGGCCCGGCCTACTTCTTCCTCGTCGCCGAAGCGATGATCGACGCGGGAGTCGGTCTCGGCCTGACACGCCCGGTCGCCACCGAATTGGTGGTGCAGACGATGGTCGGTTCCGCAGCGATGCTCGATCGCACCGGCGACAGTGCGACGGATCTTCGCGCCGCAGTGACGTCACCGGGCGGAACGACGGCTGCAGCACTGCGTCAGCTCGAAGCGGGCGGCCTGCGGACGGCGTTCTTCGATGCCTTGGATGCCGCGAAGTCGCGTTCGGCCGCGATGGGTGCAGCTGCGGAATAGTCGTCCGTTTAGCCACACCCGTCGCTTTAACCCCACCAGTACAGCTAAGCTCGACTTAGTACGTACGTGTCTGTTCCGCCGGAGGGGAAGCCGGCGGCGCGAGTCGTGCTGGAGGTATGTGGATTAATGGTGTCTGCAAACAAGCCGTCCATGGGTTCGTCCCACGACGGAAAGCCGGCAGTGGCCGGCACGCAATTCCTCACTGTTGCTGAGGTAGCAACTTTGATGAGGGTGTCGAAAATGACTGTGTACCGTTTGGTACACAGTGGCGAATTGCCCGCTGTACGAGTGGGTCGTTCGTTCCGTGTACATGCGAAGGCAGTGCACGATTACCTCGAAACCTCGTACTTCGATGCCGGCTGACCAGCCGGTTCGAGGAGGATGAGCTCGGCGTGAGCCGAGTCGCGGGCACAGCGGTTGCTGTGCCGGAGGCTCGGTTTATGCCGAGTGACTCCACACCGGTACGATGAGTCACTGTCGTACCAGCAAGCTGGTGTCGTAAGGCGCTGAGCTAGTTAAAACGAGGGCCAGGCGCCAATTGCTTGGCGCAGGCGTACGTGACCGGCGTGCGCAGGAACGCTAGAGAAGAACGTGAGGGACACCCGCTATGGGTTCAGTGATCAAGAAGCGTCGCAAGCGCATGTCGAAGAAGAAGCACCGCAAGCTGCTTCGTCGTACCCGAGTACAGCGCAGGAAACTCGGTAAATAAGCAGTACCTGTTGATGCCCGCCGCCCCTTCCGGGGTGGCGGGCATCAGCATATTCGGGGGGAAGCGATGTGTGCCGCGTCTCATCGGCTGGGCGGTTTGTCTTGAATGGCCGAATTTTGGGTAGTCAGCGCGGGACCCCCTCTGCCCGTAAAGTGGGGGAAAATCGCGGGAGGGACGCTTCGGCAGAGCGCGTTTCTACTGGATATGGGGGTACTTGGTGGTTGAAGGTGACAACACTTCAGGGGGCACGACGCCTCGCGTCGTACTGGTGACCGGGGCGAGCAGATTCCTCGGCGGGTACCTGGTGACCAGGCTTGCGCAGAATCCGTCGATCGAGCGTGTCATCGCCGTCGACGCCGTCAGTCCGAGCAAGGACATGATGCGCAGGATGGGCCGCGCGGAATTCGTGCGAGCAGACATCCGCAATCCGCTGATCGGCAAAGTGATCCGAAACGCCGAGGTCGACACCGTCGTGCACGCGTCGACGCTTCAGAAAGCCCCCAAAGCCGGCAGCCGCGCCGCGATGAAGGACATGAACGTCATCGGCGCCATGCAACTGTTCGCGGTCTGCCAGAAAGCTCCGACGGTTCGCAAGGTGGTCCTGCGCTCGGCTTCGGTCGTCTACGGGTGCAGTGCGAAGGATCCCGCTCAGTTCACCGAAGAAATGAGTGCGCGCCGCCGGCCGCCGGGCGGATATGCCCGCGACAGTCTCGAGATCGAGGGATACCTTCGCGGAATGGGGCGTCGGCGCCCGGACATCTCGGTCGGGATTTTGCGGTTGGCGCCGTTGATCGGACCTCAGCTGACTGCGACCGTCGGCCACTACGTCACCGCCCCGCTCGTGCCGACCATCGTCGGCCGCAACGCGCGCCTGCAATTGCTCCACGTCGAGGATGCGCTCGCAGCGTTGGAGAAGGCGACCATCGGCCACGCCTCGGGTACGTACAACATCGCCGGCGACGGAGTGGTGATGATGTCGCAGGCGATCCGCCGGGCAGGACGCGTGGAAGTTCCCATGCCGCTCGCTCTGTTCCGCAGCGTCGGGAGCGCATTGGTGGGATCGTCCATGAGGCTCTACACCGACGAGCAACTCGAGTACTTCCGATTCGGCTGCGGACTCGACACCACTCGCATGCGCAGCGAACTGGGGTTCGAGCCGCGATGGACCACCATGCAAGCACTCGACGATTTCATGCGCGCGATGCAGACCCGCCGGATCATCAAGTCCGAGTGGATCGATCGGGCGGAGAATGCGTTGACCACCATCCTCGGCGGTGACTCCGCGGCGGCGACAGCAAGTGCAGACGTGATGCACATGCCGTTGGCGGGACGAAGTGCGGTGAAGGGGTGACTGACGTGGCGAAAGTAATTCCCCTGCGGCCCAGCGCAACTCACGCCGGAAAGTCGGCAACTTCTCGTTCGCGTGAGTCCGTCACCGGCGCGGAGCGTGACATCCGTGAACAAAGTGAGCGTCGGCATCCGTCCGGAGCGTCGTCGGCAGCCGACCACGGCGGCGAGAACACGTTCGTCGATGCGGCCCGGTCTGCGCTCGTCGACCAGATCGCCTCGGCAGCAGAATTCTTCCGACGTCGGGTCTCCGGCGACTACGAGGTCGACGAGTTCGGATTCGACCCGCATTTCGCGGACAACGTCGTCATGCCGATGTTGCGGCCGTTGTTCGAGAAATGGTTTCGCGTCGAGGTCAGTGGGATCGAGAACATTCCCCTCACCGGGGGAGCGCTGGTGGTCGCCAATCACGCCGGTGTGATCCCGATCGACGGACTGATGACGTCGGTTGCCGTGCACGATCATCATCCGGCGCATCGTCCACTGCGAATGCTGGCTGCGGACATGGCATTCGAGATGCCGGTGGTGGGCGGACTGGCGCGCAAGGCCGGTCACACGCTCGCGTGCAACCCCGACGCCGAGCGTCTGCTCAACGACGGTGAAGTCGCAGCCGTGTTCCCGGAAGGATTCAAGGGCATCGGGAAACCGTTCAGTGAGCGGTACAAGTTGCAGCGGTTCGGGCGCGGTGGTTTCGTGTCGGCCGCGATGCGTACCGGCGTCCCGATCATTCCGTGCTCGATCGTGGGTTCGGAGGAGATCTATCCCAAGATCGGTGATCTGACCACTCTCGCACGAGTTCTCGGTCTTCCGTACTTCCCGGTGACACCACTGTTTCCGCACTTCGGGCCGCTCGGCTTGGTGCCGTTGCCGTCGAAGTGGTACATCGAATTCGGAAAGCCCATCGTCACCGACACGTTCGAGAGCGGTGCTGCCGACGATCCGATGGTCCTGTTCGAGGTCACGGACCACGTTCGGGAAACGATTCAGCAGACGCTGTATCGGTTGTTGGCCAAGCGGCGCAACGTCTTTCTCGGCTGAGTTCGGTCCGGAGCGAGAATCGATCCGGACCGAACCCGCTCAGGCGTTCTGTTCTTTGCGCCGGGCGAGAATCGCCGCCAGCGCACCGCCGACCGCCCCGAGCACCAGTGCCGTCGGCACGCCGATCTTGGCGGCCTTTCGTCCGGTGCGAAAATCGCGAACTTCCCAGCCGCGGTTCTTGGCGAGTTCACGAAGATCCGCGTCGGGATTGATCGCCACCGGCGTTCCCACCAGTGAGAGCATCGGTACGTCGTTGTGGCTGTCCGAGTAGGCGGAACAGCGCTTGAGATTGAGTCCTTCACGCACCGCCAACGTCCGCACGGCGTGCGCCTTGCCCATGCCGTGCAGGATGTCGCCGACGAGTCGACCGGTGAAGACGCCGTCCTCACTCTCGGCGACGGTGCCCAACGCACCGGTCAGTCCGAGTTTCTCGGCGATCACCTGAGCCAGTTCGACCGGAGTGGCCGTCACCAACCACACCTGTTGCCCGGCATCGAGGTGCATCTGGGCCAACGCCCTCGTGCCTGGCCAGATCTTGTCGGCGATGACCTCGTCGTAGATCTCCTCGCCGAGGCGGGCGAGTTCGGCGGTGGATCGACCGGCCACGAAGGACAGTGCTTTCTCGCGGCCTTCCGCGACGTCGTCACTGCTTTCTCGGCCGGTGACTCGGAACTTGATCTGCTTCCACGCGAAATCCACCAGATCCGAGGTCTTGAGATACTTGCGTGCGGCGAGACCACGGGCGAAGTGGATGATCGAGGCACCCTGCACCATGGTGTTGTCGACGTCGAAGAATGCGGCGGCCGTGAGGTCGCGCGGAACGGCCGGGGGCTCTTCGCCGGTTTCCGGTTCGGAGGGGTTGGCAGCTTCGTGCAATGCCAGAGCTGCGTCAGCGCTCGCCTCGCCGGCGAGATTGGCTCGAACTTCCGACTCACTCGGGCCCAGCGGATTCTTCACATGTCGACGTCCGGGGAGAATGACCCCGGCCAGCCCTGATCCGAATCCGGAGCCGTTCGGTAGTGATCGCGCAGGCACCCGCACCTCCCGTGTTGCACTCTCGAGCAGAGAACTCTTCGAGTCAGCCTATCCTCCGCGATGAGGCCCGATGGGTTGGATGGCGACCTTCCCTGTGGTGTGTGACGTTCCTCTCCGCTGATTTGGTACCGAGTGGGGCTCTGGAGGCACACTCGACCGATCAAGTAGATGGCGTCCCAGTAGAAGAAAGGTATGCGTCGATGACTACAGCTACGCATGAAGTAACCCTGTTGACACGCGCAGGATGCGCGTCCTGTGTCGGCGCGGCGGAGGTACTACGACGGGTCTGTTCCGAGTTCCAGCTCGAATTGACGTGCATCGACGTGGACGAAGCTGCTGCGACGGATCCGGAGCTGAGAGCGGAATACGGAGACCGGTTGCCGGTGATTCTTCTCGACGGACGCGAGCACGGTTATTGGGAAGTTGACGAAGAGCGCCTTCGTGACGATTTACGCAAGTAAGGCAACCCTCAAAGTTGTCCGCGGAGCCGCTTTGCAGGTGAACGGCACATCGAACCCGTCTCGAGCAACTTTGTGCATGGGTTCACAAGCGGTTACCGTGGTGTGAACATTCCCCCGGAGCATCGTGGAGGTCGACAGTCGTGTCGACCGGACGAGGAGCCAGCGACGTGACCGAACCGCACCAGACGCATGAGCCTGTGGCTCAGCGCGTCACCGGCGCTGCGGGCTCTTCCGTCACCGACGCTGCCAGCGCCTCGGTTACCGACTCGATCACTCAGGATCGCGTCATCCCCCAGGCTACGGTGACGCGCTTGGCCGCATACCTGCGGGTCCTCGGAGTGATGTCCGATCGCGGTACCTCCATCGTCTCGAGCGAGGAGCTCGCCCAGGCGTCGGGCGTCGGATCAGCGAAATTGCGCAAGGATCTCTCGTTCCTCGGACCCAACGGCGTCCGCGGTGTCGGGTACGACGTCAACAGGCTCCGCATTCGCATCGAGCGTGCACTCGGACTCGATCGTGGGCACAAGGTCGTTCTCGTCGGAGTCGGAAATCTCGGCAAGGCGCTTGTCGGGTACGGCGGATTCAGTCGCCGAGGTTTCGAGATGGTCGGACTCTTCGACAGTGACGCAGATCGAATCGGAAGCCGAGTCGGCGACCTGGTCGTGCGTAGCACCGAGGAACTGACCGTCGCCTGCCGCGAACTGAACGCCACCATCGGCGTCATCTCCACTCCGGACGAGGCAGCGCAGGGCGTGTGCGACCAGTTCGTCAGCGCCGGGTTGCGTTGCATCATGAGTTTCTCGCCGATCGCCCTCGACGTTCCCGATCACGTGGAGCTGCGACGCGTAGATCTTGCCGTCGAGATGCAGGTTCTTTCCTTCAACAGCGCACGCAATGCCGATCAGGCATCCAGTGCGCCGCGAGTACGCGTGGCTCACGCCGCATCCGCTTCGTCAGTCCCATCCACCAGTTCACCCGCTCCGGTCGGAGCAGGTTCGACAAGAAACGGATCAGTGATCGCGCCGTGAGTGTTCTGCTTGTCGGGGTCTCGCATCGAACCGCGCCCGTCCCGGTGCTCGAGCGAGTGGCTGTTACCGACACCGATCGTCCGAAGCTGATCGACAAGCTTCTGGCGTCTTCGCACATCTCCGAAGCGATGATCGTCTCCACCTGCAACCGGGTGGAGGTCTACGCGGTGGTGGACGCGTTCCACGGTGCACTCACCGAGGTCGGTGAAATCCTGGCCGACCATTCGGGTCTCGATCTGACGGCGCTGCACACTCATGCGTACGTCCGATACAGCGAAGCAGCGGTCGAACATCTTTTCGCCGTGGCCAGTGGCCTCGACTCGATGGTGATCGGCGAACAGCAGATTCTCGGCCAGATCCGTTCGGCCTACGCATCTTCGGACGCGCAACACGCCGCCGGACGCGTCGTCCACGAACTGGCTCAGCAGGCATTGCGCGTCGGTAAGCGGGTGCATTCCGAAACCGGAATCGACTCCGCCGGAGCATCTGTCGTGTCCGTGGCTCTCGATCGTGCAGCCGGCATCATCGGCGAGGGAGGCCTGGTCGGCCGCACCGCCGTGGTCGTCGGGGCAGGTTCGATGGGCGGTCTGTCGGTTGCGCATCTCACCCGCGCCGGAATCGCACGCATCGTCGTCGTCAACCGGACCCAGGAACGCGCCGAGCACCTCGCCGAGACGGCACGATCCAACGGCGTCGACGCCGACGGTGTTGCCTTCGACCAGCTTTCGGCCGCGATGGCGCAGGCAGATGTCATGGTCACCTGTACCGGCGCGGTCGGGGCAGTGGTCACCCTGGCGGATGTGCACCGCGCACTCGCCGAGCCCGATCGCGACAACACCAAGCACCTGGTCATCTGCGACCTCGGGTTGCCGCGCGACATCGATCCCGCCGTCGCCGGCCTGCCGGGTGTCACCGTTCTCGACATGGAGACGCTGCAGCGTGATCCGGCGGCAGGCGCAGCCGCGTCCGACGCAGATGCCGCACGCACCATCGTCGCCGGCGAACTTGCGACCTACCTCGCCGGACAACGCCTCGCCGAGGTCACTCCGACCGTGACGGCTTTGCGTCAGCGCGCCGCCGACGTCGTCGAAGCCGAACTGATGCGTCTCGATTCGCGTCTGCCCGGCCTGGACGATCCGCAGCGCGACGAGGTTGCACGCACCGTGCGACGCGTCGTGGACAAGCTTCTCCACGCCCCGACCGTGCGCGTCAAGCAACTGGCGTCGGCCCCCGGCGGCGACTCCTACGCAGCAGCGCTGCGCGAACTCTTCGAACTCAGCCCCGGATCTCCCGCGGCCGTGGCCACACCCACCGATCTGGTGGACGGCGACCGCACTGGAAGGGACCTGCAGGCATGAGCGTCACCACCCCTCGATCGGGGAGCCCGCTGCGGATCGGCACTCGCGGAAGTCTTCTCGCGACCACGCAGGCCGGTACCGTGCGCGATGCCCTCATTGCAGCGGGACATCCCGCCGAGTTGGTCATCATCAAGACCAAGGGCGACCAGTCCACCGATCCCGTCCAGAAGATCGGCGTCGGAGTGTTCACCGCAGAGCTTCGGGAAGCCTTGCTGGACAACCGCGTCGACGTTGCTGTGCATTCCTACAAGGACTTGCCGACCGCTCAGGATCCGCGCTTCGTCATTGCTGCGATTCCGCCTCGTGAGGATCCGCGTGACGCGCTCGTCGCCCGCGACGGTCTGGTCCTCGGGGAGCTTCCGGCCGGTTCCAAGGTGGGAACCTCGGCGCCCCGCCGTGTGTCGCAGCTCAAGGCACTCGGGCTCGGCCTCGACATCGTGCCGTTGCGGGGCAACCTGCAACGCCGTCTCGGCAAGGTCGAATCCGGTGAACTCGACGCCGTGATCCTCGCTCGGGCAGGCTTGTCCCGGATCGGTCTGCTCGACCTCATCACCGAGAACATCGAGCCCGTACAGATGCTCCCCGCTCCGGCCCAGGGTGCTCTGGCCGTCGAATGCCTCTCTGCCAATACGGAATTGGCGGCGATCTTGGCCGAGCATGACGACGCCGGTACCCGCGCGGCGGTCACTGCCGAGCGTGCCCTGCTAGCCGAGTTGGAAGCCGGCTGCACCGCGCCGGTCGGTGCGATCGCGGAGATCGTCGAATCTCTCGACGACGACGGCAGAATCTTCGACGAACTGTCGGTACGCGGCTGCGCAGCCGCCATCGACGGTTCGGACGTCATCCGTACCGGCGCAGTGGGTGCGCCGGACAAGGCCGAGGAACTCGGCCGAGCGGTAGCGCGCGAGTTACTCGAACTCGGCGCCCGTGAGTTGATGAACGTGACTACAGGCGAGGCAGCCGATGTTTGACGCCCCACTTCGCACTTGCACCAAGTTCCCATTTCGATACAGCGCACTGGAGAATC
Organism: Rhodococcus sp. IC4_135; assembly: GCF_011602025.1. Lineage (NCBI taxonomy): Bacteria > Bacillati > Actinomycetota > Actinomycetes > Mycobacteriales > Nocardiaceae > Rhodococcus > Rhodococcus sp. IC4_135. The sequence goes on from NZ_JAAOLG010000010.1 coordinate 39,651, forward strand.
ACCGATGACCCGAGTCCGAAAGAACACTCCCGGACGGATCCTGTTCGTGGGATCGGGACCGGGCGACCCCGCCCTGCTCACCGTTCGCGCACGTGACGTCCTCACCGGCGCCGCAATGGCATTCACCGATCCGGACGTCGACAAGGGCGTCGTCGCGCTCGTCGGCATCGACATGGGCCGCGACGAGGAGACCGGCGAGCTGATCGCGGACGTGCGTCCGGCACTCGGTGAACCTGCCGAGGTTGCAAAGACATTGGTTCACGAGGCCAAGAACGGCCACGACGTCGTGCGTCTGGTCTCCGGCGACCCGCTGACCACGGATTCCGTGATCGCGGAGGTCACCGCAGTCGCCCGCACGCAGGTTCAGTTCGAGGTTCTCCCGGGTCTGCCTTCCGGTTCGGCTGTGCCGAGTTACGCAGGCATGGCGCTCGGCTCGGGTCACACCGAGGCCGACGTTCGCGGTGAAGTCGACTGGGCTGCTCTGGCCGCTGCACCGGGACCGCTTGTCCTGCATGCAACGTCAGGACATCTCGCCGAGACCGCCAGCGCGCTGGTCGAGAACGGCTTGGCTCCGCAGACGCCCGCTGCCATCACCGTCCGCGGCACCACTCGTCAGCAGCGAACCGTCGAGGCAACTCTCGCCACTCTCAACGAAGCCGGATCCGAACTGGTGGGCTCGCTCATCGTCACGGTCGGCAAGGTTGTCGCGCAGCGCAACAAGATGTCGTGGTGGGAATCGCGCGCACTGTACGGCTGGACCGTCCTCGTGCCGCGCACCAAGGATCAGGCCGGCGAGATGAGCGACCGTCTGGTCACTCACGGAGCCATCCCGATCGAGGTTCCGACCATCGCCGTCGAGCCGCCCCGCAGCCCGGCTCAGATGGAGCGTTCGGTCAAGGGTCTCGTCGACGGTCGCTACCAGTGGGTCGTCTTCACTTCCACCAATGCCGTTCGCGCAGTATGGGAGAAGTTCGAGGAGTTCGGTCTCGACGCTCGCGCCTTCTCCGGTGTGAAGATCGCCTGCATCGGCGAAGCAACCGCTGCCAAGGTTCGCTCGTTCGGTATCAACCCCGAGCTGATCCCGACCGGTGAGCAGTCCAGCGAAGGCCTGTTGGCCGAATTCGCTCCGTACGACGACGTTTTCGATCCGGTCAACCGGGTTCTGTTGCCGCGCGCGGACATTGCAACCGAAACCCTCGCCGAGGGCCTACGTGAACGTGGTTGGGAGATCGACGACGTCACCGCCTACCGCACCGTCCGGGCAGCGCCGCCGCCGGCCGAGACCCGCGAGATGATCAAGACCGGTGGATTCGACGCCGTCTGCTTCACCTCGTCCTCGACCGTGCGCAACCTCGTCGGCATCGCCGGCAAGCCGCACGCCCGCACGTTGGTCGCGTGCATCGGCCCGAAGACGGCTGAAACCGCTATCGAGTTCGGTCTGCGCGTCGACGTGCAGCCCGAGACCTCGCAGGTGGGACCGCTGGTGGAGGCTCTCGCCGAGCACGCAGCTCGCTTGCGTGCCGAAGGCGCTTTGCCGCCCCCGCGCAAGAAGTCTCGAAGGCGCTAGCGCACCCGTGAGTGGTTGAGGAGTCTGTGGACTCCTCAACCACTCACAGGTCCCGACGAAGGAGGGCTACTTCTCGTGTTTCCCACTCATCGCCCTCGCCGGCTCCGGCGCACCCCTGCGCTCCGGCGACTCGTGGCTGAGACCTCGCTCGAACCCCGGCACCTCGTTTTGCCGATGTTCGTTGCAGACGGCATCGACGCCCCGCGTGAGATCAGTTCCATGCCAGGCGTTTTCCAGCACACCCTCGATTCGCTGCGGTCCGCCGCGGTGGAAGCGGTGGAAGCCGGAGTCGGTGGCCTGATGCTCTTCGGTGTACCGAAGGCGGAGGACAAGGACCCGCAGGGGTCCGGCGCCTCCGATCCCGACGGCATCCTCAACGTCGGATTGCGCGCTCTGGCAGAAGAACTCGGCGATTCAACGGTCATCATGGCCGATACCTGCCTCGACGAGTTCACCGATCACGGCCACTGCGGCGTGCTTACCGCCGCCGGCGCCGTCGACAACGACGCAACTTTGATCCGGTACGTCGAAATGGCTCTCGCGCAAGCTGAATCGGGTGCGCACCTGCTCGGCCCCAGCGGCATGATGGACGGTCAGGTGGCCGCGATCCGCGGTGCGCTCGATGCATCCGGGTATGTCGAGGTCGGTCAGCTCGCCTATGCCGCGAAATATGCGTCAGCGTTCTACGGGCCGTTCCGTGAAGCCGTCGGATCCTCACTGCAAGGTGACCGTCGTACTTATCAGCAGGACGGCGCCAACCGCCGCGAGTCGATGCGCGAGGTAGACCTCGACATCGCCGAGGGCGCCGACATGGTGATGGTCAAGCCGGCAATGTCCTACCTCGACATTCTGCGTGAGACCGCCGACCGGTCTCCGGTTCCGGTCGCTGCGTACCAGATCTCGGGGGAGTACTCGATGATCACCGCCGCCGCGCAGAACGGGTGGATCGATCGGGATGCGGCGATTCTCGAATCGCTCACCAGCATTCGCCGCGCCGGTGCCGACGTGGTCCTCACGTACTGGGCGTCGGAAGTTGCCGGATGGCTGTGACGGAGTCACACATGGTGGCTGTGACGGAGTCACGCATGGTGGCTGCGCCGGCGTCGACCGATACGCTGGTGTCATGACCGAGCAGTGGCCGCCGTCGCGCCAGGAACCGCCCCGCCGGGAACCTCCCTACGACAACCAGCCGTTCGAGAATCAGCCGTACCGCGAACTCGGACCGATGCCGACGGGTCAGATCCCGGGATACGGCCCCGGTTACAACGGATACCCGGGGCCCCAGCCGAAGCTCGAGCCGCCGACGGACGTCGTGACTGCGATTCAGCTGTGGTGGGCCGTGACGGCTCTGGGGTTGGTCCAGGGCGGCGCGATGATCTGGATGCTGCTCGGGCAGAAGTCGATGTTCGTCGACGAGATGCTCAGAAACCAAGCAGCTGTCGACGCCGGCCTGACGCGTTCCGACGTGGAGGGCATGTTCCCACTGGTCATCGTGTTCTCTGCGGTTCTGGTCGTGATCGTCACCGCGGTGTTCCTCCTGTTCGTGCGCGCGATGAGTCGCGGCAAGAACTGGGCTCGAATGTTGCTGACGTTCTGTGGCGTCTTCATGCTGGTCTCCGCGATCCCGGTGATCTTCGGGCTCGGCGGCGACGGCGGTGCGGCCACTCTGCTGTTCGGCGGAGCGGAAATCCTGCAGGCAGTTGCGGCTGTCGGGGCGATCGTGATGATGCACCGAAAAGAGTCCAATCCGTACTTTCTTCGTTTCCCCCCGGCGGGGAACCGGTAGGTAGCTCGGGGTACTGTGAAACGGGTCACTGAAGTAGTAGGGGAGAGGTCGGACGCGATGAGTTCTCAGGAAGCCCTGCGTACGGAAAGCACCCACGACGCGCCACTGCGCCAACGTGGTTCACGCACCGAAGTGATCTTGTTCGCGATCCTCGGAGCCTCTGTTCTGGTGACACTCCTGATGCTCATGATTCCGGGCATCGTCAGCGGATAGCGCACACTTGAACCCGTGAGTATCTCTACGAAGGTCAGGCGCCCGACGGCCGTCGAGGCAGCATTCTGGCTGTGGATCGCCAGCGCGTTCCTGCTCATACTCTTCGGCCTGATCAATGTCACCAGCGCGTCGTATTCGCTGCGTGAGCAGTTCACCGATCAAGGCGTTTCGGCCGGAAACATCGACATCTACGTCACCTTCGTGAGGGTGTCCGGACTGGTTCTGCTGTTGACCGGCCTCGCGATCGGCGGCCTCGCCGGTCCCACCCGCGCCGGCAAACCTCTGTGCCGACGGATCCTGGTGATCGTGTCCGGGGTGTTCGCGGTGCTGCAGATCGCGCTGGTCGTCGCGGGGATCAGTACCGTGCTCGCGCTTGTCGTTCCCGTCATGCTGATCTGTGCCTGCGTCGCGATCTATCGCGACACCACCCGAAGTTGGTTCGCCCGTGGTTGACCGTGCTCCCGAAAGCGGCCCGGACGTTCTGTACTACGAACCGGGTTCTCGGTGGTGGGCCATCGCGTTCGGTCCGATCTTCTGCCTGATCGCCCTGGTCATCGAACTGTTCACCGGCCCGGTGGTGCACTGGTTCGGTCTGGCGATGTTCGCCGTGATCCTCACCGGATTGGTGTACGTGCAGGTGATTGCCGCGCGCCGGCATGCGAGCGTGCTTCTGACCGCGACCACGTTGCGTCAGGGAACCGAAGAGGTACCGATCACCGAGATCGCCGAGGTGTTCCCGGAGTCCGACGACGCAGCCTACGAGGACGAAATGGAGCCGTGGGAAACGGCTCGTGCGCTCGGTGAGTTGTCCGGAGTGCCCCGGCGACGGCACGGGATCGGCTTGCGTCTGACCACCGGGGGATTGGTGCGAGCGTGGGCGAAGGACGATCGGGCACTTCGCGAGGCGTTGAGCCAGGTTGTCACGGTTGGTGTAGAACCGGACGGGTCTGCCGATGAGTGAGCCGCAGCCGTCTCCATTCGTCGACGTGAAGACGTGGATCGGTGTCCTCGGGATCGTCGCCGCCACGATTCTGGCGGTCGTGTGCTGGCGAGCGGGTACCACGACGTCCGACTTCGGGCCGATACTCGAGGGCGCTCCGCCGTTCGAGAGCACACACTACGACGGGCTCTGGATCTCGGGTGCCGGGCTGTCGATTCTGGTGGCGGGGCTGATGGCCATCGATGTCGTGCGCCGCGTCCGGGTGGGCTTCGTCGCATCCCGGAAGCCCTCATACGGGTAGGGGGTATAGTTGCGGTATGAGTAGTTACAGCCCCGAGCAGGACGATCTGCTCAAGCGCCTTCGTCGTATCGAAGGTCAGGTAGCCGGAATCTCGCGCATGGTCGCAGACGACCGTTACTGCATCGACGTGCTCACCCAGGTGTCCGCCGCGACGAGCGCGTTGCAGTCCGTATCCCTGAAGCTTCTCGACGCCCACCTTGCTGGTTGCGTCGTCGAAGCTGCCAAGCAGGGTGGTCCGGAAGCGGACGTCAAGATCAAGGAAGCTCAGGCGGCCATCGCTCGTCTCGTTCGTTCGTAAGGTGCCGGTCCGTCACTGCGTGATGGACCGCGCGAGCGCCCGGGCGGAGAAGTTCACGAAATGCTCGGGTGTGATCTCTTTGGCGACGTTGATGACGATGGTGTCCGACAGGCCTTTGAGCCCGGAGAGCACCACATGGACAAGCGCGGGGTCGTCGATCAACCGGTTTCCTTCGGCTGCAGCAGATTCCGTGAGCGCTTGAACCAACGCCGAGTTGAAGACCGCTACGGATGCGTGAAGTTCCCGCATGCTCTCTCGGTCGGAGCCGGCCATGCCTTCGATGTCGCGCCAGGTGGTGGTGAGTCGGCCCACCCGTGCCCAGTGCCGAGCAAACTCGGAGATCACGGACTCGAGTAATGCGCTCAGCCCCTGCTCGCGGGGGAGCGAGTTCACGAAATCGGCCATTTCCAGCTGACTCTCGCTGAGGAGGGCGGCGAAGATGTCCTGCTTGTCGACGAAGTACTGGTAGATCAGTCCGGTGCTGGTGCCGGCTCGTTTGGCGACCGCGCGGATGGTGAGCGCGGAGTAGCCGCCCTCGTCCAGAAGCGAAATCGCCGCGTCGAGCGTTCGGCGTCGACGCACTTCGGCGTCGCCGTAGATCGACTTGCTGCTGGTACTGCTCATTTGATCACCGTAGTCGCGGTGGTCGGCATCCTCAATTCACATCGAACACCGTTCGTTGTTGAACGCCACCCAGAATGAAATGTGATACAGATCATAGAATGAACATTGTTCGAAATAGAATGAACATCGTTCATTCTGGTGTTACGGTATGGCGCAGACCACATCGAGACCAGTGCATCGCGCTGGACACTCTGCGGTCGGCCTGACCTTTCTTCCCGTATCGATCGGGAGGTCTACACAGTTGTGGAGTACCTATGACACGCACTAACGATGAACGCGCGGCGATCGACATCGCCACCGCGGCTGGAGAACTTCTGCTCGAACACCGCAAATCCCTCGGCGAAAACGACGGTGATGTCGCGACTTTCAAGAACGCGGCCGATCGACTCAGTCATGAATTCATCGTCGCCGAACTTGCCCGACGCTTCCCTGCGGATGCAATGCTGTCGGAGGAAGGTGTTGACGACCTCGCGAGGCTGGCTGCGGATCGGGTGTGGATCGTCGACCCTCTCGACGGCACCCGTGAGTACGGCGAGGCCGGCCGATCGGACTGGGCCGTGCATGTTGCACTGGCCGAAAACGGCGTCCTCACAACAGGTGCGGTCGCAATGCCTGCCCTCGGCGTCACCTATTGCAGCGGTGATGATCGAACCGGGCGGGATTCCGCGACGCCGGTTCGTGTCGTCGTATCGCGGACGCGGCGTCCGGAACCGGTCATGCGCATGGCCGACTCCATGGGCGCGGAGTTGATCGAAATGGGATCCGCCGGAGCCAAAGCAATGGCGGTCGTCTCGGGTGACGCAGACATCTATGCGCATGCGGGCGGACAGTACGAGTGGGATTCGGCGGCGCCCGTTGCCGTCGCACGTGCTGCAGGACTGCATGTTTCACGTATCGACGGCAGTGAGCTTTGCTACAACCAGGAAAAACCGTGGTTGCCGGATCTCCTCATCTGCTTGCCCGAACTCGCCCCGAAAGCACTGGAGGAACTGGGCCGATGACCGCGACACTGACGCACCTCGAACGACTCGAAGCCGAGAGTATTCACATCATGCGTGAAGCTGCCTCGCAGAGTGAGAACCCGGTGATGCTGTACTCGGTGGGCAAAGATTCCGCGGTGATGCTGCATCTGGCGCGCAAGGCCTTCTATCCGTCGAAGCTGCCGTTTCCGCTGTTGCATGTCGACACCACGTGGAAGTTTCGCGAGATGTACAAACTTCGTGACAGTACCGCTGCTGCAGGCGATCTCGATCTCATCGTCCACACCAATCCGGACTGCGTGAAGCAGGGGATCAACCCGTTCACTCACGGCAGCGCTGTCCATACCGACATGTGGAAAACAGAAGGTCTCAAACAAGCCCTCGATCACTACAAATTCGACGCGGCGTTCGGTGGTGCCCGGCGCGACGAAGAAAAATCCCGTGCCAAGGAACGGATCTTCTCGATCCGATCAGCTGCGCACCGCTGGGATCCCAAGCAGCAGCGACCAGAGTTGTGGCGGATGTACAACGTCCGCAAAGCGCCGGGCGAAAGCCTGCGCGTCTTCCCGCTCTCGAACTGGACCGAGCTGGATGTGTGGGAATACATACGCCAGGAAGAGATTCCGATCGTTCCGCTGTATTTTGCCGACAAGCGGCCCGTCGTCGAGCGGGACGGTGCGCTGATCATGGTCGACGACGACCGGATGCCGTTGCTGCCGGGCGAGACTCCGGAACTCAAGAGCGTTCGTTTCCGCACCCTCGGCTGTTACCCGCTGACCGGTGCCGTCGAATCGGCCGCAACGAGTCTGACCGAGATCATCTCGGAAATGTTGCTCACCACCACTTCCGAACGCCAGGGACGGGTCATCGACCACGACTCGAGTGCGTCGATGGAAAAGAAGAAGCAAGAGGGGTACTTCTGATGACTGTTTCCTCTGAATTGATCGCTGACGACATCGAGGCGTACCTCGAACGTCATGCGAACAAGAGCATGCTGCGATTCATCACCTGCGGCAGCGTCGACGACGGCAAGAGCACCTTGATCGGCCGTCTGCTCTACGAATCGAAACTCGTCTTCGACGACCAGCTCACGGCGCTCGAAGCCGATTCGCGCAAGAGCGGAACGCAGGGGGAGGGGCTCGATTTCGCTCTCCTGGTCGACGGTCTCGCCGCCGAACGTGAGCAGGGCATCACGATCGACGTCGCCTACCGCTACTTCACGACCGAGCGACGCAAGTTCGTCGTCGCTGATACTCCGGGGCATGAGCAGTACACCCGGAACATGGTGACGGGCGCATCGACGGCCGATCTTGCTGTGATCCTTGTCGATTCCCGCAAGGGCATACTGACTCAGACCCGTCGGCACTCGTATCTCGTGTCCTTGCTCGGGATCAAGCACGTGGTGCTGGCCGTGAACAAGCTAGACCTCGTCGACTACTCGCAAGAGGTCTTCGATGCCATCACCGCGGATTACGCAGAGTTCGCTCACGAGATCGGTCTCGACGGGTTCGTCGCCATTCCGATGTCGGCATACATGGGTGACAATCTCACCGAGCGCAGCGCGAATACCCCGTGGTACTCCGGACCCAGCCTGATCGAACATCTCGAAAGCGTGGACATCGACGATGCTGCCGCTGCGGCTCCGTTCCGGATGCCGGTGCAGTGGGTCAACCGACCGGACCTCGACTTCCGGGGATTCTCCGGCCAGATCGTCTCCGGCACCGTATCTCCCGGAGATCCCATCCGCGTACTCCCCAGTGGAAAGACGTCCACGGTCGAGCGCATCGTGACCATGGGTGGCGACCTCGACGTTGCCGGCGCGGGCCGCTCGGTCACCATCACGCTCGCCGACGAGATCGACATCAGCCGCGGTGATGTGCTGTCCATCGGCGACAACCCGCCGGCCGTCGCCGATCAGTTCGAGGCCTGCATCGTCTGGATGGGTGAGGCTCCCATGCTGCCTGAGCGACCGTTCCTGTGCCAGATCGGTACCGTCACCGTCACTGCGCGCATCACGAAACCCAAACACAAGATCAACGTCAACACTCTCGAGAAGACTGCAACGACTACTCTCGCGCTCAACGAAATCGGAGTGTGCAACCTCAGTTTCGATCGGCCCGTCCCGTTCGACCCGTACGTCGGCAACCGTGACACCGGTAGCTTCATCCTCATCGACCGCCTGACCAACAGCACTGTCGGTGCGGGCATGATCACGCACTCGCTGCGTCGATCGGACAACATTCACTGGCAATCCGTCGACGTCGACGAGGCCGCGCACACCAGGCTCAAGGGTCACCAACCCGCAGTTCTGTGGTTCACGGGCCTCTCCGGTTCGGGAAAGTCGACCATCGCCAACGATGTCGAGCGTCAACTGCACGCACTCGGCGCGCACACCTACCTCCTCGACGGAGACAACGTCCGTCACGGGCTGAATCGAGACCTCGGATTCACCGAAGCCGACCGCGTCGAGAACATCCGCCGCGTCACGGAAGTCACCCGCCTGATGGCGGATGCCGGCCTGATCGTGCTCGCGTCCTTCATTTCACCGTTCGAGGCCGAGCGTCATGCCGCCCGTGAATTGATCGGCGACCAACAGTTCGTCGAAATCTTCGTCGACACCGCTCTTGCCGTCGCAGAGGAGCGAGATCCCAAGGGGCTGTACAAGAAAGCTCGACGTGGGGAATTGGTGAACTTCACCGGCATCGATTCGCCGTACGAACCACCTCAGCACCCCGATATCCACATCGACACCAGTGTCACGACGACCGAGGACGCTGCGATCGCGATCATCGACTATCTCCGCGCCCGCGGAACCATTTCTCGATCCGTCTGAACTCGAGGAGCATCCATGCCTGACAGGGCTGAAATAGTTTCTGCTGTAGAAGATTACGTCAATTGTCTCGCAAGTCACGACGTCGACGGCCTGGTTGCGCTGTTTGCGCCCGACGCAGTTCAACATGAGCCGCTGGGTGTCACGACTTACCGCGGGATCGACGAGATTCGCGCATTCGACACGGCGTGCGCCCAGGTCGACTTCACCGTCAGCCTGCTCGGGCCGATTTCGGTGACGGGAAAGTACGCAGCCATGCAGCTTCGGGTTCAGCGGGTCGGGATGCCCGACTTCGCCGCCACCGACCTGTTCGAGTTCGACGATGACTGCAAGATCGTTTCTCTCAGTGTTGTTCTCGATCCGCAGGCACAGTGCTGACCCATCCGGGCCTGTTGGCAGGCAAGGTTGTCGTCGTCTCGGGAGTGGGCCCGGCGCTGGGTCGTTCGATTGCGCTGCAGAGTGCGGCGTCCGGAGCGAAAGTTGTTCTGGCTGCCCGCACACCCGAGCGCTTGGAATCAGTGGCAAGGGAGATCCGAGACCGCGGCGGAATTGCGTTGGCCGTACCGACGAACCTCACCGACGTCGATTCGATCGCTTCGTTGGCGGAGACAACTGTCGCTGAGTTCGGTGCGGTGCATTGCCTGGTGAACAATGCGTTTGTTCAACCCGCGCAGGTGCCAATCCTGGACGCCGACGTGGCGTCCATCCAGTCGGGCATCGACATCAACTTGCTCGCGGCGTTGAACGTGACCAGGGAATTTGCTCCGGCATTGATCGAGTCGCACGGGTCTGTCGTGATGGTCACGTCCATGGTGCTGCGCAACCAACTTCCCGGTTTCGGGGCCTACCGCATCATGAAATCCGGGCTCCTGGCAATGGCACGCAGTTTGTCGATCGATCTCGGCCCCAAAGGCGTTCGAGTCAATTCGGTTGCTCCCGGCTATATCTGGGCGGACTCGGTGAAGAACATGTTCGAGAAGAAGGCAGCGGCAGCAGGAGTCGACCCCAAGGCCATTTACGACGAAATCGCGGCGGGCACCGATCTACGCCGGCTACCGGAGCCGGACGACATTGCCAATGCTGTGGTCTTCCTCCTGTCCGATTCGGCCAGGGCCATCGCGGGGCAATGTCTCGACGTCAACTGCGGTCACACCCACCACTGAACCCACCCCACAAGGAATTACAGATGACACAGGATTGCGACGGCATCGGTTCCGTCGACGACTTGCACCAGGTCGCGCGTGAGGAGACCGGGTACGAAAACTTCGGCAGCGACAGCTATCTCGAAGGGCTTCGAGTTCTCCTCGAGTCGTTCCAGAACGAGGCCGACCTCACTCCGCACGGCAAGGTGATCGCTCGCAAGATGATCATCGGCGCGCTCGCGGGTCGCCTGACCAGTGAGGCCGGATTTGCGAAATATCCAGAGCACATGGACGTTCCGATCGAGCGCCCGATCTTCGTGGTTGGGTTGACCCGCACCGGCAGCACCGCGCTGCACCGCTTGCTCGGTGCCGACCCAGCGCATCAGGGCGCCGAGATGTGGCTCGCCGAGACGCCGCAGCCGCGCCCCGAGCGCGACAAGTGGTCGGAGAACGCAGACTACGTTCGCTCCGACACTTTCTATCGTGCGCGCCAGCGCAACGAGGCGGACCTGATGAAGGTGCATTTCATGGGGGCGGAGGAAGTCGAGGAATGTTGGCGTCTGCTGCAGCAGACGATGCTCTCGACCGCGTTCGAGACCGTGGCGTACGTACCGAGCTACACCCGGTGGCTGGCGAAGCAGGACTGGACCGAAACATATGCGCGGCACAAGAAGAACCTGCAGTTGATCGGGCTGCACGACCAGGACCGACGGTGGGTGCTCAAAAGCCCGAGTCATGTCTTCGCGATCGACGAGATCATGTCGGTTTATCCGGATGCGCTGTTCGTCCGGACCTTCCGGGACCCGTTGACGTCGATGGCGTCCACCTTCAGCCTTGCCGAGCAGGGCGGACACGACATGTCGAGAGCCTTCGACCGTCCGGCCATCGGGCGCACGCAACTGGACCTGTGGGCAAGAGGGAATGCGAACTTCAACAGTGCCCGTAGCCGCTACAACCCGGATCAGTTCATCGACGTCGACTACAAGGACTTCATCTCCGACGCGGTCGGCACAGTCGAGAAGATCTACGCACAATTCGATCTGCCCTTCACAGACGACGCCCGCGCCGCGGTGGAGGCGTCGCATCAGGCGAGCCTGGCCGAGCACCGTCGTCCGTCGCACCGCTATTCGCTCGAGGAGTTCGGCGTGAGCGCTGCCGACGTCGAAGCGAAGTTCGCCACCACACCCTGATCGACCCAGACCTAGCCCCACTACAACAAGGAGATTTACATGAACGCTGTTTGGGAAAAGTTTTGCGCAGATCTGCTCGAGGTCGGAAAGGTCCTGGAAGACGAGATCGTCCCTCAGGATCCGCTGACTCGAGCCGAGGGCGTTCGCTACCTGAGCCGGTTGCTTCGGTACGGCACGATCAACTGTGTCGAGTACACCGATCCACGGTGGCCGCAGTTCTCGTCCGCGCCGAACCCGAACATGATGACGAAGATCGGTGCCGACAACCCGGACAACGTCTACATGCGTGCCAACATCTCCGGTAAGTACAACTACCGGATCATCGGCACCCGAGGCACCGTCCCGCTGATCACCTTCGGCTCGCGCGTAAATCGGTACCACATCGACGGCACCATGCTGCAGACCGGCGATCTGCATATCCACGACCTCGAGGTCGACGAGAACGGCCGTTTCGAGTTCATCGCGAGCGTCGACAAGCCCGCCGAGGGTGCCTGGCTGCCTTTGGCGCCCGAAAGTAACCTCATCTCCGTTCGGCAAACCCACAAGGATCGGCGCAACGAGGTCGTCGGTGATCTGACCATCGAATGCCTGAACCCGGACGGGGAGTTCGTCCCGCTGACTCCGGAAGAGATCGGCGAGCGCCTCACCAAGTCCGTCGGGATCGTGAAAGGGATGGCGGAGACCTTCCTGGAGTGGTCGCGCAAATTCCAGCCCCGCGCCAACGAGATCTTCGACTGGGGACAGGACTACTTCCAGGACGCCGGCGGTGATCCGACGATCTTCTACTTCCACGGTTACTGGAAGCTCGCCGAGGACGAGGCGTGGGTCATCGAGACCGAGGTCCCGAACTGCGAGTACTTCAACTTCGTGCTGCAGAACTTCTGGGTCGAGTCTCTCGACTACAACCGCACGAACATCTACATCAACAATCACACCGCGAAGCTCAACGACGACGGCACCATGACGATCGTCGTGGCGGCGAAGGATCCCGGCTACGGCAACTGGATCGACACCGATTCGCACACCGAGGGGACATGGGCGCTGCGCTGGATCAAGGCGGACTCGCATCCGATCCCGACGTCGACGGTAGTCAAGATCTGATCAGCGGACGAGATTGGGAACGTATGTACACCAGAAAGATTCGGTTCGTACCTCGCTTTGTCGCGCTCGGGCTTGCCGGTGCATTGTGGTTGACCGGGTGTGCCTCCAGTAGTGGGGGCACCGCGGGATCGGATTCACCGACAAGTAGTGGCGCAGCGGGTTTCGTGGGAGCTCGGGATACTGGGGAACGGGTCGACGGAGGTGTTCTCACCTTCGGGTCCTATTCGTTCCCTTCCTCGTTGGACCCCGCCAGAACGCAAGCCGCCGGTTCGACCGGCGGAACCGAAATGGCCGCAATTTACGACACGCTGGTACGCAGCGATTCCACAAGCGGGGGCTTCGTACCGCAACTCGCGAAGACTCTGTCGAACAACAGCGACTTCACCTCGTACACCGTCACTTTGGCTGATGGTCTCACCTTCAGTGACGGGAGCCCGCTCGACGCGGAAGCGGTGAAGTGGAGTATCGATCGATTCGTGGCAGGTAAGGGCGATGTATCGCAGACCTGGCTCAACATCGTGGATCGGATCGAGACGCCCGACGCCACCACTGTCGAATTCATCCTCGAGCGGCCCTGGAGTCAATTCCCGGCGCTGTTGTCGCTCGGCCCCGGAATGATCGTTGCGCGAAGTTCAGGCGGAGAGGCAGGGTCTGTTTCAGGAACCGGGGACGGAGCGTTCACGCCGATCGGGGCGGGCCCGTTCACCTTGGCCAAGTTCGCGCCGCACGAAGAACTGGTACTCGCCGCACGTACGGATTATCAGGGCGGTAAACCTTCACTGGACACACTGCGGTTCGTTCCTACTTCGGGCGCACAGTCTCAGTACGAATCGCTGAAGAGCGGTCAGATCGACATGACGTACATTCTGCGAGACGAGGCCGTCATCAAACAAGCTCTCGACGACGGATACTCGGGTTACCTCAGTCCGACCGGACAGAACGGGATCGGCACGATCAACAATCGCGAGGGCAAGCCCGGGGCCGATGTGCGTATTCGTCAGGCGATCGCCTCCGGGGTGGATCCGGCGGCAGTCAATACCCGTGCGAACAACGGATTGGGCACCGCCAGTTCCGAACTGGTCCCGCGGACATCACGTTGGTACAACAACACAGCAGGCATTCCGTTCGACCCGGCGAAGGCAAAAGCGCTGCTCGATCAAGCGAAGTCCGACGGGTACGACGGGAAACTCCGTTATCTCACCACCTCGGAGCCGAGCCAACAAGCGACGGCACTGACGGTTCAGGCGTCGCTGAACGCGATCGGTTTCGACGTCACCATCGACTACGCCACCGATGTGACCGATCTGGTTCGACGGGTATACAGGGACCACGATTTCGACATGACCAGAGGTGGCGCTCCGGTCGGAGAAGAAGCGCCGTACCTCAATGTGTACAACAGTATGGCCAGTGATTCGAAGAACAACCCGTCCGGCTTCGCGGACCCGGAGATGGACGCGCTGATCACGGCTGTGCAGACTGCATCGACGGACGATGCTGTCCGTGAGGCGATCAGCAGGGTGCAGGAGTACGCCAATGTGACTGTGCCTTACGTGATCTGGGGTCCCGCATCGGTGTTGACTGCTTGGGACGGCAACATTCACGGCGTCGTACGCACTATCACCGACATCATGTTCTTCGGCGATGCTTGGATGTCGCCGGCGTGAGTTCCTGCAGATGGAAGGGTTTTCGACGTGCGATTGACGAAATGGTGTAGCGGCGAAATGGTGGAACGATGAAGTGGTCCTTGGCGGGCGCGATGATCGACGCCCTGGAGTTGTGCGAGTTGGCGCAGGTCGCAGAAGAGGTGGGTTTCGACGGAATCGCGATGCCGGATTCCGTGTTCTATCCAGAGCGGGTGTCGGCGCCGTATCCGTACACCGCTGACGGGAAGCGGATGTGGTCGCCCGAGACACCGATGCCCGATCCCTTCATTGCCATGGCCGCAATGGCGGCCGTCACGTCGCGAATTCGGTTTTACACCAACGTGTTCAAACTCCCACTGCGTGATCCGCTGTTGACGGCCAAGCAGGTATCGACCATGGCGGTGATGTCGCGGAACCGCGTCGCTCTCGGCGTCGGTTTGTCCTGGATTCCCGAGGAATTCACTTTCACCGGTACCGAGATGCGAACCCGCGGTGCGCGTACCGACGAAGCCATCGAGATCATCAAGGCCGTGTGTGCGGGACGTGGACCCGAATGGGTCGAATTCCATGGCAAGCACTACGATTTCGACGCGCTGATGATCAGTCCTGCTCCGGAGATTCCTGTTCCGATCTACATCGGTGGGCACAGTGAACCGGGATTGCGGCGCGCAGCCAGGTTGGCTGACGGTTGGATGTCGGTGAACACGACGAAAGCCGAATTGGCCTCCGCCATCGATCGTCTCACGGAATTGCGGGACGAGTACGGTCGTGCCGATGCTCCCTTCGGCGTCAACGTCTCGCCGACGGATGTTCGCGATCTGGACGGATATCGCGAACTCGAGACTCTCGGAGTCACGGAAATCAGAGTGTTGCCGTGGTATCGCTACGGAGTTGATGTCGGTGATCGTCAGGCGCGACTCGACTCGATTCGACGGTTTGCCGACGAGGTCATCGCTCAGTACTGATCGATCAGCGTCTGCATCGCCCGGCCGTAGAGTTTTGCCAACTCGTCGCGATCTGCCGACTGGGGGATGCTCTCGTCGCTGAGGACGCTCAACAAGCCGGACACCTGGGCGGAGACCAGGAGTGCTCGGGTGTACGCGTCTTCGCCGTCGAGGCGAGCGGCGAGATTGGTGGCAAACGTACCGGTCATCTCGCGCAGTCGCTCCCGGATCCGTGGACTGTCCGACGCCCGCATGAGCGCTGTGTACACCGACAGCATCCGGGCGTCGGCCTTGCCCAGGACGAATGCTGCGATCCGCTCACCGAGGGTGTCGAGTGGGCCGTCGAACTGGCCTTCGAAGTAGTCCGCAACCGGCGTGGTTTCCAGGAACAGCGCTTCTTTCGACCCGAAATGCCGGATGACCAGGGCCGGATCGATTCCGGCAACTTTGGCGATGGCGCGAACCGACGTGCCACCGAACCCGTGCTCACCGAATAGTCGGAATGCTGCGGCGCGAATCGCCTCGGACGTCGAGGGCTGTTCCTGCTCTGGCGTGTGCTTCGTGGGTGTCACGACATCGACCTCTGTGCTCGCGTGCCGACTTCGTTGTCAACGACGTTGACTATAACGTGTCAACGGTGTTGACTGTTGAGTCTGTCAACGGTGTTGACAGCTAGATGTGGTGAGTGAAGAGAGCGTGGAATATGACAGATACCGACGTCCGGGTTCCCAGCGAAGAGGTTGTCGATCCGCCGACCAATTGGAAGATGGTGGGCAGTGGACTCGCATTTCCGTTGTTCTTCGTCATCATGTTCTGCCTGTGTTACGTCAGCGCGTTCCACTCACCGACGCCGAATCAGGCCCCGATCGTGGTGGTCGGTCCGTCGTCCGTCACGGCCCCGCTGATCGACGGAATCCAGGCGTCGTCGGGTGACAAGTTCGACATCGTTGCCACCGCCAACGCCGCCGACGCACTCTCTCGGATCGACAACCGCGACGCGATCGGCGCCATCGAGATCGGTGACACCGTGACCGCACATATCGCCACCGGCGCGGGCGCCTCGACGGTTTCCGTGGTGAGCAGCTTGGCGCATTCCGTCGCGGAGCAGACGGGGCAGCAGGTCACGGTGATCGACTCGGCGCCCGTCACGGCGCGCGACTCCTCGACCGTCGGGCTCTTCTACTTCTTGATCGTCTGCACCCTCGGTGGCTACCTGACCATCACGGTGCTCAGTCAGGTTGCGCCGAGAATGCGGCTGCGAGAGCAGTATTCGATCCTGGCCGGTGCGGCGGTACTCACCCCGCTCATCGCCTTCGGAATCACCAGCATCTTCATGCACGCCTTCGGGGCGTCGGTCGGTCAGATCGTGCAACTGCTGGGGATCTCGATGCTCTACACGTTCACCGTCGGTGCGGTGAGCATCCTGCTCAATCGACTGCTCGGGCAGGCCGCGATCTTCGCGGTGCTGACGGTGCTCGTCTTCATCAACTTCCCGAGTTCGGGCGGTGCCATCCCGGTGTCGTTCCTGCCCGGATTCTGGCAGCACATCCATTCGTTCTGGCTCGGATCAGCGGCCATGGAGCCCATCCGCTCCGTCATCTACTTCGGTGGGAACGGCGCCGGACCGCACCTGCTCGTTCTGGGGATCTGGCTGGTCGCGGCACTCGGCCTGACCGGACTGCTCGCCTCTCGGCAGTCGAAGAAGGCAGCAGCACACTGAGCGTGGTGGGGCCGGCGATTGCCGACCCCACCCGAACTTTTTACTTCAGCCGTACGGCGTCCGTGCCCGGACCGTCCAACATCGCCGACCCCAGCAGGATGTCCGGGATGCCGAAGCCGTCGATCAGCGTCTCGACGTGCGGACGCAGGGTGCGGCACCGCTCGTTGATTCCGCGCGTCACGGCCTTCGAACGCTCGACCGACAGATGTCGGTGCTCCATGAACCAGGCCTTGTCCTCCTCGATGACGGACAGCGCGTAGAGATCGCACACCTCGCCGAAGAGTTCCTTTGCGGTCTCGTCCTCACACGAGTCGATGCCCGCGACGAATGCTTCCAGGATGACGCGCTCGATGTGCGCCTGAGCGGCTTTGAGCACGTGGTCCTGTACGAAGTTGAACGCGTCGAACGGGTTTTCCTCGCGCTTCTGTGCTGCCTGCAATCGCCTTGCCGCAGTGGAGAGTAGGTACTCTTCGCGATCTTCGAACATCTTCATCTGGGTGCCGCGGTTGAAGAGGCTGCCGTCCTCTTCGTTGTCCTGGCGGGTGTCGACGATCGTCTGCAGGATCTGCTGCGCTGCCGTGCGCTTCTTGACCACGTCGGAGACCGTCGTAGCGGCGAAGCGCATCCAGTCGACCGGGCTCATGCCGCGAACTTCGTCGGCGTAGGAGGTGAGTAGTTCCTTGGCAACCAACTGAGTCAGAACGTGGTTGTCACCCTCGAACGTGGTGAAGACGTCGGTGTCAGCCTTGAGCGCGGTGAGGCGGTTCTCGGCGAGATAGCCTGCGCCACCGCAGGCTTCGCGTGCCTCCTGGATGGCCCGAGTGGCGTGCCACGTGTTGGCGGCCTTGAGTCCGGCGGCGCGACCCTCGAGTTCGCGCTGCTCCTGCGGGTCCGGGTCGTCGCTGCTCTGAATGTCGTGCATCGCGGCGACCAGTTCGTTCTGTGCGAACTGCAGAGCATACGAGCGGGCGATCAACGGCAGCAGACGCTTCTGGTGGACCAGGTAGTCCATGATCAGGACCTCGTCGTCGCTCTTCGGAGCACTGAACTGTCTGCGCTGCAGGGCATATCGACCGGCAATGGCCAATCCGACGCGGGCGGCCGCTGCCGCCGAACCACCGACGGTCACACGTCCGCGAACCAACGTGCCGACCATCGTGAAGAAACGACGGTTCGGGTTCTCGATCGCCGAACTGTACGTGCCGTCCTCGGCGACGTCGGCGTAACGGTTGAGCAGGTTCTCACGCGGGATGCGGACCTGGTCGAAGACGATGCGGCCGTTGTCGACTCCGGGTAGCCCGCCCTTGAGCCCGCAGTCGGACGTCGTGACACCGGGGAGGTCGTTGCCGGCGTCGTCACGAATCGGCACGACAAAGCAGTGGACGCCCTGACTTTCGCCTCCGGTGATCAGCTGTGCGAACACTGCCGCGACGGTCGCGTGCTGGGCAGCGCCGCCGATGTAGTCCTTACGAGAGGACGGAGTGGGGGAGTTGACGACGAACTCACCCGTCTCGACGTCGTAGGTTGCCGTGGTTTCGAGTTCCTGGACGTCGCTGCCGTGACCGGTCTCGGTCATCGCAAAGCAACCGAGCAGGTCCAGATCGATCAGCGGCTTGACGTATGCCTGGTGGTGACGCTCGGTGCCGAGGTTTTCGATGGCGCCGCCGAACAGACCCCACTGGACACCGGCCTTGACCATCAGTGAGAGGTCGGACATCGCGAGCATCTCGATGCTGGTGACGGCGCCACCCGCGTCGCCCGTTCCGCCGTGAGAGACCGCGAAACCGTTTGCGGCGTAGCCGAGATCGGCGAGGACGCGCATCTGTTCGAGAGCCTTGGAGCGCGCAATGGCGGTGTTGGGTGTGTAGTGCGGAGCAAAACGTTCGTCGTTCAATTCGCCGCGAACGCGCTCACGCACCTCCCGCCAGCGTCCGTCGAGTGTTGTCCTGAGGTGGTCCGCTGTGGTGGCCATGGAACCGACGATAGCGCGTAGCGCACCGCGGGCAACCCGGTTCGATCCCAACCCTCACATTCAGCAGGAGCCCGCGGCACCCGCTTCGATTCCTTGGCGGAAGAGTTCCTTCTCGCTCTCGGACATAGCCTGGTACGAAGGGTCGTTCTCGACGATCTTCAGGAAGTCGGCGCCCGCTGTCTGCGTCGACGTCTCGCCGCTCTGAACACGCTGCTGAACGTAGACGGACACCGCTGAACACCCTCCGAGAAACGCCGGGTCGGTGCTCGTTGCCGCGGTGGTTCGAGCCGAGTCGGTGGCGCTCGGCGGCGACGACGTTGTCGCCTTGTCGTCATTCGAAGCGTCCGAACCACACGATGTGAGAAGAATCGCAGCCGAGACCATCAGCGTCGTCAACAGTCGCTTCATGCCGGAAATCGTCTCACGCGGGGCCCGGTTCGACCGGAAAACTCGCCTCGAGCACCGAAGTCCTACACCCTGTCGTTGTCAGATTCGACAGAACTGGGACACTGGAAGCCGTGACTGTGTCTTCCGGTGATCCCGACGTGCATGCAACGAACTCCGCTCGGCTCTTCGAACGTGCCGGCAACGTGATTCCGGGTGGCGTCAACTCGCCCGTCCGCGCGTTCGGTTCGGTCGGCGGAACACCGCGGTTCATCCGCGAGGCGTCCGGTTACACCCTCACCGACGTCGACGGAAACGATTACGTCGACCTGGTGTCGTCCTGGGGTCCGATGATTCTCGGGCACGCTCACCCGGCAGTCGTCGAAGCAGTTCGCGAAGCAGCCCTCGGTGGTCTCTCCTTCGGTGCGCCGACCGAAGGCGAAGTTGCCCTCGCCGAGGAAATCGTCGCCCGCGTCGCGCCCGTGGAAAAGGTTCGCCTGGTCAACTCCGGAACCGAAGCCACGATGAGCGCAGTCCGCCTCGCCCGTGGATTCACCGGACGCACCAAGATCATCAAGTTCTCCGGTTGCTACCACGGCCATGTCGACGCCCTTCTCGCCGATGCCGGATCGGGCCTCGCGACGTTCGGGCTGCCGACCTCTCCCGGTGTGACCGGCGCTCAAGCCGAAGACACCATCGTCGTCCGCTACAACGATCTCGATGCAGTGGCCGCGGCGTTCGCCGCCAATCCGGGCGCCATCGCGTGCGTCATCACCGAAGCTGCCGCCGGAAACATGGGCGCCGTCGCGCCGCTTCCCGGTTTCAACGAGGGTCTGCGTCGTCTCACCCGTGAGCACGGCGCGCTCCTGATCATGGACGAGGTGATGACGGGATTCCGCGTCAGCGCCTCGGGTTGGTACGGCATCGACAACGTCGCCGGCGACCTCTACACCTTCGGCAAGGTCATGAGCGGCGGACTGCCCGCCGCAGCATTCGGCGGCCGCGCCGACATCATGGGCCACCTCGCGCCAGACGGTCCCGTCTACCAGGCCGGCACCCTTTCGGGTAACCCCGTAGCTGTCGCCGCCGGACTCGCAAGTCTGCGCGCCGCCGACGCCGAGGTGTACGCCAAGCTCGGTCGGAACGCGACCGCCCTCGGCGACCTCATGACCCAAGCCCTCACCGCCGAAGGCGTCGAGCACCGAGTGCAGTACGCAGGCACCTTGGTGAGCGTGTTCTTCACCGAGAACACCGTGACCAACTACGACGAAGCCAAAGCCGCGCAGACCTGGCGATTCCCCGCGTTCTTCCACGCACTGCTCTCCCGCGGCGTGTACCCGCCGCCGAGCGCGTTCGAAGCGTGGTTCGTCTCCGCAGCACTCGATGATCGAGCATTCTCGATCATCGCCGACGCCATGCCCCACGCTGCCAAGGCCGCAGCCGCTGCCGTCAAGTCCTGACACGTTCAAGCTCGAGCAACAACCGCACGCTTCCGACATCCATCTTCTTCAGCGAGGACCCTCGACTGTGACCGACGCCGATCACCCCGACCACACGTCCACCCGCACCATCGTCCACGTCCTTCGCCACGGCGAAGTTCACAACCCGCGCGGGATCCTCTACGGACGGCTCCCGGGCTTCCGGTTGTCGGTGGCGGGCGAAGCCCAGGCGCGTGCGGTCGCGTCGGTGCTCGCCGATCACGACATCACGCACGTGGTCGCGTCGCCGCTGCAGCGAGCACAGGAAACTGCGACGCCGATCGCCGAGGCACACAAGCTCGACATCGTCACGGACGAAAACCTCATCGAGGCAGGCAACGAGTTCGAAGGTCTCAAGGTTGCCGTCGGGGACGGTGCGCTCTCACGTCCGCGTCACTGGTGGAAACTGCGTGACCCGTTCACCCCGTCCTGGGGCGAGCCCTACCTGCAGATCGCGCATCGCATGCTCGCAGCCGTCAACGCCGCACGCGTCGCGGCAGTCGGACACGAAGCCGTCGTCGTCAGCCATCAGCTTCCGGTCTGGACCCTGCGCCGATTCCTGCAGGGCGAGCGACTCTGGCACGACCCTCGCCACCGTCAGTGCGGCCTGGCCTCGTTGACTTCACTGGTCTACGAGGGCGACACCCTGGTTGACATCGTCTACTCCGAACCCGCCGGCGCCTCCGACCCGAGAGTGACAGGAGCATGATTTCGCGCCGCATCGCTGCAGCACTCGCAGCCGCTGCGTCCGCGATGCTTCTTCTCTCGTCCTGCGCGACCGGCGACGACGCCGTCGCACAGGGCGGAACTTTCGACTTCGTATCACCGGGCGGACAAACCAAGATCTTTTACGATCCGCCGTCCGACCGAGGCACCATCGGCAAGCTCTCCGGGCCAGACCTGATGAACGAAGGCCAGAAGGTCGGCGTCGACGACTTCGAGGGCAAAGTCGTCGTCCTCAACGTCTGGGGTCAGTGGTGCGGACCGTGCCGGGCCGAAGCCGACGACCTGGAACAGGTCTACGAGCAGACCAAGGATTCGGGCGTGCAGTTCCTCGGCATCAACGTCCGCGACGACACCAAGAACAAGGCGCAGGACTTCGTGGTCGACAACAAGGTCTCGTACCCGTCGATCTACGACCCGTCGATGCGTTCGCTGATCGCCCTCGGTAAGGGCTACCCCACGTCGGTCATTCCGACGACGATCGTCCTGGACCGTCAACACCGCGTCGCCGCGGTGTTCCTCCAAGAACTACTCGCCGAGGATTTGCTGCCCGTCGTCCAGCGAATAGCTCAGGAAGACGCGCAGTAGACATGACAACCACGACCACCACGCTGCTGGCCGGCAGCGAAACACTGAGCGCCGGTGTGGGCGAGGCATTTCAGAACGCGGCGTCTTCGGGTCCGCTCCTGCTGGCCCTCGGCGCCTGCGTGCTCGCCGGTCTGGTGTCGTTCGCTTCGCCGTGCGTCGTTCCGCTCGTTCCCGGCTATCTGTCCTACCTCGCCGGCGTCGTCGGTGCCGACGCTCCCGCGATCACAGCCGAAGAGGCGAAGACACGAACGATCACCCGCAGCAGTCGCCTGAGGGTGGCCGGTGCGGCCGGACTGTTCGTCGCCGGCTTCACCGTCGTCTTCGTTCTCGCGACTGCGTCGGTGTTCGGCGTGATCTCGACTCTGCTCGTCAACCGCGAGGTCCTGATGCGTGTCGGCGGCGTGATCACGATCGCGATGGGCCTCGTGTTCATCGGACTGATCCCCGCCCTCCAGAAAGACGTTCGCTTCGAACCCCGTCGCGTCTCGTCACTGGTGGGCGCCCCGTTACTCGGGGGAGTGTTCGCGCTGGGCTGGACGCCGTGCCTCGGACCCACGCTGGCAGGCGTGATGTCCGTAGCCGCGGGAACCGACGGGATGACCGCCGCGCGTGGTGTCACGTTGATCGTCGCGTACTGCATCGGACTCGGCCTGCCGTTCATCATCTTGGCGCTGGGATCGGCGCGTGCGCTGACCGGCGTCGGCTGGTTGCGTCGTAATGCACGCACCATTCAAATTTTCGGCGGAATCATGTTGGTGGCAGTGGGAATCGCCCTCGTCACAGGCGCGTGGGACCAGTTCGTCGGCTGGGTTCGCGACGCATTTATCTCGGAGGTGACGCTGCCGATATGACAGCTGACGACAATAACGACAACCCGAAACCCGCGCTCCCGAAGCAGTCGGTGATCGGTCGAGTCGTTGCACTCGGGCGCAACACCTGGCGCGGACTCACCTCGATGCGGACCGCGTTGGTTCTGCTGTTCCTCCTCGCGCTGGCTGCTATCCCCGGCGCCCTGCTGCCACAGCGAACCCTCAACGAGGGCAAGGTCGCCGACTACATCGCCGCGCGTCCGACGCTCGGCCCGTGGATGGACCGCCTCGAACTGTTCGACGTGTTCAGCAGCTTCTGGTTCACCGCGATCTACGCATTGCTCTTCATTTCGCTGGTCGGCTGCATCCTGCCGCGTTGCGTGGAGCACGCGAAGGCGCTGCGTACCCGTCCGGTGAATGCGCCGCGCAATCTTGCTCGCCTGCCGCACCACACCAAGAGCGTCGTCGACGGCGAGACTCCCGACGAACTCGCTGCCCGGGTGTCGAAAGAACTGCGTGGGTGGCGCGTCGAAACGCGTCGCGGCGATACGAAATCGCGCCGTGAAGGCGAGATCACCATCTCGGCGGAAAAGGGATACCTCCGCGAATTCGGCAACCTCGTGTTCCACCTGTCGTTGGTCGGATTGTTGATCGCGATCGCCGCGGGCAAGTTGTTCGGCTACGAGGGCAACCGCATCGTCATCGCCAACGACGGACCTGGCTTCTGCACAACCTCGCCGGCCGTGTTCGACTCCTTCGTCGCCGGTTTGAGCCTCGACGGCACCGGCATGACCCCGCTGTGTGTTCGTGTGAAAAATTTCCAGGCCGACTACCTCGAGACCGGTCAGGCCGAGATGTTCACCTCGGACATCTCGTATCAGGCAGGCGACGACCTCGAGTCCGATACTTGGCGGGACACGACCATCCAGGTGAACCACCCGCTGCGGATCGCCGGCGATCGTGTGTACCTGCAGGGACACGGATACGCGCCGACATTCACCGTCACCTTCCCGAACGGCGAGACCCGCACCGAGACGCTCCAGTGGCGTCCCGACGACGCCACGACGTTCCTGAGCAGTGGCGCGATGCGTTTCGACCCGCCGGGCGGCATGTATCCCGATGCGGACGAGCGTCGGAAGAATCAGATTGCCATCGAAGGATTGTTCGCGCCCACCGCGCTGTTCCACGGCAACCTTCTGTCGTCGAGCTACCCGGCGATGAACGACCCGGCAGTCGCCATCGACATCTACAAGGGCGATACCGGACTCGACACCGGCAACCCGCAATCGCTGTTCGAACTCAACACCGAACTGATCAATCAGGGTCGACTGGTCAAGCAGGATCGAGTCAATCTCTTCCCAGGGGAGAGCGCGACGCTTGCCGACGGCACCCAGGTGCGATTCGATGGTGCCGTCGACTTCGTGAACCTTCAGGTGTCCCACGATCCCGCTCAGGTGTGGGTGTTGGTTTCGGCGTTGACGATGATGGCGGGTCTGCTCGTCTCGCTCGTGATCAAGCGTCGCCGCGTCTGGGCACGTATCTATCCCGATGACGAACGACGTACTGTAGTAGAACTTGGTGGGCTTGCCCGCACCGACCACGCAGGCTGGGGCGACGAGTTCGACCGCCTCGCCGACCGCTTGCTGAAAAGCAATCCGACCACCGCGGTGAACCAACCGCACGCGCAGGAGAACGCCCGATGACAACCAACGAGACACTCGCGCAGTACAGCGACTGGGCCTTCAAGTCCGCCTTCACCGTGCTCGTTCTGGCGTTCGTGCTGCTTATCGTGCAGTACGCGTCGGCCAGAGCCAAGGCGGTTCAGGACAAGGAACTGGTCTCGGCCGGCGGAGTCGACGCTTCCGTGCCGGGCAGGGTCGCGGAGACTCCGACCAAGTCGCTCTCGGAGCGGTTCGGCGGAATGGGCCGAGCTGTCCTGGTTGTCGGAACGGTTCTGATCATCGCGTCGATCGTGCTCCGCGGATTTGCGACGGAACGGTTCCCTCTCGGCAACATGTACGAGTTCGTGGCGATGGCGTGTGCGGCGTCGTTGCTGGTCGGGCACGTCCTGCTGATCAAGCCGGCGTACCGTCCGATGTGGGTCTTCCTGCTGGTTCCCGTCCTGATTCTGATGTTCCTCGCCGGCACGGTTCTCTACGCCGACGCGGCTCCCGTGGTTCCGGCGCTGCGCTCGTACTGGCTGCCGATTCACGTGACGATCGTCAGCGTCGGCTCCGGCATTTTCATGATCGGCGGTATCGCTTCCCTCTTGTTCCTGCTGCGACTGAAGTTCCCGCCCGGTGACGAAGGCTCGAGCATCGGTGGCCGGATCGCGGAGCGACTGCCGGACGCCCAGACCCTCGACCGCTTGGCCTACAAGAGCACGATCATTGCCTTTCCGCTGTTCGGCGCCGGTGTGATCCTCGGTGCCATCTGGGCGGAAGCTGCGTGGGGACGCTTCTGGGGTTGGGATCCCAAGGAGACGATGTCCTTCATCGCCTGGGTGATTTACGCCGCTTACCTCCATGCGCGAGCAACGTCCGGTTGGCGAGAGACGAAGGCGGCCTGGATCAACATCGCCGGATTCGTCGCGATGTTGTTCAACCTCTTCATCATCAACATGGTCGTGTCCGGCCTGCACTCCTACGCGGGACTCAACTGATCCTCTCGAGGTACCGTGGGTGGCTGCCGACCGGTCTGTAGGTATTACCGGTAGGTAGGTCAGGGGCGGCAACAGTTACGATGCAGCTCGGTGAGTTACTAGCTGCTTGGTAGCTGCGGGATCGACGAGGGGGAACGGCGAGATGGCCGACAAGATCGAAGACGCCGGAGCAGGATTGTGGGAGCCTGTGCGCCCTGCCGAGCCGACGCGGAGCGAGTTGCGCACATCCGCACCCGAGACGTCATCCGACTCGGTTCCCAGCGATGTTCGTAGTCTCTTCGTGGCCCCGGTCGACTCCGGTCCGCTCCAGCAGGTCGCCGGCCCGGGGCCCAGTGCACCCGCCGCTCAGCCACCGCTGACGACGCCGGCAGCTCCGGCGCCAGGTCCCAAGACCCCGGTCATCCAATATCCGGAAGCACAACCAGGCCCCGTCAACGGCCAGTTCTCGACCTCGCCCGCGATGCCGATGCAGACCTACGAACCCACGAATCGTGCAGGGTCGGTTCCGGATTCGCGAACTGGCGCTCCACAGTCCTTTCAGCACCCACAGTCCTTTCAGCACCCACAGCCCGTCCAGAGCGCGCCGCCCCTCCAGAACCAGCCCGCTCCGGCCGCGCGACCGTCCGCGGGACCACCCCAGCAACCACATGCACTTTCTTCGCCTGCCGTTCAGCCACCCAACCCCGAGATTCGGCAGTTCGGCCACCCCGGCGCTGCGCCGGTGCAGAACGGCCACACCCTGCAATACGGTCAACCGCTGCAAAACGGGCAGGCGATACCGAACGGACAGGCGCTGCCGAACGGACAGGGGCTGCCAGTTGCTCCGGCGGCGCCGGTTCATCCTCAGATGCAGCAGAGCGGATTCAACTCCGCTCCCGGCAATCTCCCTGAGCAGGCTCTCCCCATGACGGCACAAGACCTTTCGGCCGCGCTGCTCGTCAAGCCCGTCCGACCCGCCCCGGCCGGTGGTTGGCGCAAGGCGTTGTACACGATGTCCGGCCGATCGGTGAACCTTGGAAACGGTGCAAAGGATCAGCATGTCGTCGAGTTGACGCGCCAGATCAACCAGCCACTGCAGGGCTGCTACAAGGTTGCGGTTCTCAGTCTCAAAGGTGGCGTCGGTAAGACCACGACCACCGCGACGCTGGGATCGATATTCGCGTCGATTCGCGGTGATCGCGTCGTCGCAGTCGATGCAAACCCCGACAGAGGAACCTTGAGCCAGAAGATCCCGCTCGAGACTCCAGCAACAGTGCGGAACCTGCTGCGCGACGAGAACAGCATCGAGAAGTACAGCGACGTCCGTGGTTACACATCACAAAATCGCCACCGGCTCGAAGTGCTTGCATCCGACAGTGATCCAGCAGTTTCAGAGGCCTTCAGCGGCGGGGACTACACGCGTACTGTCGACATGCTCGAAAAGTTCTACAGCATCGTTTTGACGGACTGCGGTACCGGATTGATGCACTCGGCGATGCAGGCCATTCTCGAAGGTGCAGATTCGTTGATCGTCGTCAGTTCCGGATCCGTCGACGGTGCACGTAGCGCCTCCGCAACACTGGACTGGCTCGATGCTCACGGTTACAGCAGGTTGGTCGCCACGTCCGTAGCCGTCATCAATGCGGTACGCCCTCGCTCGGGCAAGGTTGATCTGCCACGGGTCGTCGAGCATTTCGAGCAGCGCTGTCGAGCGGTGAGACTTATTCCGTTCGATCCGCATCTGGAAGAAGGTGCCGAAATCGATCTGGACCGGCTGCGTCCAGGCACCCGCCAAGCGGTGTTGGAATTGGCCGCCGTGGTTGCGCAGGACTTTCCGACCTCCCCGTTCGGCTTTCCAGGGCGGTAACTTTCCGGGGCGGTAAGCGGTAGCCGGGTGAGCCCGGACGCTACGTCGACGTGTCAGTCGGCGGTACGTCCGGACCTTCCGTGCGCTTGCGTCGTGTTTGCTGGTTCACATTCCACAGGAATTCGGGATCGTCGTCCGGCCCGCGCACGCCGCTCACCGGGGTACGCGTCGACGGATCGGGCCCGAATGCCTTCCACATCAGAACGATCAATGTCACCAAACCCACCAACGCCAACAGATACAACACGGCGCACCTCCTCAGGGAACTGAGGTCGAGCCTACTCAGTCTCCGGCCCGCTTCACCAGAAGCGGTGTGGAGAAGGGTTTCGGTTCAGTGCGTCAGTGCTGTATCTGTCGGGTACTGCAAGATCTGTCGGGTGCTACAAGTACTTCGAAGTGAGCTGAAGTTGCTCAGTTGTTGTCCGCTTCGGTGGTCAGTGAGCGCAGAAGCTGCATGACCTCGGTCTCACGGAATCGACGATGCCCCCCTGGCGTGCGAAGCGAGCCCAGTCGTCCTGCGTGTGCCCAGCGGGTCACGGTCTTGGGATCGACATGAAACAATGCCGCTACCTGTCCTGGCGTCATGAGTGCGTCTGCGGCGGTATTGAAGGTTGGTGCGCTCATTGTGAGGTCCTCCATGTTGATGTCGAACGTTGACGAGCAGTGACTCTGAACAGTGATACCGAACCGGTGTGTCGAGCAGTTGCCAAAAACCTGCGTCGAGTTTGTTTCGAAGTCCTTCGCTCACATTCGACCGTTTTCTGAGTGGTAGCGCAATGTTTGCACAGATATAGCCGGGTAGTCGATCTTTCAAGACAAAGTAATGTTTAAGTAAAGGACAAAATGGATATAGCGGGCTTGATCCCACCCGCATTCGGAATGGGTAACCTGAGAGGGTGAGCCAGTTGTCTGAAAACCCCGAAAATGTTCCTTCTGAGCCGGTCAAAGCCAGTAAACCCTCCGCAAACTCTGCACAGGCAAAGTCGACTGCCGGGCCGGTGACCAAGGGTCAACTGGCCCGCGACGTGGTGCTGTACTCGGTCGCTCGACTGCTCTTGGTCGTCGTGATCGGTGCCGTCATCATCGGCGGTGGAAAGCTCGCCGGCACTGACGTTCCCCTGATCGTCGCGGCACTGTTCGCAGTTCTGATCGCGCTGCCGCTGTCGCTGCTGCTCTTCGCGAAACTCCGCAAGCGTGTCAATGCGGGCATCGCGGCCGTCGACGCCCAGCGCCGGTCCGATCGTGACGATCTTCGCTCCAAGCTGCGCGGGGACGGGCGGTGACCACGGGGTCGCTCGACGTCGACCGTCGGACGTCACGCCAGTGGGTCGACAACGCGGTGCGGTTGATCGAAGCCGACGCGCAACGCAGCGCGGACACTCACCTGCTGCGGTATCCGCTACCGAGTAACTGGACCGTCCAACTCTATCTGAAGGACGAGTCGACCCACATCACGGGGAGTCTCAAGCATCGACTCGCGCGGTCGCTTTTCCTGTACGCGATCTGCAACGGCTGGGTTACCGAAGAGACCACCGTCATCGAGGCGTCGTCCGGTTCGACGGCTGTCAGCGAGGCGTATTTCGCGAAGTTGCTCGGCCTGGATTTTGTCGCGGTGATGCCCGCGAGTACGAGTCCCGCCAAGATCGCATTGATCGAGGCGCAGGGTGGACGTTGTCATTTCGTGAGCGATCCGTCCTCGATCTACTCGGAATCGCATCGGCTCGCGAGTGAGTCGAACGGCCACTACATGGACCAGTTCACCCATGCCGAGCGCGCAACGGACTGGCGCGGAAACAACAACATCGCCGAATCCATCTTCACTCAGCTCGAGCACGAAGAAAACCCGATCCCCGACTGGGTCGTCGTCGGAGCCGGGACCGGCGGAACCGGCGCCACGATCGGCCGCTTCCTTCGCTACCGGAAATTCGACACCGGACTGTGCGTCGTGGACCCGGAGCACTCCGTGTTCTTCGACGCGTGGCGGGCCGGCGATCCGTCGATCGTCGGTACTCGGGGTTCCCGGATCGAGGGCATCGGCCGTCCGCGCGTCGAACCGTCGTTTGTCGGTCAGGTGGTCGACCGAATGATCAAGGTCCCTGATGCAGGCTCGATCGCGGCTGCACGGCACGCCAGCGCCGCCCTGGGGCGC
Source organism: Rhodococcus sp. IC4_135 (assembly GCF_011602025.1). Taxonomy (NCBI): domain Bacteria; kingdom Bacillati; phylum Actinomycetota; class Actinomycetes; order Mycobacteriales; family Nocardiaceae; genus Rhodococcus; species Rhodococcus sp. IC4_135. Next base: position 69,541 of record NZ_JAAOLG010000010.1, read on the forward strand.
AAAGTCGGCGGCTCGACGGGTACGAACTTGTGGGGCGCCTTTGCGTTGATCGCGGAGATGATGGCGGCCGGACGCAGCGGCAGCGTCGTCACGCTGCTGTGCGACGGCGGAGAGCGTTATTCGGGCACATACTACAACGACGAATGGGTGGCGTCGGAAGGGATCGACCTGCTCGGTCCGACGGCCGTGCTGGACGAGTTCGTACGGTCGGGTGTGTGGACGGCGAATTCCTGAGCCGTGTACTTCTGCGCTGGTGACACGTGACCACGGGCGGGGCGGCTCATCGTCACGCGTGGCCAGGCATCCAGCCCGGACGATTGCTCGTCGGTTCTGATGCGGATCAGTCCGGGGGAGAGCCTGTTCTCGGCCAGGCGCACGAACCCGAGTCGCTCGTAGTACGGCGCGTTCCACGGGACGTCGACGAAAGTCGTCAGAGTCACGAGATCGTGGTGATGGTCCGCCGCCCATTCGGTGACGGCGTCGATCAGCTGGGCGCCGAGGCCTTGGCGGGCATGATCGGGGTGAACGGAAACCTGCTCGATGTGTGCGCCGCCGTCCACGATTTCGACGAGCGCGTACGCCACGGGTACGTCGTTAGCGTCGGTCTGAACCCAGATGTGCTCGGCCGCGAGGAAATCGTTCAACTCGTCGAGCGTGGGCGGTGGATCGTCTGCGATGGCGTCCATCCCGATGTCTCGGAACGGTTCGCCCGCGGCGATCTCGATCTGTTGCAGTGCGGGTAGGTCGGTGGATATGGCCGAGCGGATCACAGAAACCGTTTTACCTCGAGAGCGGAGTTTCGCCCAGCGCTACGCCGTGTGAAACACAAACCTACGCAACCGTAGGTTGTGTATCGTTTGTCCAAAGGGCACTTCTCCAGCGAGGGCGGATCATGGGCAATCCTGAAGTTTCACTCGACAATTACGAAGCGGTGTACGAGTACTACCGCAGCCATCAGCAGAACCGGTTTGTGGCGAAGCTCGCCTACGCCGCCTTGGCGCTGAAGTACCGCCCGCGAGTGCGATACGCGCCGGGGGCGGAGGCTGCGCTGAAGACTCTGCTCGAGCGCAAGACGCAATTGGTCGTGGCGGTCAATCATCTGACGGAGAGTGACCAGTTCACGCTCGCCGCGACCGCGTGGCGCACTCCGTTGCGCCGAGTGATCGGACGGACCAGGGTCCTCGCCAAAGACGAACTCTTCGTTGATCCCTCGCAGCGCAAGAAGATCGACATGATGGGCAGTATCCCGGTTTTTCGCAGCAAGAACTACGGCCTTCGCGCTGTTTCGGATGCCGGCCGAGTGATGATGGACGTCGCGGCGGAGCGTCTGGGCAATGGCGATTGTCTGGCGATTTTTCCCGAGGGGACGTGCAATACCGAAGATCCGACGCAGTTGCAGCATGTCAACAGCGGAATCGGCCACATCGTGGCCCGGGCCGAGAAGTTGGGGTGCTCGCCGGCTCTGGTGTCGATCGGCATCAACTACGGCCCGGTCTCCGGTGACGTCAAGGCGGCGAGTGTCTTTGTCGGAATGCCGGTGACCGAACTTCCGGACAAGCCGATGGATATCGCCCGAACTGTGCAGGCTGATTTGCAGGTGGCAGTGAACGGGGCAGTCGCAGGGTACTGAGGCATGTTGTCAATTTTGGTTGACAGATTCCGTGTGTCAACCTAAATTGACAACATGACCGAAGCAACCTCTCTAGCCGCTGCCGCCGGCAGCCCGGATCCCACCGAGGGATTGCGTGCCGTTCGAGCGCTGCGACGTCTGCTCGACAAACTCGAGGCCATTCAGGTCGCCAATGCGCGCCGGCACGGATGGTCCTGGCAGGCGATCGCGGAAGCTCTCGAGGTCAGCCGTCAAGCCGTCCACAAGAAATATGCGTCCGCGCAGTCGGAATCGATGCTGCGTCCACTGCGCGAGAAGGGCAGGTAAGTGCCATGTTCGAAAGGTTCTCCGCGCAGGCGAGGGGAGTAGTCGTCGATGCTGTCGCCGGATCCGGTCCTGTCACGCCGACGGAACTTCTGACCGCCCTGCTCACCGCTGATCGGGGCATCGCCACCGAGGTGCTCACCGAGTCGGGTGTCACCCTCGACGCGATCCGCCGCGCCGGCGCCGGCGCGAAAGGCGGTGACTCGAAGGGCGGTGACTCGCACAACCTCGACGACGACGCCGAGATACTCAAGTCGATCGGCATCGATCTCGATGCGGTGCGGGAAAGTCTGGAGCAGTCGTTCGGTGAAGGTGTGCTGGACGAGACTCCCGTGCCGGACGGTGTCGGTACGTCGCGGAAAGGCCGATTCGGGTTTCCTCGATCGCGATTCGAGAAGGACTCCAAGAAGGTGTTGGAACTCTCGCTCCGTGAAGCGCTCGCGCACAAGGACAATCGAATCGGTGCCGAACACATCCTGCTCGGCATCCTGCGTGTCGCCGACGGGCCCACCCGTCAGGCCCTCGAAACGCAGGTCACGATGTCGGTGATCCGTGAGCGATTGGAAGCGAAGATGAATCGCGCCGCCTAGATTCGGCACGGCTCCGCATGCACGGGGCGGGATGTGCCAGCATTCAGACATGACATTTCTGGCACGTCTCATCATCAACGGCATAGCCATCTGGCTGGCGTCGGCGTGGGTCACCGGCATCACGATCGCCAACCACGACAACGGCACCTGGGGCACGGTTCTCGTGATCGCGGTGATCGCCTTGATCTTCACGGTGGTCAACGCCTTCATCAAGCCGGTGGTGCAGCTTCTCTCGCTACCGCTGCTCATCCTGACTCTCGGACTGTTCACACTCGTGATCAACGCCCTGATGCTGATGCTGACGGCGTGGATCTCGTCCGGAACGTCCTACGGCTTGACGGTCGACGGCTTCTGGACGGCAGTCTGGGGCGCGCTGATCATCTCGATCGTGAACTTTCTGCTCAGCGCGTTCGTCCCCGACAACCGTTGAGTACGGCGAAGTTCAGGCGAGACTGAGCGCAACTGCGGTCGCGGCGCCCCAGACGAGCATGGCGAGTCCGGTGTCGCGCAACGCGGGGATCAGAGCCATTCCCTGGCCCCCAGAACGCAGCGGGGCGTTGGCTCGGATTGCGAGTGGCAACGCGAGCAATCCGAGCAATGCCCACGGAGTACGCAGGATCAGCAGCAGGGTCGCGACGAACGGGACGGCCAGCAGGATCACGTGCAGCGTGCGGGTCTTCGCGTCGCCGAGTCGGACTGCAAGAGTGATCTTTCCGGACTCGGTGTCGGTCGGGATGTCCCGAAGATTGTTGGCGACAAGCACTGCGCTCGAGAACGAACCGATGGCTATCGCTCCGGCCAGTCCGGCCAGGTCCACCCGCTCGGCCTGCACGAACTGAGTTCCCAGCACTGCGATCAACCCGAAGAAGATGAACACGGCGATCTCGCCGAACCCGCTGTATCCGTACGGCTTCGTGCCGCCGGTGTAGAACCACGCACCGATGATGCAGAACACTCCGACCGCGACCAGCCACCAGGCCGTGGTCGCAGCCAGAACGAAACCGGCTACCGCGGCAACGGCGAAGCAGCTGATCGCTGCGGCCTTCACCGCTCCGGGACTGACCAACTTCGATCCGACCAAGCGCAGTGGCCCGACGCGGTCGTCGTCCGTTCCGCGGATTCCGTCGGAGTAGTCGTTCGCGAAATTCACCCCGACGATCAAGGCCAAGGAGACGATCAGTGCCAGGAGCGCCTTCCACCACACTGCGAGGTCCAGTGACGCCGCGGCTCCGGTGCCGACCAGCACGGGCGCAATCGCGTTCGGGAGTGTGCGCGGCCTCGCGCCTTCGATCCATTGAGCAGCTGTTGCCATACGACGATCTTTGCACTGTGCAATACGATCGAACGCGGTGGATCAGCACATGACTCGAGACGTGAGTGAGCGCGCCAGGTACGCGCAGTCGGGCGCAGACCTGGCAGACATTGCCTTGCTCGGACCCGTTTCGACCAAAGTGGGTGATCGTCTGGTGCCCCTCCCGGGGCCGCGAGCTCGAACTCTCCTGGTGGCGCTGGCTCGTAATCCCGGTGAGCCACGTACCGCGCAGAGCCTGATCGACGACGTCTGGGGGCTGGAGCCGCCGCGCTCACCGATGAACGCGCTCCACACTCAGGTCTCGCGCCTGCGATCTGCACTCCCGGACGGGGCCCTCGAGGTGACGGCGGCCGGATACCGGCTCACTCTCGCTCGGGAGCGTGTCGACCTGGCCAGGGCAGCGGACGCGGCCCGTCGGTTGCGCTCGGGCGGCGCCGACGCGTCCGAGGCGCTTGCCGTCACGACCGACGCGCTGCGCCTGTGGCGCGGTACCCCCGGAAGCGACGTCGTCGGCGACGTCGCAGATCGCCTCGCGCTCGACGCGGGCCGCGTGTACGACGAACTGGAGTCGGCGCAGATCGACGCATTCCTCACGTTGGGGGAGTACGCGGCAGCCATTCCACTGGTGCGAGGACGGCACCTGGCGAGTCCATTCGACGACACGGCAGCCGAAGCACTGATGCGCGCGCTCGCCGGAGCCGGCCGCGTCAACGAGGCACTGGAGGTGTTCGCAGAGTTTCGAAACCACCTCGCCAACCGTCTGGGCGCTGATCCGTCACCTGCGCTGGTGACTCTGAACGCAGAACTTCTGGGCGCGCCGGCAGCTACACCACGGGCTGCGCGTGCGATCGGTCTACGCGCTGCCCCCAACACCTTGCTCGGTCGCGATGGCGACATCGACCAGATCGAATCCTTACTCGCCCGCTCTCGCGTCGTCACGATTCTCGGACCCGGCGGTGCCGGAAAAACCCGTCTCGCACACGAATTGGGCCTGCGCGCATCCGTGAACCGGCCTGGCGTCTCGGTGGTACTCGTGGAGCTGGCGTCGTTGCGCAGCAGCGAAGACGTCATCGCGGCCATCGGCGGCACCCTCGGAATCAGCGAATCCGATCTGGCGCCAGGAAAATTGACCGTCGGCCGGACGCATTCGGCGCGAGAGCGACTCAAAGAGGCGCTGTCGGCCGGTCCGATGTTGCTCATCCTCGACAACTGCGAGCACGTGATCGGCGCGTGTTCGGAGATCGTGGCCGAGATGATCGCGGCCGGTCCTCAGTTGACGGTACTGACCACCAGTCGTTCGCCGCTCATGATCAGTGCCGAGGCGGTGTACCCGTTGCCGCCGTTGGCGATCGACGACGGATCCGGGTCGGCAGTCGAACTCTTCTCGGCGAGAGCCCGCGCGGTGCGGCCGTCCGTTCATCTGGACGTCGACGCGGTCGTCAAGCTGTGTACGACGCTCGACGGACTCCCGCTGGCGATCGAGCTCGCTGCCGCTCGGGTCCGCACGATGAGCGTCGACGAAATCGGTTCGCGACTGCGAGATCGGTTCGCGTTGTTGCGCTCCGACGATCCGACGTCTCCGGACCGGCATCGGACGCTGCACGCGGTGATCGACTGGAGTTGGAATCTGCTGGGCAGCGGGGATCAGATCGCGCTGCGTCGGCTGTGCCGATTCCCGGCAGGCTTCACGCTTTCTTCGGCGCAGGCAGTTGCAGGGTGGGGCGAGCTGACCGATGTGGCGGGCGCCGTCGAAGCTCTGGTCAATCAGTCGCTTCTTTCCGTCAGCGACGGACAGGGCGATCTTCGGTACTACATGCTCGAGACGGTCCGTGAATACGGCGAGGAGCAACTCGCCGCGTCCGGGGAGGGGCCGGAAGTGATTCGGCGCCTCGACGACTGGGCGATCGCGATCGCCGAGGACGCCGTCGTGCGATCACGAACGGACCAGCTTCGCCTGATTGCCGACTTGGACGCCGAGCACGACAACCTTCTCGCTGTTCTTCGCTGGGCCGTGGAGCGCGGCGACGCGGTTACGGTGGCCAACGTCTTTCCCGTCCTCGCGATTCTGTGGGCCGTACGAGGATCGAACTCGGAAATCTCGAATTGGGCGTCGAAGATCGTGGGGGCGACCGCGGACAACGATCTGCGCGACGTGAATGCGGAACTGGTCGGCGCGACGTTCATCCTGGTGGCAATGCATCTCTTCTTCGGGGAGGCCGATCGAAACCATGCCCGTGCGCGGGTCCGCCTTCGAAAGCTGTTGCGTGAGCGCGATGATCTCGGTCCGTTGTTCGCATTTCTGATCAAGCTGACCACGAGTGGGATCGCCAACCACAAACTTGCGCGGTTGGTGGCCGAAGGCGTTCGCAGTTCCGATCCCGAGACCCGAATGGCGGCGCTGTCCGCGCGTTCGAACATGCGGGAGAACATCGGGGATCTGCGCGGTGCATTGCTGGACGGCGAGGCGTTGTTCGACTACGCCACCAGCATCGGTGACGAGTGGGGTCTGGCGATGGCGGCCCAACATGTCGGGTCGGTTCACAGCCAATCCGCCCGTTACGGCGAGGCCATCGAGTTCTACGCGATCGCGGCGGCGTCGATGGAACGTCTCGGTGCGCGTGACGAGGCGATGCAGCTCATCTGCTTTCAAGCCGGAGCAATGATCGCGGCCGGTGACACCGCTGGTGGTCGGGTACTTCTCGATCGGGCACGCCCGGCCTTGGCCCACTCGGGTGGGACCGGAGCCATCGAAACCGATCAACGGCGCGCGGCGCTCATGGCGAGTATCGCCGAGGCGGATCTCGAGGACGGCCGTATCGAGGACGGCCTGGCTCGGTATCGAGAAGCGCTGGAGCTGTTGGGTTCTGCGATCGAGAACATCTTCGGTGATCCCTTCGTCGTTCTGCTCGGTGCCGCGGCGGTGTGCGCTCACGCGGTTCACGGCCGGCACGAACTCGTGGCGGGTCGCGTTCTGCAGATGAAGGAGTCGAGTGCTCTCAAGCTCGATCCCAACGGTTACGCGGACCTGCCGCTCGCGGGTTCGTTGGCGTCGGCGATCGGGTCGTTCGATCTTGTGACGGGCAACATCGATCGCGGGGTCGAACTGATGGCACTGTCGTTGAAAATGCCGGGGAGACAGGACTTCGTCTCGCTCCACCATGCGCGCCTGTCCGACTTCGCTGTCGGTGTGGTCGGGTCCGACAGGTGGTCTGTGGAAACCGAGAAGGTGTCGGGCTATTCGCGCAGAGCGGTCCGCGAAGCAGTGTTGGCTGCGCTTCGCGGACCGGTGCTGGACTAGAGCTGGACGATGTTGCGGGACTTACGTCTTGCGCATGTACATCCGGACGGTCAGAGGTGCCATGACGGCAACGATCACCGCGGCGCCGACCAAGGACCAGACCACGTGGATGCCGAAATGGCCGTCGTTGGCCAGCTCGCGAACCGCGGTCACCAAGTGCGAGACCGGATTGACGTTGACGAACTTCTGAAGCCAACTCGGCATGGTGGCAGGATCGACGAACGCATTCGACAGGAATGTCAGCGGGAACAGCACGAGCATCGAAACGCCCTGCACCGTGGACGCTTTGTTCATCAGCACGCCCATGAGGGCGAAGATCCAGCTGATGGAGAACGCACACACCATGACCAGGATCGCAGCGGACAGGATGCCGACCACGCCGCCTGCCGGGCGGTATCCCATCGCGAAACCGACGATGAACGTGATCGTCGTGGCGATGCCGTAACGCACGACGTCGGCGAGCAATGCACCGGACAGCGGGGCGATGCGCGCGATAGGAAGGGACTTGAAGCGGTCGAACACACCCTTGTCCATGTCTTCACGAAGCTGGGTGCCCGTGACGATGGAACCGGTGATGACGGTCTGAACGAGAATGCCGGGGATGATCGTCGGCAGGTAGGCAGTCACGTCACCGGCGATCGCGCCGCCGAAGATGTAGGTGAACATCAACGTGAAGATGATCGGCTGGATGACGACGTCGAACAGTTGCTCGGGGTTGTGCTTGATCTTGAGAATTCCGCGGTACGCCATCGTGAACGTGTTCGCGAAGCTCTGCTGCAGACTGATCCGGCGGGGCGCAGAGTCCGGTTGCGCAATCGGCGACCGGGGTTTGGTGAGGGTGGTTGTCATGCGACGCTCCGATCGGAGTCGTTGTCGGACTGGGCGTCGTTGCGTCCACCGTCTTCGGGCTGGTGCCCGGTGATGGTCAGGAACACTTCGTCCAGGCTGGGTTTCTGTACGTTGATCTCGTCGACGGCGATACCTTGCTCGCGCAGGCGGATCAACAGGTCCGCGGTGATCGACGGGTCGCTCAGCGGGGCGGTGATCCGACCGACCTCGGGCGTGACACCCACCTCGACGCTCAGCGCAGCGGCGATGAGCGAGCGAGCTTCCTCGGTTCGATCACGATCGACCAACTTGAGCTGTAGCGAAGAGATCCCGACCGACGCCTTGAGTTCGTCGGCGGTGCCGTTGGCGATCACGCGGCCGCGGTCGATCACCGCGATGCGATCGGCCAACTGATCGGCCTCGTCGAGGTACTGCGTGGTGAGCAACACCGTCGAACCCTCTGCGACGAGTCGCCGGATGGTCACCCACATCTGGGCGCGGGTGCGCGGATCGAGGCCGGTGGTGGGCTCGTCGAGGAACAGCAGCGGCGGGCGAGCGATCAGGCTGGCCGCCAGATCCAGGCGTCGACGCATACCGCCGGAGAAGTTCTTCAGCGGTTTGGTTGCGGCCTCGACCAGGTCGAACTCCTCGAGGAGTTCGAGGGACTTGCTGCGTGCGTCGCGGCGGCTCAGACCGAGTAGTCGCGAGAAGATCACGAGGTTTTCGGTTGCAGTGAGGTCCTCGTCGACGGAGGCGTACTGCCCGGTGACGCCGATCAGGGAACGGACCGCGGTGGGTTCACGGCTGACGTCGTGGCCGAAGATGCGTGCCTCACCGCCGTCGGGGCGTAGGAGGGTCGCGAGCATGCGGACGGTGGTGGTCTTGCCGGCACCGTTCGGCCCGAGGACGCCGAACACCGAGCCGGTGGGGACGGTCAGGCTGACGCCGTCGACCGCGCGGTGCTCGCCGAACTTCTTGACGAGTCCGTCGGCCTCGATGGCAAGAGGCGAAGCTGTGTGGTTCATGGAGTGAAGCTTGGCAGATCGATCTTGCATGGACCTTGCGTGGAACTTGCGGTTACTTGCACAGCGCGCGAGGTCGGTGCTCCACAACCGGCAAACACTCCCCAGACGGATCTTGCTCGTCGGTCCGCGGGCGCGGTGGCATCAGGCTCACTGCATGGAAATTCTCACGCGGGCACAGGCACACCGCGACGGCACCAGCGACGAACAGTTGCAACGAGCGGTCAAGCGAGGTGAGCTGCACCGAATCGCGGCGGGGATCTACATGCGGGCCGATCACTTCCGCGAACTCGATGCGAGAGCACGCCATCGCTGCGCTGTCATGGCAGCCGTCGAAACCTGTGGACCCGGCGCAATCGTGAGCCATGCTTCGGCAGCCGTCGTGCACGGATTGGATTGCGGCGGATTGCGATTGGAGACCGTACACATGACGCGTAGCCGACCCTCGGGTGGGCGGAAGGGCCAGACCTTGCATCTTCACCCGGCGGTGGTCCCGCCCGAGGAAGTCGTGCTGATCGACGGTGTCGCAACCACGTCGTTGGCGCGAACGTTCGTAGACCTCGCGCGGACGACGTCGTTCGAGAACGCCGTGGTGATCGGTGATTGCGCCCTGCGACGCGGGATGAGACGTGAGGACGTCGACGCCTCTCTCGATCATGCGCGCGGACGGCTGGGGATGAGCCGGGCGCGGGTCGTGGCCGAGTTCGTCGAACCGGGTGCCGAGAGTCCCGGGGAGTCCATCAGCCGCGTACGGATGCGCGACCACGGTTGGCTGAAGCCGACTTTGCAGCACGAGATCCGTCACGGTGGACGGTTTGTCGGAAGGGTCGACTTCTTCTGGAAAGAGCACGGTGTGGTGGGCGAGTTCGACGGGATGGTCAAGTACCGCGGCGACGATCCGGGTAGGGCGGTCGAGCGCGAGAAACTGCGCGAGGACGCGATTCGGGACGCGGGGTTCGAGGTGTTCCGGTGGGTATGGGCGGATCTGCGTGACTTCGAACGCGTCCGGGAAAGGTTCGAGCGGGCTTGCCTCCGCGGAGCCGCGCGCTGATTGTGCAGCCGCACCCCTGATCAGGCCTGCGGCTGAAGAAACGTGCTGCGGCTGCTAGCTGAACCGAGCAACCAGGGCGGCGCGATCGAGCTTGCCCGGGCCACGGAGGGGGAGCGCGTCCACCACGAACAACTCGCGCGGCGCTGCGGTCACGTCGAGTGTCCGCTGAGCATGTGTGCGCAGCTCCTCGAGCGTCGGAGCTTCGCCCTCGGCTACGACGACGGCCACCACCCGCTGCCCGAGTCGCCGGTCTTCGATGCCGATCACCGCGCACTCGCGAACGGCGGGGTGATCGGCCAGCGCGGCCTCGACGACCTGCGGTACGACGGTCAGTCCGCCGGTGGAGATTGCCTCGTCCAACCGGCCGCTGATGCGCAGAACTCCGTCGACCACTGATCCGGCGTCGTCGGCCCGGAACCATCCGGGTTCGGCGAACGCGGGGTGGTCGGGAAGCCCACGATACCCGGACGCGAGCATCGGTCCACCCAGTAGAACCCGGCCGCCGTCGATGCGAATCTTTGCCCCGGACAACGGGATTCCGTCGTACACGCAGCCGCCGGAGGTCTCGCTCATCCCATAGGTGCGGACGACGGTGACGCCCGCTTCGGTGGCCTGCGCGAGCACCGGCGCAGGCGTCGCAGCGCCGCCGAGCAGAACGGCGTCGAGCGAGGCCAACGCCTCGACCGCGGCGCGATCACCGAGTGCCTTGACCAACTGAGTCGGCACCAACGAGGTGTAGCGGCGCGGTCCGCTCATCGCGGCGACGGCGCCCGGAAGCGCTGCCGGGTCGAAACCCGCACTGACGTCGACGATCACCGGCTGTGTTCCGGCGAGCACACTGCGCAACAGAACCTGCATACCGGCGATGTGGTGCGGGGGCAGGACCAGCAACCAGGATCCGGTGCCGCCGAGGCGTTCGTGGGTCGCGTCGCCGCTGGCTCGCAGTGCAGCCGCGGTGAGCATTGCCCCTTTGGGAGTGCCGGTGGTTCCCGACGTGGCGACCACCAGCGAAATACCGTCGTCGATGGGCTGATCGGGGTGCAGAGCGTCGCTCAGGCGAGCTGTCTCGCGTGCGTCGGCCGCCGGGACGGGGAGCACGGCGTCGTGCTCGCCGCCCAGGATCTGCGCGATGCGCGGCAATACCTCGAAGACCGCCTCGCCCTGCGGAACCGCGAGCGTGCGAAGAACGTTCACCGGATGTCCGGCCCGGCAAGCGGCCAACCACCGTCAGCCAGATGGCTTCGCACGCGGTCGACGTCGGTTTCGAGAGGCATCTCGTTGGTGATCTTCGTGATGAGGACCTGGATGTCGGTCTTCTCGATAGGCAGATCGCCGTCCTCGATCAACGCGTCGGCGACGGCGTCGACCTCGGATTCGGAGAGTCTGCGGGTGAGGAGCGCGAAGAGCGGGATGTAGTCCTGTTCGGGGACGCCGTTGGGATAGCCGGCCCGCAACCAGCCGACTATCGACGTGAGGAAGGGCGGAAGGGCCATGACGTCAGCTCACGTCTCGAACTTCGTTGTCGGCGTCCGCGTCTTCGATGACCGGCCATCCACCTGCGCGCAGTCTTTCGGTGACACGATCGACGTCGTCCTCGGACGGCTCCTCGTTGAGGATTCCCTCGATGATGGCGCGGATGGTGTCGTAGTCGACGTGCCGGTCCGGTACCTCGTGTGCGGACTCGATGGACATCGAAACGACCTGCTCGATCTCCTCGTCGGTCAGTCGGCGACGGAGAACCGCGAGCAGCGCGAAATGATCCTTGTCCGGGATGCCCTCGGGGTACCCGGCACGCAGCCAGTCGAGCACGCTGCGCAATGAATACTTGCTCAAATCCTCGGCCTCATTTTCGTTTCGGTGGTTTCAGTGGTGTACCGCGACGACCACTCAGAAGACGTGTATTCCGAACGTGCTGGCCAAGAAGTTCTTCATCAACAACAGTATTCCGGCGAAGATCGTGACGAGCACGACCGCAAAACAGAGGTACGCACCCATTTTACCCAGGGTGGACGGTCCTTCGGTGCCGTCGGCGTTCGGCAGGCTCAGCGACTTGAGGCCGAAGGCGAAGATCGCCGGAAGTCCCGCTCCGAAGAGCAGTCCGACTGCCACTACCTGCCAGAGCGAATCGAGGGTATCGGTCAGTAGATGCATTCTCTTGCGCCCCTTTCAGGAGTTGCGGGTGGCTTCGGTGGACGGAGTGGGTTCGGCTGCCGGGATCTCGGCAACTGCCGCATCTGAATTCTCGTCCCATTCGGCAGTCACGTTCGCCGCGTCTACGGGTTCCTTACGCGAGCGTATGTACATGAAGATCGCGAAGGCGATGAGTGCAGCGAAGACGACCAGCACGCCGGCCAGTCCGCCGATCAGATGCGCGAGTGCCCAACAGATGGCGCCGACGACCGCGGCCGACGGCAACGTGATCAGCCAGGCAGCGGCCATCCGGCCCGCGACGCCCCAGCGGACCTCGGCGCCCTTGCGGCCGATGCCGGTACCGAGGATGGAGCCGGTGGCGACGTGAGTGGTCGAGAGGGGGAGTCCGAGGTGGCTCGACGTGAGGATGATGGCGGCGGACGACGCTTCGGCAGCAAGTCCCTGCGGAGCGGCGATCTCGACGAGGCCCTTGCCCAGGGTGCGGATGATGCGCCAACCGCCGAGGTAGGTCCCGAGGGCGATCGCGACGGCACAGGTGAACTTCACCCAGAACGGCATCTCGGTCTCGGCGGTGATGGTGCCGTGAGCGACGAGGGCCAAAAAGATGACGCCCATCGTCTTCTGGGCGTCATTGGTGCCGTGTGCAAGTGAGATCAGTGAGGCGGTGCCGATCTGTCCGAAGCGGAAACCGCGCTCGCGCTCGTCTTCCTTCACGGATGCGGTGATGCGGTACACGAGCTTGGTGCCGACGCCTGCGACCAGAGCCGCGACGACCGGCGCGAGGATTGCGGGGACGACGACCTTGGTCAGAACTCCGCCCCACTCGACTCCGCCCATACCGATGGAGGCGATTGCGGCGCCGATCAATCCGCCGAACAGTGCGTGCGAGGAGCTCGACGGCAATCCGAGAAGCCAGGTCGCCAGGTTCCAGATGATTCCGCCGACAAGACCGGCGAACACGATCAGCAGCAGATCCTGCCCGCTGACCGCGCCGAGGTTGACGACACCTTTGGCCACCGTCGCTGCCACCTCGACGGACAGGAACGCACCGACCAGGTTCAGGATCGCGGAAAGTGTGACCGCAACTTTGGGCTTGAGTGCACCGGTCGCGATGGAGGTGGCCATTGCGTTACCGGTGTCGTGAAAACCATTCGTGAAATCGAACGCGAGGGCGGTGACAACTACCACCAGGAGGATTACGAGCTCTGCGGTCACAACGTGAATTGTGCGTATCGAACGCGTAAAAGTACAGCGAACGGGATGCGAACAGGGGCTCAGTGGAGTACGTCCCCGTGCGTGGGCTGCGGCGCTGCCGTTCGCGATGTGTTCAGCGCCACGAAATCGGAACCCTGTGTGGGACCTCACTTTTTGGTCTCACTCACCGGGAAGGCACATTCGGACCGTTTTAAACGCTGATTACCTACGGGCACCGAGCGCACCGGAACAGGGGTTTCACCCCTGTTTCTCGGTGTCTGTCAGTGAGAAGGAGAGCTCCGACCGTGAAGCCCAACAAGTCCACGAAGCTGATCGTGGCACTCGCCGCGACCGCCGTTCTGGCGTCAGCCTGCGCATCGAATCGTGGTGACGATCCCTACGCCGTCGCTGTCGGCGGATCCGGCGTCGGCGCCGACCTTGCGTCGAGCACCTCCGATGCGAAGTTCGGCACCCTCGATTCGCCGTGTGGCGAAGGCGACGCCACCGGCGCAACCGATCAAGGCGTCAGCGACACCGAGATCAAGATCGGGTTCGGTGACGACCGCGGGTACGTGAAGTCACCGGGGCTGAACAAGGAAATGAGCGATGCCGTCAACGCGCTCATCTCTTGGTGCAACGATCAGGGCGGCATCAACGGCCGCAAGGTCGTCGGTACCGACTACGACGCCGCGATGACGCAGGCCAACTCGGTCATGCAGGAAGCGTGCGCGAGTCAGTTCATGATGGTCGGGTACGGCTTCGCCATGGATCAGACCGCCGAGCAGACGCGTGTCGCCTGCAACCTGGTGTCCGTACCGGGCTTCACCGTCTCGCCGGACGCCGCGAACGGACCCATGACCTTCCAGGGAGTTCCGTTCCCCGTCGACTACGCGAACGGTTCGCAGTGGTTCCAGATGGCCGAGATGCACCCCGATCTGGTGAACGACTTCGACGTCGTCAACAGCACGATGCCCACGATCATCAGCTCCACCACGAAGATTCGTTCGATTGCCGAGGCCGCGGGCTTCAAGCTCAAGGATTGCGGCGTCACACTCAACTACGAGGGCGAATCGAGCTACGTGCCGTTTGCCGAGAAGTACAAGGAGTGCGGCGCGAAGGGTATCTGGACGTCACGATCGGCGAGCCCGTCGGAGCTGAACTTCGTGAAGGCCCTCGACCAGGTCGGGATCGACCCCGTCTTCTTCGGCGAAGCCACCTGGTACGGCGCGACCGTCTCGGATTGGAACAAGGACACCGGACTGCTCGACAACCTCAACGCGGGCATGACCTTCCAGATGCTCGAGAACGCGGACAAGGTGCCCGCAGTGAAGAAGTACGTGGATCTGGTCTCCGAGCAGGGCGGCAAGACTGCGCTCCTCGGGATGCAGGCGGCGTCGTCGTTCCTGTTGTGGGCCGCCGCCGCGGACGAGTGCGGCAGCGATCTGACGCGCCAGTGCATGGTCGACGAACTCTCGAACATTCACGAGTGGGACGGCGGCGGATTGCATGCCGTCACCGATCCCGGCAAGAACATGCCGGCCACCTGCGGCCTCATGACCTCGCTGAAGGGCAATACCTACGCGCAGGCGTTCCCGTCCACCGCGGGCGAATTCAAGTGCGACCCCAAGTACCTCGTCGCGACCGACAAGAGCACCTGGGGAACCGAACTCGGCGCTGACCGCGTGTCGACGAAGTACCAGAACGCCAACGTCATCAAGCCGCAGTCCTGATTCTTCCGACTCGGGCGGCGCGCGCCAACCGCCGCCCGAGTCCCTAACGAGGGTTCAGCCATGAACACTTTTGTCACTTTCACGATCCTGGGCCTGGTCCTGGGGTCGGTGTACGCGATCGCCGCCTCCGGGTTGGTGCTCACGTACAACACGTCAGGCATCTTCAACTTCGCGCACGGTGCACAGGCAATGCTCGGTGCGTTCATCTACTGGCAGTTGCGCTACGGCTGGGAACTTCCCACCGTCGTCGCCTTGCTGATTTCACTGGTCCTCGTCGGTCCACTGATGGGTCTCGGGCTCTACGTCCTGATCATGAAGGGCCTGCGCGATACTGCCGAGGTCACAAAAATCGTTGTGACGGTGTCGATCCTGCTCGGAATGCTCTCGATTTCGCACTGGTTCTGGCATCCCGAGACCGCCCGAACGATGCAGATGTTCTTCGGCGACCAGTCCAAGATCACGGTGTTCGGAGCGAGCATCCGCTACCACGAGTTGATCTGCATCCTCGTTGCGATCGCAATCGCAGTCGGCCTGCGTGTTCTTTTCACACGCACCCGCGCCGGTGTTGCGATGCGCGGCGTCGTCGACGATCCGGAACTACTGCGCCTCAACGGCCACAACCCGGAGCGTCTCGCGGCACTGTCCTGGGCGATGGGTTCGACGCTCGCAGTGCTGGCCGGCATCCTGATCACCCCGATCAGCGGCGGCACACTCGAGGCGAACATGTTGACGCTCTTGGTGATCGACGCGTTTGCCGCGGCCATGTTCGGCCGGTTGCGCAGCATTCCGCGCACGTTTGTCGGCGCCGTGGTTCTCGGCCTTGCCGGTACGTACGTGTTGGCGTACTTCCCGACCAGTTGGAGTTGGACGTCGAACTTCCGTGTCTCCCTGCCGATGATCGCGCTGTTCGTCGTGCTCATCGTCCTACCTCAGGACCGGCTTCGCGGTGCGGTCACTCGTACCCGTGAGCGCTACCACGTGCCGAGCGTGCGCAAGGCCGTCGTCTGGGGCGTGGCGCTGATCGTCATCGTGTACCTGATCCGTCTGCTGATGGTGACGTCCGCCGTCACGACACTGACCATCGGAATGACGTTCGCGATCATCGCGCTCTCGCTCACACTCCTCACCGGCTACGCGGGTGAATTGAACTTGGCGCCGGTGTCTTTCGGTGCTATCGCCACCATCGTGGCCTTTCACTTCGGGATCTCCGGTTCCGGGTTGGCTGCGCACCTCAACCTGTGGGGCATCGTCGTCGGAGTCCTGGTCACCGCAATCATCGGCGGCCTCGTCGCCCTGCCGGCGCTGCGGCTGAGAGGGCTGTATCTTGCGCTTGCAACCATGGCCTTCGGAGTGTTCCTCTCCAACATGGTTCTTCGTGACACCACCGAACACGAGATGTTCGGCATGAAGTACTCGCTGTTCAAGGACGGCAACATCGCCCTCCCGCCGCTGAAAATCGGCCCGCTCGATCTGAGCAACGAGACGGTGTTCCTGATGACCGTGACCGCCCTGTTCTCGGTACTCGGCGTCGGCGTCATCGCGTTGCGTAACAGCGGTTACGGGCGCCGACTCGCTGCGATGAAGGACAGCCCGGCCGGTTCGGCCATGCTCGGCCAGAGCCTGGTTCGGCTCAAGCTGAGCGTCTTCATGATCTCTTCGGGGATCGCCGGACTCGGCGGCATTCTGATGTCGAGCGCGATGGGTTCGGTCTCGGGTGAGAGCTTTGCCATCATGGTCAGCCTCTCGCTGCTCATGCTGACCGTCGTCGCCGGAATCGGATACGTCACCGGCGCACTGTTCGGTGGGCTCATGGCCGGAATCGGTTTTGCCGTCATCATGGTCTCGTTCACCAATCTGGCTTCGGCGCAACCGGAGCTGGAGGGAATGTGGCTGCTCTTCGGCAACATCGCCGCGGTGAGCCCGGCGCTGATCGGTATCGGTGTCGGCGCGAACCCCAGTGGCACCGTGCACAGCGTGATCGAGGGCTACCGACGGCTCGCCGATGCCAAGCCGGTTCTGATCGGCGGCGCCGCGGTCGTTCTGCTGACCTACGTCCTTGCTCTGACCGGCGTTTTGGGCAACTGGTGGTTCGCGTCCATCACGATCGCAGTGGTGTTCATGCTGCCGGTGATCGGTGAGATGGTGATGCCCCGTGCGGTTCTCACCACGGAAGAACTGGCCGCCAAGGCAACAGTCGTCCCCGAGGACGTCGGGATCGACGTCCCGTACAGTCCCGAGATCCGTGACGAGATCGACCGCGAACTGGGGCTCCCTCAGTACCAGGGCAGCTCGCGGAAGGAGTTGACCGCCCATGTCTGATGCACCACTACTCGAAACGCGCGGTGTGAGTGTTCGTTTCGGCGGGCACGTCGCGGTCAAGGACGTTTCGCTCACCGTGCAACCCGGAACCGTGACCGGACTGATCGGACCGAACGGCGCCGGCAAGACGACGCTCTTCAACACCATCACCGGGCTGCAGAAACCCACCTCCGGTCAGGTGTTTCTCGGCGGCGTCGACGTGACGAAGCTGCCGCCGCACAAGCGGGCAGGTCGCGGGCTGGCACGTACCTTCCAGCGGCTCGAGTTGTTCGTCTCGCTGTCGGTGCGTGACAATCTGCGCGTCGCCGGCGACATCCACAAGGCGAACGGCCGCAACAAGATCGACGTGGACAGCGAGACAGATCGTCTGCTGGAGCTGACCGGGCTGACGGATGTCGCGGACAAGGATGTCGCAGACATCCCCACCGGACGCGCTCGCGTCGTCGAAGTTGCGCGAGCCCTCATGACCGACCCGCGAGTGCTTCTGCTCGACGAACCGGCCTCGGGTCAGACCGAGCAGGAAACCGAGGTCTTTGCCGAGATGCTCACCGAACTGGCAGCGGGGGGACTCGGAATCTGTCTGGTCGAGCACGACATTCCACTGGTGATGAAGGTGTGCTCGACCATCCACGTACTGGACTACGGCGCAGTCCTCGCCTCGGGTGATCCGGAGAAGATCCGGACGGATCCGGAAGTGATCGCGGCCTACATCGGGACCGAGGAGGAGGCAGTATGACTTCAGCGAAATTTGGCGAGGAGAAAATTGGCGCGGTGAAAATCGACGAGGGATTACGCGGCGCCGACCGCCCCGAGCCGCTGCTCGAACTCTCCGGTGTCCGTGCCGGTTACGGATCCATCGAGGTTCTGCACGGGGTCGATCTGGTTCTCGAACCCGGCGCCGTGGTGGCGCTACTCGGACCCAACGGTGGTGGCAAGACGTCGACGCTCAAGATCTGCTCGGGTGTCCTTCCGGTCACCCGCGGCGAGTTCCGGCTCGCGGGCCAGGTCGTGAACGGCGTCGAGCCTTCGGAGTTGGCTCGGCTGGGGGTGTGCTCCATCCCCGAGGGACGCGGGATCTTCGCCAACCTCACTGTGCGGGAAAATCTGTGGATCGCGACCGGAACGGGCGTCGGCTTGGCCGAACTCGAAGAGGTTGCGTACGGCAGGTTCCCGATCCTGGGGGAGCGGCGTGGTCAGTTGGCGGGATCGATGTCCGGTGGCGAGCAGCAGATGCTGGCGCTGTCTCGGGCACTCGGCACTCACCCGACGGTGCTCCTGCTCGACGAGCTGTCGATGGGTCTCGCACCTCGAATCGTCTCGCAGATGTACGACGTCGTCGGCTCGCTTGCAGCCGAAGGCATTTCCATTCTGGTTGCCGAGCAGTTCGCACGAGTGGTGCTCCCCATCGCGACCTCGGCCGCACTGATGTTGCAGGGACGCGTCGTGAAGACCGGCGATCCACACGACATCGAAAACGAACTTTCTACCAGTTATCTAGGAGGATGACGATGACTACTCTCGCCGAAGATCGCCGTGAGGAATTCAAGAAGAACATCGCAGAGTTGAAGCTGGACAAGAAGCAGGCAGGCGGCGACGCGGCGACGCGCATCGCAGGCCTGGTGCTCATGGTCGTCGGAGTGGTCGGCGCCTTCGTCGTCTACATCTCTTCGCTGACGCTCTCGGACCTACGGGATCTGGTGTCGTACCAGATTCTCACCGTGGTTTTCCTCGCCCTGACAGTGGTCGGTGCTGCGCTCTTCCTGGCCGCATCGGTGGCAAAGGTGCTGCGGCTGTGGTTGGTTCGCCAACTGCTCGAGGGCCAGGCCCAGACAGATCAGATCTCGCAGGCGCTGAGCACGCGCAACTGATCTCTGCGAAGAACCGACAGATGCCCGCCACGGAAGTTCGTGGCGGGCATCTGTCGCTGCTCGACTATTCCGCCGGCGGCCGGGAATCTTTTCGGATCGGATGATCCTCGGGAATCTGCACCATCACGATCGGCGTCCCGTCGGGGTCGGCGATCCACATCTCGTGCAGACCCCACGGTTCCTGCCTCGCCTCGCGGGCGATCTTGACTCCGGCGAGAACCAGTTCGGTCTGCACCGCAGTGAGATCACGGACCTGCAGCCAGATCGCGCCGCGAAACCCACCCTCGCCGGTGCCACCGTGAGCGGCGACTTCGATCAGCCCTTGGCCGGCGAAGAAGACTGTGCCGCCGGGGTATTCACGAGCGATCGCCAGACCGAGGGTGTCTCGGTAGAAGCTCAGCGTTCGTTCGTACTCGCTCGGGCGCAATATGGTACGGCTACTCAGAATCTCCACGTCCGGCCTCCCGTCTCACACCTACTGTCTCAGAAGTACCAGGGATATGGTGACCAGTCGGGGTCACGCTTTTCGAGGAACGAGTCGCGACCCTCGACGGCCTCGTCGGTCATGTACGCCAAACGTGTTGCCTCACCGGCGAACAGCTGCTGGCCGACCAACCCGTCGTCCTGCAGGTTGAACGCGTACTTGAGCATCCGCTGTGCCTGCGGCGACTTGCCGTTGATCTTGCCTGCCCAGTCGATCGCGACGTTTTCGAGTTCCGCGTGGTCGACAACCTTGTTGACCGCGCCCATCTGATGCATTTCCTCGGCGGTGTACGTCTCACCCAGGAAGAAGATCTCGCGGGCGAACTTCTGGCCCACCATCTTTGCCAGATAGGCGCTGCCGTAGCCGCCGTCGAAGCTTCCGACGTCGGCGTCGGTCTGCTTGAACCGTGCGTGCTCGCGGCTGGCGAGCGTCAGGTCGCACACCACGTGCAGGCTGTGACCGCCGCCCGCAGCCCAACCGTTGACCAGGCAGATCACGACCTTCGGCATGAAGCGGATCAGGCGCTGGACCTCGAGGATGTGAAGGCGTCCGGCGCGTGCTTTGTCGACGGTGTCCGCCGTTTCACCTTCGGCGTACTGGTAACCGCTGCGGCCACGGATGCGCTGGTCTCCGCCCGAGCAGAACGCCCAGCCGCCGTCCTTCTCGCTCGGTCCGTTGCCGGTGAGCAGGACCGCTCCCACGTCGGAGGTCATACGGGCGTGATCGAGCGCGCGGTACAACTCGTCGACGGTGTGCGGGCGGAACGCATTACGTACTTCCGGTCGGTCGAAGGCGACGCGAACGGTGCCTTGGCTGACGTGCCGGTGGTACGTGATGTCGGTGAGGTTCTCGAATCCGGGGACAGGGCGCCAGAGCTGCGGGTTGAAGGTCACCTGAGCCACGATAGAGGCAAGCGTCGCGCGTCTAACGGATACCTGAGGTAGAACATGTTCCCGGGCGCGCTAACGTGCAGGTCATGAGCGAACAAACCGCAGATGGCACGGAGATCGTCACAGACGGTGAGAACCGGGGCGGATTTCCGCGGTTCCGGCACACTCCCGCAGGTCCGGACTTCGGGCGTTTCGTCGAGGCTATGCGCAGGTTGCAGGACCTTGCGGTCTCGACCAACGTTCCCGACGACGTACTCGCTGACATCGCCACGCAAGCCGAAGAGCTTGCCGATCGGCTGACGCCGTACGAGGTGCCGGAGGGCAAGTCACCTGCGGGCTCCAACATCCAACTGCCCGGACGCGGCAGCCTCCTCATGCTCCCGTGGATGGTCGAGAAGTTCGACACCGAAGGAGTCCGCAGTACCGGCGTCTTCCGCCGCTACCACCTGGGTGGCAACGGCGCCGCTCACGGCGGTGTACTGCCCCTGTTGTTCGACGACATTTTCGGGATGACGGTCCACGCGGGCGGCCGTCCGATCTCCCGGACCGGCTACCTCCACATCAACTACCGCGCGATCACTCCGCTCAACACGCAACTGGTGATCGAAGGGAAGGTGGATCGGGTCGAGGGGCGCAAGACCTTCGTCAGCGCGCGCCTGACCGACCTCGACGGCAAGCTCCTCGCCGACGGTGATGCGCTCATGATCGAACTGCTTCCAGGACAGCCCTGACATGTTCCCCTCGTTCGACGATCTGATCGCGGACGCCGTGGTGCTCGCGCTGCCGATGCGAGTTCGCTTTCGCGGCATCACGACTCGTGAGGCTCTGCTCGTTCGTGGCCCGGCCGGGTGGGGAGAATTCGCACCCTTCGTCGAGTACGACGACGGCGAGGCGTCGCAGTGGTTACTCGCCGGGATCGAGGCGGCGTGGCTGGGGCCACCGCCTGCGCTTCGTCCGGCAGTGCCCGTGAACGCCACTGTTCCGGCGATCGACGCGTCTGCCGTTCCGCAATTGTTGGAGCGTTTCCCCGGGGCCCGGACCGCCAAGGTCAAGGTCGCCGAGAAGGGACAGACGTTGGCGCAGGACGTCGCCCGGGTGAACGAGGTGCGTCGGCACATCCCGAACGTGCGCGTCGACGCCAACGGCGGTTGGAGCGTGGACGAGGCGATCACGGCTTTGCGTGCCGTCACCGAAGACGGTGAACTCGAATACGCCGAGCAACCGTGCGCAAGCGTCGAGGAACTGGTCAGGGTCCGCGCGGCGGGGACCGGTGTGCGGATCGCTGCCGACGAGAGCATTCGCCGTGCCGAGGACCCGCTGCGTGTCGTACGAGCCGGGGGAGCGGACGTCGCCGTCGTGAAGGTGCCGCCGTTGGGCGGGATGCGTGCTGTGGTGGCCCTGTCGGCGCAGCTGGCGGACTACGGGGTACCGGTGGTGGTCTCGAGTGCGCTGGACACGGCTGTGGGGATGTCCGCGGGACTGGCGGCCGCGGCAGCCTTGCCCTCGCTTCCGTTTGCCTGTGGTCTCGGCACGGGTGGCTTGTTCGTCCGGGATGTCGCGGTCACCGAAGCAGCCGCCGACGGCGCTTTGTCCGTTGGTGCCGTCGAGCCTGATCCGGTTCTGCTCGAGACGTTGGCGGCGCCCGCCGACCGGCGCGACTGGTGGTTGGAGCGCGCCAGGCGCTGCCATCGGATACTCGGCAGTAGAGACCAGCCGAATTTCGTATAGTCTCGGGCGCGACCTGATGAACATCAGTGAAGAATGAAGGGATCGAAAGTGGTTGCAGCTCTGAACGAAACCCTGCTCGAGGAATCACGGGTTCCCGCGGTCGTCGCGGACGTGCAGACCTTGATCGACGCAGAGGTTTCGGATAAGTCGGGGGCCTCAGGGCTGGCTCTCAAGGGTGGCTACGGCGCGGTCAAGAAGGTGAGCCCGTCCATCGTGCCGGACGCCGTCACCGCGCTTCTGCCGGCTTTCGTGGCAAAGCTCGAGCCGTACTGGCAGGAATTCTCGGCTTCCGGTGAAGGCAGCTTCGCCGATTTCATCAGTGCCCGCGGCGACGCGGTCGCCGATTCCCTCCTCGAGGTGACGGACGAGCGCATCGAGGGTAGCGACAAGGCTGTCGTCAAGTCGATGTACTCGAAGCTGCGCGGTTCGGCCAAGAAGCATGTGACTGCAGCTCTGCCGCGTCTGGGCGATGTGATCCAGAAGCACGCTGCATAAGCGAACGTAAAACAACGAGTGGCCCGGGAGTTTCTCCCGGGCCACTCGTCGTTGTCGGTGCTTTTGTCAGTGAGCCGAATGTCCGTGACGCCAGAAACCGGTGAAGGTGATGTCGGTTTTGGCGAACTTTCGATCGTTCACGAGATGTCGACGCAGCCCTGTGGTGAGAGCCTGTTCGCCGGCGACAAACGTGTACGACGGCCCCTCGGGCAGCTCGGCAGCGCGGACGGTTTCGAGCGTGAGAACACCCGGCGTCGCATGTTCGTCCTCGCGAACGAGCCAGTGAACGTTGACGTTCGCCAGCTCCGGAATGTCTTGCTTGTCTTCGATGTTCGGAATCTCGACGAAGACCTCGGCACGCAGATCTGCTGGCGCGGTTTCCAGAATGCCGATGATCGCTGGGAGCGCACTCTCGTCGCCGACGAGCAGTTGCCACTTGGCCTCGGGTGTGGGGTTGTAGATGCAGCCTTCGTCCAGCAGCGCGACCTTGTCGCCGGCCGACGCGGTGTCCGCCCACGCGGATGCCGGGCCGATGTCGCCGTGGTAGGCGAAGTCGATGTCGATCTCCGTGGTCTCGCCGAAGAGGCCTGCTCCGGCAGCACGGTAGGCGCGAATCGTGTAGTTGCGCACGACGGGTCGCGTGTCCTTGGACATCAACAGATACTGCGCGTACCAGAGATTGCTTGCCGCGCTCGGCAATCGGAGTTCACTCTGGCCGACCTGTGGGATGAACATGCGGAACCACTGATCGGCACCCATCGGTGCGATGGTGGACAGTTCTTCGCCGGCGATGGTCACTCGGATGAAGCTGGGGCTTATACGTTTGTTCGCCACGACCTGCGCCGACACGATGCTGCGTGAGGCCGGTTTCACGAACTTGGCGCGCTTGGCCATGACTGGTTGCTCCCTGATTATCTGTTACTCGTACCTAATCAGGTAACCCTAACCTGATTTAGGGTCGCTGTGGAGTGGTGGGTCTGTCCTTTTCGACGACTTCGGGCGGAAGACCCCATTGCGCTCGGCCGAGTCGGCTCATCGGTGCGATTGCCGCGAAGTCCGGTAGCCCGTCGTCGGCGACGGCCTCGGGACGTACTGCGACCGCGACCACGTTTCCCATCACGACAAAGGAATTACCGACCTCGATGACCTGGTGGAGCGTGCATTCGATGGCGATCGGGGAGTCGGCGACCCGGACGGGGCGAACCCGCTCGCTCGGCTCGCTACGAACGTTCAACTCGAGAAATTCGTCGGCCTCGGCGTCGTAGAAGGCGGAACTCTCGTTCACCACGTCGGCGAGCGCGGCGGTCGCCAGGTTGATCACGAATTCGCCGGTCGCTTCGATGTTGCGCAGACTGTCCTTGCGTCCGACCGACGTGAACTGCACGATCGGCGGCGCCGAACTGGCCACGGTGAAGAAGCTGTACGGAGCCAGATTGCCGACGCCGTCGCCCGACACCGTGGACACCCACGCAATCGGCCGGGGAACCACCGAAGCGGTGAGTAACTGATAGAACCGGCGGGGTTCGAGCTCGGCTGGATCGAAGAGTGTGCGCACCCACACATAATGCCGCCCCTCGCTGCCCCTCGGCACGCCTGCGCCTGAACATCTGACACTCTTGAAGGCGTGAATCCGTCCACTGCACAAGCCACAGCCGTCGTCGACGAACTGGTTCGTGGTGGCGTGCGTGAAGTCGTGCTGTGTCCAGGCTCTCGCAACGCACCCCTCGCTTTTGCCCTCCAGGCTGCCGATCTCGACGGCCGGTTGCGTCTGCACATGCGGATCGACGAGCGGACGGCAGGCTTTCTGGCACTCGGACTGGCAATCGCCGGTAAACGTCCGGTCCCCATCGTGATGACCTCCGGGACCGCCGTCGCGAATCTCGGACCTGCGGTCCTCGAGGCCAACTACGCGCGAGTGCCGTTGGTGGTCCTGAGCGCTAACCGGCCGTACGAGATGCTCGGCACCGGAGCCAACCAGACCGTCGAGCAACTCGGGCTCTTCGGCAGTCAAGTCCGCGCAACCATCAGCCTGGGCTTGGCCGAGGACGATTCGACACAGAACAGCCAATGGCGCTCGGCGGTTTGCCGGGTCCTCGCCGCTGCCCGCGGAACCCGATCCGGAAACGCGGGTCCGGTGCATTTCGACATCCCACTCCGTGAGCCGCTGGTGCCGGACGTGCACGTCCAGGGACCGGTTCCGGAAGGCCGTCCCGGCGGTGCAGCCTGGACCACCACCCAGAACGCGACGCTCGATGTTCCGGTCGATCTGGACCTCACCGCAGATACGGTGGTCATTTCCGGACACGGCAGCGCACTTCGACCCGAGCTGGCCGGCCTGCCGACGGTGGCCGAGCCGACGGCTCCGATGCACGGGATCGCACTGCATCCACTCGCGCTCTCGCAACTCAAGCCCAAGCAGGCGATCATCACCGGCCGCCCGACGTTGCATCGTCAGGTCTCGAAGGTGCTGGCCGACCCGAGCGTCGACGTCTATGCGCTGACAACCGGGCCGCGCTGGCCCGACGTGTCCGGCAACGTACTCGCCACCGGAACCAGGGCAGTGGTCACCGGGACGCCCGATCCCGCCTGGATTGCTCGCTGCGCCGCGCTGACCGAACACGCCGAAACTGCCGTCCGCAAACAACTCGACGCCCACCCCAAGGCCACCGGCCTACACGTGGCAGCTGCTGTGATGGATGCTCTCGCGGACGGCGACCAGCTTCTGCTCGGCGCATCCAACCCTGTTCGCGATGCGGCACTCGTGAGCTATCCCAAGCCCGCCGTGCGGGTGCTGTCGAATCGCGGCGTCGCAGGTATCGACGGCACCGTCTCGGCGGCGGTCGGTGCCGCATTGGCGTACGAGGGCGGACGGACCGTCGCTCTCATGGGCGACCTGACCTTCCTGCACGACGCGTCCGGGCTGCTGATCGGGACCGGTGAGCCGAGGCCGAGCGACCTCACCATCGTCGTAGCCAACGACGACGGCGGCGGTATCTTCGAGCTCCTCGAACAAGGCGACCCGCAGTACGCCGGCGTCTTCGAGCGAGTGTTCGGAACACCCCACGGCATGGACCTCGCTGCGCTGTGCGCCGCCTACCGCGTGCCGCACGCAGCCGTCAGCGTCGACGCCCTGGCAACGACGCTGGCGCAACCGGCCAACGGCATTCGGGTTCTCGAGGTCGCGACGGATCGCAGTGGACTGCGCGAACTCCACGCTTCCGTGCGGGCACAGCTGTGACGCAAACGGTTCTGCGTCGCCTCCGCATCGGCGTACTGGTGGTTGCGGTCGGCATTTCGGTGCTCGCGGTGATCCTGGTTCTCGGTGCCTGGCGCAACGATCGGACCATCGAATCGAACATGGGGACCGCAACCGCCGAGGTGCTCTCGGCGGGCTCGCTACGGTCGGCGATCAGCTTCGTGACTCCGGACGGCGCGAATCACAACCCTGAACTGGGCGTGCTCTATCCCACCAATCTGACTGTGGGACAACGTATCGAAGTCGAGTACTCCAAGGTCGACCCCGATTTGGTCCGGGTGGCAGGACGCAACGCGACGGTGGCGCTGATCCCGGCCGGATCCGTGATCGTCGTGACATGGCTCCTGGCCGGATCGTCGATCTGGTACCTGCGCAAGCGGGAAGCGCAGGCGGCAGGTTCGGCGCCGGTCGCCTCGAGTTAGTTCGCGCTTCGCCCGAACTTCACACGAACATGACGTGGACTTTTCCTGGCCCTGTCACCGTTCTCGATGTGAGAGTAGCCATCGTTGCGGAGTCATTCCTGCCCAACATGAACGGCGTCACCAACTCGGTACTACGCGTGCTCGAACACCTCGATCGCACTGGCCACGACGCCATGGTCATTGCGCCAGACACCGTCGGATCCGACACCTCTGCCGCCACCGAACACGACGGCGTGCAGGTGGTTCGGGTGCCGGCGGTCATGGTTCCCAAAGTCAGTTCACTTCCCGTCGGTCTGCCGCAACCACGATTGACCACAGCCGTGCGGACCTTCGCGCCCGACGTCGTCCATCTGGCATCGCCGTTCCTGCTCGGCGCCGGGGGAGTGGCCGTCGCCAAGAGGCTCGGAATCCCCACCGTCGCGGTGTATCAGACCGATGTCGCCGGATTTGCCGAAAGCTACGGGCTCGGCGTCACGAGCCGCGCCGCGTGGGCGTGGACCCGTCGAATCCACAAGAGCTGCAACAGGACCCTCGCGCCCTCCACGTCGGCAGTCGACGCGCTCGAAGAGCACGGCATTCCGCGTGTGCACCGATGGGCCCGGGGCGTCGACGCACAACGATTCGCGCCTTCGCGTCGTAGCTCGGTGTTGCGGCAGTCCTGGATCGGCGACAGCGACCGGTTGGTGGTCGGTTTCGTCGGTCGCCTCGCGCCCGAAAAGCACGTCGAGCGACTGGCCGTGCTGGCCGCCGATCCCAGTGTGCAGATCGTCGTCGTCGGCGACGGCCCGGACCGGCAGAATCTGCAGCGACTGATGCCGGACGCGATCTTCACCGGACAACTCGGCGGTACCGACCTGGCCGATGCGTACGCGAGCCTGGACGTATTCGTTCACCCCGGCGAGCACGAGACCTTCTGCCAGGCGGTCCAGGAAGCTCTCGCCAGCGGTGTCCCCGTCGTGGGACCGGACGCCGGCGGCCCGCGTGACCTGATCTCGCATTGCCGCAACGGCTACCTTCTGCCGACCGACAGGTTCACCGAACTCCTGCCAAGCGCGGTCGACGCACTTCGTCAGCGGGATCTGCGGGTGCAGTTCGGCTCCGCGGCAAGGCGCTCGGTGCTTCACCGGACCTGGCCGGCACTCTGCGAAGAGTTGCTCCGTCACTACGAGGACGTGCAGGGCCTCGGGCGGCGAACAGGTGTCAGAGCAGCCTGAACGCCCTCGCTGCCCGAGGGTTGGTAGCGTTTCGGGTGTGGCCACTACACACGGAACCCGAGCAACTCTCGAGAAGCAACCGCACGAAGTCGCGTCGATGTTCGACGACGTCGCGGAGCGATACGACCTCACCAACACCGTGCTGTCCTTCGGCCAGGACAAGGGTTGGCGCAAGGCCACCCGCGAAGCCCTCGACCTCAAGCCGGGCGAGAAGGTACTCGACCTCGCCGCCGGAACCGGTGTCTCGACCGTCGAACTGGGACGCTCCGGTGCGTGGTGCGTCGCCACCGACTTCTCCAAGGGAATGCTGAAGGCCGGAATCTCGCGCAAGGTTCCGATGGTCGCAGGTGACGCGATGTACCTGCCCTATGCCGACAACGTCTTCGATGCCGCGACGATCTCCTTCGGCCTGCGCAACGTCTCCGACTTCGAGGCCGGACTGCGTGAGATCGCCCGCGTCACAAAGCCGGGCGGACGTCTCGTCGTCAGCGAGTTCTCGACGCCCGTCTTCGGACCCTTCCGCACGGTCTACATGGAATACCTCATGAAGGCGCTCCCGCGGGTCGCACGCACTGTCAGTAGTAATCCCGACGCCTACGTCTACCTCGCCGAATCGATCCGTGCCTGGCCGACCCAGGAAGAGTTGGCCCGCAAGATCGAGGCAGCCGGGTGGAAGAACGTCAAGTGGCGCAACCTCACCGGCGGAATCGTGGCGCTGCATTACGCAACTGCCTGAACCTGCTGTGCGCCTTTATTAACCCCCGGCGGTTAATAAAGGCGCACAGCACTTGCTCAACCGAACAGCGGTCGGGAGTCGATCTTTCTCGACGCGGCCCCCGACGCGCGCCAGGCCTTCGCCGTCAGATCGGCGTCGGCATCGGTGACGAGGTTCCCCATGACCCGCACGGCGACCGTCATCAGCGCCCGTGAGCGCATCGCGATCGGACCCGACGCCGGCAGGAATTGCGGAACTGTCAGCAGGCCTGCGAGCCGGCGCGCGACCGAGAACGCCTGCCCGTAATGCTCCCGAAGCACGCTCGGCCACAGCTGCGTCAGATCGTCGGCGCCGAGCTGTTCGACCACCAAACGTCCGCCTTCGAGGCCGTAGTCGATGCCCTCACCGTTGAGCGGGTTCACGCACGCCGCGGCGTCACCGATCACGGCCCAGTTGCGTCCGGCGATGTTGGAAACTGCTCCTCCCATGGGTAGCAAAGCCGAAGCGACGGAATGTATTTCGCTGCTCCACTGCCACTCGCCTCGGCGCTGATCGGTGTAGAGGTCGAGCAAGGGTCGCAGGGCACCTGGTGCCGGACGCTTCGACGTCGCCAGTGTCCCGACGCCGATGTTCACCTCGCCGGTGCCGAGCGGGAAGATCCAGCCGTACCCCGCCTGCAACGTGCCCTCGCCGTCCCGCAGTTCCAGATGCGAGGTGATCCACGGATCGGCGCTGCGCGGCGTCGCGACATACGCGCGTGCCGCGACGCCGTACGCGGTGTCCCGGTGCCACTGCCGTCCCAGCTTCTTGCCGAGCGTCGAGCGAACGCCGTCGGCGATGATCAGCGTCCGACAACGAAGGGTGCTGCTTCCCGAGGGGCCGGCGAGTACGACGGCGGCAACTCGATCACCGTCGAGTTCGACGTCCACTGCTTTGGTGCCCTCGACCATGACCGCGCCGGATTCGACTGCGCACCGGCGAATGGCGTCGTCGAGTTCGGTGCGGGGGATGGCACTGCCGATCGGCGGGAACGACGTCCCCGGCCACTCGAGTTCGAGTTCTTGTCCGAAACCGGACAATCGCAGGCCCTTGTTCGTCGTATGTGACCGAACCCACTCACCCAGGCCGAGGAGATCCAGTTCCGCTACGGCGCGCGGAGTGAGTCCATCACCACAAGTCTTGTCTCGCGGGAACACGGCAGCGTCCACGAGGACGACGTCTCGGCCGCTGCGGGCGGCCCATGCAGCGGCCGAAGAACCCGCGGGACCTGCGCCGATGACCACAATGTCGGTTTCGGTCGGAAGCGAATCGACGACGGGGGACTGCTCTTCTACGGACACACTCACATCTTCCCAGGCTCGCGATCGCCACCGTGGCGAGGCCGTCCCGAGTGCGAACCGCTAGGTTCACTACCGTGGGAACCGAGCCGTCACTGACGACAGGAATGGGTACTGACATCGTGAGCACCGAAAAGACTGCTGCCGACGCAACCGCATCGAGCACCGTCGTTGCAGGCATCGACCTCGGCGACGAACAGCTCGCCGCAGTAGTGCGTGGTGGACTCTCCGATGTCGAGGAGTTGTTGGTCAGCGAGCTGTCCGACGGAGAAGACTTCCTCACCGAGGCAGCGCTGCACCTCGCGCGCGCCGGGGGAAAGCGCTTCCGTCCGTTGTTCACGATCCTGACCGCGCAGCTCGGACCGGTGCCGAACGATCCGTCGATCATCACCGCAGCGACCGTCACCGAACTCGTTCACCTCGCAACGCTCTATCACGACGACGTCATGGACGAGGCCTCCATGCGGCGCGGAGCACCCAGCGCCAACGCCCGCTGGGGAAACAGCGTGGCGATCCTGGCCGGCGACTATCTGTTCGCGCACGCATCACGCCTGGTATCGACGCTCGGGCCTGAAGCCGTTCGGATCATCGCCGAAACCTTCGCAGAGCTGGTCACCGGCCAGATGCGCGAGACGATCGGCGTCAAGAAGGAACAGGATCCGGTCGAGCATTACCTCAAGGTCGTGTGGGAGAAGACCGGTTCGCTCATCGCTGCATCCGGACGATTCGGCGGCACTTTCTCCGGCGCCGACGCAGCTCACATCGAGCGCCTCGAGCGCCTGGGTGACGCCGTCGGCACCGCATTCCAGATCTCCGACGACATCATCGACATCTCGTCCGTGTCGGCGCAGTCCGGCAAGACACCGGGCACCGACCTGCGCGAGGGCGTGCACACCCTGCCTGTTCTGTACGCGTTCCGCGAAGAAGGAGCCGACGCAGATCGCCTGCGGGAGCTGCTCGCGGGCCCGGTCACCGAAGATGCACTGGTAGACGAGGCACTCGAACTGCTCGAGCGTTCGCCGGGCATGGTCAAGGCAAAGGCAAAGCTCGGCGAGTACGCCGTCGCGGCAAAGGCTCAGTTGGCCGAACTGCCCCAGGGGCCGGCGAACGAAGCGCTGGTGCGTCTCGTGGACTACACGATCGAACGAGTCGGCTGACACTCGACGAATCGGGGTTCCCGGGTGGAAACCCCGATAGTCCCTGGGGTGAATCCCTGACGACCCTGGGTGGGAACCCTGATGACCCTGTCCTTCGTTGACTGAACAGACCCGGTGCACACGCCGGGCAGTTCGGGTGAGCCTTCGGCTCCGGCGAGGCAAGAGGTGAGCAGTTTGCACGGCTACGCGAACGGTGCGAAGACATTCGGGTTGTTGGTGGGGATGTCGGCGCTGATCGTCTTCATCGGCTCGCTGTTCAACAGCCCGTTCCTTCTGTGGGGATCCGTTCTGTTTGCCGTCGGCATGAATGCCTACGTCTACTTCAACAGCGACAAACTGGCGCTCCGATCGATGCGCGCGCAGCCCATCACCGAGGTCGAGGCACCGGCGATCTACCGGATCGTGCGCGAACTCGCCACGACAGCGCACCAACCGATGCCTCGGCTGTACATCAGCCCCACGAACGCCCCGAACGCGTTTGCCACCGGTCGTAGCCCTCGTCACGCCGCGGTATGCGTGACCAGCGGAATCATGCAGATCTTGAACGAACGCGAATTGCGGGCCGTGCTCGGGCACGAACTCTCCCACGTCTACAACCGGGACATACTGATTTCGTCCGTTGCCGGCGCGATGGCCAGCGTCATCTCGGGTCTGGCCAACTTCGCTATGTACGCGAGCATCTTCGGTGGCCGAGGGAACGGGCAGGGAAGTAATCCGATCGCGCTGCTGCTCGTCTCCCTATTGGGACCGATCGCGGCAACCGTGGTCAAGCTGGCCGTCTCGCGCTCTCGCGAGTATCAGGCCGATCAATCGGGAGCCGAGCTCACCGGTGACCCGTTGGCGTTGGCGTCGGCGCTACGGAAGCTCGAGTCGGGCGTCGCGGCCGCGCCGTTGCCGCCCGAACCGAAGCTCGCCGCGCAGTCTCACCTGATGATTGCCAACCCCTTCAGAGCGGGGGACAAGGTGAGCAAGCTGTTCTCCACGCATCCGCCCATGGCGGACCGGATCGAGCGTTTGGAGAAGATGGCCGGGATGTAGGGCCTTCGGCCCCTGTGCGCGGTTAGGCAGTCCCAGGACTCCTTAACCGCGCACGGGGGCGCAGCCCCTACTACCGGTAGTTCACGAACTGCAGGGCGATCCCGAAGTCCTCACCCTTGAGCAGGGAGATGACGCCCTGGAGGTCGTCGCGCTTCTTGCTGCTCACACGAAGCTCTTCACCCTGGATCTGCGCCTTGACGCCCTTGGGGCCCTCGTCGCGGATCTTCTTGGTGATCTTCTTCGCGTTCTCGCTGCTGATGCCCTGGACCAAGGTTCCGGACAGCTTGTAGATCTTTCCGGACTGCGCCGGCTCGCCGGCATCGAATGCCTTCAGCGAGATGTCACGACGGATCAACTTCTCCTTGAACACGTCGAGGGCGGCCAGCAGTCGCTCCTCGGTGTCGGCGTTCAACGTGATCGTCTCTTCACCAGACCACTCGATCGACGCTCCCGTGTTTCGGAAGTCGAAACGCGTGGTCAACTCCTTGGCAGCCTGATGTAGGGCGTTGTCCACCTCTTGACGGTCAACCTTGCTCACCACGTCGAAGGACGAATCAGCCACTTCACACTCCCGCTTTCCGGTAGTTCACGAACATCGAGTTCCGCCCACCTTCCATACCGGTGGACACCTCGACGTTATCGGGTCGGCACCGCCCGTTACCACCCGGTTTGCAAAATGGGGGTGTGTTCGTTGTATTCTTCTCACCGCACCGAGGAAGCCGTTTTCGGCCGCCGCACGTCGCGATATACTTGCGAATGCGCCGGATCGAAACCTGGTGCAAGCACGGCAGATTGCCCGAGCGGCCAATGGGAGCGGACTGTAAATCCGTCGGCTTATGCCTACGTAGGTTCGAATCCTACATCTGCCACCCCAAGTCAGCCCCGATTCTCTTCACGAGAGTCGGGGCTGACTTTTTTGTGCGTGTTCCGAGGTCGGACGCGCTGGTGACGCCGACGCCGGCCGCGGCTCAGGGGCCTCGGGGGAGGGTTTCGGGGGAGTGCAGGGTCAAGCGGGTTCCCGCAAAGCCCTCGCCAGCGGCCCCGATCGGTGCAACAATGGGCTCCGGCACCATTTTTGCCCCGATGACCAGCGGATTTGGTGCTGGCGCTCGTTCGTGTGTAATCTTTCGGAGGCTTCAAGAGAGCGGCAACGCACTCCTGAGCCACGCCCCCTTAGCTCAGTCGGTAGAGCGTTTCCATGGTAAGGAAAAGGTCAACGGTTCGATTCCGTTAGGGGGCTCGCTGGATTGTGGTGCCGTGCTTTCCGCGCGACACTCGACACCGAGGCGGTGTAGCTCAGTTGGTAGAGCAAACGACTCATAATCGTTGCGTCGCCGGTTCAAGTCCGGTCACCGCTACACAATATGCATGATCCACCCTGATTGCTCGTAATCAGATACACCCGAAAGAAGGCATCCCGTGGCCTCCTCGACCGACGTTCGGCCCAAGATCACCTTGGCCTGCGAGGTATGCAAGCACCGCAACTACATCACCAAGAAGAATCGGCGCAACGACCCCGATCGCCTGGAGCTCAAGAAGTTCTGCCCCAACTGCGGAACCCACCAGTCGCATCGCGAGTCGAAGTAGTAAGTCCTTAACAGGACGACGATTTTCGCGGAAGACCCTCTCTGGGCCTGCGTCTTCGGGTCCTAGCTAGAAGAGAGTCTCACCGCGTGACAGATTTGCAAGAGAACCAGGCAGCGGCCGAGGTCCCTACGGACCCGGCCGCTCATGCCGTCCAGATGGTCGGTCACCACTATCGTGTCGAAGACTTCTACGAGGTCGGACGCGAGAAGGTGCGCGAGTTCGCTCGCGCCGTCCAGGACGCTCATCCCGCGCACTACGACGAGTCGGCAGCCAAAGGCCTCGGATACGACGGCCTGATCGCTCCCATCACGTTCGTCGCCATCGTGGGTGCCATTGCTCAGCGACGTCTGTTCGAAGAGATCGTCACAGGCTACGACCTGAGTCAGATTCTTCAGACCGATCAGCGACTGGTGCTGCACAAGCCCATGCAGGTCGGTGACCGACTCTTCTGCGACGTTTTCCTGGATTCGTTCAGGCAGGCCGCAGGTAGCGACATCATCGTGACCAAGAACATCATCACCGATCAGAACGACGAAGCAGTTGTCACCACGTGGACGACGCTCGTTGCTCGTACGGGTGGGGAAGTGGACGAGAACATCGCCCACGCAGTCAAGGACGTGATGATGCATGTCGCTTCGTAAATTTTCCGACGTCAGTGTCGGCGAACTTCTCCCCGAGAAGTCCGTCACCCTGACGCGTGGAAACCTCGCCAACTACGCGGGTGTTTCGGGAGATCCTAATCCGATTCACTTCAGCGACGAGGTCGCTCGACTTGCCGGCTTGCCGGACGTCGTCGCGCACGGCATGCTCTCCATGGGTATCGGTGCCGGCTACGTCACTGAATGGCTGGGAGATCCGGGCGCAGTGACCGAGTACAACGTACGGTTCACGAGCCCGGTGATCGTGGCAGCCGACAAGGCGGCCGAGATCGAGTTCACCGCCAAGGTGAAGTCGGTCGACGAAGAAAGCAAGACTGCAGTACTGGCAATCGTGGCCAAGTCCGAAGGTAAGAAAATCTTCGGTCGGGCCACCGCCACGGTCCGTCTAGCCTGATCGCAGGGCGGATTGTGTTTGTTCCGGGGCTTTGAAGTACACTGAGATTTCTGGGATTCCTCAGCGCTGCGCGCTGCCCTGAATGTTGCAAGGCATTCACCTCGGGTAGCGCGTATGTTGTGTGATCGCAGAACGGTTGATTCAGGCAGGGTCTACCTGTCGAGGTCAACCAAAGGGGCGTAGCTCAACTGGCAGAGCAGCGGTCTCCAAAACCGCAGGTTGCAGGTTCAAGTCCTGTCGCCCCTGCCCCCGGATGCCAGCGACTGAGAGGAACGACGTGAGCGAGGAGCGCGCCAAGCGCGACGCCGACACTTCGGATGCGGAGACTTCAACGTCTGCCGATTCGACCGGTGTCGACGACACTGCAGCTGACGCGACTACGCGTTCCGATCTGTCGCTGGACAAGGAGGGCGCCGAGAAGGCACCCTCCGCACCTAGTGGGGTTTCCAACAAGCCGACCGGCAAGCGCGCTGCACGCGGCGCCTCGGTCAGCGCGTCCACCGTGAAGACTCCGGCCCGGACGGCATCCCGGACATCTTCGGCCAAGCCGACTGCAACGAACCCAGGCAAGAAGCCCAAGGCGAAGAAAGACAACATCTTCAAGCGCCTGCGCAAGTTCTTCCGCGAGGTAATCGCAGAACTCCGTAAGGTCATCTGGCCGAACCGCAAGCAGATGATCACCTACACCAGCGTCGTGCTGACGTTCGTGGTCTTCATGGTCGCTTTCATCAGCGGCGTCGATATCGCTGTGATCAAGGGTGTCACCTGGCTGTTCGGCTGATCGCCGTAGCAGCCGGGCGTCTTTGCCTGCGAGCGCGACAAGACCCGACCCGGGTCCGAGTAACGAGAGGAAGCGAGTGCCCCAGTGAGCACCCCCGAGAACGACACGAATGAGGCTTTGGCCGAAGAGCGTGTTTCTGCCGAGGCGGCAGCCGAAGTAGACGTCGTGGTTGCCGAAGGCACCGATGCAGACGTTGCCGAAGGCGCCGACGCAGACGCTGCAGCGACCGAGGACGTCATCTCCGACGATGCCGAGAACTCCGACGAGGCCGCTCCCGCCGCCGAGCTCGAGGTCGAGGATCCCGTTGCCGAACTCAAGGCTGCGCTTCGTCGCGCCCCGGGCGACTGGTACGTCATCCACTCGTACGCCGGTTACGAGAACAAGGTCAAGACAAACCTCGAGACTCGCGTTCAGAACCTCGACGTCGGTGACTACATCTTCCAGGTGGAAGTTCCCACCGAAGAGGTCACCGAGATCAAGAACGGCCAGCGCAAGCAGGTCAACCGCAAGGTTCTGCCCGGATACATCCTCGTTCGCATGGAGCTCAACGACGAGTCGTGGGGCGCCGTGCGCAACACGCCTGGCGTCACCGGTTTTGTCGGTGCCACGTCGCGTCCCTCGCCGCTGACCCTCAACGAGGTCGTCAAGTTCCTGCTCCCGCAGCAGGAGCAGAAGAAGCAGCAGGCTGCAGCGGCCGCCGTCGCAGCAGGCGAGGCACCGTCCGAGTCCTTCGGCAAGCCCCTCATCGAGGTCGACTTCGAGGTCGGCGAGTCGGTCACCGTCATGGACGGCCCGTTCGCAACCCTTCCGGCCAGCATCAGCGAGGTCAACGGCGAGCAGCAGAAGCTCAAGGTTCTCGTGTCGATCTTCGGTCGTGAAACCCCGGTTGAGCTCAACTTCAACCAGGTCGCGAAGATCTGACCACCCCAAAACTTGCAATTTGTTCGACGCAAGACACACACCCAAGCTAGAAACTAGGAACTAGAGATGCCCCCAAAGAAGAAGAAGCTCGCCGGGCTCATCAAGCTGCAGATCCAGGCAGGTCAGGCTAACCCTGCACCTCCCGTGGGTCCCGCGCTCGGTCAGCACGGCGTGAACATCATGGAGTTCTGCAAGGCCTACAACGCGGCGACTGAGTCCCAGCGCGGCAACGTTGTGCCGGTCGAGATCTCGGTCTACGAAGACCGGACCTTCGATTTCAAGCTGAAGACCCCTCCCGCCGCCAAGCTGCTCCTCAAGGCAGCCGGCGTCGCCAAGGGCTCCGGCGAACCGCACAAGACCAAGGTCGCCTCGGTGACCATGGATCAGGTGCGCGAAATCGCGAAGACCAAGGCTGAAGACCTCAATGCCAATGACATCGAGCAGGCCGCGAAGATCATCGCCGGCACCGCTCGTTCCATGGGCATCACGGTCCAGGGCTAGTAGTCCGCTCCACAGCATTACGTGGGAGGGCCGGCCAGGCCCCGACCACAACTGAACCATTCACCACTGCACAGGTAATTCGCTGCAGTGATAAGTAAGGACAGAACAAATGGCAAAGCGCAGCAAGGCGTACCTCGCCGCCGCTGAGAAGATCGACGCAGACAAGCTCTACAGCCCGCTTCAGGCTGCAAAGCTCGCCAAGGAGACGTCGTCCACCAAGATGGATGCAACCGTTGAGGTTGCAGTTCGTCTGGGCGTCGACCCCCGTAAGGCTGACCAGATGGTCCGCGGAACGGTCAACCTGCCCCACGGCACCGGTAAGACCGCTCGCGTCATCGTGTTCGCTGTTGGCGAGAAGGCAGCAGAAGCCGAGGCTGCAGGCGCTGACGTAGTCGGTGCAGAAGACCTGATCGAGCGCATCCAGGGTGGATGGGTCGATTTCGACGCCGCAATCGCGACTCCTGATCAGATGGCCAAGGTCGGCCGCATCGCTCGTGTCCTCGGACCGCGTGGCCTGATGCCGAACCCGAAGACGGGCACCGTCACGGCGGATGTCACCAAGGCTGTCAACGACATCAAGGGCGGAAAGATCAACTTCCGCGTCGACAAGCAGGCCAACCTGCACTTCGTCATCGGCAAGGCATCGTTCGACGATGAGAAGCTGGTGGAGAACTACGGCGCAGCCCTGGACGAGATCCTGCGTGCGAAGCCCTCGTCGGCCAAGGGACGCTACGTGAAGAAGATCACGGTCTCGACCACCACCGGTCCGGGCATCCCGGTGGATCCGAACCGTACTCGCAACCTCCTCGAGGATGCTGCAGACGCGTAAGCAGTCCGCATACGAACAAGAAGGCCGGCAGGGATCAACTCCCTGCCGGCCTTCTTGTCTGTTTCGGGAGGGAGTGATCCCTGCCGGTGGTATCGGTCCAACGGTGGCATCATCGGGGTATGCACGAAGCGTTCCAGTTCCTCGGAAACTTTTGGTGGCTGATCTTCGTTTTCGGCGGCACCATCGGTGGGGCGCTGAAAGGTGTCGCGGTTGCCAACGAAAAGCGGATCGAGCGCCGGCAAGAGCGCTTTCGGCTCAAGCAGCAGACCAAGGTCGCCATCGCGCAGGCCAATGCACAACATCACGCCGACGAAGAAACACAGCGCCGAGAGCTGGCGAAGGTAATCGAGCAGCACGATGCGGTCGACGCCCGATGGTTCTCATATGAGCTCGATCCGGTCACACTGCTCGACACCCCGATGATGACGGACATGCGTGAGCCTTTGACGGCCGATTTTCATCGAGCCAAATATCGTGCCGATCTGCTCCGTCCAGGCAATCCGGAGACGATGATCGGCAACCAGCAGGCACAAACCGAGTATCGCGAGGCGGTGCACGCGTACTCGATCGCCTTCGAGATCGCGGAAGCGGAGGCGAAGCGTCGCCGACGGAGCGGATTCACCCTCGACGAACAAGAGCGCCTGGTACGGGCGCAGCGTCTGCTGCGACTGGCCATGGACGAGGGCGCGACGCCACAGGAACGTCAGAGTGCGTATCGGAAGGCCCACAAGGAACTCGATGGGCTGCTGGTGTTGCCGGACCGAGCTCGGGCAGAGATCGAACACAAGATCGCCAGGGCTATAGGCGCGTGACGAACC
The DNA here is from genome assembly GCF_011602025.1 of Rhodococcus sp. IC4_135. Classification (NCBI taxonomy): domain Bacteria; kingdom Bacillati; phylum Actinomycetota; class Actinomycetes; order Mycobacteriales; family Nocardiaceae; genus Rhodococcus; species Rhodococcus sp. IC4_135. The sequence continues at coordinate 108,063 of NZ_JAAOLG010000010.1, forward strand.
CGATTTGGTTATACAGCGAGCAGTCAGGTAGTCTTCGACGCGGAGTTCAGTGCTGGATATGAACTTCACCCCAAAATCATGTTCTACCCAAGACCGTTGGTGATTGCACTCAGTGATGAGTGTGGTTGAAAGTCCGGGAGTGCCCGGCGGCCCACGTAGGTGAACGAGGTAGGGGGATAGCTTGATGTAGTGGTTCTACAGTTTGCCTGGTTATGCACTGCTTTGCGTTGCATCGTTATGCTGATTCGTAAGCCTCTTCTTCATGTTTCCTCTGTACGCCCCGTGCGCTTGCGCCGGGGCGTTTTGCATGTCGCGGACTGTGTCTTCTCGGGTTCACCCCGATGAGGTGCAGCGGTTCCTGAGTGGGACAACGACTGTCACGAGAGGAGGCGAAGTATGGCAAAGCCTGAGAAGGTTTCCGCAGTTGCGGAAATCACCGAGCAGTTCAAGGGTTCGACCGCCGCTGTGGTCACGGAATACCGTGGCCTTTCGGTTGGCAACATCACGACACTGCGACGCGCTCTCGGAGAAGGTGCCACCTACTCCGTCGCCAAGAACACCCTGGTCAAGCGTGCCGCCGCAGAGGCTGGCATCGAGGGCCTTGATGACCTGTTCGTTGGTCCGACCGCCATTGCATTCATCAAGGGCGAACCGGTCGACGCTGCGAAGGCTCTGAAGAACTTCGCTAAGGACAACAAGGCGCTCATCATCAAGGGCGGCTACATGGACGGCGCTGCGCTGTCCGTGGAAGAGGTCAACAAGATCGCGGATCTCGAATCCCGCGAAATCCTGTTGGCAAAGCTTGCCGGCGCGATGAAGGGCAACTTGGCAAAGGCCGCAGGCCTGTTCAATGCTCCCGCTTCGCAGATGGCCCGTTTGGCCGCTGCCCTGCAGGAGAAGAAGGCTGCAGAAGGCGGAGCCGCAGAGGCCCCCGCAGAGGCTGCCACCGAGGCTCCGGCCGAGGCCGAAGCCGAAAGCTGATCCGCACCCGCGCATCACTGCTATAACCCCGCCCGGTCGCGGATCAGCGACATGGGACTTACAGGAAGGACCGCCACAATGGCGAAGCTCAGCACCGAAGAGTTGTTGGACCAGTTCAAGGAGCTCACCCTCCTCGAGCTCTCGGAGTTCGTTAAGGCATTCGAGGAGACCTTCGAGGTCACCGCTGCTGCTCCCGTCGCCGTCGCCGCTGCAGGCGCACCGGCTGCCGGCGCAGAAGCTGCTGAAGAGCAGGACGAGTTCGACGTCGTCCTCGAGTCGGCTGGCGACAAGAAGATCCAGGTCATCAAGGTCGTCCGTGAGGTCGTTTCCGGCCTCGGCCTGAAGGAAGCCAAGGACCTCGTCGAGAGCGCTCCGAAGGCCATCCTCGAGAAGGTTGCCAAGGACGCCGCAGAGGCTGCCAAGGAAAAGCTCGAAGCTGCCGGCGCAAAGATCGTCATCAAGTAAGACGGTTTTCCCGCTGCTCTTCGCGAGTAGTAACGAAGAGGGCCACTCCCCACGGGGAGTGGCCCTCTTTTTTTGAACTTTTTTCGCGGGTGATATGTCGGAATCCATGCAGGTGGGAGGGGTGTCCGAACTAGGCTGTGACCTGAATTATGCTTCTTCCCTACTCGTTAGTAGTATTCGCAGTCACGGGTACCACTCCCATGCGATAGAGTGACCCAACCCACACGGGTGCATGCATGCAACGGACGTCGCGGAGGTAATGGTGGGAGTCGAGGTAGCGGTACAAGGACTGACAAAGTCTTTCGGGTCGCAGAGGATTTGGCAGGACGTGTCGTTGACACTTCCCGCGGGTGAGGTCAGCGCACTGCTCGGGCCTTCGGGTACCGGTAAGTCGGTGTTCCTGAAGTCCCTGATCGGACTGCTCCGCCCTGAACAAGGCTCCATCGTCATCGACGGCACGGACATCCTGCAGTGCTCCTCCAAGGAGCTCTACGAGATCCGCAAGCTGTTCGGCGTTCTCTTCCAGGACGGCGCGCTGTTCGGCTCGATGAACTTGTACGACAACATCGCCTTCCCCCTTCGTGAGCACACCAAGAAGTCGGAATCCGATATCCGCAAGATCGTGATGGAGAAGTTGGACCTCACGGGTCTGGTCGGCGCCGAGGACAAGCTTCCCGGTGAGATCTCCGGCGGTATGCGCAAGCGTGCCGGTCTGGCGCGTGCACTCGTGCTCGATCCCGAGATCATCCTCGTCGACGAGCCTGACTCCGGTCTGGACCCGGTGCGTACGACGTACATCAGCCAGACGCTGATCGACATCAACGCCCAGTCCGACGCCACGATTCTGATCGTCTCGCACAACATCAACCTCGCACGTACGGTGCCGGACAACATCGGCATGCTCTTCCGTCGTCAGTTGGTGATGTTCGGTCCTCGCGAGGTGCTGCTCACCTCGGACGAACCCGTCGTCAAGCAGTTCCTGAACGGAACGATGATCGGTCCGATCGGTATGTCGGAGGAGAAGGACGAGGCTCAGATGGCGCACGAGCAGGCGCTCGTCGACGCCGGTCACCACGCTGGTGGTGTCGACGACGTCGAGGGCATCGTGCCGCAGATGAAGGCCACCCCCGGAAACCCCGAGCGTCAGGCTGTTCGTCGTCGCCAGGAGCGCGTCCGCCAGATCATGCACACCCTCCCAGCTAACGCTCAGGCGGCAATTCAGGACAGCCTGGACGAGGTTGACGGAACTGGGCAGTACGATCCCCAGTACGCCGACGCGAGCGGCTATCAGGGGGAGTGGAACGACAACTCGCAAGACACGCAGGTCATTCCTGCATACGAGGGCGATCCCTACGGAAACACGACACACGGGCAAGGGTAGGCATATCGGATGGGGGTTACCCGCAACTCGGTTCTGAGTCCGGTCAACGGAGCATTAACTCAGGCCGGAAACATCGTCGAACTGTTCGTCGACGTCGTCAGGAATACGTTCCGGCGTCCATTTCAGTTCCGTGAGTTCATCGAGCAGGCCTGGTTCATCGCCAGCGTGACAATTTTGCCGACGGCATTGGTAGCCATCCCTTTCGGCGCCGTCGTCTCACTGCAGACCGGTTCGCTGATCAAGCAGTTGGGTGCAGAATCGTTCACCGGCGCTGCCAGCGTCCTGGCGGTGATCCAGCAGGGTAGCCCTCTGGTGACAGCGTTGCTGGTCGCCGGTGCGGCCGGATCGGCCGTGACGGCCGACCTCGGTTCGCGAACCATTCGCGAAGAGATCGACGCGATGGAAGTCCTCGGAATCAATCCGATTCAGCGCCTGGTGGTTCCGCGTGTACTCGCGATGGTGCTGATCGCTGTGCTGCTCAACGGACTGGTGTCCGTGGTCGGTATCGCGGGTGGTTACTTCTTCAACGTCATCCTGCAGGGCGGTAACCCCGGTGCTTACATCTCGTCGTTCTCAGCTTTTGCCCAGCTACCGGACATTTGGAGCGGAGAGATCAAAGCCGCGGTGTTCGGTGTCATCGCTGGTGTGATCTCCGCGTACAAGGGACTCCACCCATCCGGTGGCCCGAAGGGCGTCGGTGAGGCGGTGAACCAGGCCGTCGTCATCACGTTCCTGCTGTTGTTCTTCGCCAATCTGATTCTGACGATGGTGTACCTCCAGATCGTGCCGGCGAAGGGATCTTGACCTAAATGACCATCGCACGAGGCCGCGGCGATCAGTTCCTGCTGAAGAGCCGCAAAGTTGCCAGAATTCCAGTGAACGCGTTGGACCGCGCAGGCGAGCAGATGTCGTTCTACGCGCGCGCCATCGCGTGGACTCCGCGCACCCTGCACCGGTATCGGAAGGAGACGCTTCGGCTACTCGCCGAAGTGACGTTCGGTAGCGGTGCGCTCGCAGTCATCGGCGGAACGATCGGCGTCATCGCGATGATGTCGGGATTCACCGGTGTCGTCGTCGGTCTGCAGGGCTTCGCAGCTCTCGAGCAGTTGGGAAGCTCGGTTCTGACCGGCTTCCTCTCCGCCTACGTCAACACCCGTGAGATCGCTCCGATCGTTGCGGCTCTTGCGCTCTCGGCCACGGTGGGTTGTGGTTTCACCGCGCAACTCGGTGCCATGCGAATCTCCGAAGAGATCGACGCACTGGAGGTCATGGCAGTTCCGTCGGTGCCGTTCCTGGTCACGACGCGCATGATCGCCGGCTTCGTCGCCGTCATCCCGCTGTACATCGTGGGTCTACTCGCGGCGTATCTCGCCTCGAGAGTGATCAGTACGGTGTTCAACGGGCAGTCGACTGGCTCGTACGACCACTACTTCAATCTGTTCCTGCCACCGCAGGACGTGCTGTATTCGTTCGCGAAAGTCCTGGTCTTCGCCTTCGTGCTGATTCTGATCCACTGCTACTACGGTTTCCATGCCTCGGGTGGTCCCGCAGGCGTCGGTGTGGCCGTCGGCCGCGCTGTTCGCGCCGCAATCGTGACGATCGCCGTTCTCGACTTCTTCCTCAGCCTTGCTATCTGGGGAACCACGACGACTGTGAGGGTGGCCGGATGATCGAGGCTCCGTCAGTCCTGCGCCGCCGTGTGCTCGGACTCGTGTTCTTCGTGGTGTTGGCCTTGTTCTTGGCCTTCACCATCGGAACCTTCAACAAGACGTTCAAGGACGTCGTGAAGATCGACCTCGTGACCGATACCGTCGGAAATGCCTTGCCACCCAACGCTGACGTCAAGGTTCGTGGGCTGCTTGTGGGCGAGGTGCGGTCCGCGTCGACGAAAGACGGCCAGGTCACGTCGGTCCTCGCGATCGAGCCGGACAAGGCCGATCTGATTCCGTCCAATGTCACGGCGCGTCTGCTTCCGAAGACGCTATTCGGTGAGCGATACGTCTCCCTGATCATTCCGGAGGGAACCACCGCGACCCCGATTTCCGCGGGAACGGTGATCCACCAGGACAAGAGCGGCAATGCTGTCGAGGTCGGCGACGTTCTGGACGGGCTGCTCCCACTTCTGCAGGCCATTCCGCCGCAGGATCTGGCGAACACTCTCGGTTCTCTCGCGCAGGGTCTGACGGGGCGCGGCGCCGAGCTCGGTCTGACGGTCGATCGTCTCGAGGAGATCTTCCGCGGCGTCAACACCGAGCTGCCCGCGGTGCAAGAGGATCTGCGCAAGTTCGCGGACTTCTCCCAGACGTACTCGGACGCAGCGCCCGATCTGATCAACGCTCTCGACAATCTGCGGACCACGGGTAACACGGTGGTGCAGAAGCAGGACCAGTTGCGGACACTGCTGGCGTCGCTCACCGTGACATCGTCGGACACCGCAGCCTTCCTCGAAGCGAACTCGTCCTCGATCATCACGCTCGCTGCGGATTCTAAGGAAGCTCTCCAGCTTCTGGCTCAGTACTCACCGACCTTCGGGTGCACGTTCAAGGGCTTCTCGGACACCGCTCCGGAAGCTGCCAAGATCCTGTCCACCGACGCGCCCAATCCTGGTGTGCGTGCGAGTATTCAGATCGTGAACCCCAAGGGTCGCTACCTGCCCAACCAGGACGAGCCACGACTCGTCGACAACCGCGGCCCGGTTTGCTACGACAACGTCACCGAGCCCGGTCGTCCGTTCCCGCAGTACCCCGGCGGTTCGTACGGTGACGGTTCCTACCAGGTTCCTTCCCGCAATCCAGGTCCCGCCACCATGGAATTCCTGCCTGCACCCGAGGGCTCCGGACCTCAGTTGTTCTCGACCAACAACAGCGGTCCTGCTCAGCAGGCCGGCTACGCGGGCTCGAAACTCGAAGAGGATACGTTGAAGGTGATCTACGGACAGGCCAACGGTGTTGCGCCGGACGATGTTCCGGCGTGGACCACGATGGTCAGCGCTCCGGCATTCGCAGGTGCGGAGGTGAGCGTCCAATGAGAGGACTCGCAGCTCCGCTGACAAAGCTCATCATCTTCGTGGTGGTGACGGTCCTGGCGACAGGACTGCTGGCAGCCAGCATCGCCAACCTCGGCGGTGGTGGCGGCACCAAGTTCAACGCCGTCTTCTCCGACGTCACGTCGTTGAACGAGGGCGACGAGGTCCGCATCGCCGGTGTTCGTGTCGGCCAGGTCGAGAAGATCGCCATCGTCAACGACAACCAGGCCGAGGTTCAGTTCTCGGTATCCGACCGTGATTGGTTGCCGGCCAGTTCCATTGCCACCATCCGGTTCCGCAACCTGGTGGGGCAGCGATACATCTCGCTCTCGCAAGGTGAAGGCAGCCAGGGCAAGAAGATCACCGGCGGCGATACCCTGCCGCTGTCCCAGACGCGCCCGGCAGTCAATCTCACGACGCTCTTCAACGGCTTCAAGCCGCTGTTCACCACCCTGAGCGCGGACGACGTCAACAAGCTGTCGTACCAGATCATCCAGGTCTTCCAAGGCGAATCGGGCACCATCAGCGAGCTCGTGCGCAACACCGCGAGCCTGACCAACACCGTCGCGGACAAGGACGCCGTCATCGGGGCGGTGATCAAGAACCTCAACGACGTTCTCGACACCGTCAACGCGAACGACAAGAACCTCGATTCACTGATCGTCAACACCCAGCAACTCGTCACCGGGTTGGCCAACGAGCGTGGCGTGGTCGGTTCGGCCGTCACCTCACTTGCGGGCCTGACCGACGCGACGGCCGACCTGCTCGAGCCGACAAGGCCGTCCATTCAGGGTTCGATCACGGCTCTCAACACGTTGGCGACCACCCTCAACCGTCGGAGTGACGACGTGAACGCGGTGCTCGAAACCTTGCCGGTCAAGCTCGAGAAGCTTGCTCGCGTAGCGAGTTACGGTTCCTGGTTCCAGTTCTACCTGTGCGGAATCGACATCGTTGCCGGTCCAGGACAGTCTGCGTCGCTGAATCTGCCCACCGGCCTGCCGACGGTCAATCAGCCGATTTACACCAACGCGGCCACGCGATGCACTCAAGACGGTATGAGGGAGTTGCAAGGTCGATGAGCAAACGTCGCAGTCCGGCAATGGCCGGAGCCATCGGTATCTTCGTGGTGCTGTTGGCCACTTTGTCCGCGTTCTTCCTCGATTCACTTCCGTTCGTGGGAGCAGGCTCGTCCTATTCGGCCGAGTTCTCCGAAGCTGCGGGACTCAAGCCTGGTAACGAGGTTCGTATCGCCGGCGTGAAGGTCGGCAAGGTCACTTCCGTCGATCTCGACGGTGACCGTGTTCTGGTCGACTTCAAGGTCAGCGACGCGTGGGTGGGAGATCAAACCTCTGCGTCCATTCAGATCAAGACGATTCTGGGACAGAAGTACCTAGCACTCGATCCGCGTGGAACCGACAACCTCGATCCCAAGGACCGGATTCCGCTCGAGCGCACCACGTCTCCGTACGACGTCGTTCAGGCCTTCTCGGCCGCAGCGGACACGGTCGGCGACATCGACACCGACCAGTTGGCGAAGAGCATGGAGACGTTGTCCCAGGCATTCTCCGAGACACCTGGCGATGTCCGCGCGTCGCTCGACGGTGTCAGTCGGCTGTCGCAGACGATCGCGAGTCGCGATCAGGACCTGCAGAAGCTCTTCGCCGCCACCGGGAAGACGTCGCAGATTCTTGCTGACCGCAACAAGGAATTCACCCAGCTGATCCGGGACGGCGGACTGCTGGTGCAGGAGCTCAACAATCGCCAGCAGGCGATTTCGCAGCTGCTCACCGGAACTCAGCGCGTCTCTCAGCAGCTCACCGGTCTCGTTCGTGACAACGAGGCGGCAATCGGGCCCGCGCTGACGCAGCTCAACGGCGTCATCGACATCCTGAAGGCCAACAACGAGAACTTGGACAAGGCACTGAAGCTCTACGAACCCTTCATTCGCTTGTACGCCAACGTGGTCGGCAACGGCCGTTGGTTCGACCAGGTCGTCGTGAACCTCCTTCCGCCGGGTCTGCCGGATATTCCGGGCTACCGTGACCCCGTTCGTACGTTGGGAGGCAACTGATGGCTGATACCGCCGAAGCCGGAAGCGGCTCCAAGAAGCGCTCGATCGCGATCATCGCTGCTGTTCTGATCGGATTACTCGTGATCGGTGGTGCGCTGTGGTGGGTGTTCACTCGCGCCGGTACCACCAAGATCACCGCCTACTTCGACAAGTCGGTGGGTATCTACGACGGGTCCGACGTTCGTGTTCTCGGAGTGAAGGTCGGCACCGTCGAATCTGTCGAACCTCAGGGAGACCAGGTCAAGGTCGAGTTGCGTGTCGATCGTGGGATCGACATCCCCGCCGGTGCCAGCGCCGCTCAGATCACGCCGTCGGTGGTTGCCGACCGCTACATCCAGCTGACCCCGGTCTTCACCGGTGGCGACAAGATGGCCAGCGGTGCAGTAATTCCGATCGAGAAGACGGCGACGCCCGTCGAGGTCGACCAGTTGTACTCCAGCATCGACGAACTCGCGTCGGCGCTCGGCCCTGAGGGTGCCAACAAGAACGGCGCGCTGTCCGATTTCGTCGAGACCGGTGCGGCCAACCTCGAGGGCAACGGCGAAGCGTTGGGGGACAGCATCACCAACCTCTCGGATGCTGCTCGGACGCTGAATGATTCGCGTGACAACATCTCGCTGACCATCAAGAACCTGGATACTTTCGTGGGCGCACTCGCGGCCAACGATCAGCAGGTGCGTCAGTTCAACACTCAGCTGTCGGATCTGACCGGGTTCTTGGCGGGTGAACGCGACGACCTCGGCGCCGCCCTGAATCAGCTGTCGATTGCTCTCGGCGACGTCGCGAAGTTCGTGGCCGACAACCGTGATCAACTGGTCCAGACAACCGAGGGACTCGTCGAACCGACACAGACACTGGCGAACAACAAGGAAGCGCTCGCCAACACGCTCACCATGCTTCCGCTGGCGATCTCCAACCTCGTCAACTCCTACGACGCCGAATCAGGTGTGCTGGCTTCACGTCTGGCGTTCCCCGATCTGCAGAACCCGGCCGGGGTGCTCTGCAAGTTGATGGACCTCGGCAAGCTGTTGCCCGGTGATCCGCGATTCGAGGCGCTGGGACGGCAGATGCAACCGGCCATCGACCAGTGTGCAAATGTCGCCGCGATGACCGATGCAGCGAATCAGGCCGCAGGACTGAATCTTCCCTTCGGCATCCTCGCCGGATCCGAACGTCAGATGCAGGTAGTTCCGGGCACTGTGCCTGGCGTCGTGTCACCGCGACTCAACAGTGGAAACGGGGAGGGCGAGTGAAGCGTTCATTGATAGTCGGCGCCGGACTGTGCGCCGTCCTGATCTCGGCAACCGCCTGCTCGTCCGAGGGCATCTACGCGGTCCCGCTTCCCGGCGGTCCCGATGTGGGTTCCGATCCGATGCACTTGACCATTCAGTTCGACGACGTGCTCGACTTGGTTCCGCAGTCCGCTGTGAAGGTCGACGGTGTTCCCGTCGGGCGCGTCGACGACGTGTCCGTCGGACCGGACGGATGGACCGCGGACGTCGGTATCATCCTCGACTCGTCGGTTGATCTACCCGCCAACGCAATTGCCGCGGTCGAGCAGACCAACCTGCTCGGCGAGAAGTTCATCCAGTTGTCGGCCCCGCCGTCCGGACCGGACTCTGCGAAGCTGGCCGACGGAGACCTGATTCCGTTGGATCGCACTCGCCACGCCACGGAGATCGAGCAGGTTCTCGGCGCATTGTCGCTGCTGCTCAACGGCGGCGGTGTGGGCCAGCTGCAACCCATCGTCGAAGAACTCGGTGCCGCGTTCGACGGTCGCGAAGGCAAGACGAGAAGCCTTCTGGAGCAGGCGAACACACTCATCGGCGGACTCAACGAGCAGCGTGACGACATCACACGCGCGCTCGACGGCCTGGATGTGCTCTCGACCCGCGTCAACGATCAGAACGAGAAGATCGGGAAGATTCTCGAGGAACTCCCCGTTGCGACACAGGTTCTCAACGAGCAGCGTCCGCAGTTGACTCAGATGCTCGCTCAGGTGGATCGACTCGGAACAGTGGGAACCGACGTCCTCACGCAGTCCAAGGACGATCTGATCGCCGATCTTCAGGCTCTGCGTCCGACGCTGCAGGCGCTCGCAGACTCCGGTGACGACTTCGTCGGGGCACTTCCGTTCCTGCCGACGTTCCCGTTCCCGGACGGTGTCGAGAAGATTGCACAGGGTGGTTCCGTGAACCTCTTCCTGAGTGTCGACCTGCAGATCGGCAATACTCTCTCGGGTCTCGGTGTCGGACAAGGCGAACCGGAATACCGTCAGCCGAAGTTCGGCAATCCCAAGCCGGTAGTCGATCCGTCGAACCCGTACTACAACGGAAACGGCCCGCGTCCGGGTTGGCCGACGGTGTCACTGCTGCCGATCGCTCCGATCCTTCCGCAGGTTCCCGTTGTCGCCGGGCTTCCCGCCACAACAGCGGGTGATCCGGCAACGCCGGCGCCCGCGGCGAACCCACTCAACCCCATCCAGGGAATGCTGGAACAGTTCGGAATCGGCGGTGATGGACAGTGAGATCAGCTCTGGTCAGATGGCAGCTCGTCGGCTTTGTCGTGGTTGCGCTCCTGGGTCTCATCTACGTCGGCGCCAAGTACGTGCGCCTGGACAACCTCATGGGGTTCGGGCAGTACACGGTCAAGACCGAATTGGCCACGTCCGGTGGAATTTTCACCAACGCCGAAGTGACGTATCGCGGCGTGCCGGTCGGGCGAGTGGGCGACATGTCGTTGACCGAGGACGGAATTCAGGTCGACCTGAAAATCGACAACAGTGCTCCGGAGATTCCTGCATCGGCCCGTGCCGTCGTGGCTAACCGCTCCGCCATCGGTGAGCAGTATGTCGACCTCCAGCCCGATACCGATCAGGGACCGTTCCTCGAGGACGGCTCGGTGATCGCGTTGGGGGACACCACAACTCCGATCCCGATCGAGGATGTGCTGACCAGTGCCAACGGCTTGGTCAAGTCCGTGCCGGTCGACGCACTCCACACCGTCGCCGTCGAACTCGGTGCAGCGTTCAACGGCAAGGGCGAGGACATTCAGGTCCTGGCCGATTCACTGTCCGGTCTTTCGCAGTCCGGGCTCGACACTCTGCCTCAGACGCTCGCGCTGATTCGGAACAGTGAGACGGTACTGACGACACAGTCGGATCAGTCCTCCGCGATCAAGCAGTTCAGCACCGATCTCGATGCCGTGACGGCGCAGTTGCGGACCAGTGATCCGGATATCCGACGCTTGATCGACAACGGCATCCCGGCGAGCGATCAGATCGGCGCCCTGATCAACGAGGGTGGTCCGAGCCTGACGACCGACCTGACAAACCTGGCGGCCACCACCAAAACGCTTGCACCGCGAACGATCGCGTTGCAGCCGTTCCTGATCTTCCTTCCCGGCCTCGCCGCTGCCGCACCGACGGTTGCTCCCGGCGACGGAACGGTCCATCAGGGCTTGGTGCTGGAGACCAACAATCCGCTCTCGTGCACGGTGGGTTACGAAGGCACCATGGCAATCCTGGACGAGATGAAGCGTCAGAACCCCAATTTCGACGACACGCAGCAGGATTTCCCACTCAACACCGCGGCGTCGTGTGAGACGCCGCTGGGCAGCGAGACGGGCGTCCGCAGTGCCAACCGCGTGGTGTACGCCGATCCCGACACGATCCAGCCTTGGGACTTCAAGCCGAAGGTCGATCCGGACAAGTTGAACCTCAACCCGATCGCGACGCAGTTGGCGCCGTTGCTCGGAGTGACACCGAAGTAGACCGATCCGAATGTGATCGAGTTTGTGCAGTTCAGGCTACTGAGTTGTGGCAGTTGACGATTCGCGGCCAGAGGCTGGGCAAAACAGGTAAGTAGGGTAGTGAGTGTGATTCAGAGAAACAGTTCCCCGCAGTCCAGCGGGCCCGAGCAAGTCGAATCGGGAGCGCCGACAACCGGTAGACCGAAGGGGCTGACAGCGTCTCTGATTGCGGTCGGTGTCTTGCTTCTGGCGGCAGTGGTTGCGCTCGGTGTGTTCGGCGTCCCGTACGTCCGGGCGCTCACCACCGACCGCACTACCGCCGAGATGCGTGACGACGCGCTGGTCGGTGCGCAGCAAGTCGCGATCAACCTCAACAACGCGGATTCGGCGAATCTCGACCAGTCGATCGAGAACATGCGTTCTTCGGTGACCGGTGACGAGATGACGACGTACCTGCAGACCGTTCAGGATTCCATCACCGACGAGTTGCGTAACTCGGGCTCGAAGGCTGACACCGAAGTCGTTCAGTCCGCGCTCACCGAACTCAACACCGATGACCGGACCGCCACGGCTCTGGTCGTCGTTCGAGTGACCACGACGCAGGGCAATCAGTTCGTCAAGAATCAGCTCGGCATGCGGCTGGGCATGGTCGAGGTCGACGGGGTCTGGAAGGCGCAGTCAGCTGATCCGATCGGATCGCGACTCGATCTCGGCTCCGGCACTCTGCCGGCGGCCGACGGCTCCACGCCTGCACCTGATGCAACGCCTGCCCCTGGTTCGGGGACCGAGGCACCTGCATCCGGTGCTCCTGCACCGACAACCGAGGGTGGTGATTCCGGTGGCCAGTAGTTCGTCGAATCTGCACACCGACATCCCTCGAAGGAGAAGCGCGTAATGCCACCCAAACGTCGTACCGGCGGACCGTCCTCCCCGCAGAACCGTCGGCCGAAGATCGCCGGAAGCGCTCGTTCACTCAACGTCCCCGCGGGGACGTCCGATTCGGATTCGGTCGAGCCCACGATCGAAAAGCCGGAAGAAGAAACACAGGAGGCTGTGAAGCCGGAGGCTGCGAAGCCGGAGGCTGCGAAGCCGACGCTCGCGAAGGCAGAATCCGGAGACGCCGAGCCGCCGAAGCCGGAAACCGACGCTCCGGAATCCACCCCGGGCCCCGATCTCACCAAGCCGGTGAAGACAGCCGCAGACGAACCGAAGGTAGCCGCGGGAGAAGCGGAGGGCGCCGCCCCCACTGCCCCGCAGGCCGACGCGGGGGAGTCGCCGGCAACATCCACACAGCCGAAGGGCAGCTGGCGCCTGGTTGCGATCCTGGGGGCCGCGGCGGTGATCGTCGCGATCGTCGCCGGCATCGCCTTCTTCAAAGTCGGCGCGAAGACGGACGACATCGCCTGGGTGGACGAAGGCGCCACGGCCGAGGTTCTTCGCGTGACGCCGTCGGCGTTGGCGGCAGTCTTCACGTTTTCTCCCGACACGTTCGACGCCGATTTCGACAAGGGTGTCCAGGGACTGAATCAGTCGATGCGTGACCAGCTGACGCAGTACAAGGACACGCAGAAGGCCGGTGTCGAACAAACTCAGACGGCAACGACCGCTGATGTCCCGCTGATCGGGATCACACGACTCGAGAAGGACCGGGCACAGTTGCTCGCCCAACTGAACGTCAGTTCGACGCAGAACGGCGTGGCGGCAGACTCTCGCTCCGGAATGGTCATCGTGAGCCTGGAGAAACAAGACGGAAACTGGCTGATCTCGGAGATTCGCGACCAGTAGCACCTGCGTACCACGACGAGGATCTGGACCGACGCACGATCTCGGTCCAGATTTTTCGTATGTGACGCCGTTGCTGGCTACACTTCCGGTGGCAGTGTTCGAATGCGCGTCACGAATGTTCGAATGCTGCGACACGCGCTCTCGCCCTTGACGGAGCGGTCCGCAAGGTCCACTCTGATCGGTGAACATGCACGGACGAGTGATCGGCAGTCTCACGTCAGTTTCTGAATTCGACCCTCAGTTACACCCGACTCGACATTTCCAGAGTAAGGGTGTACTTTTGGACGTTGCGCTGGCTGCCTCCTGTCCACCCCTCGTCTCAACCGCTGCGAAGTCAAGTACTTCTTGCTTTCTGCGACGGGTTTCGTTCGGGTTGTAACCAGCGAAATTCGAAGCAGATACAGCGGCGGTCGCAACAGCACGGAGCGGCCCGCGTGAGGTGCTGGAAGGACGCATCTTGGCAGTCTCTAGCCAGACCAAGGCAGTTTCCGGAATCCCCGGAGCCCCGAAGAGGGTTTCGTTCGCGAAAGTTCGCGAACCCCTCGAAGTTCCCGGGCTTCTTGACGTACAGACAGATTCGTTCGAGTGGCTGATCGGCGCGCAGAGTTGGCGCGAACGAGCAGCGGCACTCGGCGACAATGCAGTGTCCGGTGGTCTCGAGGACATCCTCGCGGAGCTTTCTCCGATCGAGGATTTCAACGGCACTATGTCGCTGTCCTTCTCCGACCCTCGATTCGACGAGGTCAAGGCCTCGACGGACGAGTGCAAAGACAAGGACATGACCTACGCGGCGCCTTTGTTCGTCACCGCGGAGTTCATCAACAACAACACTGGTGAGATCAAGAGCCAGACGGTCTTCATGGGAGATTTCCCGATGATGACCGACAAGGGCACCTTCATCATCAACGGCACCGAGCGCGTGGTCGTCTCGCAGCTCGTGCGTTCCCCCGGTGTGTACTTCGACATGAGCGTCGACAAGAGCACCGAGAAGGATCTGCACAGCGTCAAGGTGATCCCGGGTCGCGGCGCATGGCTCGAGTTCGACGTCGACAAGCGCGACACCGTTGGTGTCCGTATCGACCGCAAGCGTCGTCAGCCTGTCACCGTCCTGCTCAAGGCGCTCGGCTGGACCACCGAGCAGATCACGGAGCGCTTCGGCTTCTCCGAGATCCTCATGGCCACGCTGGAGAAGGACAACACCGCCGGCACCGATGAGGCGTTGCTCGACATCTACCGCAAGCTCCGTCCGGGCGAGCCCCCCACCAAGGAGAGCGCGCAGACCCTGCTGGAGAACCTGTTCTTCAAGGACAAGCGCTACGACCTCGCTCGCGTGGGTCGTTACAAGATCAACAAGAAGCTCGGCCTGAACGCGGGTCAGCCGATCGTTGCATCCACTCTCACCGAAGAAGACATCGTCGCCACTGTCGAGTACCTCGTGCGTCTGCACGCAGGTGACACCTCGATGACGGCTCCGGGCGGCGTCGAGGTTCCCGTCGAGGTCGACGACATCGACCACTTCGGCAACCGTCGTCTGCGTACGGTCGGCGAGCTCATCCAGAACCAGATCCGCGTGGGCTTGTCCCGCATGGAGCGTGTGGTTCGTGAGCGCATGACCACGCAGGACGTCGAGGCAATCACGCCTCAGACGCTGATCAACATCCGTCCCGTCGTCGCTGCGATCAGGGAGTTCTTCGGAACCTCCCAGCTGTCGCAGTTCATGGACCAGAACAACCCGCTGTCGGGGCTGACGCACAAGCGTCGTCTGTCCGCCCTCGGCCCGGGTGGTCTGTCCCGTGAGCGCGCCGGCCTCGAGGTTCGCGACGTTCACCCGTCGCACTACGGCCGCATGTGCCCGATCGAGACCCCGGAAGGCCCGAACATCGGCCTGATCGGTTCGCTGTCGGTCTACGCCCGCGTCAACCCGTTCGGTTTCATCGAGACCCCGTACCGTCGCGTCGTCGACGGACAGGTGACCGACGAGGTCGACTACCTGACCGCTGACGAAGAAGACCGCCACGTGGTCGCGCAGGCCAACTCGGCCATCGACCGCGAGGGTCGGTTCACCGACTCGAAGATTCTCGTCCGTCGTAAGGGTGGCGAGGTCGAGTTCGTCGCGTCCTCCGACATCGACTACATGGACGTTTCGCCGCGTCAGATGGTGTCCGTCGCAACCGCGATGATTCCGTTCCTCGAGCACGACGATGCAAACCGTGCCCTGATGGGCGCGAACATGCAGCGTCAGGCTGTCCCGCTGGTTCGCAGCGAGGCACCTCTCGTCGGAACCGGCATGGAGCTGCGTGCAGCTGTGGATGCCGGCGACGTCATCATCACCGAGAAGACCGGTGTCGTGGAGGAGATCTCCGCGGACTACGTCACGGTGATGGCTGACGACGGAAGCCGCAAGACGTACCGGATGCGCAAGTTCGCGCGTTCCAACCAGGGCACCTGCGCCAACCAGCGTCCGATCGTGGACGAGGGACAGCGTGTCGAGGCCGGCCAGGTTCTGGCCGACGGCCCTTGCACCGAGAACGGTGAGATGGCGCTGGGCAAGAACTTGCTCGTCGCGATCATGCCGTGGGAAGGCCACAACTACGAGGACGCGATCATTCTGTCGCAGCGTCTCGTGGAAGAGGACGTCCTGACCTCGATTCACATCGAGGAGCACGAGATCGATGCCCGCGACACCAAGCTCGGTGCCGAGGAAATCACTCGCGACATCCCGAACGTCTCCGACGAGGTCCTCGCCGACCTCGACGAGCGCGGCATCATCCGTATCGGTGCCGAGGTTCGTGACGGTGACGTGCTGGTCGGAAAGGTCACGCCGAAGGGCGAGACCGAGCTGACCCCCGAAGAGCGCCTCCTTCGCGCCATCTTCGGTGAGAAGGCTCGCGAGGTTCGTGACACGTCCCTCAAGGTTCCTCACGGTGAGACCGGCAAGGTCATCGGAATCCGCGTGTTCTCGCGTGACGAAGACGACGATCTGCCTCCCGGTGTCAACGAGTTGGTCCGCGTCTACGTGGCACAGAAGCGCAAGATCCAGGACGGCGACAAGCTCGCCGGCCGCCACGGCAACAAGGGCGTCATCGGCAAGATCCTGCCGCAGGAAGACATGCCGTTCCTCTCGGACGGCACGCCTGTCGACATCATCTTGAACACGCACGGCGTCCCGCGTCGTATGAACATCGGTCAGGTCTTGGAGACCCACCTCGGGTGGATCGGCAAGACCGGCTGGAACGTTCAGATCGCGTCCGACGGCTCTCGTCCCGACTGGGCTGCGACCCTGCCGGAAGAGATGCTGTCCGCTCCGGCCGACTCGAACATCGCCACCCCGGTGTTCGACGGTGCGAAGGAAGACGAGCTCACCGGTCTCCTCGGCGCGACGCTGCCGAACCGTGACGGCGAGCAGATGGTCGGACCCGACGGAAAGGCCACTTTGTTCGACGGCCGTTCCGGCGAGCCGTTCCCGTACCCGGTCTCGGTCGGTTACATGTACATCATCAAGCTGCACCACTTGGTCGACGACAAGATCCACGCTCGTTCGACCGGTCCGTACTCGATGATCACGCAGCAGCCTCTCGGTGGTAAGGCCCAGTTCGGTGGCCAGCGCTTCGGTGAGATGGAGTGCTGGGCGATGCAGGCCTACGGCGCGGCTTACACGCTGCAGGAACTGCTGACCATCAAGTCTGACGACGTGGTCGGTCGAGTCAAGGTGTACGAAGCCATCGTCAAGGGCGAGAACATCCCCGAACCCGGCATCCCCGAGTCGTTCAAGGTGCTCCTCAAGGAGCTCCAGTCGCTCTGCCTCAACGTGGAGGTGCTGTCCTCGGACGGCGCGGCCATCACGATGGCGGACGGCGACGACGAGGACTTGGAGCGGGCCGCAGCGAACCTGGGCATCAACCTGTCCAGGAACGAAGCTGCGACGGTCGACGACCTCGCGAACTAGGTTTCGGTCCCCGGGTTGCTCTTGAAAGAGCGGCCCGGGGGCGTAGTTCACATTTGAATTGGCAGTCAGGTTGCCGGGTGACCGGCAACCGTAACCCCAACGGGGAAAGGAAGTTACGTGCTCGACGTCAACTTCTTCGATGAACTCCGCATTGGCTTGGCCAGTGCAGAGGACATCCGCAATTGGTCCTACGGCGAGGTCAAGAAGCCGGAGACCATCAACTACCGCACGCTCAAGCCCGAGAAGGACGGCCTCTTCTGCGAGAAGATCTTCGGCCCCACCCGGGACTGGGAGTGCTACTGCGGTAAGTACAAGCGTGTCCGCTTCAAGGGCATCATCTGTGAGCGCTGTGGCGTCGAGGTCACTCGCGCCAAGGTTCGTCGTGAGCGCATGGGTCACATCGAACTGGCCGCACCGGTCACGCACATCTGGTACTTCAAGGGTGTTCCGAGCCGTCTCGGTTACCTGCTCGACCTGGCTCCGAAGGATCTCGAAAAGATCATCTACTTCGCTGCCTACGTCATCGTCGGCGTCGACGAGGAGCTCCGTCACAACGAGCTGTCCACCCTCGAAGCCGAGATGCAGGTCGAGAAGAAGACCGTCGCAGATCAGCGTGACGCCGATCTCGAGGCACGTGCGCAGAAGCTCGAAGCCGATATTGCCGAGCTGGAGGCAGAGGGCGCGAAGTCCGATGTCCGCCGCAAGGTCAAGGACGGCGGCGAGCGCGAAATGCGTCAGCTCCGTGACCGCGCGCAGCGTGAGCTGGATCGTCTCGACGAGATCTGGACCACCTTCACCAAGCTGAGCGTCAAGCAGCTCATCATCGACGAGCTCCTGTACCGCGAGCTGGTCGACCGTTACGGCGAGTACTTCACGGGTGCGATGGGCGCAGAGTCCATCCAGATCCTGATGCAGAACTTCGACCTCGACGCCGAGGCAGAGTCTCTCCGCGAGACCATCCGCAGCGGCAAGGGCCAGAAGAAGCTGCGTGCACTCAAGCGCCTCAAGGTGGTTGCGGCTTTCCAGACCAACGGCAACTCGCCGATGGGCATGGTCCTCAACGCTGTTCCGGTGATCCCGCCGGAGCTTCGCCCGATGGTTCAGCTCGACGGTGGACGTTTCGCGACGTCCGACCTCAACGACCTGTACCGCCGCGTCATCAACCGCAACAACCGCCTCAAGCGACTGATCGACCTCGGTGCTCCCGAGATCATCGTCAACAACGAGAAGCGGATGCTGCAGGAGTCCGTCGACGCCCTGTTCGACAACGGCCGTCGTGGACGTCCGGTCACCGGACCGGGTAACCGCCCGCTGAAGTCCCTGAGCGATCTGCTCAAGGGCAAGCAGGGTCGTTTCCGTCAGAACCTGCTCGGTAAGCGCGTCGACTACTCGGGTCGTTCCGTGATCGTCGTCGGTCCTCAGCTCAAGCTGCACCAGTGTGGTCTGCCCAAGCTGATGGCTCTCGAGCTGTTCAAGCCGTTCGTGATGAAGCGTCTGGTCGATCTCAACCACGCGCAGAACATCAAGTCGGCAAAGCGCATGGTCGAGCGCAAGCGCGTCCAGGTGTGGGACGTCCTCGAAGAGGTCATCGCCGAGCACCCCGTGCTGCTCAACCGTGCACCTACGCTGCACCGTCTGGGTATCCAGGCATTCGAGCCGCAGCTCGTCGAGGGCAAGGCCATTCAGCTCCACCCGCTGGTGTGTGAGGCCTTCAACGCCGACTTCGACGGTGACCAGATGGCTGTTCACCTCCCGCTGTCGGCAGAGGCTCAGGCCGAGGCACGCATCTTGATGCTGTCCTCGAACAACATCCTCTCGCCTGCTTCGGGTCGCCCGCTCGCCATGCCGCGTCTGGACATGGTCACGGGTCTGTTCCACCTGACCCGTCTCGACGAGGGTGTCACCGGTGAGCTCGTTGCTCCGACCAACGACGAGGCAGAGCAGGGCGTGTACTCCTCGCCCGCCGAGGCTCAGATGGCAGTCGACCGCGGCGCGCTCTCGGTTCAGGCTCAGATCAAGGTGCGTCTGACGCAGCAGCGTCCGCCGCGCGACCTCGAGAACGAACTGTTCCCCGAGGGCTGGAACTACGGTGACGGCTGGACCGCCACCACGACACTCGGCCGTGTGCTCTTCAACGAGCTGCTTCCGGCGGACTACCCGTTCGTCAACGAGCAGATGCCGAAGAAGCGCCAGGCGACGATCATCAACGATCTCGCCGAGCGGTACCCGATGATCGTGGTTGCTCAGACCGTCGACAAGCTCAAGGACGTCGGGTTCTACTGGGCCACCCGTTCGGGTGTCACGGTCTCGATTTCCGACGTGCTCGTGCCGCCGGAGAAGCCTGCCATCATCGAGGACTTCGAGGCTCAGGCCGACAAGATCGAGAAGCAGTACCAGCGTGGTGCTCTGGACAAGAAGGAGCGCAACAGCGCTCTGGTCACCATTTGGCAGGAAGCGACCGACAAGGTCGGCAAGGCCATGGAGGCTCACTTCCCCGACAGCAACCCGATCCCGATGATCGTGAAGTCCGGCGCAGCCGGCAACATGACTCAGGTTCGCTCGCTCGCCGGTATGAAGGGTCTGGTGACAAACCCGAAGGGTGAGTTCATCCCGCGTCCGATCAAGTCTTCCTTCAAGGAAGGCCTGACCGTTCTCGAGTACTTCATCAACACGCACGGTGCTCGCAAGGGTCTGGCCGATACCGCACTCCGCACCGCCGACTCGGGTTACCTGACCCGTCGTCTGGTGGACGTTTCGCAGGACGTCATCGTCCGCGAGGTCGACTGTGGAACAGAGCGCGGCATCGTCACCACGATCGCCGAGAAGCAGGCCGACGGCACGATGATCCGCGATGCTCACGTGGAGACCAGCACGTACGCCCGTACCTTGGCGGCCGATGCAGTCGACGCGAACGGCACCGTCATCGTCGAGCGTGGCCACGATCTCGGTGACCCCGCGATCGATGCTCTGCTCGAAGCCGGCATCACGACGGTCAAGGTCCGCTCGGTCCTGACCTGCACCACCGGCACCGGCGTGTGCGCCACTTGCTACGGCCGCTCGATGGCCACCGGCAAGCTGGTCGACATCGGTGAGGCTGTCGGTATCGTCGCCGCTCAGTCGATCGGTGAGCCCGGTACCCAGCTGACCATGCGTACCTTCCACCAGGGTGGTGTCGCAGGAGATGACATCACCGGCGGTCTGCCGCGCGTCCAGGAGCTGTTCGAGGCACGTGTGCCCAAGGGCAAGGCTCCTATCGCGGACGTCACCGGTCGGGTACAGCTCGAAGACGGCGATCGTTTCTACAAGATCACCATCGTTCCGGACGACGGCGGCGAAGAGGTTGTCTACGACAAGCTCAGCAAGCGTCAGCGTCTGCGCGTCTTCAAGCATGCCGACGGTCGCGAAAGCCTCTTGGCTGACGGTGACCACGTCGAGGTCGGACAGCAGCTCATGGAAGGTGCTGCCGATCCCCACGAGGTCCTGCGAGTCATGGGTCCGCGTCAGGTTCAGATCCACTTGGTCAACGAGGTCCAGGAGGTGTACCGGAGCCAGGGTGTGTCGATCCACGACAAGCACATCGAGGTCATCGTGCGCCAGATGCTTCGTCGCGTGACGATCATCGATTCCGGTGCCACCGAGTTCCTGCCCGGTTCGCTCACCGAGCGCGCCGAGTTCGAGTCGGCAAACCGCCGCGTTGTCGCGGAGGGTGGCGAGCCCGCAGCCGGCCGTCCGGTGCTCATGGGTATCACGAAGGCGTCGCTCGCGACGGATTCGTGGCTGTCCGCGGCATCGTTCCAGGAGACCACTCGTGTCTTGACCGACGCGGCTATCAACTGCCGTTCGGACAAGCTGATCGGTCTGAAGGAAAATGTCATCATCGGCAAGCTGATCCCTGCCGGTACCGGTATCAACCGTTACCGCAACATCCAGGTTCAGCCCACCGAAGAGGCACGCGCCGCTGCTTACGCAGTGCCGTCGTACGACGACCAGTACTACAGCCCGGACGGCTTCGGCCAGAACACCGGTGCTGCAGTTCCGCTGGACGACTACGGCTTCAGCAACGACTACCGCTAGTCGGGTAGTCGCATGTGACGACTACCGCTAGCGGTTAGTTCGTAGAAGATCCCCCCACCTCGAAAGAGGTGGGGGGATTTTTCATGGCAGGAGTCGTTCGTGTTCAGGAGTTACTGCCGCTGAGGTCCGGGATGACGATCTCCTGGACAGCCCACTTGTTGCCGTCGGGGTCGGCGAAGTAGATGAACCGTCCCCAGGCCTGGTCGTCGATCGGGCTGATGTCGATGCCGCGGCTCTTGAACTCGCGCTCGGCCTCTTCGATGTCTTTGACCACTACCTGCATGCCGACGACGGAACCGGGCTCGGCGTCGGTGATTCCCTTGCCGATGCAGATCGAGCAGGCGGAGCCGGGTGGTGTCAGCTGGACGAATCGTAGGTCCTCGCTGACCGTGTGATCGTGGTCGGCATTGAAGCCGAGGCGGACGTAGAAGTCCTTGGCGCGGTCGATGTCGGTGACGGGAATGGCGACCAGTTCGAGCTTGATGTCCATGACGTGCCCTTCATGTGATGGTGAATTCCGGCGACAGGTCCAGTGTTGCGGGTATTGCGGTCAGAAACGGTCCTCGTTCGACGCCCGGATGAAAGTTTCCGAATTCCTTGTTGCTCCGAGAGTGCTTCTCTCACTGCTCGACCGATCCCGAACCAGGAGCGGATACCCCGACTCCGCAGCTCTGACGCATTCCGCCGAACGCGCCGCGCACGCCGACGCGCTCGGCTACCACCGGTTCTGGGTGGCCGAGCATCACGCAGTGCCCGGGATCGGGAGCGGGTCGCCGGCCGTACTGCTCGCCGCGATCGGCGCGCAGACGCGCGAGATCAGACTCGGGAGCGGTGGGGTCATGCTGCCGAATCACCAACCACTGATCGTCGCCGAGCAGTTCTTGATGCTGGAGGCTCTGTACCCGGGGCGAATCGATCTCGGCCTCGGTCGATCGCTGGGATTCACTGAGCCTGTTCGTCAGGCATTACGACGCAGCAAGGACGCTCCGGACACGTTTGCGTCGGATCTGGAAGAGGTGAGGCGCTACCTTGACGGATCCGCGCCTGTGACGGCACGGCCGGCGTCGGAGACCGGGGTGCCGATCTTCGTGCTCGCGACGCGCACGGGCCTGGAAGTGGCAGCGCAACTGGGGCTTCCGGTGGTCGTGGGTGGGCCGATACTCGGAATCGGGGGTACCGGCCGGGTGGATGCACTGGACGAGTACCGCCGGGCTTTCCGGGCCACCGACGCTCATCCCGAACCCTGTGTGGTGGTCTCTCTCGAGGTGGCGGTTGCCGATACCACCGACGCGGCGCGTGAGTTGCTGATCCCGGAGGCATACGCACTCGCAGAATCGTCACGGACAGGGGAGTTTCCGCCGCTGGTGTCACCGGACGAGATCAGGCACGCCCCGCGCAGTGACCGAAACGCCAGGCGGATCGAGTCGTTCATGGCGTCGGCGCTGCACGGGACGCCCGTCGAGGTGAAGCAGCAACTTCACGATCTGGCCGAGCGGACCGGTGCCGACGAAGTGTTGGCGTCGACGTCGACGTACGACCGTGACGCGCTTGCACTTTCGGACCGCCTGCTACGTGAGGTGCTCTAGCGGTGTGGTTGATCTAACGAGGCACGTGAAACTCGAGCAGCGTCGCGACGGAGTCGTCGAGGTCGGTCCACGGCACCGGTACGGAGAGGACGGCGATCGCCGAAGTCGGGAACTTGTCGCGGATACGTTGGGCTGCTTCGGAGTTTTCGTTCGATGCGAGATCGAGTGCAGTCCAGGGAATTCCGGGTTCGTGTCCGACGATCAGGAGCGTCTTGACGTGGTCGGACGTGGTTCGCGCAGCTGCAATGACGTCTGCGGGTGAGCCGCCGTAGATGGACTTCTCGAATCCGGCGGGAGCTTCGATTCCCGTCGAGGCAAGGGTTTCGACGGTCCGCCGGGAGGTGGAGCACAGAACGGCGTCTACGGGCGGGACGTTTTCGCGGATCCATTCGCCGCCGATGCGGGCCTCGCGCAGGCCCCGTTCGGCGAGCGGACGCTCGTGATCACGGATGCCCTCGGGGTAGCTGGACTTGCCGTGTCGCATGAGGACGAGGGTGCGGTGGTCGGCCATGCGTTCACGGTATCCGCTTTATGCCCGTCAGTCCGGTTACTCTGGATGGTCAGGACCTTGAAGGAGGTTTTCGATGGCCGGTAAGAAGCTCGATCGAACTAATGCCCGAACTGCACTCGAGGTTGTACGCGAAAGCCCCACCATCGCTTTCATCACCGTTGCCCCGGCAGTGGTCGTGTTCGGCGTGGTGTGGTGGCTCTTCGGTTTCTGGGCCGCGATTCTTCTCGCGTTGGTGTTCGGTGTCGCGGCTGTCGCGACCCAGAAACTGCGTTAGAGGGCGCTCACCTGCGCAACTGCGCGGAGCGCTTCGCCGACCAGGAACCAAACCGTGACGGTCTTGTCGTCGACGCGGCTGCGCAGGACGACGTCGTCGCTGGAGACGATGGGGGAGAGGTACTCGATCAGTGCTCGATGCGGAACCGTACGCAGTTCGGTGCGAGCGCTGAGGACCTCTTCGACCGCCTGCCAGTAGACGGCGTTGTTGACGTGGTCGAACGGGTCGATGTCGGTGGCGCGCAGAGCGAACGGCGTGTCGAGAACACCGGCGTCGTCCGCCTCCGGTGCGTTCTCGGCGAGGACACGCTTCCACTTCAGACGATGCTCGTCGGTGGATTCTTCCAGCGGCCGCATGAAGTCGTCGCTCATCCGGGTGGGCATGCCTGACTCGGCGCTGATGTTGATCCAGAAGCCTTCGGTCTCCATCAGGGCGCCGTTGCTGCCGTCGAAGCGCACGCGCATGTTCGCCCATCTCGTGGAGAAGCCGGAGCACCAGCGAGTCATCGTCAACTCTTCCGGCCAGATCGCCGGGCGTACGACATCGACGACCGTACGACGCACGATCCAGAGCGGATGGGTGTCGATGGCGCCGGCGGCCTCGATGTTGTCGTTGCCGATGTCCTGCAGGTAGCGGGCGACGGCGTCGAGCCTGACCTGCTTGGCGACGTCGATGTCGCCGGTGCGGACCGGGCGGGACTTGACGAAGATCGGTCCTCTGTCGGGCTGCTGCGCGAGCGTGAGATCTGGGTTCACGTGAGATTCCTGTTCGCTGGAGTGAGCCGATTCTGTCAGGCTTTTCAGCGAGTGGCGATTATCTGCTTTCCGCAGCCGGAACCGCCGACCATTCGTGCCACGGCGACGGCGGTGTCGGCAAGGGGATGAACGGAGTCGATCACCGGGGTGATGTCTCCGGCGTCGATCATCTGCGTCAGGACCTCCAGATCTTCGGCGTTCTCCGAAGCGATGAGGGTGCCCATTTTCTGAGATATGAACGGAGACAAGCAGTGTGCGCGGATCTGGCGATCGATTCCGCCGAGCCACCGTCCGCCGTTCTCGCCGCCGACGATTACCAGCGTTCCAGTGCGTGTGAGCGCTCGTCGTAGGTCTCGTAGTCGGCGGTTGCCGCCGGTGTCGATGATGACGTCGTATCGATGTGATCCGTCGGTGGCGTCGTCGACGCGGTAGTCGAGAACCTCGTCGACTCCGAGGGAGCGGACGGTGTCGGTTTTCGAGGTGCTGCATACGCCGGTGACGTGAGCGCCCATGGCTTGTGCCACCTGCACCGCGTAGATCCCGACGCCACCGGATGCGCCGAGTACGAGGACGGATTGCCCCGCCTGCACGCGGCCGTGGTCGCGTACGGCTTGCAGCGCTGTGAGGGCGGAGACCGGCACTGCTGCTGCTTGTGCGAACGACAACCGGGCAGGTTTTGCGGCAATCTTGGTTTCGAGTGCGCGTGCGTATTCCGCAAACGAACCGACTGCGATCCCGTATACCTCCTGGCCGACTGTCACGCGGGTAACCGAGCAGCCGACGGCCTCGACGCGGCCGGCCACGTCCAGTCCGCGGACCCGATTCTTGGGTGCGCGCAGTCCGAAACCGGCTAGGCGCAACGGATATGGCAGTCCGGCCATGAGATGCCATGCTCCGCGGTCGACGGACGCGGCCTCGACGCGTATCAGCACTTCGTTGTCGGCGACAGCGGGCCGCGGAATGCGGTCGACGTAGAGAACGTCGGCCTCGCCGTAGCGATCCTGTACGACGGCCGTCATCAGTTCCTTCGCCATGCGAGTCTCCGTTCGTCGAATACTTACACCGTAAGTATTGCACTTACAGTGTAAGTTCTGTCAACGTGGAAAAGCGCGCAAGATTGACCCGAGACGACGTTGTACGCGCTGCTGTCGCGCTTGCCGATTCCGTCGGAATCGATTCGATGACCATGCGCAAGCTGGGGACCGAACTGGGCGTCGAGGCGATGTCTCTGTACAACCATGTTTCCGACAAGGGGGATCTGCTCGACGGAATGGTCGATGCGGTCTTCGCGGAGATCGATCTGCCGACGCCGGGACACCCGTGGCGCACGGAACTCCACGCGCGAGCGGTATCGACGCGGGAAGTGTTGGGGAGACACCCGTGGGCAACTCCGTTGATGGAGTCCCGAACGACGCCTGGTCCCGCGACCCTGCGCCACCACGACGCCGTCATCGGAACGCTACGCGCCGCCGAATTTCCGGTTGCCCTTGCTGCGCACGCCTTTTCGATCATGGATGCGTACATCTACGGCTTTGTGCTCCAAGAGGTGAGTCTGCCGTTCGAAACCGCGCAGGAAACGACGGAACTGGCGAACGCGATCATGGGGTCGTTCGAGAGCGGTCAGTATCCGCACCTGGCCGAGTTGACCACCGAGCATGTCCTGGCGCCCGGATACAGCTATGCCGCCGAATTCGCTTTCGGTCTGGATCTGATTCTCGACGGTCTCGAGCGTCTGCATATCGGGAGTGAACGATGATCTGACGTGTGTACCGGGTTAAAGTCGAGAAAACCGGGTTACCGGTCCAGACTTCAGATGTCCCGAAGAGGAGCTTTCTGTGCGCGCCATGGTGGTTACGGAACTGTCCGGTCCCGAAGGAATTGTCGCGCAGGAGGTTCCCGAGCCCGCCGCCGAAGGTCTCGTCCTCATCGATGTGAAGGCCAGCGGTGTCTGCTTTCCGGATCTGCTGATCACCTACGGCAAGTACCAGATCCGCCCGGAACCGCCGTTCATTCCCGGCGCGGAGATCTCGGGCGTCGTGGTCTCCGCGCCGGAGGGATCGGGTTTCGCTCCGGGTGATCGTGTTCTCGCGGCCGCGTATCTGGGTGGGTATGCGGAGCGGATTGCCGTCAACCCGGCGCAGGTGCTTCGAATTCCGGACGGACTCGCTTTCGACGAGGCGGCGTCGCTGATCATCAATTATCAGACGATGGAGTTCGCGCTCGCTCGTCGCGCGAAGATCGTCGCGGGGGAGACAGTCGTTGTACTCGGCGCTGCGGGCGGTGTCGGAACGGCAACCATCCAGCTGGCCAAGGCGCACGGCGCCCGGGTGATTGCCGTAGTACGCCGCGAGGGCGTCGAGGACTTCCTTCGTGAGCTCGGCGCCGACGAGGTGGTCCCGCTTGCTCCGGGATGGGGCGAGCGTATTCGGGAACTGACCGACGGCGTCGGCGCGCAGATCGTCGTGGATCCGGTGGGCGGCGACGCGTTCGACGACGCGGTGCGTGTTCTGGCGCCGGAGGGCCGTCTTGTGGTGATCGGTTTTGCCGGTGGCGGAATCCCCGAGGTCAAGGTGAACCGGGTGCTGTTCCGCAACATCAGCATTGTCGGAGCCGCGTGGGGCGAGTTCACACGCACCAATCCCGAAGCGGTAGCCGAGGTGCACGCATCGCTGGTAGAACACGTCCGAAACGGCTTGCGACCCCTGGTCAAGGCACGGTATCCCCTTGCTGATGCAGCAGTTGCCCTGGCTGATCTCGAAAGCGGCAAAGTTCTCGGAAAGGCCATCTTGCTGCAGGAATGATTCTTCGCAACGTGATGGTGGTCACCAAATAATAAGTTGCAACATGTTTTCATTTGGGCAATAGTTGCAACCGCACTACCATTTGCCAGGTGATCGCTTCCGATTCTGATGACCTGTATGGAGCACTCGACGAGTTGTTCACTCGCCTGATGAGCGCCGGTGATTCGGAGTCGATCGATGCGTTGATCGAGCTGGATCTCTCGTTCTCTCAGGTGCGTGTGCTGTTCGTGCTTGCGCAACGTGATGCGGCGATCCCGATCAACGAGGTTGCCGACGAGCTTCGGCTCTCGGTGGCAGCGACGGGGCGGAACATCGATCAGCTCGTGAACATGGGTCTGGTCGATCGCCGTGAAGACGAGCGGGACCGACGCGTCAAGCGGGTTTCCTTGTCGGAGGCCGGTCGTAAGGTGACGACCAACCACATCGAGTGCAAGCGCGGCCAGCTTCGTGAATTCGCGTCGCGTGTTCCTGAGCCAGAGCGGATTCGTTTGTTCGAGGCTCTCAAGCCCATTCTCGCGGGTGACTATCTGCGAGCACTTAACCAGGAGACTTCGCGATGACATCGCCGAACGCGCCGGCACCGGCGTCCGACAAACTTGACGGGGCGGTCCTCAAGATCGCTTCCGTGGTGGTGCTCGGCGCCATCATGTCGATTCTCGACGTAACCGTGGTGAGCGTCGCGCTCACCACTTTTGCCGAGGACTTCGAAACTTCGTACGCCACCGTCGCGTGGACGATGACGGCGTACACCCTCGCTTTGGCGACGGTCATTCCGGTTACCGGTTGGGCTGCCGACCGTTTCGGTACCAAGCGCCTGTACATGACGGCCCTGGTGCTGTTCGTGCTCGGTTCGGTCGCCTGTGCGATGGCGTGGGACATCACCTCGCTCATCGGCTTCCGTGTGCTTCAGGGCCTCGGCGGCGGCATGTTGATGCCGCTCGGTATGACGATCATGACCCGGGCTGCCGGTCCGGACCGCGTCGGTCGCGTCATGGCAGTTCTCGGTATCCCGATGCTGCTCGGCCCCATCGGTGGCCCGATCCTCGGTGGTTGGCTGATCGAGGCCGCGAGCTGGCACTGGATCTTCCTCATCAACCTGCCGATCGGCATCATCGCGTTGGCAGCGGCATTCATCATCTTGCCGTCGGACAAGGCGAAGCCTTCGGAGTCCTTCGACTTCCTCGGCATGATCCTGCTTTCGCCCGGCCTCGCGCTGTTCTTGTTCGGTGTGTCGTCCATTCCCGAGGTGGGAACCGTTGCGTCGGCTCGGGTTCTGGTGTCGGCCGGTATCGGTCTGGCGCTGATCATCGCCTTCGTGTTCCACGCGCTCAACAAGGATCACCCGCTGATCGACCTGCACCTGTTCAAGAACCGTCAGTTGACCACCGCCGTCATCACGACGTCGCTGTTCATCGTCGCGTTCATGGGGGCCGGGTTGCTGTTCCCGAGCTACTTCATTCAGGTCGGCGGTCACACCACGCTCGCTGCCGGGTTGCTCATGGCTCCGCAGGGTCTGGGCGCCATGGTGACCATGCCCATCGCCGGTCGACTGGTCGACAAGATCGGCCCGGGCAAGATCGTCCTGACCGGTTTGCCGTTGATTCTCATCGGTTTGGGTGTGTTCACGCAGGTCGCTTCCGACTCGCCGACGTGGCTGTTGATGGGCGCGCTGTTCGTCATGGGCCTCGGTATGGGTTGCACCATGATGCCTCTGATGACCGCAGCTATCGTGACGCTCTCCAACGAGCAGATCGCTCGCGGCTCCACCCTGATGAACATCGTTCAGCAGACCGCAGGTTCGATCGGTACCGCCGTGATGTCGGTGGTCTTGACCAACCAGCTTCTCGATCGTGGACTCGATACGACGATGGTCGGAGCGGCGTCGCACATTCCGACCGAACCGGGAAGTCCCCAGGAGTCCGCTGCAGATTCGATTCTCAGCGCGGCGTCGGATGCCTTCGGTAACACCTTCCTCGTTGCCACTGTGCTGATCGTCCTGACCCTCATCCCGGCGTTCTTCCTGCCGCGGAGCAAGACCACCAGGCCGGTGGCCGAGGGCGAGACGGCAACGCCGATCGTCATGCACTGACCGCTTTTCGATAGATCGTTCGTCCGGTGAGGGCGGCACACATCTTGTGTGCCGCCCTCACCTTTTTGCCGTGGAATAGAGCTTGATGGTTGAATGTTTGATCAGTTACATGCAAACGCATGGATCTAGTTCGCGGAGGAGCAACCATGCAGTTCGGAATCTTCACGGTCGGTGACGTCACCACTGATCCCACGACGGGGACGACCCCGACAGAGCACGAGCGCATCAAGGCCATGACGACCATCGCCAAGCACGCCGAGGAAGTCGGCCTCGACGTCTTCGCGACCGGCGAGCATCACAACAAGCCGTTCGTGCCGTCATCGCCGACGACGATGCTCGGATACATCGCGGCCCAGACCGAGAAGATCACCCTTTCCACGTCCACGACGCTGATCACCACCAACGACCCGGTGAAGATCGCCGAGGACTACGCGATGCTTCAACACCTCGCCGAGGGGCGCGTCGATCTGATGATGGGACGCGGGAACACCGCGCCGGTCTACCCGTGGTTCGGCAAGGACATTCGCGCCGGCATCCCGTTGGCGCTCGAGAACTATCAACTTCTGCGCCGGCTGTGGGACGAGGAGGTCGTGAACTGGCAGGGGGAGTACCGCACTCCGCTCCAGGGATTCACGTCCACGCCGCGCCCGCTGGACGGCATCGCGCCGTTCGTGTGGCACGGTTCGATCCGTAGCCCCGAGATCGCCGAGATCGCGGCTTATCACGGCGACGGATTCTTCGCCAACAACATCTTCTGGCCGAAAGAGCACTACATCGAGCTGATCAATCTCTACCGCCGGCGTTACGAGCATTACGGCCATGGGTCGGCGGATCAGGCGATCGTCGGACTCGGTGGTCAGGTCTTCATGCGCAAGAACAGTCAGGACGCGGTCAAGGAATTCCGTCCGTATTTCGACAATGCTCCGGTGTACGGCCACGGCCCCTCACTCGAAGAGTTCACCGAGCAGACGCCGCTGACCGTCGGTTCCCCTGAGCAGGTCATCGAGAAGACGTTGGTGTTCGCCGATTTCTTCGGTGACTATCAGCGCCAGCTGTTCCTGATGGATCACGCCGGGCTGCCGCTGAAGACCGTGCTCGAGCAGCTCGATCTGCTCGGTGAGGAAGTTGTTCCGGTTCTGCGCCGTGAGTTCGCGGCCAGGCGGCCCGCACATGTGCCGGACAACCCGCCCACTCACGCGTCGATGAAGGCAGCTCGTGAGGCAAGCAGTGTCACTGCCTGACGAGCAACCGCTTGACGTTCCGGTCAGTACCACCGAACTCGCCACCGACGCCTGGGAAGCCCTGTTTCGCGCCCAGGTGTCGGTGCTGCGGCGGCTGGCTGCCGATGACGTCTGGGATCAGGTGACGATGCGCGAGTACGACGTGCTGTTCACTCTCAGTCTCGCGCCGCGGAACTGCCTGCGCCTGCATGACCTGAATCGGGAGATTCTGTTGAGCCAATCGTCGCTCAGTCGCTTGGTGGAGCGGCTGGAGGGCGAAGGTCTGGTATCGAGGAGTGTTGATCCGCGCGATCGCCGCGGCACGGTCGTGCAACTCACCGAAGCGGGTGCAGCGCTGCAGAAATCAGTGGGCCGCCGCCATGCAGCGAGCATTCGGCGCCACGTCGGACCAGCGTTGGACGCCGATGAACTCCGGCAACTAGCGGAATTGTGCACGCGTCTGCGTCTCGCGCAGTCATGACTAGAGGCAGGATGGAAGTATGAGCAACCTCGAAGCGCAACCCGTCGAGCAGGAATGCGAAGGCCATCCGGCCGAGAGCGAGATTCAGATTCTCACCCCGCGCGACGTTCCGCTCGGTGGCCCGCGGGCGATGCGAGTGCGACGCACCCTCCCGCAACGCGAGCGTTCGTTGATCGGAGCGTGGTGTTTTGCCGATCACTACGGTCCGGATGATGTCGGCTCAGGACCGGGCATGCATGTGCCGCCGCATCCGCATACCGGATTGCAAACGGTGAGTTGGCTGTTCACCGGAGAGATCGAGCACCGTGACAGCATCGGTTCCCATGCGATGGTGCGGCCGGGTGAACTCAATTTGATGACGGCCGGGAGTGGGATCGCGCACTCCGAGGTGTCGACGCCGAACACCAAGGTTCTGCACGGGATGCAGTTGTGGGTGGCGTTGCCGGATGCGGCGCGCGATACCGCACCCGCGTTCGTTCACTATCGACCGGAGCCGGTGACCACCGATGGTGCCACGCTCAGTGTGTTCCTCGGTTCGCTCGCCGGTGACACGTCTCCGGTGTCTACCTTCACCGAATTACTCGGTGCCGAGGTGATTCTCGATCCTGGGGCCGAGATCGCCCTCGATGTCGATCGTTCACATGAGCACGGCGTGATCGTCGATCGAGGATCGGTTGTTCTGCGTGGTACCACCGTCGGCTGGGCCGAGTTGGGTTACCAAGCACCGGGTTTCGGAAAACTGGCTTTGCGCAATCCGGGATCCGAACCGGCTCGACTGCTACTTCTCGGCGGAAAACCGTTGGGCGAGCAGGTCGTCATGTGGTGGAACTTCATGGGCCGTACCCACGCAGAGATCGTCGAGTATCGACGCAAGTGGCAGGCTGAGCTTGCCTCCGGATTCGACGGCAGTGTCCCGGACCAGCGTTTCGGCGTCGTGCCGGGATACGACGGTCCGGCGCTCCCGGCGCCCGAGTTGCCGAACAGTACGTTGCGGCCCCGGGGCTAGCCGCCGGCCTTGCTGCTACCGGCCGCGAGCGTCGTCTCGATCAAGCGTGCTCGATGTCCTGGTGAGCCTTCGCGAGCATGATGTAGCCGGCGCCGTTTGCGGTGATACCGGCCTTTTCGCCTTCGGAGAGTTCACGTTTGACCTTGGCGGGCACGCCGGCGACCAGTGATCCAGGCGGGATCTGCATCCCCTGGGACACGACCGCGCCGGCGGCGATCAGCGATCCCGAACCGATGTGCGCGCCGTTGAGCACCACGGCGCCCATGCCGACGAGCACGTCGTCTTCGACGGTGCACCCGTGTAGCACCGCGTTGTGGCCGACCGAGATTCGTTCGCCCAGTACCGCTGGGAACGTGGGGTCGGCGTGCACCGTGCAGTTGTCCTGAATGTTGGTGTCCGCGCCGATGGAGATCGATTCGGCGTCGCCGCGCAGGACTGCGCCATACCAGATGCTGGCGCCCGCAGCGATGGTCACCGCGCCGACAACGGTGGCGTTAGGTGCGATGAACGCGCTTTCGTCGATCTGCGGGGTGTTACCGAGAACGGTGGCGATGATCGGGTTGGTCATGGTTCTCCTGTGCGTTGGAATGACGTGCTCTGACGGTACCTGGACTATTTCGGTGTGGGCTTTCGATTCATGACGACTGTGCCGACGCCCGCGGTCACCACCAGCCCGATGGCCACGAGTGTGAACGCGTCGAGCCTCTGCCCGATCACGAGAACTCCGGCCAGTGCGGCCGCAGCGGGTTCGAGGGCGATGAGGACGGCAAAGACCTTTTTGGCCAATGATCGCAACGCCCACATTTCCAAGCTGTACGGGATGACGGACGAGAGGATGGCGACGGCCGCGCCGGCGGCGAGCATCTTCGGATCCAGCAGTTCACTCCCGCCGGAGACGGCGCCGAAGGGAAGCGTCAAAACTGCCGCGACGATGCTTGCGCCCGCCAACCCGTCGGCGCTCGGGAGCGTCGCGGCCAGGTGGGAACCGGCCACGATGTAGCCGGCCCACGCGGCAGCGGCGATCAACGCGAACATCACCCCGATCGGGTCCAAACCGGATTCGCCGTGATCGCCCAACCCCAGCAGCAACACTCCGCCGAAGGCGAGCAGCACCCATGCCCCGTCGGCCCACCGACGAGACAGAACTGCGGCCAGGGTGAGCGGTCCGAGGAACTCGATGGTGACGGCGGTGCCGATGGGCACGGTCTCGAGAGCGAGGTAGAAGGCACCGTTCATCACGGCCAGGGCGATGCCCAGCGCGAAGATGCCCTTGCGCTGTCGGTTCGACCACCGGCTCCAACGCGGGCGGACGATGACGCCGAGGATGATCGCGGCGATCGTCAGTCTCAGCGTCGTGGCGCCGGCAGGTCCGATCTGCGAGAACAGTGTCGTCGCGAATGCCGCTCCGAACTGGAGCGACAGTATCGAGGTGAGGACCGCGCCGACCGGCAGTAGCTGACTGCCGGTCTTCATTCTCCGGTGAACTCAGGACTACGACGTTCGAGCATGGCAGCGACGGCTTCGTGGTGATCGCGGGTGTGATGGGCGATCGACTGCATGGCGGCCGAGAGTTCGAGCAGGCTCTCGAGGCTTTGGTGCTGGCCCTCGCGAAGCAGTTTCTTGGTCATCCGGAGTACCTGCGGGGGATTGGCCGCTACCCGCGCTGCCAGGGCATGCGCTGCGGAGAGCAATTCCTCGGGCTCGGTGAGCTGCGAGACCAGCCCCCAGTCGAGTGCCTTCGCAGCATCGATCGGTTCGCCGGTGAACGCCATCTCGGCGGCGCGGGCGTTACCGATCGCGCGGGGGAGCAGCCACGCTCCGCCGTCGCCGGGGATGAGTCCCACCTTGACGAAGCTCTCGGCGAAGACCGCCGCCGTCGAGGCGATGCGGAGGTCACACATGAGCGAGAGATCGCAGCCCGCTCCGATGGCCGGGCCGTTGACGGCTGCGATGGTCGGCACCTCACACGTGTACAGCGCGAGTGGAATGCGCTGGATGCCGTGCCGGTAGCCCTGGCGGATCTCGCCGGGCGCGCCACCGAACATGCCTTCCTTGTCTCGCATGTGTTTGACGTTGCCACCGGAGGAGAAGGCTGACCCGGCTCCCGTGAGGATGACCGCGCGCACACTCTGATCTCGGTTCACCGCGGTGACCGCGTCTTCGAGAGCTTCGATCATGTCGATCTCGGAGATCGCGTTGCGGGTGTCCGGGCGATTGAGGGTCCACGTGACCACATCGCCGGTTCGCGAGATCAGTACGGCGTCGCTCATGGGTTGCTCCTGGTAGTCGATGGCAGTTGAGCTCAGTCTCTCACCACGAGATTTCGCAATAACAATCATTCGTGCTTGATTTTTATGAGTGCGAGTGTGATGCTGGTCGCATGGCCGAACTTCAGACGTTCATCGATGACTTGCGGGCCGAAGGCGAGAGCCTCGACGCCCTGGTTGCAGATCTGCCCGAGGAGAAGTGGGCGACCCTGACGCCTGCGGAAGGGTGGACCATCGCGCATCAGATTGGACACCTGCACTGGACGGACAGTGCCGCGATCCTGGCGATCACCGACCCGGACGGGTTCGCGGAGCAGTTGAAGGCGGCGTTCGTGAATCCGGCGGGGTTCGTCGACGACGGTGCCGCCGAGCAGGCTGCCCGCCCGCCTGCGGAGTTGCTCGCCGATTGGCGAGCGGGGCGCACCGCTCTCGTCGAGGCGCTGACCGCAGCGCCGGCCGGCACCAAGTTTCCCTGGTACGGCCCGCCCATGGGCGGAGTCTCCATGGCAACCGCGCGGTTGATGGAGACGTGGGCACACGGACAGGACGTCGCCGACGCCCTTGGCGTCGAACGCGCCCCGACGGCGCGCATCAAGAACATCGCTCACCTGGGTGTGCGGACGCGGAACTTCGCGTACTCGGTCAACGAGAAGACGCCGCCCGCCGACGATTTCCGGGTTGAATTGACCGCGCCCGACGGCTCGCTCTGGACCTGGGGACCGGAAGATGCGCCGCAGAAGGTGACCGGGTCGGCGTTGGACTTCTGCTTTCTGGTCACTCAGCGGGCCAATCGCGCTGATCTCGACCTGGTCGCCGTCGGTGCCGACGCAGACGAGTGGCTCGGGTTCGCGCAGGCGTTCGCGGGACCCAGCGGTGAGGGACGAGCTGCCATCGGATCCAGCGGCGAGGGACGAGCTGCCGTCGGATCCAGCGGCGAGGGACGAGAAGCGGAGGTGGGCAAATGAGTTCGGTACGGATCGGTAACTGTTCCGGTTTCTACGGCGACCGCGTCTCGGCGATGCGCGAGATGCTCGAGGGTGGCGAACTCGACTACCTGACCGGCGACTACCTGGCCGAACTGACGATGTTGATCCTCGGCCGGGACCGGATGAAGGACCCGTCGCTCGGCTACGCGAAGACGTTCCTGCGGCAGGTGGAGGACACTCTCGGCCTCGCGCTCGACAAAGGGGTGAAGATCGTCGCGAATGCAGGCGGTCTCAATCCCGCCGGCCTGGCCGATGCGCTGCGCGAGGTCAACACCAAGCTGGGGTTGAACGCGAAGATCGCCCACGTCGAGGGCGACGATTTGATCTCTCGCGCAGACGAACTCGGACTCGGCTCCCCGCTGACGGCCAATGCGTACCTCGGTGCCTGGGGCATCGTCGAAGCATTGTCGGCCGACGCCGATGTCGTGGTCACCGGACGTGTCACCGATGCGTCGGTGATCGTCGGTCCGGCCGCTCACCATTTCGGTTGGAAGCGAGATGATTTCGATCAGCTGGCCGGTGCTGTCGCGGCGGGCCACGTCATCGAGTGCGGAACTCAGGCCACCGGCGGCAACTACGCGTTCTTCACAGAGATTCCCAACTTGGGTAGGCCGGGATTCCCGATCGCCGAGATCAACGCGGACGGATCTTCGGTCATCACCAAACATGCCGGAACGGACGGCGAGGTGAGCGTCGGCACCGTGACGGCGCAGCTGCTGTACGAGATCACGGGTGGACGCTACGCGGGACCGGACGTGACCACCCGCATCGACAATGCGGTGCTCACCCAGGAAGGCCCGGATCGGGTGCTGATCAGCGGCGTCACGGGAGAGGCCCCGCCGCCGCAGTACAAGGTCTCGCTGAACACGCTGGCCGGGTTCCGCAACGAGGCCACCTTCATCCTGACCGGTCTCGACATCGAGGCCAAGGCCGATCTGGCGAAGACTCAACTCGAATCCTGGCTGACGAAGAAGCCGGCCGAACTGGTCTGGACTCTCGCCCGCACGGATCATCCGGATTCCGACACCGAGGAAACAGCGAGTGCGTTGCTGCGCTGCGTGGTTCGTGACGCCGACCCCAAGGTGATCGGTCGTCCCTTCTCCGCGGTTGCGGTGGAAATGGCACTCGCCAGTTACCCCGGCTTCTCGCTGACCGCGCCGCCGAGCAACGGCCAGCCGTACGGAGTGTTCACCCCCGGCTACGTCGACGCGGGATCGGTGCCTCACGTCGCCGTACTTCCCGACGGCACGCGCGTGGACATCGCTCCGTCGACGCTGACGCAGGACCTCGAACCGGTCGACGAACCCGAGCGACCACAGCCCTTGCCGCCGCAGTCCTCGCTCTCGGTGCCGCTCGGCACTATCGCCGGTGCGCGCAGTGGAGACAAGGGTGGAAACGCCAACGTCGGAGTCTGGGTTCGCACCGACGAGCAGTGGAAGTGGTTGGCGCACACTCTGACCGTCGAAATGCTCAAGGAACTGCTACCGGAAGCAGCAGACCTGAACGTCACTCGCTACCAGCTTCCGCACCTACGTGCCGTCAACTTCGTGATCGAGGGAATCCTCGGTCAGGGTGTGGCCTCGCAGGCGCGGTTCGATCCGCAGGCCAAGGGAATTGGTGAATGGCTGCGCTCGCGCCACATCGACATCCCGATTTCGCTACTCCCCGTAACTGACGAGAAAGAGGATTCACGGTGACCGTGTGGACCACACCGGAAAGGCTTGCGCTTCGCGAGACCGTACGCGGATTCGTGAACCAGGAGATTCTGCCGCATCTGACGCAGTGGGAGCGCGACGGCGAGATTCCGCGCGAATTGCACCGCAAGGCAGGCGCTCTCGGCCTCCTCGGGGCCAGTGCGCCCGAATCGGCGGGCGGTGAGGGCGGCGACGCCGTCGACTCCATCGTGATCTGTGAGGAGATGCACCAGGCGGGTGCGTCGGGCGGGCTGTTCGCCTCGCTGTTCACCTGCGGCATCGCCGTGCCGCACCTGATTGCGGCCGGCGACGAGGCGCAGATCGAGAAGTGGGTCAAGCCGACCCTGCGCGGCGACAAGATCGGCTCGCTCGCCATCACCGAACCCGGCGGAGGCAGCGACGTCGGGCACCTGACAACTACAGCCAAGCGCGACGGCGACCATTACGTAGTCAACGGCGCCAAGACGTTCATCACCTCCGGTGTTCGCGCAGACTTCGTCGTCACTGCCGTGCGTACCGGTGGCCCCGGCGCGGGTGGCGTCTCTCTGCTCGTGATCGAGAAGGGCACACCGGGATTCACGGTCTCGCGCAAACTCGAGAAGATGGGCTGGCGTGCATCGGATACCGCGGAGCTGTCCTTCGTCGACGCCAGGGTCCCGGTGGAGAATCTGGTCGGGGCAGAGAACAGCGGCTTCGCGCAGATCGCGCAGGCCTTCGTTTCCGAGCGCGTCGCTCTCGCTGCGCAGGCGTATGCCAGCGCCGAGCGATGCCTCGAGTTGACCCTCGAATGGTGCCGCGCCCGCGAGACTTTCGGACGCCCACTGATCAGTCGGCAGGCAGTGCAGAACACCGTCACCGAGATGGCCCGCAAGATCGACGTCGCCAAGGTGTACACGCACTCGGTGATCGAGCGGTACATGGCCGGTGACGGCGATCTGATCGCCGAGGTGTGCTTCGCCAAGAACACGGCGGTCGAAACGGGTGAATGGGTTGCCAACCAAGCCGTTCAGCTGTTCGGCGGCCTCGGATACATGCAGGAAAGTGAAGTGGAGAGGCAGTACCGGGACATGCGAATTCTGGGAATCGGTGGCGGAACCACCGAAATCCTCACCGGCCTCGCGGCCAAGCGATTGGGGTATCAGTCATGAGTGTCATTCGGTCAACACTGGACACCAACTCCGAGGTGTACCAGACCGCAACATCGACCATGAACACCAAGCTCGCCGAGATCGAGGTCGAGCACGCCAAGGCGTTGGCGGGCGGTGGCGAGAAGTACACCGAGCGTCACCACAAGCGGGGAAAGCTCCTGGCACGCGAGCGGATCGAGCTTCTGCTCGATCAGGATTCACCGTTTCTCGAACTGTGCCCCCTCGCTGCGTGGGGGAGCGACTTCCCGGTCGGCGCCAGCACCGTGGTCGGTATCGGCGTCGTCGAAGGTGTCGAATGCCTGATCGTCGCCAACGATCCCACCGTGCGCGGCGGCACCAGCAATCCATGGACGCTGCGTAAGGGATTCCGCGCGAACGACATCGCGATGCAGAATCGCCTTCCGGTGATCTCGCTCGTCGAGTCCGGTGGCGCGGACTTGCCGACGCAGAAAGAGGTGTTCATTCCCGGTGGCCGGATGTTCCGTGACCTCACTCAGCTGTCCGCAGCCGGAATCCCCACCATTGCACTGGTCTTCGGTAACTCGACGGCCGGCGGCGCGTACATCCCGGGCATGTCCGACCACGTTGTGATGATCAAGGAACGCTCCAAGGTGTTCCTCGCAGGCCCGCCGCTGGTCAAGATGGCCACCGGTGAGGAATCCGACGACGAGGCACTCGGCGGCGCCGAAATGCACGCTCGCAAGTCCGGCCTGGCCGACTACTTCGCGGCCGACGAGCAGGACGCGATCCGCATCGGGCGCTCGATCGTCAAGCGGCTCAACTGGACCAAGAAGGGGCCGGCGCCTCGCACCGAGATCATCGAACCGCTCGAGGATCCGGAAGAGTTGCTCGGCATCGTTCCCGCCGATCTGAAGATCCCGTTCGATCCGCGTGAGGTGATCGCCCGCATCGTCGACGGTTCCGACTTCGACGAGTTCAAGCCGCTCTACGGTTCCTCTCTCGTGACCGGCTGGGCGGAGCTGAACGGCTACCCGATCGGCATCCTCGCCAACGCCCGTGGAGTGCTCTTCAGCGAGGAATCCCAGAAGGCCACGCAGTTCATCCAGCTCGCCAACCGTTCCAACACGCCGCTGCTGTTCCTGCACAACACCACCGGCTACATGGTGGGCAAGGAATACGAGGAGGGCGGCATGATCAAGCACGGATCGATGATGATCAATGCGGTTGCCAACTCCAAGGTTCCGCACATCTCGATTCTGCTCGGAGCGTCGTACGGCGCCGGTCACTACGGTATGTGCGGACGGGCGTTCGATCCGCGATTCCTCTTTGCCTGGCCCAGTTCCAAGTCTGCCGTCATGGGCGGTGCGCAACTCGCCGGCGTCATCTCCATCGTGGGACGCGCTGCTGCCGAGGCCCGCGGCCAGGTGTTCGACGAGCAGGCTGATGCCGGTATGCGCGCGATGATCGAGAACCAGATCGAGGCCGAGTCACTTCCGATGTTCCTGTCCGGACGTCTGTACGACGACGGCGTCATCGATCCCCGAGACACCCGCACCGTGGTGGGAATGTGCCTGTCGGCCATTGCCACCGCCCCGATCGAAGGCACCGAGAACTTCGGCGTCTTCCGTATGTGAGGCACGCCGTGACAATCACTTCTGTACTGGTCGCCAATCGTGGCGAAATCGCCCGCCGTGTCTTTGCAACCTGCCGCAAGAACGGAATCGGCACGGTCGCGGTATTTTCCGACGCAGATGCCGACAGCCCGCACGTCGCCGAAGCCGACGCATCCGTTCGGCTGCCGGGTAACACGCCCGCCGAGACCTACCTGCGGGGTGAGCTGATCATCGCCGCTGCAAAAGCTTCGGGCGCCGACGCCATTCACCCCGGCTACGGGTTCCTGTCCGAGAACGCGGAGTTCGCGCGCAGCGTCATCGACGCGGGGCTGACGTGGATCGGCCCACCCGTCGAATCCATCGAGCTCATGGGGTCGAAGGTCGAGTCCAAGAAGATCATGGATGCCGCCGGAGTGCCGGTGCTGTCCGAACTCGATCCCGCTGCGGTGACCGAAGCGCATCTGCCGGTGCTCATCAAGGCGTCGGCGGGCGGCGGCGGACGCGGAATGCGTGTCGTTCGTGAATTGTCGGCGCTGGACGGCGAACTGGAAGCGGCGCGGCGTGAGGCGCAGTCGGCCTTCGGCGATCCGACGGTCTTCTGCGAGCGCTACCTCGAAACCGGTCGGCACATCGAGGTTCAGGTCATGGCCGACCGCCACGGCGGCGTGTGGGCAGTGGGAGAGCGCGAGTGCTCGATCCAGCGTCGACATCAGAAGGTCGTCGAAGAGGCGCCGTCTCCGCTCGTACAGCGCATCCCCGCCATGCGCGACAAGCTTTTCGACGCCTCGCGGCTCGCCGCCAATGCCATCGGCTACGAAGGGGCGGGAACCGTCGAGTTCCTCGCCGACGAAAAGGGCGACTTCTTCTTCCTCGAGATGAACACTCGTTTGCAGGTGGAGCACCCGGTCACCGAGTGCACCACGGGGCTCGACCTGGTGGAGCTGCAATTGCAGGTGGCGTCGGGTGACACGCTGCCGGACGAGCAGCCCGAGATCCGCGGACATTCGATCGAGGTGCGTCTGTACGCCGAGGATCCCGCCAAGAACTGGCAGCCGCAGAGCGGAACCGTTCACCACATCGAGTTGCCCGGTGACGTGGCAGAATTCAGTGTTCTGCGCGAGCAGGGTGTTCGCCTTGATTCCGGCGTCGTCGACGGCAGTGTGGTCGGCGTCCACTACGACCCGATGTTGGCCAAGGTCATCTCGTACGCGCCGACCAGAACGGCAGCTGCGCGGCTGCTCGGATCGACGCTGGCGCGCACCAGGATTCACGGCCTGCGCACCAACCGGGACCTGCTCGTCAACGTCCTGAGCCACCCGGCCTTCATTGCGGGAGACACCGACACGGCGTTCTTCGAGACCCACGACCTCGAGAAACTGTCAACGCCTCTGGCCGACGCTGACGCCGAAAGACTGTCGGCGCTGGCGGCTGCACTTGCCGATGCCGCGCACAACCGGGCGTCGGCCCGCGTCATCGGCCGCTTGCCCAGCGGGTGGCGCAATCTGCCGTCGCAGCCGCAGAGCAAGAGTTATTCCACTGCGTCGGGCGACTACGACGTCCGCTACTTCCTGAGCCGAAGCGGCGTGCTGAGTGCAGAAGGCTTCGACGACGTGAGTCTGGTGTCGGCTACTGCGTCCCGGGTAGTGCTCGAGGAAAGCGGAGTACGGCGTTCGTTCGACGTGGCGGTCTACGGGAGTGAGATTTTCGTCGACTCCTCGCTCGGGCCCGTCGCGTTGTCGGCAGCACCGCGCTTCGTGGATCCGTCGGCGGAGGTCGCCGCCGGTTCGTTGCTCGCTCCGATGCCGGGCTCGGTCATCCGCCTCGGCGCCGCACTCGGTGACACCGTCACTGCCGGCCAGCCGATTCTGTGGCTCGAGGCCATGAAGATGGAACACACCGTCACCGCGCCGACTGCCGGTGTCCTGGTGGAACTTCCGGTTGCCGTCGGCCAGCAGGTCGAGGTCGGATCGGTACTCGCACGTGTGGAAGAACCCGCTACAGAAGAGGAAGCATGATGAGTTTCATCGAAACCGAAGAGCAGAAGGAACTGCGGGCATCCGTTTCCAAACTGGGTGAGCGCTTCAACTACGTCGACTACGTGCTGCCCAAGGCACGAAAGGGTGAGCCGCTCACCGAATTGTGGAACGAGGCGGGCAAACTCGGATTCCTCGGCGTCAACCTGCCGGAGGAATACGGCGGCGGCGGTGCGGGGATCTACGAACTCGCGCTGGTGCAGGAGGAATTGGCGGCACAGGGTGCCGGTCTGCTCCTGGTTGTCGTCTCGCCGGCCATCTGCGGCACCATCATCGGCAAGTACGGCACGGCGGAGCAGAAGCAGCAATGGCTACCCAGCCTCGCCGATGGATCCAAGATCATGGCGTTCGGAATCACCGAGGCGGACGCCGGTTCCAACTCGCATCAGATCACGACGACTGCTCGGCGTGACGGAGAAGACTGGATCCTGAGCGGGAACAAGATTTACATCTCGGGTGTCGATCAGGCTGATGCGGTTCTCATCGTTGCGCGCACCGAGGACTCCAAGACCGGCAAGCTCAAGCCCGCTCTGTTCATCGTCCCCACGGATTCTCCCGGATTCGTGAAGACGCAGATGGAGATGGACATCATCGAACCGGACCACCAGTTCATCCTCTTTCTCGACGATGTGCGTCTGCCGGCCGACGCTCTGGTCGGCGAAGCCGATGCCGCTCTGATGCAGTTGTTCGCCGGCCTGAACCCCGAGCGCATCCTGGGTGCGTCGATGGCCATCGGAATGGGCCGTTACGCCCTGAACGCTGCGGTGAAGTTCGCGAACGAGCGCACCGTCTGGAAGACGCCGATCGGTGCGCACCAAGGTATTTCGCATCCACTCGCCCAGGTGAAGATCGAACTCGAGCTCGCCAAGCTGATGATGCAGAAGGCTGCGGTGCTCTACGACAGTGGCGACGATTTCGGTGCTGCCGAAGCCGCGAACATGGCGAAGTACGCGGCCGCCGAAGCCAGCATCAAGGCACTCGATCAGGCGATCCAGACGCACGGCGGCGCAGGCCTGACGAAGGAATACGGGTTGGCTGCCATGCTCGGCGCGGCACGTATCGCCCGCGTTGCCCCGGTGAGCCGCGAGATGATCCTCAACTTCGTCTCGCAACACTCTCTCGGCCTGCCTCGGTCCTACTAGACGGTCTCACGAGAAAGGGCGAAGCATGACGGACGAGGACAAGCCATACGTACGGTACGAAGTATCGGGCGGTGCGGCCACGATCACTCTCGACTCACCACACAACCGGAACGCGATTTCGACGCGGTTGGTCACGGAGTTGCAGGCTGGGCTGA
The DNA here is from genome assembly GCF_011602025.1 of Rhodococcus sp. IC4_135. Lineage (NCBI taxonomy): Bacteria > Bacillati > Actinomycetota > Actinomycetes > Mycobacteriales > Nocardiaceae > Rhodococcus > Rhodococcus sp. IC4_135. Next base: position 151,263 of record NZ_JAAOLG010000010.1, read on the forward strand.
CGTCGGCGGCGGCCGATCCGGAAGTTCGAGCCGTGGTGCTCACTCACACCGGTGGAACATTCTGCGCGGGAGCCGATCTCAGTGAGGCCTCCGGGTCGTCGGCAACTCCGGAGGAGGCCGTCAAGGAGCGAGGACGGGGAATGTTGACGCTCTTGCGCAGCATTCTCGAGCTTCCCAAGCCGGTGATCGGGCGGATCGACGGTCACGTCCGGGCCGGGGGCATGGGTCTTGTCGGGGCGTGCGACATCGTCGTCGCCGGACCGGCGAGCACCTTCGCGGTGACGGAATCACGGTTGGGTTTGGCAGCGTCCATCATTTCGCTCACCGTCCTACCGAGGCTCGACCAGCGATCTGCGAGTCGCTATCTACTCACCGGAGAGAAGTTCGGCCAGCACGAGGCCGAATCCATCGGACTCGTCACCGCCGCGTCGCAGGACACGGGGGAGTCGATCACCGAGTTGCTCGGCACCCTGCGCCAATGTTCACCGCAAGGGCTTGCCGAATCGAAGTGGATCACGACGCGTTCGGTCCTGGCTGGATTCGACCGGGACGGCGAGGAGATGATCGCGCAATCGGCTCGGCTGTTTTCGTCCGACGAGGCTCGTGAGGGCATGATGTCTTTCTTGCAGAAGCGTCCAGCGGCCTGGGCGCAGTAGAAACTGCGCAGCTGGGACACAGAAGCGCTGGAACACAGCAGTAGAAGGGATGGCGGCGCGATGACTCGAGAGCCCAAGCAGGACCGAAGTCGAGTCACGCGCTCCCACCTGCTCGAAGTGACTGTGGAGTGTCTCGCCGAACTCGGATGGAGCGCAACGACGATGAGCGTCGTCGCGCAGCGCGCCGGGGTGTCAAGAGGTGCGATGCAGCATCACTTCCCGACGCGTGAGGACCTCATCACCGCGGCGCTCGAGGTGATGTTCGACGCCAGGATGGACCAGGCACGAAAGGAATCCACCGACCTTCCGGTGGGTGCCGGACGAACAGAGGCGATTATTTCGCGGTTGGTCGAGTACTACACCGGAACGTTGTTCAAAGCAGCACTGCAGGTGTGGACGGCCGCCGCCTCCGACCCCGACCTGCGGGCTCGCGTGTTGCCCCTCGAGGAACGGTTCGGGCGCATCGCGCACCGGATGGCCGTCGAGAGTCTGGGTGTCGACGACTCCGATCCGGTGACGCACCGCTTGGTACAGGCGACCCTGGACCTGGCCCGTGGGCTGGGGCTTGCAGACGTCTTGACCGACGACTCGCGCCGACGCACCGAGGTGGTCAAACAGTGGGCCGCGCAATTGGATTCCACGCTGGTTCGGGTACCGGTCGCAACTCCCTGAATCGGCAGCGGCGTGGGCGCTCCGATGCGCGCGACGCGCACGTGGCGTGTGTCGGGGGCCACCGCGAAGTACAGTCGGCTCCATGGCCGCACGCACTCTCACCTCGATCGGGACTTCGGTATTGGTCTCGGCCGCCGTGCTCTCGGCTGTGGTCGGATGCAGCTCCGACGACGGGTCCGTCGATCAGCCGGGCGACGGAGCGGGTTCGCAGGCACTCGCACCTACGGATCCCGGACCGATGTTCGCCGAATGCGGCTCGGTGACCGACGAAGAAGTTGTCAGCGCCTTCAATCTCGGCGCTTTCGCGACGACGACGCGCAACGGCGTCGGTTGCCAGTGGGAAGTCGCCGGCTCGAACGGTCCGAGCGTCAGTTTCTCTTGGTACCGCGGAAGCCCGATCGGCCGCGAACGGGCCGGGTCCGACCTGCTCGGACGCCCCGCCGACGACATCACGATCGGTGGACACAAGGGCTTCATCGCGTCCACGGCAGGTTCGTTGTGCGAGTTGGGTATCGCGTTCGGCGGAGACTTCGTGCACTGGTCGATCACCTACGGTTTGCTGCCACCGACCGCGGATCCGTGCACGGTGGCACGGGATCTGATGGAAAAAACAGTTTCGAGGGCACAGTGAAGCGCGTAAGGATCGGACTCGCCGTGGCCGGGTCGCTGGTTCTGCTGACAGGCTGCGGCTCGGTGGTTACCGGGACTCCCCGCGCGGAGGGCAGCTACGGCGGTAGTGACAGCCAGGAATTCGCGAACGTCCTCCAAGAATGCGAAGCCGTCACCGACGAGCAGATCGCCGGCGCCGTTGGTGCCGACGCCGTCGGGCGTGGGTTCTTCGGCGCTATCTGCCGTTGGGACGGCATCGGCGCCGCGGGTCCGATCAAGATCACCTTCAACTGGTTCGAGACGGGCACACTCGATCACGAGCGCGCTGCTTTCGAACATCTGGGATACGCGGTGGTGAAAATCGACATCAACGGCAGTGGCGGGTATCAGGTCCGCCAGCCGGCTGATCCGCAGAGTTGCGGGGTGAGCGCGAGCGCACCGGCCGGGGGAGTGTTCGGGTGGTGGGTCACCGAGCCACAAGGCGGCGCGGATCCGTGCGATGCGGCGGCAAAGCTCGGCGCTTTGACGTTGAACCGCAGCATCTGATCGCGACCGGTCCGATCGGGTGGTCGCACTGCGCGCTCAGAGTGGCGCTCAGAGTGGGTGGTCAGGGCGTGAGGTCACTATCACCGTGGCCTCGCTTTGACCTCGTGGCGCGCCGACAGGTATCGTTATGGGTCGTGTCCGGCATGCCCGGGCCGATCTGTGTGCCTAGCTAGGTATTGCCGTGCGCGCGTTCGATCAGAATCTGCTGATGAACGAGCATCCGGCTGCCTGTGTGGGGGTATGCGACACGCCCGACCTCGGGGGCGGTGCACGGCATGAAAGTGCTGAGTACACACTCTGAGGTGGGTGAGGAGCAGCAGCTCTCTTGCTCCAACTGCTAGATCCCTAATTTCAGAACAGCCACGTTTTCGAACGGCCCGAGTTCGCTCGAGCAGTCTGTTCGTCACAAGAAAGCCGGTAAATGCCAACCATCAACCAGCTGGTCCGCAAGGGTCGCCGCGACAAGACCGCCAAGGTCAAGACGGCAGCCCTCAAGGGCAGCCCGCAGCGTCGTGGCGTGTGCACTCGCGTGTACACCACCACCCCCAAGAAGCCGAACTCCGCGCTCCGTAAGGTCGCACGTGTTCGCCTGACGACTTCGGTCGAGGTCACTGCGTACATCCCCGGCGAAGGTCACAACCTTCAGGAGCACTCCATGGTGCTCGTCCGTGGCGGTCGTGTGAAGGACCTCCCGGGTGTCCGCTACAAGATCATCCGCGGCTCCCTCGACACCCAGGGTGTCAAGGGTCGCAAGCAGGCACGCAGCCGCTACGGCGCCAAGAAGGAGAAGAGCTAATGCCACGTAAGGGCCCCGCTCCGAAGCGCCCGCTCATCAACGACCCGGTTTACGGTTCCCCGTTGGTGACGCAGCTCGTCAACAAGATCCTGCTGGACGGCAAGAAGTCCACCGCAGAGCGAATCGTGTACCAGGCTCTCGAGCAGGCACGCGAGAAGACCGGCACCGATCCGGTCGTCACTCTCAAGCGCGCCCTGGACAACGTCAAGCCTGCACTCGAGGTTCGTAGCCGCCGCGTCGGTGGCGCTACCTACCAGGTGCCGGTCGAGGTTCGCCCCGGTCGTTCCACCACGCTGGCACTGCGCTGGCTGGTCACCTTCTCGCGTGCACGTCGTGAGAAGACCATGGTCGAGCGTCTCGCCAACGAGCTCCTCGATGCCAGCAATGGCCTCGGTGCAGCTGTGAAGCGTCGCGAAGACACTCACAAGATGGCCGAAGCCAACAAGGCATTCGCCCACTACCGCTGGTGATGTAAAGCGTCGGAGCAACTGCCATCGGGTGGGGCTCCGACGCTTGTCGCCGTTGGCGACTTGTTCATCTCGCCGGATTCCGGACGCAGGTGGCCAGGTTCGCCTCGGCAGAGACATAATTGAAAGACCATGGCCCTGACGGTGGAACACACCGATAAGGCCGACACCCGAAAACCAAGCAACGAGCGGGGAAGAAACCTGTGGCACAGGAAGTGCTGACTGACCTGAACAAGGTCCGCAACATCGGCATCATGGCGCACATCGATGCCGGCAAGACCACCACCACCGAGCGCATCCTGTTCTACACCGGTGTCAATTACAAGATCGGTGAGACGCACGACGGTGCGTCGACGACGGACTGGATGGAGCAGGAGAAGGAACGCGGCATCACGATCACGTCTGCCGCCGTGACTTGCTTCTGGAACAACAACCAGATCAACATCATCGACACCCCCGGCCACGTCGACTTCACGGTCGAGGTGGAGCGGTCGCTGCGCGTGCTCGACGGCGCAGTTGCTGTCTTCGACGGTAAAGAGGGTGTCGAGCCGCAGTCCGAGCAGGTTTGGCGTCAGGCTGCCAAGTACGACGTTCCGCGCATCTGCTTCGTCAACAAGATGGACAAGATGGGCGCGGACTTCTACTTCACAGTCCAGACCATCATCGACCGCTTGGGCGCGAAGCCGCTCGTTCTCCAGCTGCCCATCGGCGCTGAGGACGACTTCGACGGCGTCGTCGACCTGGTCGAGATGAAGGCCATCACCTGGCGCGGCGTGGTCCCGACGGGAACCGCTCCGACCATCGAGGAGATCCCCGCGGATCTCGTCGAGAAGGCTGCCGAGTACCGCGAGAAGCTGCTCGAAACGGTTGCCGAGTCCGACGAAGCTCTCATGGAGAAGTACTTCGGCGGCGAAGAGCTGACCATCGAGGAGATCAAGGGCGCCATCCGCAAGATGACGGTCGCCTCCGAGCTGTACCCGGTTCTCTGTGGCTCCGCGTTCAAGAACAAGGGCGTTCAGCCCATGCTCGACGCTGTCATCGACTACCTTCCGAACCCGTTGGACATCGGTGAGGTCATCGGCCACAAGCTCGGTGACGAAGAAGTAGAGATCACTCGCAAGCCGAGCAAGGACGAGCCGTTCTCGGCTCTCGCCTTCAAGATCGCTGCTCACCCGTTCTTCGGCAAGCTGACCTTCGTGCGCGTCTACTCGGGTCGTATCGATCCGGGTGCTCAGGTGCTCAATGCCACCAAGGGCAAGAAGGAGCGCATCGGAAAGCTCTTCCAGATGCACGCCAACAAGGAGAACCCGGTAGACGAGGCCGTAGCCGGCCACATCTACGCGATGATCGGCCTCAAGGACACCACCACCGGTGACACCTTGTGCGATCAGGCGAGCCCCATCGTCCTCGAGTCGATGTCGTTCCCCGCGCCGGTCATCCAGGTCTCCATCGAGCCCAAGACCAAGTCCGACCAGGAAAAGCTGGGCGTCGCGATCCAGAAGCTCGCCGAAGAGGATCCGACCTTCTCGGTCGAACTCGACGAAGAGACCGGCCAGACCGTCATCGGCGGTATGGGAGAGCTCCACCTCGACATCCTCGTCGACCGCATGCGCCGCGAGTTCAAGGTCGAGGCGAACGTCGGTAAGCCGCAGGTTGCGTACCGCGAGACCATCACCAAGAAGGTCGAGAAGCACGACTACACCCACAAGAAGCAGACGGGTGGCTCGGGCCAGTTCGCAAAGGTCATCATCGCTCTGGAGCCTTTCGTGGGCGAAGACGGTGCTACCTACGAGTTCGAGAACAAGGTCTCCGGCGGACGTATCCCGCGCGAGTACATCCCCTCCGTGGATGCCGGTGCGCAGGACGCGATGCAGTACGGTGTTCTCGCCGGCTACCCGCTCGTGAACCTGAAGCTGTCGCTGCTCGATGGTGCTTACCACGACGTCGACTCCTCGGAAATGGCGTTCAAGGTTGCCGGTTCGCAGGCACTGAAGGAAGCCGCCCGCAAGGCCGGCCCCGTCATTCTCGAGCCGCTCATGGCTGTCGAGGTCACAACGCCCGAGGAGTACATGGGCGACGTGATCGGCGACCTCAACTCCCGCCGTGGCCAGATCCAGGCCATGGAGGAACGCAGTGGTGCCCGTGTCGTGAAGGCGCTGGTTCCGCTCTCGGAGATGTTCGGTTACATCGGTGACCTGCGGTCGAAGACCCAGGGCCGAGCGAACTTCTCCATGGTGTTCGATTCCTACGCAGAGGTTCCCGCGAACGTCTCGAAGGAAATCATCGCCAAGGCGACGGGCGAGTAAGCACAGCGAGCTCCCCAGCCCGCGCCGGCAAGCGACCTCGGTTTCTTCCGGCACGAAGCACGACCAAGTAACAACCAACCGCACTGCTGCATACGGCAAGCAACAACAGTCCAGGAGGACACAAAGTGGCGAAGGCGAAGTTCGAGCGGACGAAGCCGCACGTGAACATCGGCACCATTGGTCACGTCGACCACGGCAAGACCACGACGACGGCGGCCATCACCAAGGTTCTCGCGGATGCATTCCCCGACCTGAACGAGGCTTCGGCCTTCGATCAGATCGACAAGGCTCCCGAGGAAAAGGCTCGTGGCATCACGATCAACATCTCGCATGTTGAGTACCAGACGGAAAAGCGCCACTACGCGCACGTCGATGCACCGGGTCACGCCGACTACATCAAGAACATGATCACCGGCGCAGCTCAGATGGACGGCGCTATCCTCGTCGTCGCAGCTACCGACGGCCCGATGCCCCAGACGCGCGAGCATGTCCTGCTCGCTCGCCAGGTTGGCGTTCCTTACATCCTCGTCGCCCTGAACAAGGCCGACATGGTTGACGACGACGAGATCCTCGAGCTCGTCGAGATGGAGGTCCGCGAACTGCTGGCCGCTCAGGAATTCGACGAGGAAGCCCCCGTCATTCCGATCTCGGCACTCAAGGCACTCGAGGGTGACCCGAAGTGGACGCAGTCCATTCTCGACCTGATGGCTGCTGTCGACGAGTCCATCCCGGACCCGATTCGTGAGACCGAGAAGCCCTTCCTCATGCCCGTCGAGGATGTCTTCACGATCACCGGCCGTGGCACCGTTGTCACCGGTCGTATCGAGCGTGGCGTTGTCAACGTCAACGAAGAGGTCGAGATCGTCGGCATCAAGGAAACCTCGACCAAGACCACGGTCACGGGTATCGAGATGTTCCGCAAGCTGCTCGACTCGGGCCAGGCCGGCGACAACGTCGGACTGCTCGTTCGTGGCATCAAGCGCGAAGATGTCGAGCGTGGACAGGTTGTCGTCAAGCCGGGCACCACGACTCCCCACACGGAGTTCGAGGGCCAGGCATACATCCTGTCGAAGGACGAGGGCGGCCGCCACACCCCGTTCTTCAACAACTACCGCCCGCAGTTCTACTTCCGTACCACGGACGTTACGGGCGTCGTGACGCTGCCTGAGGGCACCGAGATGGTCATGCCCGGTGACAACACCGAGATGTCCGTCAAGCTCATCCAGCCTGTCGCCATGGACGAGGGCCTGCGCTTCGCAATTCGCGAAGGCGGCCGTACGGTCGGCGCCGGCAAGGTTGCCAAGATCATCAAGTGAGACTCTTGTCTCGCTAGCTGATTCACAGCACTGAAAAAGGCGCTCATTCCCTTCGGGGAGTGAGCGCCTTTTCTGTGTCTGTGGTCAGGCGGTCTGGTGGCGGGTGAGGTTCTTGCCTACTTCGTTGCTTCGACCCGGTCGAGATGTAACAGGACCTGTACCGCGACGGGTGAGCCGTCGAGGCTTCGCCTGGTCGCACGGGCGATGCCTTCGGCCTGAGTAGTGAAGCCGACGACGTCGATTGCCGGGTCCGCCGTGACGACGACCGACAGCGTCGGCAGTCCGCGATCGACCGTCGCTTTGCTTCTGGTGCTTCGCACGCCCGGCAGTTGTGCGAGTTCGGAGGCCACGCCGTCGGCGACTGGTCCCAGATCCACACTGACGTCGGTACCGGATTCGTTGTGCCGCAACGTGACTGCGCTCGTTCGGCGCCGGCGAAGGTTAAGGTACAACAGCCCGAAACCGGTGAAGACGCAGAGTACGAAGGTGCCGGACAGCACCCAGTGCCACCAAGGCTCCTCCGGAAGGCCGAAGAGGACCTCCCGATCGAGTCGTGACACCCAGGTTCGAATCAGTGAGGCACCCGCGTCCCACGCGATGGCGTAGGCGCCTGCCGCCAGGAGCGCGATTCCGAAAATCAGGACGATGGTCCGATCGACCGCGGAAATCCAACGGTTCACGAGGCGTCCTTTCGTCGTACGGCAGCTTCTCGCACGACAACCGAAAGTTGCAGTGGCTGCTGCAGTATCGCGAGATGTGGTCGTACTGCCGCGTCCACGGCCGCGGCAAGTTCGGCCCGATCGCCACCGGTCGATTCGATGTGGACTTTGACGTGTCTGCGGTCGACGCTCGTGTGGGCCGAATCGACGCCGGGAACGACCGCTGCGTGGCTACTGCACAGGCGTGCAATGTCCGTCGGTCGCATCCATACCGTCGATGCTTTCGGGTTACCCAGTGGGACATGGGTTTTCGCACGCCGTTTGATCGCCGACATTATCAGGACCACACCCGCGACAACGGCAGCGATCGCTACCGGAAGCAGCCAAGGTTGCCAGTGCAGCCGCGACGTCCACTCCACGGAGTTTCGGATCCAGGGTGCCGATTCGAAAGTTCCGCGATTGATGAACCATTCGCGTGAGACCACGAAGGCGAGTGCGAGTAGACCGCACGCGATGACGACGGCCGAAACCGCGGCCGCCGGGTTCGCGGAGGGAACTCGGGGTGGAATCGGATCCGAGAGTGCCTCCTGCGCCGGGCCTTCGGCGATTTCGACGCCGGAAACACATGACTCGTCGGTGCCCTCGGTTGCCGCGATCATGACGTTCATGTCGTGGAGGGGCAGGCCGGTCAGCGACTCGACACTGCGTCCGACTTCTGCCCGCACGCGGCCCGTCAGTTCGGTGACCGAACACGGCCACGACACAGCGAGGAACAGATTGATGGCCACGGCGTCACTGCCCATCGAGATGTCGGCTCGCGGAAGGTCGCGCCCGGTCAGGCGGGTCAAACCGCCTGACTGACGGACCACTCCCGGAACGTTCACCGCTGCGGCCGTGGCGATCTTGGCCATCGCACGGTCCTTGATGACCAACGAGCCGCGTAGGCCAGGATCGTCCGCTGCGCTGGGATCGGACGGCTCAGCCACGGCCACGGCTTCGGAGGATCGCGCCGAGATCGAGATGCCCGTCGCGGTGTGCTCCGATCGCCATACCGGCGGCGCCGAGCAGGACTGCGAAGACGAATCCGCTGAACCCACCCATGATTCCGGCGAGCGCGAGGAGCAGACCGACCAGCAGTCCGACGGTGGTGCTGTTCATGTCAGTTCCCTTCTCGAATGTTCGGTGCAATGTCGGTGACGGTGGCAGGCTCGGTGACTGCACTTTCGGAAACATCCGGTAGGTATCCCGCTGTCGACAGGTCTCCGACCGTCACGTTCACCGGTACGTCGACCAATCTCGCCACCACCGCTCGGACACGTTCGGCGACGCTGCGAACGTCGGCCGGGTAGTGAACGGAAATGTGTACAGCACAAGAGTTTTCGTCGACGACAACGCCGGTGATTCGACGTCCCGGTAGGTAGGTTCCCACCTCGCCGAACTGTCCGCCGTGTAGATCTGCCACTTCCGGGATCGCAAGAACTGCGTCGGCGACAACCTCGGCCGCGTCGATCTCGCGGCCGGCGTCGGCGGTACTCACTGAACCCTCGGCTTGGCTTCCGGATCGGTACTGCCGCCGCTCTCGGCATCCTCGAAGAGCATGACGTCGAAGACCGTGATGTTGACCTCGGTGACTTCGAGGCCGGTCATGCTTTCGACTGCGGCAATGACGTTTCGACGGATACCCACCGCCAGTTCGTGGAGTGCGACGCCGTATTCGGCGACAATGCCGATGTCGATGGCGGCTTGTTTCTCGCCCACTTCCACCGCCACGCCCTGGGCATGGTTGACGCGGGCGCCCGGAATGCGGTCGCGAAGTGCCCCTACCGCACGCGCTGTGCCCCCGCCGACGTCGTACACGCCGTTGATCTCGCGTGTTGCTATACCGGCGATCTTGGCGACCACGGCGTCGGCGATGATCGTCTTGCCCTGGGTGCTGACTAGTTCCGCGCCACCGTCGGCGCCGAATCGGACGCTGTTCTTTTCACTGGAATCGCTGGTCATGGGGGCTCCCTGCTCATGTGTCAGTGCGTGCGTCTGAAGTACCTCCAACTGTAGTGACTGGTAGGTGGCCATGCGGGATGCACCACACCTACTCCGGCATTTGGTATGGCAGAGTCGGAGGCAAATAGTGACGGCGTTCATAGTGAGCGCTGCAAGTGACGTGGGTCGGACAGGGTGGTACGTGGTGGCACGGATAGTGATCGTGGGTGCGGGTTTGTCGGGACTGCGGACCGTCGAGGAACTACGGCGAGCGGGTTTCGAGGGCGAATTGACGCTCGCCGGTGGGGAAACGCATCTGCCCTACGACAGGCCTCCGTTGTCGAAGGAAGTGATCCGCGGTGACAAGGACGAGACGACCTTGCGTCCGGCCGAGTTCTACGTCGAGAACAAGGTCGACCTCAAGCTCGGTTCGCCGGCGACGTCCGTGAACACTGCGGCGAAGTCGGTGGCGTTCGCCGACGGATCCACCCTGGACTACGACGAGTTGGTGATTGCGACTGGCCTGACGCCGCGTCGCATCGCCGGCCTTCCGGACCTCTCGGGGGTACACGTTCTTCGCTCCATCGAGGAAGCGTTGGCTCTTCGCGCCGATCTGGCCCCCGGCAAGCGTGCGCTGATCGTCGGGGCCGGCTTCATCGGCTGTGAACTGGCCGCGAGCATGAAGTCTCACGGCGTCGACGTCGTCTTGCTCGAACCTCAGCCGACGCCGCTGGCGTCGGTACTCGGCCCCACTGTCGGCGCCCTCGTCGAGCGTCTGCATCGGAACGAGGGAATCGACGTCCGCGTCGGTACCGGCTTGACCTCGTTGTCCGGCGACGGAGCGGTTGCCGCTGCGACCTTGAGCGACGGTTCGGAGATCCCGGTCGACGTGGTCGCGATCGGAGTCGGTTCGGCGCCGGTAACGGGGTGGCTCGACGGTTCGGGAATCGAACTAGACAACGGAGTGCTCTGCGACGGCGTCGGCCGCACCAGTACCGAACACGTCTGGGCGGTCGGCGACGTCGCGTCCTGGCAGATCGGTGATCGACGCAAGCGCGTCGAACACTGGACCAATGCGGGCGACCAGGCCAAGATCCTGGCGGGAGCGATCACCGGAACGGGTGATCCGGATGCTCCGGCGCAGGTTCCGTACTTCTGGAGCGATCAGTACGACGTCAAGATCCAGGCATTGGGCACCGTCGCACCCACGGACACCGTTCACATCGTCAAGGACGACGGCCGCAAGTTCGTCGCCTACTACGAGCGCGACGGCGTGTTGGCGGCTGTCGTAGGCGGAGGCAGTGCGGGAGCGGTGATGAAGATGCGTGCAAAGATCGCGGCCGGCACGCCCATCTCGGACGTGTTGGAGTCCACACCGGCCTGAACGGATGCGGCAGGACCGGTTCCGAGACGATAGATTTGTGCGGTGATCGTTGCACTCATCGACTCGGGACTGGGCCTGCTGCCTACCTCTGCGTGGCTCAGACGCCTGCGCCCGGATCTCGATCTGGTGCTGTCCCTGGATCCGGACGGCGCCCCCTGGGGCCCCAAGCCCGAGCCGTGGGTCGTCGACCGGGTACTCGGTGCTGTGCGGCGGAGCCTCGATCGTGGGGCACAGGTCATCGTTCTTCCGTGCAATACCGCCAGCGTCACCGCGCTGCCGCACGTCCGCGAACTGGTCGGACCGGGTGTGCCGGTCATCGGAACGGTGCCCGCGATCAAGCCCGCCGCCGCCGCGTGCGATTCCGTGGCGATCTGGGCGACAGCCGCCACGACCGCCAGCCGGTACCAAGCTGATCTGATCGAACAGTTCGGAAACGGCGCAAAGGTCGTCGGAGTGCCGTGCCACGGCCTCGCCGATTCGATAGATCTCGGTGATCGCGCAGCCGCACTTGCTGCCATCGATTCCGCGGTTGCCCGGACACCGGACGACGTCAGCGGCGTTGTCCTCGGGTGCACCCACTACCCACTGCTCGCCGAAGAAATCGCAGCGCGGCTACCCGCCGGCGTCACACTCTTCGACAGCGCCGAAGCCGTTGCACGACAGACTCTGCGGCGGATCGACGGGCTCGGTGCCGTGGGCGAAGGATCGGGAACCGTCGAGGTGTTTGTGAGCGGTCGTCCGGGCGCACTACCGCCCAGCGCCGAAGCCTTCGACGCCGGGCGGTTGTTGGGCGCGATCAAAGCCTGATCCAGCCGCCCTGTCAATGGGCAGCTACGCCGCCCTGTCAATGGGCGGCAACGCCGCCGTGACCCCCGTGATGCATCCGCGCACTCATCACCGGCATCGCACTCACCGCGACCACAACGGTCAGGACCCCGACCACCCAGGCCGTCCACGACGCACCGCGTAGCGCGTCGAAGTTCATGACCCAGGGTGAAATGAACATCAAGACGCCGAAAACGCCCATCGCGTAATCCGCCATGGCCATGTCCGGACGAGCCATGTGTGCCAGACCCGACAGTGCAACCAGGACACCCAGGACGACGAGTGACCACATTGCCCGATCGGTGGTGTCGAGCCACATCGGCGAGAGAGCCGCAAAGACGCCGAGAACCACCGCGACGGCATCTTGCATTCGATTCCACGACTTCATGACGAGACCTCCAAAGACGAGAGTGTGTCCACCTGTAGTACACGCCCGCGGCAAGTCGAGATCAACTCTCCGCCAATTGCATTCGCGTTGCAGTTAGAAGCGGTGCGGAGGCTTGAATATCAAGATTTGTGACCATTCGTCCGGATTGCCACGAGGCCGCGCGGAGCACTTGCCGCGATATGTCCCGAGAGTGCCATGAGGGTGAGAGTGGTGAATGCGATAGCGGCGGTGATCATGGGTGGTCCTTTCACTGACTGTCCTCGAGTGTCGTCTGCCGACCTGTGGCCGAGCAGGGCGCACGGTGTGAGGACGCTGAGAGAATCGAAGAGTTCGCACCGCAACCCGTGAGAAGGTTCTGGAGTGACGCAATCGAGTGCCCAGGACGTGATCGAGCAGTTGGCCGATCTCGCGGATCCCGCGGATGCCGTCCACCTACAGCGGTTCTTCAAGACGGGGCCGGGGGAGTACGGCGAGGGTGACGTGTTCATCGGAGTGCGAGTGCCGAAGACGCGCTCGGTGGTGAAGAAACATGTCGACCTCGCGTTGCCTCAGGTACGCCTCCTTCTCGACAGCGACGTCCACGAGCACCGGTTGGCCGGGCTGCTGATCCTGGTTGCTCAATTCGAAAAGGTCAGTCGCCCAAAATTTTTCGACGGCGAGAGTCGCGCCCGCATCGCCGACTTCTATCTCGGCGCTGTCGAGGACGGGCGGGTGAACAATTGGGATCTCGTGGATTCGTCCGCCGGACAGATCCTCGGCGGCTGGTTGTACGACCGAGATCGTCGGCTGATCTTCGAGCTTTCCGATTCGGGTGACCTGTGGCGACGAAGGGTGGCGCTGCTGACGACGTACGGGTTCATCACTCGTGGCGACGCGTCGACCACGCTCGAACTCGCCGCGCAGGTGCTGGGCGATCGACGGGACCTGACACAGAAAGCCATGGGTTGGATGCTCCGCGAGGTCGGCAAACGGGTGGATCGGGATTTGTTGACCGACTTCCTCGCAGAGAATGCAGCAGACATGGGACGCACAGCGCTGAGCTACGCGTGCGAACACCTGACCGCAGACGAGCGAGCGCACTTCCGAGCGGCCCGCTAGCGAAGTACCGCTCGGTAGGTTGTGGGACGATTCTCGGTATGCCCGCCACCCGTGTCGAGGCGTCTCGAATTGTGACGATCGGTTCACTGATCGCTGCCGGCGTCGCAGCTCTGTGTTATCTGGTGTACTCCGTTCGAGCCGTCGAACCCGTAGATTTTCTCGTCTACCGCTACGCCGCCCAGGCATTCGCAGCGGGATCGAACATCTACGAGGGCAATCTTGTCGGCCCGTTGATCGTCGACGAGGGCATGCCGTTCACCTACACCCCGTTCGCGGCGATCTTTCTCTGGCCGACTGTTCTCTTCGACTGGTGGACGGCTTATCTGCTGTGGTCGGGCTTGTGCATCGCGGCGGTGGTGTGGACGGTTGCGAGGTTCACTCCCGCTCGCGTCCCGAAGAGGCCGCTCGTCATGGCGGCATTGGTCCTGGCCGTGTCGGTGACGCCCATCGTCAGTGCACACATCTCTTTCGGCCAGGTGAACCTGGTGCTCATGGTGCTCGTACTGCTCGACGTGACCCGTAGTGAGCATTCGAGGTTCGGCCGGTGGTTTCCGCGAGGACTTCTGATAGGTATCGCGGCCGCGATCAAGCTGACGCCGGCGCTGTTCGTCGTCTACTTCGTCGTCACGAAGCAGTGGCGACTCGCGATCTGGAGTTCGATCGGATTTGCCGCGGCGACTGCCGTCGCGGCAGTGGTGGACCCTGCCGTCAGCTGGACCTTCTGGTCGGACGTGGTCTGGAATCTCAGTGACCGGGTGGATTTGAGTGGGCAGGCGATCGCGAGCGCCGGCAACAGTTCGCTGCAGGGCGGACTTGCGGCACTGGGCACATGGACAGCGTCTCTCACGATGCCGTTGACAGTGCTGTGTGCGGCGGTCGCGCTCTGGATCGCCCGAGACGTCTATCGCGTCGGGCGCGCGGTCGATGCGGCGTTGGTGATCGGATTGAGCGCGCCGATTCTTTCGCCGATCAGCTGGATTCACCACTGGGTGTATCTCGTGCCTGCTGCCGTCACGGTTCTCTTTCGGCTTCGATCGCCGTTGCAGTTCGGTTCGGCCGCTCTGGGCTTGGCAATCGTCTACTGCGGGCCGAGTATGGGCCAGCAGTTCATCGAGACGTCGCCTTTCCTGCTGCCGGTGGGGTTGGTCCTGCGGGAGGGTTTCCTGATCGTGACCCTGGCACTGATCTTCGCACTGTGGCGGTTGCCCACGACGGCGCCTGCGTGGGTGTCGGGGCGGGAGACCGAAGATGGCTCGGATGATGACAAAGCCCCCGATTCCGCAGGGAATCAGGGGCCGTCATGCATCGAAGCAGGGTTCAGAACTCGATCTTCAGGTGATCGGTGATCGGCTTCGCCTGGCAACCGAGGATGTAGCCGTTCGCCACGTCCTCGGCGTCGAGGATTTCGGAGTTGTCCATCTGAACTTCGCCTTCGGTGACGGTGCAGGCACACGACCCGCACTCACCTTCCTGGCAGGAGTACGGAACATCGAGGCCCTTGGCGAGCATGATGTCGACGAGCGTCTGCTTGCGCGGCCAGACGAGGGTGTGGGTTTCACCGTCCAGCTCGACCTCGACGGTTGCGGCGTCGGCTGCTTCTTCGTCGGAGACCTCGGCTACCTCGACGTCACGGAACGGGTCGCCGGCGAGTGAATTGAAGACCTCGGCGTGAACCTGCGTGCGGGGCATGCCGGCCTCTGCCAGTGCCTTGTGGACGGCGTCCATGAAGGGGCCTGGACCGCACATGAAGGCCTCGTACGCGACAAAAGGCTTGGCCAGTGTCGCCAACTGCGAGACGGCGGGGAGTCCCTGCACGGTTTCGATCCAGTGGACCACCGTGAGGCGGCCGGGGTGTTGCGCTGCCAACTCGCGAAGTTCGGCGCCGAAGATGACGGACTTCTCGTCGCGATTCGCGTAGATCAGCACGACGTTGCCGTTGCCCTGCGTGAGGGCGGACTTGAGGATCGAGATCACCGGAGTGATTCCGCTCCCCGCACCGAAGAGCAGGAAGTCGTGATCGAGCGACTTGGGCGTGAAGACACCTGACGGCGGCAGCACTTCGATGGTGTCGCCGACCTGGAGCTTGTCGCACAACCAGTTGGAGCCGTAACCGTCGACGGTTCGCTTGACGGTCACCTTGGGGGCGTCGTCGGTGAAAGGCGAACTGGCCAGGGAGTAGCAGCGTGCGACCGAGCCGGTCTGATCGCTCGGGATGCGCAGGGTCAGGAATTGACCGGGCTTGTAGTCGAACTTGTCCTTCAGTTCTGCGGGAATCTCGAACACCAGCGACCGGGCGTCGGAAGTCTCTTCGATGACTCCGGACACGGTGAGTACCGCCGATCGCGAGCTGTGCGGTACCTCGACTGTCGTCATCGCGAAGCTAGTCCTCTCGTGAAGCTGGGTAAAGCGCAGGTCAGTGAAGTGCAACATCTAGAACGTGTTCTAGTTCAATGTTAGCAGTGATGAAAAGCTACTGGGGATCGTAGTCGCCGAGCAACACGTTCCCGATCAGCGGGAACCACGGCGGTCTGATCCAACCGTCCTGGCGGTCCGGGGCGGCGATCACCTGCCCGAACGGGCGGTTCACGGGCGGCGTCCGGGCGGTTGAGCTGCCGAAGCCTGTGCACGGGCTGTTTGTCGGTACACAGTGGGAACCAGGTGAGACGCCGGTCACAAAGAATCGGCTCGAATCCCTCCCGCAGTCACATTCGTGCACATCCCTGAGGAGATACCGATGGCTATCGAGCTCAACCAGATCTGGGACTTTCCCATCAAGGAGTTCCACCCCTTCCCGCGCGCCCTGATGGGTGTGGGCGCTCACGACATCATCGGTGTGGAGGCCAAGAATCTCGGCTTCAAGCGCACCCTCCTGATGACAACCGGTCTGCGCGGTTCGGGCATCATCGAGGAACTCGTCGGCAAGATCGAGTACCAGGGTGTCGAGGTCGTTCTCTACGACAAGGTCGAGTCGAATCCCAAGGACTACAACGTCATGGAGGCAGCGGCTCTCTACCAGAAGGAGAAGTGCGACTCGATTATCTCGATCGGTGGTGGTTCGAGCCACGACGCCGCCAAGGGTGCTCGCGTCGTGATCGCACACGACGGTCGCAACATCAACGAGTTCGAGGGCTTCGCCAAGTCCACCAACAAGGAGAACCCGCCGCACATCGCCGTATCCACCACGGCCGGAACGGGTTCCGAGACGTCGTGGGCATACGTCATTACCGACACGTCGGACATGAACAACCCGCACAAGTGGGTGGGCTTCGACGAGGCGACCATTGTCACCTTGGCGATCGACGATCCGCTGCTCTACTACACCTGCCCTCAGCACTTCACCGCGTACTGCGGCTTCGACGTACTCGCGCACGGCAGTGAGCCTTTCGTGTCTCGTCTCGATTTCGCGCCTTCGCTCGGTAATGCGATCTACTCGGTCGAGTTGGTCGCGAAGAACCTGCGCGAGGCTGTCTTCGAGCCGCGTAACCTCAAGGCCCGCGAGGGAATGATGAACGCGCAGTACATTGCCGGGCAGGCCTTCAACTCCGGTGGCCTCGGCATCGTTCACTCGATCTCGCACGCGGTCAGTGCTTTCTTCGACAGCCACCACGGCTTGAACAACGCCATCGCGTTGCCGCGTGTGTGGGAGTACAACCTGCCTTCGCGCTACGAGCGCTACGCCCAGTTGGCCGGCGCACTCGGTGTCGACACTCGCAACCTCACCACGGTTCAGGCCGCAGATGCCGCCGTCGAGGCTGCCATCCGACTGGCCAAGGACGTCGGTATCCCCGACAACTTCGGTCAGGTCCGCACCGACTCGTACGCGAAGAACCAGATGAACACCAAGAAGTACGAGGGTCGTGGTGATGTCATCAAGGGTGACGAGAAGACTGTGCGCGCCATCTCCGAGCACATTCAGGACGACTGGTGCACCCCGGGTAATCCCCGTGAGGTCACCGTGGAGTCGATGATCCCGGTTGTCGATCACGCGATCAACAAGTCGTACTTCTAGCAGGGCCTTCGGCCCCGTGCGCGGTTAAGGAGTCCAGAGGCTCCCTAACCGCGCACAGGGGTTGTGCCCCTATCGAAAGGTATTCCATGTCCGGTCGCAGTTTCTCCAGCGGAATCGAAGTGAAAGATGCTCTGCGAGAGCAGGACTATATTGCCGATGACGAGTTCGCGGTAGTCGTTCATCTGGCGACGGCGCTGGGGCGTCCGCTCCTGCTCGAAGGGCCGGCGGGTGTCGGCAAGACGGAACTGGCGAAGTCGCTGGCTGCGATCGGCGGACGCAAGCTGGTGCGCTTGCAGTGCTACGAAGGGTTGGACGACAATCGCGCCCTGTACGAATGGGACTACGCGAAGCAACTCCTGCACGTGCAGATGCTCCGCGACCGGATCAGTGATCAGGTTTCCGAATTCGACAGTGTCGCCGAAGCGTCGAAGTTTCTCGCCGATCAGGATTTCGGTTTGTACTCCGAGAACTTCCTGTCCGTGCGGCCGCTGCTCGAAGCGATCCTCTCACCCGAGCCAGTCGTGCTTCTGGTCGACGAGGTGGACCGCACCGAGGAATCGATGGAAGCGTTGCTCCTCGAGATTCTCGCCGAACAGCAGATCACCATTCCCGAGGTCGGTACGTTCGTGGCCCGTTCGCAGCCCTGGGTCATCCTGACATCCAACGACACTCGCGAACTCTCGCCCGCGCTCAAGCGTCGTTGCCTGCATTACCATCTCGGCTATCCGACGTCGGAGCGTGAACGCGAGATCGTCACGGCCCGAGCGCCGGAAGTGGACGCCGCTACTGCCACCGAGGTTGTCGAATTGGCTCGCATCCTGCGTGACCTCCCGCTGCGCAAAAGTCCCTCCATCTCGGAGGTCATCGACGCAGCCAGGGCGGCAACCGTCCTTGCGGCCAGTGGATTCGACACCGCTTCCGACGCCAAGGTGCGCGACATCCTGCTCACGGCGTTGCTCAAGTACTCGTCGGATGTGACGCTGGCCAAGGAACGATTCGACGGAAAGCTTCTCGAATCTCCGTCGCGTGACGGTGGTGAGCCGATCGAGCGAGCAACGGTGGCAAGCAAACCCGCCAACACGACGACGGCCGTGTTCCGGGGGACCGGTGGACGAGACCCCCATCAACAGGGAATCCGCGGCGGCAGCGGAATCCGTTCGACGCGATGACGACGCTCGGTGGCCTCGCCGTGTGGCAGCCGTCGTTTGTCCTCGACGTGGTGTCCGCGAGTTTCGGCCGATTGCTGAGGGCGGCCGGAGTTTCCGCGTCACCGGCCGAGGTCATCGAAGTTCGGCGTGTGCTCGCGATGGTGGGCGCTTCGGATCGTGAGACGTTGCGAGCCTGCCTTCGGGCAGTGTGCGCCAAGTACTCTCACGAGCAGGCCGGTTTCGAGCGGGCGTTCGACGCGTTGTTCCGGCCGCCTGCGGAGAAGGCCCACGCCGAGCGGATGGCGTCGCGAGCCGAAGTGGCGGACGGTCTGCCCACCGCCCTCGGGATCGACGAGGATCAAGAAGTAGGCCGGTATGCCGAGTACAACGAGCGTGCAGCCGAGGTCGGCGACTACTTCGACACTCCGGAGGCGGAGAAGGGGTTCAACCCGCACAAGGACGACGACGATGTCTCGATGACATCCAGCGATGCGGAACTGTCGGTCGATACCGGTTCGGAGACAGGCCGGCGGGGAGTCAGTTACACGGTCGACGTTGATCGTGCCGCGTCGGCAGTGGTCGGTGACCTCAGCACCAGTGTTGCTGCAGCAGTGGTCGGCTCGTTGTCCTGGGACGATCCGACGTCCATCCTCGCCTGGTTGGATGCCTACGACCCGAGCAAAGCGTATGCGGACGTCTCCGACGACGGGCCGCTCACGCAAGCGCAATTGAACCGGCTCGTCGAGGCGGTCGAAGCGTTCGTGCAAGCACTTTCGGCCGCTGCACTCGCCGAATCCGCTCCCGACGCGCCCGACAGTGAATCTGCTGCAGGCGCAACGCACAACGACATCGAACTCGCGTGCCACGAGGTGCTTCGGCGGATGAGAGGACCGTCCAGGCCTCGTCCTCGGGAGCGCTCTCGAGGACATCTCGACATGCGACGCACGGTGCGTTCGAGCCTGCGCACCGACGGGATGCCCTTCCATCTGGTCGTGAAAGCTCCTCGCCCCGATCGAGTCCGACTACTTTTGATCGCAGACGTGTCGCTGTCCGTGCGCCCCATCACCGCGTTCACTCTGCGCTTGGCTCAGGCAATGCATCGTCGGGCTGATCGTTGTGAAGTTCTCGCGTTCGTCGATCGTCCGGTCGACGTGACCGACACCCTGCTCGCCAGTAGTGGTGACGGTGCATTGGCAGCGGTGCTCGCGCACCCGGGCCTGGATCTGGAAGCCAGCAGCGACTACGGGCGGGTGCTCACAGAATTGTTGGACGAACACGGAAACGCCTTGAACTCGAGGACTTCCGTCATCATCGTGGGCGACGGTCGGTGCAACGGGTTGCCCCCGCAGGTGGACAAGCTGGAAGAGGTGCGACGCAAGGTCCACCGTCTTGCTTGGATCACGCCGGAACCACAGCGCTACTGGAACCAGGCGGCGTGCGCGATGCCGGAGTATTCGGAGATCTGCGACGAGGTTGTTGTTGCCCGAGATGCCGCGCAACTGATGGCAAAGGCGGCCGAACTAGGGCATGCACTTCGCTGATGTCAACGCACTTCACTGATGTCACTGCACTTCACTGATATCACTGCGATCTGTCGTGAACTAGTTTGATCTCATGTCTGAAATCAGGGGATCGATCTGGCGACCGATCGCGGCACTGACCGTGCTCGGCGCCGTGTGCGGGCTGGTGGCGCTCGGCGTGTTTCAGTGGTGGTGGAACTCGTTGGCATCACCTCACATTCTGACCGGCGGATCCTGTCGGGAACCGTTTTCCGAACCGACGTTCACCGGACCCGATTTCATAGACCTCTTTCCGGCAGAGCCTGCCCCGTGGCTGTATTCGGGATTGGTTCTCGGTCCGACAGCGGTCGGCTTGCTTGCCGGGATCGTGTTCGTGGTGTTCGCCCGGCGTAATCGCGCGCAGGACCGCGCGATTACGCCGGACGATCGATCAGAGCGCTAGCAATGCTCGCGAGCCCAGTCGGGGATCCGCCAACGGGCGTAGCGCCAAGCGCAGCAGGACCAAGGCGTTGTCGTCGCCGGCGATCCTGTTGACTTTCAACGCATTGCACTCGACGCACTGGTGAACGAGCATCCATTCACCGTCTCGCCGGACCGACAAGCACAGCGCCGCCATGGCACCTCTGCACTGTTGTGCTCGGTCGCCCGGAACGCGACCATCCACGTGGCGGCTGGCCAGGCAGTTCGGGCAGTGGTTCCGATGAGCGGTACCCGGCGCCTCGGTGGAGATGTCCAAACGGCATGTGAGACAACGGAAACTCGATCCGTGCTCGCCACCTGTTCCGTGTAATACGTGTTTGGTGCGTTGCGGCGTCCGCCGGGACCGGGTGGTGGGGTTCCTACGTGGCATCTGCGGTTCACCCCTCACAGGTCGCCGAAGGCTTCGAGCGGGAAGGGCGGTTGCGCGAGAGGACGCACTGCCATTCTCATCAACAACAACTGGTTGTCGTCTCGGCTGACGGGGTTGGAGGTGAGCTCTAGGCACTGTGCGCAGCGGTGGATGATCATCCAATCGCCACTGCGCAGCACAGCGATCGAAATGGGAGCCATGCGCATGCCGCAGTCTGACGGCCCACCGTCCACCTGGTCGAACAGGTGTAAGGAATGCAGGCAACTGGGGCAATGGTTTCGGCGATCGCCCTCGGGGCCGTACGTCATGACGGTGAGTCCGCACTGTACGCAGGAGAAGGTGTCGGTTTTCGAGATGGATTTGTGTGATTGAGGCACTGGAGAACTCCTAGCTGAGTGAACAAGGCAGGTAGGAGCAGGCCGAGGGGCCTCGCGCTGTCAGTCCGTCGTCTCGGGGATCAGCAGGTGAGGGTCGAGGTCGCGGACTGTGCAAAGGCGGGAGGCGCGCTCGGCGCGGGCTGGGTCATAAACACCTTCTGGATCGGTACTGCGGACCGCTCTGGCCGCAACCGAAAGTACAACGCGACCCGATCGCCGCGCCATCTATTTTTCGGCGATGTGTACCTGCCCGAACGGGTAGGTAGGCGCCTCTCCTTCGGTGGGTGTGCGGCGACTGACGTCCGCGTAGGCTCGGGGCCAGCGATTGTAAGGTGAATCACACCTGTTGGTGCACGTGAGAGCTGATGCACTGAGAGCGACGGACGGAAAGTCCCGAGCGGAGATCTCAGGGCAGCGAGAGGAGAGTGGGGTCGTGTCCGTGGCATATCCGGATGCTGTGAACCACGGTGTTCATCGCCGCGGCACTGCTGCTCGACTGGTCAAATTTCACGCCCCCGAGATCGTCTTCGGTATCGGTTCCCTGGTCGAGGCAGCACACGCGACTCTGCGGTTCGGCGGGTTCCGCCCGTTTCTGGTCACCGATCCCGGCTTGATCGACGCGGGATGGGTCAGCGAACTCGAGGACCATCTCACGGAGCAGGGATTGACCGCGACGGTGTGGTCAGGGCTGACACCCAACCCCAAGGACTTCGAGATCGCGGCCGGATTCGAGGTGTACCAGGAAGGTGAGTGTGACGTCATCATCGCGCTCGGTGGCGGTTCCGTCATCGACGCGGCTAAAGGTGTCGCCGTCCTCGCTGCCAACGGCGGCAACATCCTCGACTACGAAGGCGTCGATCAGGCGACAAAACCGATCCCGCCGTTGGTGATGGTTCCCACCACGTCCGGCACCGGTGCGGACGTGTCGCAGTTCTGCATCGTCACGGACACGACCCGCGGCACCAAGATCACCATCATCGGCCGGGCGCTGGTGCCAGATGTGACGGTCATCGATCCGCGGTTGCTGACGACGATGCCCGAGTGGCTCAATGCGGCAACAGGATTGGACGCACTGACGCACGGAATCGAAGCCTTCGTATCGCTGGCGCACAATCCTTTGACCGATCATCACGCGCTCCGCGCTGTCGGCCTCGTGACGGAGAATCTGGTGCACACGATCCAGGACCCGATGGAGATGGAAGCGCGGTCTGTGATGGCGCAGGCCAGCCTCGAGGCCGGTTTGGCGTTCACCAACGCGATACTCGGCGCCGCGCACGCCATGAGTCATCAGGTGGGCGGCATGCTCGACCTGCCGCACGGCGTCATCAACGGGATTCTGTTGCCCCACGTCATCCGGTTCAATTCCACGACGGACGCCGCCCCCTTCGTTGCCATCGCTGCTGCGTTGAGTCTTCCCGAGCAGCGCGGCACCCCGGAGGAAGCAGCGCTGGCAGTGGCCGACCGGGTCGAACGGCTCGCGCGCGAGGTCGGCGTGCCGAAGGGGCTGGGGGAGTTGGGTGTTCGCGAGGAAGATCTGAGCAGGCTCGCCAGCTTCGCGTTGCTCGACGCCTGCATGTCCACCAATCCCAGGGAAGCGACGCAGGAGCAGATGGTGGCGTTGTTCCGAGGTGCCTTGTGAAGAAGAGGTGCGTTGTGAATCGGTGCGGACGATGACCGCGGACCTGTCCAGGCTCACCGGATTACGGTCGGGGAAGAGTTCGTTCTATCCGCAGTATCGCGGTGCGGCGGAGCGCCTCGAACGCGTCGTGCATGCGTTGGAGTTGATCTCGCGGGCTTTGGTGCGAACCGTCGAAGGGCCGGAAACCCTGGTCTGCGCGGTCGCGGAAGCTGCCCGCGCTCATCTGAGTGCCAACTGGATAGTGTTCGCCTTGGCCGACGGGACCTTGCCGGACGCCGGGCCACGCCGATTGGTTCTCGGTCCGGATGCGACGCCGTTCCTGGTCGACAACGTGGAGGGACCACCGCTTCCGGAGGACGTCGTCGAATGCCTCGACGACATTCGGTACGGGAGAATCGAGTCCAACTCGGTGATCGACGCACACTATGCGTTTGTGCCGATCGTGCTCGGCGGCGGCGTGGTCGGAGCTTTTGCAGCCTGGACACCGGCCAACCGGACGCTCGACACGACGGACGGAGCCGTGCTGAGCATTTTGGCCAGCCAAACTGCCGTGGCTCTGCAGAACTCGGCGCTCTATCAGCGCGGACAACTACTGCTCGAACGAGCCGAGGATGCGTACGCGGAGGCGAATCGCACTGCAGCCGACCTCGCGGTGCGCAACAGCGAATTGGAGTCCACGCAGCGTCAACTCGGTGTGGCGCACCGGCATCAGGTGGTCGACGACGAACGGCACCGGATCGCCCGCGAACTTCACGACAGCGTGACACAGGCCGTGTTGTCGGCCGGCATGCAGATCGAGGTCTGCCGCAGCGACATCCCGGAGGCGGAACGCAGTGAAAGACTGGACTTGGCCAAGGATTTGACCAGGCGTGCGGTCGAGCAGCTTCGCTCGGCGATCTACGCTCTCAATCATTCCTCGGACGCGGACCGGACGTCGCTGCCCGAGATGCTCGAGCAACTCGGCGTGGTTCACATGCCGGACGAGTTGGCGGTCAGCGTTCGCGTCGGCGGTACCCCGACGGAGCTTCCGGGCGATGCCGAACATGCCCTTCTCCGGATCGCCGGAGAAGCCCTGTTCAACGCAGCGGTTCATGCTCATGCGAATCGGGCGGTGCTTCGTCTGACCTATCGCGCGGACTCCGTGTTGCTGTCGGTCTCCGACGACGGTGACGGCGACCCCGCGCGAATGCGTCTGATCCTCAAACTCGCAGCCACCAACGATGTCGACGGTCGCCACCGCGGACTGGCGAACATGCAGGCGCGAACCTCGGAGTTGGGTGGCGCGTTGGAAGTGCGGCGGGCACGGATCGGCGGGATTCAGATTCTCGTGCGACTGCCACTACCGCTACCGCAGGCGCCGCCGCTGGACTCGGGCATGGAAAACCTTTGCTCTACACCTGAAATCGAGAGCGAGGAATCATGACCACTGCTCGTCCCGTCGTCACCCGTGGAACGTCGCCGGTTCAAAGTTCGGTTCGCATAATCCTGGTCGACGACCACGCGATACTTCGGCAAGGCCTCCGCTCGGTGCTCGAGCGCGAAAGCGACCTCGAGATCGTGGGGGAGGCGTCGTCCCTGGCCGAGGCGCTCGCGGTGGTCGACAAGGTCGGCCCGGACATCGTCCTGATGGATCTCAAACTCTCCGCCAGTTCCGATTACGAGGGGCTGACCCTCTGCGGTCAGCTGTCCTCGGCACATCCCGGACTGGGACTGTTGGTTCTCACCACCTTTCTCGATGATCAACTGGTGGTGCGAGCGGTGCACGCAGGCGCTCGTGGCTACGTCGTCAAGGACGTCGACACCACCGAACTGGTGCGTGCGATCAGGGCGGTCTCGCGGGGTGAGAGTGCGTTCGACTCTCGCAGCGCATCTGCTGTCGTCCGTTCGCTCAACGGGCAATCGGCAACCAAGGAACGGTTGACCGATCGCGAACTGGAAGTATTGCGGCTTCTCGCAAACGGTCTGTCCAACATCAAGATCGGTGAGCGATTGTTCATCTCACCGACCACCGTCAAGTTTCACGTCAGCAACATCATGCGCAAACTCGAGGTGAGCCGTCGAGCAGAGGCTGTCTACGCCGCGAGTAAGCAAGGTCTGATCTAGCTGCGCTCGGAGACGGTCCAGGCGCGCAGTGCCTGATGCTGTACGAGCAGCACTCTCGATCGAGTCGTGCGCAGAGTCGACGCGGTCATCTCGGCAGTCAGACCCACTGCGATTCGCAATATGAGAACCTCACGTTGGTCGTCGGTCAGGCGGCGCGGGCGTTTGAATCGCCCGTCGGTGTTGTGTGACTGGGGAATTGACGCAATCCGTCGAGAGGCCAACTCGTAAGCGAAGGTCTCGATGCGCGTGTCGGCGGAGATCGTGTCGGACATTCGTGTGACGACGTCCAGGGTGCATTGATGGGCGAGATCGTCGGCGAATGTTGCTACAGACGTCCCGAGGAGCCTGGCGCGATAGTAGAGAACGACGCGAGGGTGCACGCGGGCCAGGAGTTTCGCGAGCGCTCGGTGGTCGCCGGCGAATGCCTCGGCGGCGGTGCGGTTCAAGGAAATCGATCGTTCACAGATCTCGGGTGAAGCGGTACGTACTGACGGTGAAGTCGGTGAAGTGTTCGCGCCCCTGATCGACAGCTTCATCAGCAACTCCTCGAGTACGCCGCGCCTCACCATGCTGGAACGAGAATTGAGGTACCCCGCCGAAATTGCGGGTAAACCTGAAGTTACCTGCCAGGTGTCCGGTCTTTTCGCCGGGAGCGCCAGTCCGCGAGCATGCGCGGCATTTCCGCGGCCATGAAGTCGAAGAAGTCGCGCAGATCTGCCATACGATCGCCGGCCGTCGTTCCTTCACCGAGGACCCGAATGCCCTCGTCCGCCACTGCCGAGACCTGGTAGAGCGAGGACTGTTTCGTGACAAACGCGTCGGCCCACATGTCGACGCTGACGCAGTAGTGCTGACGCCTCGATCCGGGGACGGCCACACGCTCGATCAACCCGACTTGCTGGAGGTATCTGACGGCACCGGAAATGGCGGCGGGGCTCACACCCAACCGAGATCCTAGATCTCCTGGCGTGGACGAGGGCGTCTCGCTGGTCATCAATGCGGCCCAGACGCGGGCGGGCATCGGCGGAAAACCCATGTCGCTCAGTACGAGTGAGAGTCGCTCGACATAATGGCGGCTCTCGTCCGGTGCAACGGTATGGCTGGTGTCGG
Source organism: Rhodococcus sp. IC4_135 (assembly GCF_011602025.1). Classification (NCBI taxonomy): domain Bacteria; kingdom Bacillati; phylum Actinomycetota; class Actinomycetes; order Mycobacteriales; family Nocardiaceae; genus Rhodococcus; species Rhodococcus sp. IC4_135. Next base: position 177,721 of record NZ_JAAOLG010000010.1, read on the forward strand.
TCATCGGAACCCTTCGATCTTTCCTCTTTTTCTATCTTCACACATTTGTGAAATCGGCGTACGGTCAAGTTCATGGGTGCGGCGATTTCAGTGAAGAACCTCGTCAAGACGTTCGGTACCACCCGCGCGCTGGATGGCCTCGACCTCGACGTCTCGACGGGCGAAGTGCACGGATTCCTGGGGCCGAACGGCTCCGGAAAATCCACCACCATTCGGGTACTCCTCGGCCTGCTCCGCTCTGATTCCGGAGACGCAACCGTCCTCGGTGGCGATCCGTGGCGAGACGCCGTGACTTTGCATCGACGTCTCGCTTACGTGCCTGGTGACGTGAACCTGTGGCCCAATCTCACCGGCGGGGAGGCCATCGATCTGCTGGCCGGTCTGCGTGGTGGCCTCGACCGAAAACGTCGAAGCGAGTTGCTCGAGCGCTTCGAACTCGACCCGACCAAGAAAGCGCGGACGTACTCGAAAGGTAACCGGCAGAAGGTTGCACTCGTGGCGGCGTTCTCGTCCGACGTCGACCTTTACGTCCTCGACGAACCGACATCGGGGCTCGACCCGTTGATGGAAGCGGTGTTTCAGGATTGCGTCGAGGAGGTAGCTCACGCCGGGAAGACGGTCCTGCTGTCGAGCCATATCCTCGCCGAGGTCGAAGCGCTGTGCGATCGCGTGAGCATCATCCGCGACGGGCGGACGGTGGAAGAGGGAACGCTGTCCGAACTCAGACATCTCACGCGCACGTCTGTCTCGGCGGAGACGCAGCGACCGATCGGTAGCCTGGACGGGCTCGGCGGTGTCCACGACGCGGTGATCGACGGGAACCATGTCACCTGCGAAGCCGACAGCGCGCAACTCGGACCTCTCATGACGTACTTGGTCGGCTTCGGGATCGTTGCGCTCAGTTCCACTCCGCCGACACTCGAAGAACTCTTCTTGCGGCACTACGGTGACGAGCGGGCAAGGGAGACTTCGGTCCACCTGCGAGCCGAGACCGGAGTACGGCCGTGACCGTCGTCGAGGCCGCTCCACCGGTACCGGCGTCGGCGAGCCAATTCACCGGTACGCGCCGACTGGTCCGGCTCGCTTTGCGTCGGGACCGAATTCAGCTTTCCGTGTGGGTCATCTCGATCGTCTTGTTCATGTTGCTCGTCGTCGCCAGTGTGACCGGGCTGTATAAGACACCCGAGGAATTGCGAAACATCGCAGTCAGTTCCGCGGTCTCGCCGGTGGCGCTGGCGACCAACGGAATCGTGTCCGGCGATTCGCAGGGCGCGATAGTCGCCAGTCAGTCGGTGCTCGTGTTCGCGTTGGTGGCGGCATTGATGAGCACGCTTGCGGTGGTTCGTCATACGCGACAGAACGAGGAGACCGGCCGCGCCGAGATGATCGGTGCAGCGGTGGTTGGTAGACGAGCGCTCCTCACCTCCGCGCTGATCGTCACGGTCGGTGCGAACGTCGTTCTGGCACTGGGAATCGCGCTGGGGGCGATGGCCGTCGGTCTGCCGGTCGGTGGTTCGCTTGCGCTGGGTGCCTCGGTTGGCGGTACCGGAATCGCGTTTGCCGGTGTGGCGGCGGTGACTGCGCAGATCACCGACGGTGCTCGCACGGCCAACGGTCTGGCGGGTGCCGCGATCGGCGTTGCCTTCATGCTGCGCGCGATCGGTGACGTGAACAGTACGGTCGTCGACGACGGAACTCGCGTGGTGAGCGGTTGGTTGTCGTGGCTCTCGCCGATCGGATGGGCACAACAGATCAGACCGTTCGACGACGACGCCTGGTGGATCCTGTTGTTGCTGATCGGATTTGCGGCCGTACACGTGGTGGTGGCGTTCGTTCTCATCGGTCATCGCGATCAGGGAGCGGGACTCGTTCAGCCCCGTCCCGGCCCACCGACCGCGGCATCGTGGTTGCCTTCCGCCTGGGGCCTGGCCTGGCGGATGCAACGAATGACGATGTTCTGGTGGATCTTTGCCGTTGTCATTCTCGGGTTCGCGTACGGCGCCGTGGGCAACGAGATCGACGCGATGGTGGGATCGTCGCAGCAAACCGCGGAGATGTTCGAGAAACTTGGTGGCGGCGGAACGGATCTGGTGGATTCCTACCTGGCCACTGCTCTGGGGCTCACGTCGATAGTGATCGCGGCGTATTCGGTCCAGAGTCTTCTCCGGATGCGGGGCGAGGAAACATCGGGACGGCTCGAACCGTTGCTGGCAACCTCCCTGTCTCGGTGGAGGTGGATGCTTTCCCATCTGGGTGTGGTTGGTGGCGGTGTGGTTCTTGCGCACGTCCTGATGGGTGCCTTCACCGGATTTGCCTTCGGGCTCGTCACGGACGACATCGGCGGCAACACACTCCGAATGACCGGCGCTGCCTTGGCCTATCTGCCTGCGGTGCTCGTAGTCGTGGGGTTGGTGTCGTTGGCTTTCGGACTGTTTCCGGCCTTCGCATCGGCGCTCTCCTGGGGAATCCTGGCGGCATGCATCGTGCTCGGGCAACTCGGCACGTTGCTGAAGCTTCCGCAGGTAGTGCTGGATCTGTCGCCCTTCACCCACGTGCCGGGTGCCCCTGCCGAGCCGGTGACAGTTCTACCCCTGCTGGCAATGATCGTTGTGGCAGTATCACTTTCGACAGCATCGCTTGTTGCTTTCCGTCGTCGCGACATCCAGGTGTAGGAGAGCTGAACTCAACTCAGAATTCGACGAAGCTGGCGAGCCCGAGCAGCGAGCCGTCCTGCGGCGTCGAATAATTCGGTTTCGTCGACGCAGAGTGTGTCGGTTGCCCACACGGTGCCATGACGCAGGCGATACCACTGGGACGGTGAGTGATCTGCCGTGACGTACTCCGGCATGAAATGCGCGGTGAACTCGACGGTGGGAATGGCCACGGGCGTCGTCAGCGTCGCGAACAGTCCGGGCGGAAGCGCGTCGAGCAGAACGGCGGCGCGCTCCTGGGCCGTGAAATCGAGGTCGGTCAACAATCGGATCCAGACGTCGAATTCCGGGGAGTCGCCACCGGCGAACGGCCTCGCGGAATTGATCGGACGGATGTCGAGGTGCTGGGAGAACGGCACGAAGTCCACCGGGATCTCCAGCGGTGGCAGGGTTGCCGGGTCGACCGGACTCGGCTCGATTCCGGGGGCGGACAGCGTCGTGGCTCCTGTGTCGCGGGCCAACCGAACGAGGGCGGATCCCGCATCGGTCAGCGTGACGTGGCAACTGACAGTCCGCCCGCCCCGCATCTCGCCGACGGTCAACTCGGCCGGCCCCGGAGGGACGGGGCGGTCCAGGTGTGCCGTGACCGCCATAGGTTCGGCTCCGGACGCGTCGGCGGCAACTCGCAGCATCCGTGCTACGGCGAGTCCGCCCTGAATGCCGTCGAAACTTCGCCAGCTGGAGTCGAACTCGGTGTGATGACGCGCTGCGTCGATTGACGGCGCGGCCGTCACGGAGACCTGACTAGTAATTGTCATAGTCAGCACAGTAGATGCTGACTATGGCAATGGCAAGCTAGGGTCTACTCGGGAGTGCTGGACGACCCACCGAAGAGCATGTAGATGAGGATCTGAAGAATGCCGAGGGGATTGATCTCGCCGAGGCTGCTCATGTGTGAGGAACTCCTGTTTGCGGGGATGGGTATTGTTGCGTCGCAACGTCACTGAAAGTACGGCAATTCAGGCATTGCGGTGCGGAATTTACCGATAATTCACTGTCCGCGAGTCGGGCGACAGTGCAGGTAGGCGTCAGTGACCACGTCGAGAACGCGATTGCCGTGTGCATCGACCAATTTCGCTGTGATGGTGACCAATCCCCGCGCGCGATTGTCGAACACGACGTTGTCGACGGTGACCATTCCGCTGAGGGTGTCACCGGGGCGAAGTGGACGTAGGAAGCTCACGTCGCGCATGGTCTTTCCGGCGATCACGTTCCATTGGTCGTAGAGGCCGGCGACCACCAATTTCTGGCAGATCGACAGGGTGTGCAGCCCGCTGGCGATCAACCCGCCGAAGACACCGGACCCGGCGGCTTCCTTGTCGATGTGAAACCACTGGGGATCCCACTGGGTTGCGAACTCGACGATCTCCTCTTCGGTCACCGAATACGAGCCCAAAGGGATCACTTGGCCGATCTCGAGATCCTCGGCGAACACTGTGCGTTTGTGAAGGGCGGCCGAATCGTTCATGGTTGTGCAAATCTCCTGCGTGTTACGGGTGTACTCGGAACATACTCCCGCAGTGTGTTCGGCTCCTTCGCAAGTCCTTGTCCAGGGTCACTAGAATCGCCACATGGTTGACGACGCGAAGATCGAGCCGAGGGCGCTGGCAGGGACGTGGCACTTCGAGCGCGACATCGTCGACCGCCTTTCCGGTTCCACCAAGCAAGTCTTCGGCGAGACCACTATCTCCGACGCCGGTGACGGTCGGATGCGCTGGTACGAGAGTGGCACTCTGCGTGACGGCGATGTGGAACTGCCCGTGTTCCGGACTCTGTTCATCGCGAAGCGCGGCCTCGAGTGGGCCGTGACCTTCGAAGACGGCAGAGAGTTCCACGACTGGGCGCCGGGAGAGGAAGTCGAGCACCTGTGTGGTGCGGACACCTATCGCGGGCGGATCGACATCACTGCCGTGGATGGATCGGCTTGGGCTGTGGTCTGGACCGTGACGGGGCCGAGCAAGGACTACACGATGACCACGCATCTCACTCGGCCCTGAACGGCGGTCGTGCCAGTTATTCGACGCCGATCGTCACCTCTGTGGACTTCACGAATACCGTTGCAGCTTGGCCTGGTTCGAGGTCGAGATCCAGCGCGGCATCGCGGGTGATCGACGAAGTCACGATCTGGTTGCCGCCGTCCAATTTCACCTTTACCGTTGCCATGACGGTGCCGAGGTTGACCTCGGTGATGGTGCCGGTGAGTTGATTTCGTGTGGACAGTCGCATTGCTGAACTCCTGTGCTCTCGGGCGGGTGTACGTCGACCATAATCCGACGGTCGCGTATCTACCCAGCGATTCCGCAGGTGCGGACATGCGGTCGCCGTCGGTGCGCGAATATTGTCGGGCGGTGGAGGTAGATTCCGGTCATGACTGAACCCGTGAAAGGCCCGGCGTCGTATTTTCCGTCGATCGAGAAGAAGTACGGTCGGCCGATCGGTGAGTGGCAAGAGCTGATCAGAAGCTCAGACCTCACCAAGCACATGGAATTGGTGAATTGGTTGAAGTCGGAGCACGGTATGGGTCATGGACACGCGAATGCCCTTGTCGCGCATACCTTGAAAGAAGGGTGAGTCGCCTCAGGCGGCAGCAGCGTCCAGCACCAACCAGCCGCCGTGATGCTCGAATACCTCGAACGGCACACCGGTCTGCCGGCCGACCGCCTGCAGTGACTCGAGATCGAAAGTGCGGATGTGGCCGTGGCACGCGGTGGCTTCGTCCTCGAAGGGGACGGCTATGACGACCCGCTGACGTGCGATTCGGAGTGCCTGCGCGATCACGGCCTCGCCGACTGCGTCGTCGACGTGCTCGAGGAGATGAATCGCGGTGACGGTGTCGGCGCTGTTGTCCGGTGCCGGTACTTCACCCGCATCGCAGATCACCGTGTCGATCGTGATGCCGAGTTCGGGGGCTACCGCGTCGAGCAGGATCATCGTTCCGGGCAGGATGTCCGTGGCGGTCACGTCCATTCCGGCGCGCGCGAGCCGTAGTGGCAGGAAACCGAAGCAGGAACCCAGATCGAGCACGGAACCGCGAACCAGTTCTTCGGCTTTGTCGTGAATCGGCGCGAAATCTGCAGTGCCGTCCAGTAGTTCGGCAAGGGAGTTCCGGTAGTACGTGGTCCAGGATTCGAGAGCGCCGTCCACGGTGGAGCGAACCAGGCCGACCATCGTCAACTCGAATTCGTCCTGACCGAACTCCGCGTCCTGGATCGACGAGGTGACTCCGGCGACGAGTCGCTCACTCAGATCGGCGGGAGTAAGGGAGTGTCTGACGTGGAGGCGACCGCCCCGGCGATCCAGCGAGATCGGACCGGACTCGACGCGTTCGACGGTGACATGCCCGAACGACCACAAGCCCGGCGTCGACGGTGCCAGTGAATCCAGGACCGGTTCGTTCGTGGTGGTGGACATGATCGCCTTTCTCAGGTGGTGATGCTTTCTCAGGTGCTGATGCCGGTCCGCAGGGACTGCGTACCCGTTTTCAAGAGTTCCGGTAGCTCGAGTGAATCGTCGGTGAGCCACTGCTCGTACGCCGACATGGCCACCCCGAGCAGAAGATAGCCGACCGTGCGTGGGCCGTGATCGGTCGGCTCGAGATCCATTCGGCGTGCGACGTAGTCGGCGACCACCTGCCGCCAACCTTCGTACATCACCACAGAGTATGCCTGAAGTGTCGGAACTTCGAGGATCAATTCCATCCGTTTGCGATGTACCGCAGTCTCTTCCGGTGGGAAGGTGTTGAACGTCAGCAATGCGGATTCGAGTGCGTCTACCAACGGGATGTCGGCGGGCAGTGAGTCCAGGTGCTCGCGCATCTCGTCGAGATGCCCGTCGAAGTCTCCCCAGGGAACTGCGTTCTTGGACGGGAAGTAGCGAAAGAAGGTCCGACGCGCGATGCCGGCGGCGTCGGCTATCTGGTCGACGCTCACCTCGTTGAAGCCGACTGTGGAGAACAGTTCGATGCCGATCGTGCTGATTCCCTCCTTCGTTGTGGAGGGGCGACGACCTATCCGAGCGGACGGTTTCTTGCGGCTACGCATACTTTTTTCGCTCCATGTGTGTCATTCTGCACTCGATGCCATTACAGTGGTGAACCGAGTCACAGTGAAGTCCCACTAGTGACCACCAACTCCCAGGTTGGAAGTCTGATCTACAGACTTCCAGACGGAGTGCGACCGCAGGAGGAATCCATGTCAGATCGTGACAACAAGGCGCTCGAGAACGACCTCGTCGAGGAGTCCCTCGTGGAGGAAGTTTCCATCGACGGCATGTGCGGCGTGTACTGACCGTGTCTGCTTTGGATCTCGATGCGGGGTGGAAACTCCACCCGCAGGTAGCGCTTCGCCCCGAACCTTTCGGGGCGTTGCTCTACCACTTCGGAACGCGCAAGCTGTCGTTCCTGAAGAACACGACCATCGTTGCGGTGGTCAAGGCGTTGCCAGACCATCCTGATGTCCGGTCCGCACTACGTGCGCAGGGCATCGAAGATGACGCGGCTCCCCAATATGCCCGCGCGCTGAGCACTCTCGCCGATTCGCACATGATCGTGCCTGTCTGAGCCAGACGCTCGCCCCCACGTGCGGAACAGCCCTTCTGCACGTTCGCCCGCTTCATTTCTTCGCGAGGACACAGCCATGACCTCAGTTCTTGAACAGCCCTCCCCGCCCGCCAAGGTGGGTCGCCTCGTCGATCAGTTCGAACTCGGACTCGACGCCCCGATCTGCCTGACGTGGGAACTCACCTACGCCTGCAACCTGTCCTGCGTGCACTGCCTTTCGTCTTCGGGTCGTCGTGACCCCAACGAGCTGAGCACCGAACAGTGCAAGTCCATCATCGACGAGCTGCAGCGTATGCAGGTTTTCTACGTCAACATCGGTGGCGGCGAGCCGACGGTACGCTCCGACTTCTGGGAGCTCGTCGACTACGCGACGGACCACCAGGTCGGTGTGAAGTTCTCCACCAACGGAGTGAAGATCGACAAGAAGGTCGCGGCGCGCCTCGCCGCCAGTGACTACGTCGACGTGCAGATTTCCATCGACGGTGCCACCGCTGAGGTCAATGACGCTGTGCGCGGGCCTGGTTCGTTCGCGATGGCTGAGCGCGCTCTCGCGAACCTGAAGGAAGCCGGCTTCAAGGACGCCAAGATTTCGGTGGTCGTCACGCGGCACAATGTCAGTCAGCTCGACGAGTTCAAGGCTCTCGCGGACAAGTACGACGCGACCCTGCGCATCACTCGACTGCGTCCTTCGGGCCGCGGCGCCGACGTGTGGGACGACCTGCACCCGCGCCCCGAGCAGCAGCGTGAGCTCTACAACTGGCTGGTGGCCAATGGTGAAGGCGTCCTGACGGGCGACTCGTTCTTCCACCTCTCCGCCTTCGGCGATGCACTGCCTGGTCTCAATCTCTGTGGTGCGGGCCGAGTCGTGTGCCTGATCGATCCGGTCGGTGACGTGTACGCGTGCCCGTTCGCGATTCACGAGCAGTTCCTTGCCGGAAACATCGTGAAAGACGGTGGATTCCAGGAAGTCTGGCAGCACTCGGACCTGTTCGAGGAGCTGCGCTCGCCGCAGACCGGTGGCGCCTGCAGCAAGTGCAACCACTACGACTCCTGCCGCGGCGGCTGCATGGCGGCCAAGTTCTTCACCGGACTGCCGATGGACGGACCTGACCCCGAGTGCGTCATCGGCAACGGTGAAATGGCATTGGCGTCGGCTGGAGAGGTCCCGAAGTCCAGTGTCGATCACTCCCGTTCCGGTCAACGTAAGACCCCACGTGCATCGGTGCCCCTGACACTGATGATGCGTCCGCCCGCCAAGATTTGTGACGAAAACCCGCTTGCGGGAATGCAGTAACTACTGCGCGATACCGACAGTGCGGCGAAAGCTGCACCCCAGAGAGGTCAGTTCAATGGCTAAGAATGCTTTCTTCGAGACGGTGGCAGAAGCACAGCGCCGTGCGAAGAAGAGGTTGCCCAAGTCCGTGTACGCGGCGTTGGTGGCGGGATCCGAGAAAGGGCTGACTGTCGACGACAACGTCGCGGCATTCAGCGAACTGGGTTTCGCTCCCCACGCTGCGGGACTGTCGGACAAGCGCGAGATGTCCACCACCATTATGGGCCAGGACATTTCGTTGCCCGTCATGATTTCACCGACCGGTGTGCAGGCAGTGCACCCTGACGGTGAGGTAGCTGTAGCTCGTGCGGCTGCAGCACGGGGAACAGCCATCGGACTGAGTTCTTTCGCCAGCAAGTCCATCGAAGAAGTTGCCGCGGCCAACCCGCAGGTCTTCTTCCAGATGTATTGGGTCGGCAGCCGCGACGTGCTTCTCCAGCGTATGGAGCGCGCTCGCGCTGCCGGTGCCAAGGGCCTGATCATCACTACCGACTGGTCCTTCTCGTACGGTCGCGACTGGGGCAGCCCGTCCATCCCCGAGAAGATGGATCTCAAGGCGATGTTCCAGTTCGCCCCCGAGGGCATCATGCGTCCGAAGTGGTTGCTGGAGTTCGCCAAGACCGGCAAGATCCCGGATCTGACCACACCCAACCTCGCGGCTCCCGGCCAGCCGGCACCGACGTTCTTCGGCGCGTACGGCGAGTGGATGCAGACTCCGCTTCCGACGTGGGAAGACATCGCCTGGCTGCGTGAGCAGTGGGGTGGACCGTTCATGCTCAAGGGCATCATGCGCATCGACGACGCGAAGCGAGCTGTCGACGCCGGTGTCTCCGCTATTTCGGTCTCCAACCACGGTGGTAACAACCTCGACGGCACCCCGGCGCCGATCCGCGTGCTCCCGGGCATCGCCGAGGCCGTGGGCGATCAGGTGGAAGTTGTTCTCGACGGCGGTATTCGACGCGGCGGCGACGTCGTCAAGGCGCTCGCACTCGGAGCCAAGGCCGTCATGCTCGGGCGCGCCTACCTGTGGGGTCTCTCGGCAAACGGCCAGGCCGGTGTCGAGAACGTGCTCGACCTGATGCGGATGGGCATCGACTCGGGGCTGATGGGCCTCGGCCACTCGTCCATCACCGAGCTGAGTCCGGCGGATCTGGTGATCCCGGAAGGCTTCACCCGCACGCTGGGTGCGAGCTGAATCTCCGACTCTGATCGAGCTGTGAGTTGAGCCTTCACGAACACACAACCCTGGCTGGACGCAGAGTCCGGTCCAGGGTTGTTTTCGGTCCGCACGAGACCAATCTTGCTGTGGGGCGCTCGCTTTCCGATCGGCACCGGGCGTATTACCAGCGCCGCGCCGAAGGCGGTGCCGGGATCGTCGTCACCGAAGTGGCGTCGGTACTTGCCGACGACTGGCCGTACGAGCGGGCACCGCTGGCGTCGCAATGTGGCCCGGGGTGGCAGTCGATCGCGACTGCGTGCGCTCCGTACGGAGCGTTGGTTCTTGCCGGGCTGGGGCATACCGGGATGCAGGGTTCCAGTGCATACTCTCAATCTGTGCTGTGGGGACCGTCAAGAGTGGCCGACCCGGTGACTCGCGAATTGCCGATGGCAATGGGGCAGCCGGAAATCGACCAGCTGATCACCGGCTTCTGCGAAGCGTCGGCGCTGGCCGTCGCTTCGGGAATGGACGGAGTGGAACTCGATGCCGGCCCTCGAAGTATTCTGCGGCAATTCCTTTCGGGCCTGACCAACACTCGGCACGACCGATACGGTACTGATCGCGTTGCCCTTGTTCGCGAGATCCTTTCGGCCGTGCGTGACGAACTAGGACCGGATCGCGTTGTCTCCTTGCGGTTGTCCTGCGACGAGGAAGCGCCATGGGCGGGCCTGACGCCCGATCTTGCCATCGGTATTGCGCGTGAAGTGTCTCCGCTCCTCGATCTCCTTGTTGTCGTTCGTGGCGGACTCTATTCGTCTGACAGGTACCGCCCCGACTTTCACTGCCCGACGAACTTCAACCTCGACCTGTGCCGTGAGATCAAGGCCGCGGTGTCGATTCCCGTTGTCCTGCAGGGGAGCGTCGTGGACATCGCCGACGCTCACGCAGCGCTGGAAGTAGCCGAGTTCGTCGAGATGACCAGGGCCCAGATCGCAGACCCGGACCTGGTCGTGAAAGCTGAGCGCGGCGATCGCCCCCGGCCGTGTGTGCTCTGCAATCAGACGTGCCTCGTGCGTGATCCTCGAAATCCTGTCGTGACGTGCGTCGGGAATCCGAGCGCGGGTTTCGAGACGGTGGACCTCGATGAGCGAGAGCAGATTTCGACACCGGGAGCCGTGCTGGTCGTGGGGGGTGGCCCCGCCGGGATGGAGGCGGCGCGGATCTCGGCGGTGGCGGGACACTCGGTCACACTCGTCGAGAGTTCATCGCAGTTCGGCGGCATGATCCGAACTTTTGCGCGAGGTGACGGCCGCGGCCGGTTCGCACTCCTCGCGCAGTGGCTCGAGGACGAATGCCGTCGCAGCGGCGTGACGATGCGGACCGGGGCGGCGGTCGACTCGCAGGACCTGGGCGAGGCACGCCGTCGGGGCGAGCTGGTTGTGGTTGCCACCGGTAGTGCTGCGCGGCCGCCGACGTATCCGGTCGACGACTCGGTTCGGTGGCTGGATGCGTCGGAAACCTTCGAGAAGTTGAGCCCCGTGGGGCCGGGTCCGGTCGTGCTGATCGATCCGCTCGGTGGACCGGTCGCAGTGGCCCTCGCAGAAGCACTCGCGGCCCAGGGCGCTTCCGTCTCGATTGTCACCCCGGACAGCATCGTCGGCTCGCGGCTCGGCGCGAGTGGGGATCTGGTCGGCGCCAACACTCGCATCCAGCGGGCCGGGATCACCAGGGTGCTCGCGTCGCGTGTCGTCGAAATCGCCTCAGGGGCCGTCTGCGTCGAGCACGTTCATACCGGTGAGCGCTCACAGCTCGAGTGCGAAGTGGTGATCGACTGTTCGCCTCGTCTGCCGAACGAAACGCTGGGGGAGGCGGCCGACATCCAGGTGGGTGACTCGGTTGCTCCGAGAACTGTTCTCGAATCCATCCGCGAAGGGCGGTGTGCAGGGTTTACTACTAGAACGAGTTTCAATTCTGCAGAGAGGGCTATCTCATGACACAGGGTTCAGTTCGTTCGCTCGAAGGCCGAGTTGCTTTCATCACCGGCGCAGCGCGCGGTCAAGGACGTGCGCACGCGGTCAAGATGGCGCGCGAGGGAGCAGCGATTATCGCAGTCGACGTGTGCGCGTCGGTGGCGTCGGACAATTCTTACGACGCAGCAACTTCCGAGGACTTTGCCGAGACGATACGTCTGGTCGAAGCGGAGGGTGGGAAGATCCTCGCTCGCGAGGTCGATGTCCGTGACGGTGCAGCGCTCACCGCGGTGGTCAAGGACGGTGTCGAGCAGTTCGGACGTCTCGACATCGTGGTCGCCAATGCCGGGGTCTGTAACTGGAATCGATTCTGGGAAATGTCGGACGAGCAGTGGGAAACCCTGATCGACATCAACCTGACCGGAGTCTGGAAAACCCTCAAGGCCTCGGTACCGGCGATCATCGAAGGTGGGCGCGGTGGATCGATCATCGTGGTCAGTTCGGTGGCAGGACTCAAGGCGCTGCCCGGGCAAGCGCACTACGCGAGCGCCAAGTTCGGTCTCGTCGGTCTGACGCAGGCCGCGGCAAAGGAACTGGGGGAGTACAAGATCAGGGTCAACTCGATCCATCCTTACGGAGTCAATACGCCGATGGGTGTCGACCAGGGTGCGCTCGAGGTGTTTGCCAAGTTCCCGCAGTACCTTCCCAACTTCACTCCGATCCTCTCGGACATCGCGTTCGCCGAACCCGACGAGATCGCCGACACCGTCCTGTGGCTCGCCGGTGACGGTTCACGCACCGTCACGGCAAGTCATATCGCGCTCGATCAAGGAAACTCCAAGGTCTGATGACGCCGTACCCGCGCCTCTTCGCGCCACTGCGCCTGGGCAACCTGACACTCCGCAATCGGGTCGTGTTCTCCGCGCACCTGACCAATTACGCGGAGAGCGGGTTGCCGACGGAGCAGCACGCGAGCTACTACGAGGCGCGGGCACGCGGTGGTGCGGGTCTGATCATCACCGAGGAGCACTCGACGCATCCTTCGGATCGACCGTACGAGAAGATGATTGCGGGCTATCGGCCCGAAGCGATCGATGGATACCGGCGGATCACCGACGCCGTTCATGCACATGGTTCATCGATTCTCGCGCAGATCAACCACAATGGGGGTCAGGGCGCTGGAACCTACTCACGATTGCCGCTGTGGGCGCCGAGCGCCGTCGCCGATCCGTTGTTCCGCGAGGTGCCCAAGGCTGTCGACGACGCGGACATCGCCGAGATTCTCGAAGGGTTCGCCCTTGTTGCGCGCAACTGCGTCGCCGGTGGCTTCGACGGGGTGGAACTGCAGGCGTCGCAGTCGTCCATCGTGCGCGCGTTTCTCGCATCCTCGACCAACCTGCGCACCGATCGCTACGGCGGGGGCGTGGCACATCGTGCGCGTTTCCTTCTCGAAGTGCTCGGGGTACTGCGTGAGGCCATCGGTCCGGATCGTGTGCTCGGCGTGCGCCTCAGTGGGTACGAAGGAACGCGGGGTGGGATCGAACTGTCCGACGCAGTAGCCACCGCCCGACTCGTCGAAGCTGGCGGTCACGTCGACTACATCAACACCACCGTCGGAATGGCCACGGAAACATTGCATCTGGTCGAAGCGTCGATGGCGGTGCCCACTGGCTACGCCAACTTCGTCCCGTCTGCGATCAAGGAAGCGGTCGATCTTCCGGTCGTCGGTGTCGGCCGTTTCAAGACACCAGAGCACGCTGAAGCTGCGCTCGAGGACGGTGTGTGCGATCTGGTGGGCGTAGTTCGCGGGCAGATCGCCGATCCGGATTTTGTGAACAAGGCGCGTGCCGGACAATCGGCACAGGTGCGAACCTGCCTGTCCTGCAACCAGGAATGTGTCGGGCGGATGGGTCTGGGACGTTGGTTGGGGTGCACGGAAAACCCGCGCGCTGGTCGGGAATCGGTACCGCTGCCGATGCCGCGGCGACGAGGTCGCACTGTGCTGGTGGTCGGCGGAGGCCCGGCCGGCCTGCAAGCTGCGGCCACCGCGGCCCAGCGAGGTCATGCGGTGACGCTGTTCGAGCGTGAACGAAGACTTGGCGGACAGATTCTCACCGCCTCGGTGGTATCGGCTCGCCGCGAGCTCGCCGACCTCGTCCGGAATCTCGAATCGGAGTGTCGCCGAAGCAGTGTGACGATCGAGCTGGGTGCTGGAGCTGATCGCGCGATCGTGGAGGAGCAGGCGCCCGACGTGGTCGTGATTGCAACCGGAGCGCGGCCTGTGCGACCGGCCTGGGGGCGTGGATCAGAACGTGTGGTGAGTGTTCGAGACGTTCTCGACGGCAGGGTTCTGCCGAGTGGAACGGTGCTCGTGTACGACGAGTTGGGATTCCATCAAGGCACGTCGGTGGCGGAATTCCTCGCTGATCGAGGTTGCACTGTCACGATCGCGACCAACGGCATGGTGGTTGCCCAAGATCTGAGCATCACCCTGGATTTCGAGGGGTGGAACCGCCGGGCGTTCGAGAAGTCGATCATGCAACGGACGGATCTGATGGTGACGTCGGTGAGCGGTGGAGCTTCGCCGCTCGTGAGCTTGGTTCACCTTCCGACGGGGGTGGTCGAGGAAGTTGCGGTCGACTGGGTGGTCTTCGCGACACAGCAGGAACCTGTCGACGATTTGTGGAACACCTTGCAGGGATGTTCTTTCGAGATATTTCGCATCGGTGATGCGTTGTCCCCGAGACGTTCACATGCAGCCGTCATCGAGGGGCATCGGGCTGCGTTGGCGATATAAGTCGTCCGATATGTCCCTGGTTATCGAAAGTATGTTCGATTAAACTTTGGGTATGGACGGTCGGGATGCGTGGCAGCTGGATGGTGAGGACCTCAAGGGTGAGGTTCTGGATCTGGTGCGTGTCCGTCACGAGTTGCAGTCGCGGTTGGTGTTGTTGATCGTGGAGATGTTTTCCCGTGACGTTCTCGGTGGGAAGGGGTTTCGGGCGACCGCGCAGTGGTTGCATGGTTCGACGAATTTGGAGATCGGTGAGTGCAGTCTGTTGGTCGGGTTGGCGCGGTTGTTGATGCTCGAACCTGTGGTGGGCGATGCGTTTCATCGGGGTGATGTGGATGCGCTGAAGGCCCGGCAGGTGGCGTCGTTTTGTCAGCATCCGCCGAAGAACATGACGCCGGCGGATGTGGACAAGGCTCGCGGGATTTTGCTTGATCTGGCGTCGAAGAGTATTGCGGATTGTGATGCGGTGCGGGTTGCGATTCGGCGGATCGAGAAGCAGTACGGCAAGCGTGAGGACGGTGTTCCGGTCGGGGAAGATTCGGAGCGCAATGAGTTCTATGCCTCGAAAGGCTTGTACGGGCGTGTGTCTGTGAAGGGTGATTTGGATGCGGTGAACGGGGCGCGGTTGATCACGTTGTTGTCGAGCCTGTCGGCTCCGACACCGGAGAAGGACGGCGTCAAGGACACGCGTACTCCGGCTTTACGGCGTGCGGACGGGTTTTGTGAACTACTGCGCCGGTACGAGCGGGCGGGGTTGGGTCCGATCGAGGGTGGGGTGAAACCGCACGTCACGGTCACCGCCAGCGCAAAAGACATGACAGACCTCAAAGCATTGAAAGACCTCCTGCCGTCGACTCAGGAGTTGGGGTTCGCGTGGACGGATTGGGTGGGCCCGATCAGTATCGACACGGCCCGGATGCTCGCCTGCGACTGCACGGTCACGCGGATCTTGTTGGATGAGTATGGTGTTCCGCTCGACTGCGGTAAGGAAGCGAGAACAGCGACGGTGCCGCAGCGGCGGGCGTTGGCGGTGCGTGATGGTGGGTGTGCGTTTCCGGGGTGTGGGACTCCGTCGGGGTGGTGCGATGCCCATCATATTGTTCATTGGAATGATGGTGGCCCAACGGATCTCGACAATCTGATCTTGTTGTGCGGCCACCATCACCGGACGCTGCACCACACGCAGTGGAGAGTGGAAATCGGCCCCGATCGAAAGACGGTGTTCTATCCACCCATGTCGATCGATCCGTATCAGCACCCGATCAGTGGCAACAGTCCACCGGCAGCGGCCTGAACGGGCATATTTGAAAATGGCAGCGTGTGTACCGGGGACGAGTCATGCCCCGGAGCACACGCATGCTGTGTTTCGGGGTGGTAGAGCCGGGGTCAGGCTGTACATGAGCGATGAAACGCAAGGGGCCATTCTGGGATGTGGTCGATGGGCATTCCCGCCCTCTCCGGCAGCGACATACTCGGTTGGACACTTCGCGCGATAGATCCTGAGTCCTCCACGTTCGAAGTGGGATTCACTCATGGTCCCGCATCGGTAGCCACTCTCGAACCCGATTAGTTCGCGCCGACAGCGTCGTTGCATGTCAATTCCCCGAGCGTGCCCTCCCCGGCGCATACATCGGGCGTGGCCGTGTCGTGAGACGTGGTGCATCCCTCGCTTTTCTCGCAGGAGAACTTCTGACCGAAACCGGAACTGCCGTCGCAACAGTTAATGCCACCACCACAATCCAATCGATTCGGGTGGAGCCGAGTGCTTGAGGAGCTGTGCACAATACGATCGGGGGATGAGTTTTCTGCGTGACCTTGCTGCCATCCCGAGTCCTGCGCTCGAGGGCACTGCGCTCACCGTCGTGGTCCCGGTCGGTTCTTTCGAACAACACGGACCGCACCTGCCTCTCGATACCGACACGCGGATCGCGAGAGCAGTCGCACAGGCTCTGCCCGACGTCGTCGTTGCCCCGGCCGTCGAATACGGGGCGAGCGGCGAACACGAAGGGTTTGCCGGCACGATTTCGATCGGTGCCGAGGCCATGGAAACCCTCGTCGTGGAGTACGGAAGGTCGGCGTTCAGGTGGACGAAGCGGGTGTTGTTCGTCAACGGCCACGGCGGAAACGGTCCCGCGCTGGCCAAGGCTGTGGCACTTCTTCGATACGAGGGACGTGACGCCGCGTGGGTGCCGTGCGCTGTTGCGGGTGCCGATGCGCACGCGGGACACACTGAAACGAGCCTATTGCTGCACCTTTCGCCCGATTTGGTGCACATGAGCCTTGCTGAGACAGGAAATTTGTCTCCTATCGCGGACCTGATGCCAGGAATGCGTTCGGGCGGTATGGTCGCTGTGTCGCAAAACGGCGTTCTCGGCAATCCAGTCGGGGCTACCGCCGAAGACGGCGCATACATCTTCGGTGAGTTGGTAGGACGCGTGACGGATGGACTGGCCCGGTGGGAGCCTGGTCCAGATGGGAGGCTTCGGTGACGACCACGACCGAGTGGGGGCGGACGGTCCACCTGCGACGGCTTTCGAGGCTGCGACGAGTTGCAGCACGACGGGCTACGTCCCTTACGATCATCTGATGCGACCAGCAAGACTCCCCGACGGCTTCGGCATTCGGTTGGACCCCAAGGTGCGCACGTACTCGGGCGGCCGGGTGCTCATCGGCGGCTCTCCGACACGGATGCTCAAGCTGGCTCCGACGGCTGCGGCGATGATCGGCGACGGCTTCCTCGAGGTGGTCGATCAGCAGAGCGCTGCGGTTGCTCGACACCTTCTCGATTCAGGCGTTGCGAATCCTCGTCCGATGTCGACGCCGTCCGCTGCGGATGTCACCGTCGTGATTCCGGTCAAGGACAACCAGGCCGGCGTCGAGCGGTTGCTGCCCGTCCTCAAGGATCTGACCGTCATCGTCGTCGACGACGGTTCGGAAGTGCCGGTGGAGCCTCGTCGCGCCTGCCCGGGCACCGGCACCATCACGGTGGTGCGGCACGAGAGCGCCCGCGGACCATCGGCAGCGAGAAACTCGGGATTGCGTTCGGCCCAAACACGTTTCGTAGCTTTCCTCGACTCCGACGTCATACCGCGTGCCGGTTGGCTCGAGTTGATGTTGGGCCACTTCAGCGATCCAGGGGTTGCCCTTGTTGCACCCCGCATCGTCGCCCTCGATCCGTACGGGACGGCGCTGGCGCGGTACGAGAACATGCGATCGTCACTCGACCTCGGACGCAAGGAAGCTGCGGTGAAGTCGGGCAGTCCGGTCGCCTATGTCCCCAGCGCGGCCGTGATCGTCCGGCGCGACGTGGCGCTCGAATGCAACGGTTTCGACGAGAGTCTCGAAGTAGCCGAGGACGTCGATTTCTGCTGGCGACTGCAGGCTGCGGGTTGGCGACTGCGGTACGAACCGGTAGCGCATGTCGCCCACGATCATCGAGTTCAGTTCGACAAGTGGTTCGCCAGGAGAGCGTTCTACGGCACGGGTGCGGCGCCGTTGGCTGCAAGACACGAGGGTTCGGTTCCGCCGATGGCGATGTCGTTCTCGACGCTCTTCGCGTGCATCGCCGCCGCAACACTGACCCGTTCCGGTCTTGCGGGTGCGTTGGGCGCACTGCTCTTCACCGTGTATCGCCTGCGAAAGATGTTCAACGGCCTGAGTCAGCCCACCCGGATCGCAGCGATCCTCACTGCGCAAGGGTTTGTCGGAGGATTCTGGCAACTCGCCTCGGCGATGTGCCGTCACTACTGGCCCGTGACGCTCCTGGCGGTGATCGCCTCCCGTCGAATTCGGCGACTGGCGGTCGCTGCGGCCGTCACCGAAGGTGTGGTGGACTGGTATCGCCACCGTGAGCCGGGCGGGTTGGGTCCGGTTCGGTACGTCTTGTTCAAACGAGCAGACGACATCGCGTATGGAGCCGGACTCTGGCGGGGCGCGTTCGACGCCCGTGACTGGGCGGCACTGAAACCTCGAATCACCAAGTGACAGAAGCCGACTACGCAGATTTCCTGGTTGTCGGTGGTGGCACGTGTGGCTGCGTCGTCGCAGCCAGGCTCAGTGAAGATCCATCCGCCACGGTGATGCTCCTCGAATCGGGAAGTGGATATCGTTCGGCGCTCGAACTTCCGGACGTCCTGGGTGATCCGTACCGATTGCCGGTCGGACCTGCGAGCGAATACACGTGGACGTATCCGGTCGAACTGACACCGCGTCGGGCGTCCACGATTGCGCGCGGGCGGACACTCGGTGGGTCCGGCGCCGTCAACGGTGCGTACTTCACCCGCGCGACCCGTGCTGATTTCGAGAATTGGCCGAGCTCATGGGGATACGACGACGTCTTGCCGTACTTCAAGAAGTCTGAGACGGATCGTGATTTCGAGGGCGAGTTCCACGGGACGGCCGGTCCGATCCCGGTCGAGCGTCGAGCGTGGGACCAACTGCATCCACTGAGCGGCGAATTCCAGGCGGCAGCGCTCGCAGCGGGCTTTCCCGACGACGTCGACAAGAATGCGCCGGACTCGTTCGGCGTCGGCCGAGTGCCACTGAACGTGGCGGATCATCGTCGGATCAGTACTGCGATCGGGTATCTGATGCCGGCGTTGCACCGCCCGAATTTGCGGGTGGAATCCGGAGTGAACGTCATTCGCATCGTATTCTCGGGAACCCGTGCGATCGGCGTCGACGTTCTCGACGACGGCAACGTCCGACGCATTCGTGCCGACCGCGTGATCGTGTGTTCGGGTGCTGTGGCGACGCCGCACATTCTCTTGAATTCCGGCGTTGGTCCGGCGGAACAACTTGCAGAGCAAGGAGTTTCCGTCATTCTCGACCGACCTGGCGTCGGACAGAACTTCGTCGACCATCCGGAAGTGCTGCTGCCCTACCATTTTTCGACCCCTCGCGCGATTCGCTCGCAGACACCGGTGCTGGAGACTACTCTCAATCTCGCCGAGCTTGAAATCCGTCCGTACACCGCATCTTTCACGGATTTGGTTCCCGGTGTGCCTCGCATGGATCACGGCGTCGGAGTGGTCCTCATGGCGCCGCGCAGCCGGGGAAGTATCGAACTGGCATCGGGGGATCCCGCTGGGGCGCCGCGTATTCGATACAACTACGTCGCGTCGACGCACGATCGAGCAGCCATTCGGGAAGGAATGCAGATCGCCGAGGACCTTCTCGAGTCGATCGCCGAGACCGGGTTGATCGACCGCCCCGTCGTGGAGTACACCGACGAGTGGATCGAATCTCGCCTCGGCACGTCCTTGCACATGTCCGGTAGCTGCGTAATGGGCGCCGAATCGGACCCGTTCGCAGTCGTCGATGATCGGTGCCGTGTGATCGGCGCGGCAGGACTCAGTATTGTTGACACGTCAATCCTGCCGACGATTCCGACCCGCGGCCCACACGCGACCGCGGTGATGGTCGCGGAGCGGGCAGGCGCCATCCTGCTCGGTGACGAGTGACCGCGAGGGGCAGCGGGCTGGGTCGGCAGTCATACCGAATGGTCGTTCTCGCCTACGGGCTGTGATCGGCGTTACAGTGGTCCACGGAGCGGAGGAACGCAAAATATGGCAGGTGAACAGGCTGTGCCTGGCAACCCGTGGGTGGCGGTCAGGCCAGGCGATGACGTCGCGTTACTTGCGCGGCGACTTTCGTCTGCCCATCAGTCGTTCATCGATGCCCGCGGCGTGCCCGGCCAAGGGCTGACCGACGACTCCCATGTCCGTTCGGTCGTGCTCGAGTCCTGGATGCGGAGCCGCAACAAGGGAGTAAATCCTGATGTTGTCGGCAACCCTGAGATGCTCGAAGGGTTGGAGCTCGAAAAATATCGCTCCGCGCATCCCATGTCACTGATTCGTCCGGTGATTCGGAAACTCCTGGTGGAGGATGCTGCCGAGACCGGATTGCTGATCGCGATCAGCGACGCACATGGTCGATTGCTCTGGGTGGAGGGTGACAATTCGGCCAAGGACAAGGCGTTGTCCATGAACTTCGTCGAAGGCGCCGACTGGAGCGAAGATCGTGTCGGCACCAATGCGCCCGGAACGGCTCTTGCTCTCGATCACTCCGTACAGATATTCGGATCCGAGCATTTCAACCGAACCGTGCACGACTGGAGTTGTTCGGCCGCACCCGTCCACGATCCCACCACTGGGCAAATCCTCGGTGCCATCGACATCACCGGTGGTCCCAGGGTCGCGGTTCCCGAAGTGCTGTCACTGATCCGTGCAACTGTTGCGGCCGCCGAATCGGAATTGCGATTCCACCTCTTGAACTCGCCCATCCCGCTCAGCGCCACGACTCCGCGCCTCGAAACATTCGGAGCAGGCCGGCCGACGCTGGTTCGCGGCGGTGACCGCATCCCGATTTCGCAGCGTCACGCCGAGATTCTCCTTCTGCTCTCCGAACATCCGGAGGGTCTCAGCTCCGACCACCTTGCGGTCCTGCTCGACGAGGGTGAACTCGACGCAGTGACCATTCGTGCGGAAATGTCGCGTCTTCGTAAGGTTTTCGGTGCCGACCGTTTGGCTTCGCGTCCTTATCGGATCATCACGGAGTTCACGACAGACGTCGGCGACGTGCGGGCGGCGTTGGATCGCGGAGACGCGGCGACGGCGATGAAACTGTATTCGGGCCCGGTGCTGGCAGGCTCGGCCTCTCCCGGCATCGAAGAGGTGCGGGAAGAGCTACGCACCAGGGTTCAGGCGGCACTGCTGCGTGGAGGTGACGCCAACCTTCTGGCCCGGTGGACCACGTCCGTACACGGGCGCGAAGACTCCGTCGTGTGGGAGGCCTACCTGTCCACATTGGATCCTCAATCTCCGCTGTATTCACAGGTCCAGGCAAGAATTGATCTCCTCGACCGCCAATTGGGCATCTGAGAATCATCTGCGTTTCTCGCACGCAACGTACTTGCAACGTTGCAACTCCTAGTGTTGTGAATCACACCCCACCGGGGGGTGGGATTGCAGTCACCGATTTGGTGGGTGCGCCCAGGAAGATCACGTTTACATAGGAGCTTGCAATGACCGTGTACGCCCGCCCAGGTACCGCCGACGCGATCATGTCCTTCCAGTCTCGATACGACAACTGGATTGGCAACGAATGGGTTGCTCCGGTCAAGGGTCAGTACTTCGAGAACCCCACACCGGTGACCGGACAGAATTTCTGTGACGTGGCGCGTTCCACCGCAGAAGACATCGAACTCGCTCTCGACGCAGCGCACGCAGCAGCTCCGGCCTGGGGCAAGACCTCGGTCGCCGAGCGCGCGATCATCTTGAACAAGATCGCTGATCGCATGGAGGAGAACCTCGAATCGATCGCACTCGCCGAGTCGTGGGACAACGGCAAGCCGATCCGCGAGACCCTCAACGCCGACATTCCTCTCGCCATCGATCACTTCCGTTACTTCGCGGGAGCCATTCGCGCACAGGAAGGTTCGCTTTCGGAAATCAACTCCGACACCGTGGCGTACCACTTCCACGAGCCGCTCGGCGTAGTCGGCCAGATCATTCCGTGGAACTTCCCGATCCTCATGGCCGTGTGGAAGCTTGCTCCCGCCCTCGCTGCCGGCAATGCCATCGTGCTCAAGCCTGCCGAGCAGACACCCGTGTCGATCCTGCACCTCATCGGCATCATCGGTGACCTGCTGCCTGCCGGTGTTCTCAACATCGTCAACGGCTTCGGCGTCGAGGCCGGCAAGCCGCTGGCGTCGAGCCCGCGTATCAAGAAGATCGCGTTCACCGGTGAAACCACCACAGGTCGCCTGATCATGCAGTACGCGTCGCAGAACCTCATCCCCGTCACCCTCGAGCTCGGTGGCAAGAGCCCCAACATCTTCTTCTCCGACGTGCTCGCCTCCAACGACGACTACCAGGACAAGGCACTCGAGGGCTTCACGATGTTCGCCCTCAATCAGGGCGAGGTCTGCACCTGCCCGTCACGTTCGCTGATCCAGGAAGACATCTTCGACGAGTTCCTCGCGATGGCGGCCATCCGCACCAAGGCTGTGCGCCAAGGGGATCCGCTCGACACCGACACCATGATCGGTGCGCAGGCCAGCAACGACCAGCTCGAGAAGATCCTCTCGTACATCGAGATCGGCAAGGCCGAAGGCGCCAAGGTCATCACGGGCGGCGAGCGGGCCGAACTCGGCGGAGACCTGTCCGGCGGATACTACGTCCAGCCGACGGTGTTCACCGGCAACAACAAGATGCGCATCTTCCAGGAAGAGATCTTCGGACCCGTCGTCTCGGTCACCTCGTTCAAGGACTACGACGAGGCCATCGAAATCGCCAACGACACCCTCTACGGTTTGGGTGCCGGTGTCTGGTCCCGCGACGGCGGAGTTGCGTACCGCGCGGGCCGCGACATCCAGGCCGGTCGCGTCTGGACCAACACGTACCACCAGTACCCGGCACACGCCGCTTTCGGTGGATACAAGCAGTCCGGCATCGGCCGCGAGAACCACCTGATGATGCTCTCGCACTACCAGCAGACCAAGAACCTCCTGGTCAGCTACGCCCAGAAGGCTCAGGGCTTCTTCTGATCGACCCACCGGCACCCGTGAGCCCCTCGCTGCGGGTGCCGGTGAGCACGACTGCAACACGCGAAACCTGCACAAACACACGGAGGTTGGAATGAGCGCCACGGACACACCCGATACCGGCGCCGTTCCACCCCGGTTGGTGACCACCGCTGGGGCGGCTGACCTCCTGCGCCGCCTCAGCGGGACTCACGGCGAACTGATGATGCATCAATCCGGCGGATGCTGCGACGGCTCGGCCCCGATGTGTTATCCCTCAGGCGAATTCATCGTCGGGGACCGCGACGTACTACTCGGAATCGTCGATCTCCGACTTGCTGTCGGGGAGATTCCCGAAGACCTTCCCACCGGAACCGACGCAGTCCAGGTCTGGATTTCCGGATCACAGTTCGAAGCCTGGAAGCACACCCAGTTGGTGCTGGACGTCGTGCCCGGCCGCGGTAGTGGATTCAGCCTGGAGTCTCCTGAGGGATTCAGATTCCTCAGTCGAGCAAGGGCATTCACACCGGACGAAAACGAAGCACTCGGCGCGTCGAGCATTCTCGTAGGCGCTGACTGGGAAGCGGGCGTGCGACCTTTGCCTCCGACGGTTCCCCAGGTGGTCGCCGAGGCCGTCGATGCCTGCCCGGTGCCGGGCACGGCCGCCCGATCCTGAGAACGGCCGCCTGAAGAAGATCTGAACAGACTCGGGGCCGCGCACATGACAGCCAGTTAACAGCACGGTCATCTCCAGGCGACCTTCTCCGCACATCGCCCACATACCGTTCATTTCACGCGACGCATCCACCGTGCGTCGTCTCATTCTTGACCGATTCAGAGGATGGACATGTCTCTTTCCGACCACGCAACCGGCAAAAACGCCGGTGCCGCGGGTGCACACCACGACGGCGCAGACTTCCATGCGGAAGACAATTCGTATCTGGAGAAACGAACACTCCGAAAGGGAACAGCAGGGTGGGTGCTGCTTGCGGGGTTGGGCGTCAGCTATGTGATTTCCGGCGACTACGCCGGCTGGAACAACGGTCTGGCCGAAGGTGGTTTCGGTGGCCTTCTCATCGCGGCGGTTGTCATCGCGGGTATGTACCTGGCGATGGTGCTCGGTATGGCCGAGATGTCGTCGGCGCTTCCGGCCGCGGGTGGCGGATACACCTTCGCCAGACGGGCCATGGGGCCCTGGGGCGGATTTGCCACCGGCACAGCAATTCTTATCGAGTACTCGATCGCGCCCGCGGCGATCGCGACCTTCATCGGTGCATACGTCGAATCCCTGAACCTGTTCGGGATCACCGACGGGTGGTGGGTGTACCTCGCGGTGTACGCGATCTTCATCGGCATTCACCTCACCGGCGCCGGTGAGGCACTCAAGGCGATGTTCATCATCACCGCCATTGCACTCGTCGGCCTGGTCGTGTTCGCGGTTTCGGCTGTCGGCCTTTTCGATTCGTCCAACCTCACCGATATCGCCGTCGACACCAGCGCGGTCGGATCTTCGTCGTTCCTGCCGTTCGGTCTGCTCGGAATCTGGGCCGCCGTGCCCTTCGCGATCTGGTTCTTCCTTGCTGTCGAGGGTGTGCCACTGGCCGCCGAGGAAGCGCGTGAGCCGGAGAAGAACGTACCCCGCGGCATCATCATCAGCATGTTGATCCTGATCGTCACAGGCGCAACGGTTCTCTTCCTCGCCACCGGTGCGCTCGGCGCCGACGCCCTGTCCACCTCCGGAAATCCGCTCGTCGAGGCGCTGGGGGACAGCGGAGCGGCGAAGGCCGTCAATTACATCGGCCTCGCCGGTCTGGTCGCGAGCTTCTTCTCGATCATGTACGCGTACTCCCGTCAGACGTTTGCGCTCTCCCGCGCCGGTTACCTGCCGAAAAACCTGTCGGTGACCAACAAGCGCAAGGCACCCACTCTCGCTCTCGTCGTTCCCGGAATCATCGGCTTCGCGCTCTCACTCACCGGTGAAGGTGCCATGTTGCTCAACATGGCGGTCTTCGGCGCGGCAGTGAGCTACGTCCTGATGATGGTGAGTCACATCGTTCTTCGTAAGCGCGAGCCGAACATGCCGCGCCCGTACCGCACGCCCGGTGGTATCGCCACCACCTCGTTTGCGCTCGTGATCGCGGCAGTATCGGTGGTGGCCACCTTCCTGGTCGATCCCGTTGCAGCACTGTTGACCTTGGTCGCCTTCGGAGTTCTGATGGCGTACTTCGGTCTCTACAGTCGCCACCACCTTGTTGCCAACTCGCCGGACGAGGAGTTTGCTGTACTTGCACAGGCGGAAGAAGAATTGGGATGAGTCGCGGGATGGCCAAGTATCACCAGCAGGTATCCGGAACCAACTACTCGTTCGACGGTCTCGTCGATCTGATGGCAAAAGCGACACCGCTGCGCTCGGGCGACGAGCTCGCCGGATGCGCGGCAAGCTCCGACGCCGAACGTGCTGCTGCTCAATGGGTTCTGGCTGACCTTCCGCTGACCGTATTCCTCGAAGATCTGTTGGTTCCGTACGAGGACGACGAGGTAACTCGCCTCATCATCGACAGCCACGATCGCCTCGCGTTTGCGCCGGTGGCCCACCTGACGGTTGGCGGACTGCGGGACTGGCTGCTCGAGACTGCGTCGGCGCCGGAAGCTTCCGCACGCTTGTCCGCCGTGAGTCCCGGGCTCACCCCGGAAATGGTTGCCGCGGTCAGCAAGATCATGCGCAATCAGGACCTGATCGCCGTCGCGAAGGCCATCACGGTCACCGCGGGGTTCCGCACGACCATCGGGCTACCTGGACGGCTGAGCACTCGACTCCAGCCGAATCACCCGACGGACGATCCACGCGGCATTGCGGCGGCAACGCTGGACGGTCTCCTGATGGGATGTGGCGACGCCGTCATCGGTATCAACCCCGCGACGGACTCACCCCAGGCCACCTCGGATCTGCTCCACCTGCTCGACGACATCCGTCAGAGATTCGAGATCCCGACTCAGTCGTGCGTGCTCTCGCACGTGACCACCACGATCGGACTGATCGAATCGGGGGTGCCGGTCGATCTGGTCTTCCAATCGATTGCCGGTACCGAAGGCGCCAATTCCGGTTTCGGAGTGAATATTCCGCTCCTGCGTGAGGGCAACGAGGCCGGGCGCTCCTTGAACCGCGGAACGGTCGGCAACAACGTCATGTACCTCGAGACGGGGCAGGGATCCGCCCTCAGTTCAGGTGCCCACTACGGCACCGGAGGAGCCCCGGTCGATCAGCAGACGCTCGAAACCCGGGCATACGCGGTTGCACGTGATCTCGAACCGTTGCTGGTCAACACCGTGGTCGGCTTCATCGGTCCCGAGTATCTCTACGACGGCAAGCAGATCATTCGCGCGGGCTTGGAAGATCACTTCTGCGGGAAACTCCTCGGGCTGCCGATGGGAGTGGACGTCTGCTACACCAACCACGCCGAAGCTGATCAAGACGACATGGACAACCTGCTCACCTTGCTGGGCGTCGCCGGCGCGGCGTTCGTGATCGCGGTGCCCGGCGCCGACGACGTGATGCTCGGCTATCAAAGTCTGGCGTTCCACGACGCGCTGTACGTGCGTAAGGTTCTCGGCTTGCAGCCTGCCCCGGAGTTCGAGACCTGGCTCCACAATTTGGGGATGACCGACGCAAACGGTCGGGTTCTTCCGATCGATGCCGAGATGTCGCCGCTGCGGGCTCTGACGGTGAACTCATGACAGAAGATCAGGCACCGATCCTCGATTTCTGGGGTCCACTGCGCAAGACCACACAATCGCGCATCGGGTTGGGCCGCGCCGGTGATTCGTTGCCCACCAAGCGGGTTCTCGAATTCAAGGCGGCGCACGCCGCAGCTCGCGACGCGGTCCACGAGCCTCTCGATTCCGAGACTCTCGCCAGTCGGGTCGAAGGGGTGGGTATCGGGGCTCCGGTGGTGGTCGCGAGCAGCGTCTCCACCCGCAGCGAGTATCTCCGGAGGCCCGACCTAGGGCGCCGGCCCGCGGACCTGAGCGCGATCTCGAGTTCCGACAAGGAAATCGGGTTCATCCTCGCCGACGGACTCTCCCCGCGAGCACTGATGGACCACGGCGAGCAACTCCTGTCCGCGTTGGTCACGCTGTTGGGGGAGCGGTACTCCATCGCGCCGCCCGTGATTGCTACCAACGCCCGTGTGGCGCTGGGCGATCACATCGCCGCAGCGATGGGAGTGCAGACGGCGATCGTCCTGATCGGCGAACGTCCAGGGCTCTCCGTTGCGGACAGCGTCGGTATCTATCTGACTCACCTCCCTCGCGTCGGTCGCACCGACGCGGATCGAAACTGCATTTCCAATGTCCACCCACCCGAGGGTCTCGGATACGAGCAGGCTGCTCGTGTTGTCCTTGGGCTGGTGGCGGGAGCGCGCCAATTGGGCCGCTCCGGCGTCGACCTCAAGGACACCTCTCGCGCCGACGCCGTTGCGTCGGGAGAAGTGCTGACGCTCGATTAGTTGACAGCTGCACGGCATACCCGGGTCGATCGACACTCGGGTATGCCGTCGTACCCGAATCACGACGAAAATGAGGGAATCGATGTTCCGTTCGCTGCATGCCCGCGCCCTGTGCGCGTTGGCCGTAGGTAGTGTCCTGTTGAGTGCAACTGCATGTAGTTCGGCCGAGAGCGCTACGAAAGAGGATGCAGCGCAGAGTGGTTCATCCTGCGCGGCGTTGGATCCCAGTCTGGCGTGGTACGGCGACAACCGTGTGAGGTTGGATGCCATGATGACGGAGTTCGGAACGTGTGGAGCTGCGGGTGATGTCGATGACGGTGCTCCGTTGGCGCTCTTCGACTGGGACAACACAGTTGTCAAGAACGACATCGGAAGCGCCACTGCATTCTGGATGATCAAGAACAACAAGGTGTTACAGCCCGCCGGGGGCGACTGGGTAACCACCAGTCGCTTCATGACTCCAGCAGGCGCTGCCGCCCTTTCCGCCGCGTGTGGCTCGGAGACCGCCCCGGGTCAACCCCTGGCAACCAGCACCGACGTCGACTGCGCGGACGAGATCGTTGCGGTGCTCGAGGAGAAGACGCGCGACGGTCAGGCCGCATTCGACGGCTACGATCACCGCCGGACCAAGGCCGCGTATGCGTGGGCCGTGCAGTTGATGGCGGGGCACACCGAGGATGAGGTCACCGAGTACGCGCGCGCAGCGCGAGCCGAGAATCTCGCTGCTGCAGAAGGATCCGATCAGACCGTCGGTACCACGGAGGTCGACGGCTCGGTGCGCTACTACGCGCAGATCGAAGATTTGGTGAAGTCTCTCGGCGCTCATGGGTTCGACGTGCGGATCATCTCCGCCTCGGCTGAACCAGTTGTTCGAGTCTGGGCGGAACAGCTGGGATTGGACGCCGATCACGTGATGGGCGTGCGTCCCATCGTCGAGGGCGGGGTTCTGTCCGGGCGCCTGCGTGGATGTGGTGGCGTTGCGGACGGTGACGACTCGGTCATTCCGTACATCGACGGCAAGCGGTGCCAGGTCAACGAGGTTGTCTACGGGGTCCAAGGGCCTACGGCGTTCGAGCAGTTGCCTGCCGATCGGCGTCAGGTGTTTGCTGCCGGTGATTCCGTCACCGACGTGACTTTTCTCGGAGATGCGACCGGTGCGCGTCTGGTGATCAACCGGAACAATCCCGAACTGATGTGCAACGCCTACGACAACAGTGACGGGAAATGGCTGGTCAACCCCATGTTCATCGAACCGAAAGCACAGGCGGATGCTCCCTATCACTGCTCGACCGAGGCCTACACCGACGCGGCCGGGGCCAAAGGCGCCGTGACTCGTGCGGACGGCAGCGTGATCCCCGATCAGGTCGATTCCGTTGCCTGATAGGCGGCTTGTCGCAGTGACTTCACAACGATCGATCAGCGTGTGATCTGATTCTGTCGAGCCCTTTGTCGGGCTGCGGAGACCCAGGGGTGTCCGCTGACATGCTGGAGCCGCAGAGGCGGCACGTGAGTAGGAGAAATCGATGGCCTTCGCTGGCAACGTGGACGAATTGGCGCTGCTTCAAGCAGTACGTCTCAAGGAGCGGGTCGGAGCGGTGGTCCTGGCCGAGCACTTGGGCGTCAGCGCAGCGTCCGGTCAAGCTGCGTACGACGCA
Source organism: Rhodococcus sp. IC4_135 (assembly GCF_011602025.1). Classification (NCBI taxonomy): domain Bacteria; kingdom Bacillati; phylum Actinomycetota; class Actinomycetes; order Mycobacteriales; family Nocardiaceae; genus Rhodococcus; species Rhodococcus sp. IC4_135. The sequence continues at coordinate 206,930 of NZ_JAAOLG010000010.1, forward strand.
CTTGTCGAGCAGGGCAAAGCGGTCGAATCGGACGACGCCATCAGCCTGACCGAGAAGGGCTTGTCAGAACTCGAAGATCAATTGGACGCTGAGCGGGTCTCGATCGACGAGGACTCCATCGGTGAGGTGTACGAGGCGTTCCTTCCCTTGGACGCCGAGTTCGTCGCACTCGTCGACGGCGCAGACGCGGATTCCCTTGCAGAGCTGGATCGCCGGGCGGCAAACCTGTTCGACGATCTGTCGGCTTTCGTTCCGCGGTTGTCTCGTTACCAGGATCTCTTCTCGGACGCTCTCGCGAAAGTTCAAGCGGGGGAGTCCAAGTGGATTTCGGAACCGATCATCGACTCCTATGCCACGGTGTGGGGGGAGATCCGTCAGGAGCTGTTCGGGGCTGCCGGTAAGGCTTGATCCGTAGCGTTCTACCCTGACGCCGTTCACAATGGGCCGTCCGATTCGTGAGAACGAATCGGACGGCCTGTGGCATGTCAGCGGCCGTGAAACTCGTTACCATTGCATACAAGTCGTGACTCAGATCACTTCACCCCCTTTCGGGGGTAGTGCGGGGGTGAGCCACATCACTACCTTTCCTCTTATCGACGGTGATGCCCACAGGGCGACACCACGGGACCACGGAGGAATCGAGTGACCACAGTCTCTCCCACGGGCGGCACCAGTGCCGCCGGCGCCGGGGGTGCGAGTGCCGCAGGTGCGACGCAACCCCCGCAGAACACCACCAGTGTGCGGCGCGTCGCGATCGCGAGCTGCATCGGCACGACCATCGAGTTCTACGACTTCTTCATCTACGGAACCGCTGCGGCACTTGTCTTTCCGACGGTATTCTTCCCCGCGCTCGGTGCCACTGCGGGAACCGTCGCATCGTTTGCGACCTTCGCAGTCGCATTCATCGCGCGGCCCGTCGGCGCAATGCTGTTCGGACACTTCGGTGATCGCATCGGTCGCAAGAAGACTCTGATCTCGACGCTCCTGCTCATGGGTATCTCGACGCTCCTGATCGGCTTGCTGCCCGGTGCGGCAACCATCGGTGTTGCGGCTCCGATCATCCTGGTGCTCTTGCGATTCGGCCAAGGCTTCGCGGTCGGTGGCGAATGGGCGGGCGCAACCCTGCTCACCGCGGAATACGCCCCACCGGGCAAACGTGGTCTGTATGCGATGTTCCCGCAGCTCGGCCCCGCAATCGCTTTCGTTCTCTCGAGCAGTACCTTCCTCATCACCGGCGCTGTTCTCGGCGATACCAATCAGGCCTTCCTCGACTACGGCTGGCGTATCCCGTTCCTGTTCTCCATCGTGTTGGTCGGCATCGGCCTCTACATGCGACTCGCTATCGAGGAGACCCCGGTCTTCAAGGCGGAGCAGGCAGAGCGCGTGGCCGAGCAGAAGAACGAAGCACCTCGCACCCTCCCGTTCCTGGATGCCTGGCGATTCCAGACCAAGGAAATCCTGCTCTCGGCCGGCGCCCTCGCTTGCCTGTTCGCGTTCTTCTACATGGGCACGGCTTTCCTCACGAGCTACGGAACCAAGACCCTCGGCTTCTCTCGTCCGTTCGTTCTGTCGGTCGGTATCGCGTCGGCCTTCGTCTTCGGTGCGGCGATCATCGTTTCCGCCTTGTACTCGGACCGCATCGGGCGTCGCAAGGTCATCATGATCTCTTGTGGTCTGGCTGTGGTGTGGGCGCTCGTTCTGTTCCCGCTCCTGGACACCGGAACACCGATCGCGTTCATCCTCGGAATGTTCGGCACGCTGATGATCTTCGGAATCGCGTACGGCCCCTGCGGTGCGCTGCTTCCGGAAATGTTCCAGACCCGCTACCGCTACACCGGTGCCGGCCTCGGCTACAACCTCGCCGGAGTGCTCGGCGGCGCAGTGCCGCCGCTGATCGCCGCACCGCTGGCCTCGGCCTACGGGAGCATGGCCATCGGAATCATGCTGGCAATCCTCGGTGTGGTGAGTCTGGTCTGCACCTGGGCGCTCGTCGAGACCAAGGATCACGCCCTGTAAACACTGTGCGCCTTTATTAACCGCCGGCGGTTGATAAAGGCGCACATTAGTCGGGTGGGGTGTCCGGACTTCGAACAGTTACGGACACCCTGCACCGGGAAGTATGTCGTGCATCACACCGAATCGAGTAAATTCGTAGATGAGAGGGTCCGCCGATGCGGCCCCTCTCATAGGTGCCTGAACAGGTAACCGGAGAGGACAGAACACATGAGTACGCCGCTGCCCAGCTATACGTCCGGAGTATGGGACGGTCCGATGCTGGGCGACACCATCGGAGACAACCTGGATCGCACGGTTGCCGCGCACGGTGACCGTGATGCGTTGATCGACCATGCCAGCGGTCGACGATGGACGTACCGAGAGTTCGCCGAACAGGTGAACGGGCTCGCTGCCGGACTCCTTTCCCGTGGTGTGGGGAAGGGTGATCGGGTGGGGATCTGGGCTCCCAACTGTCCGGAGTGGACGTTCACGCAGTACGCGACGGCAAAGATCGGGGCGATCCTGGTCAACATCAACCCGGCATACCGCTCGCACGAGTTGCAGTACGTGCTCGAGCAGGCCGGAATCTCGACCCTGGTGTCGGCGGCCAGCTTCAAGACCTCGGACTACGCGTCGATGATCGAGACAGTGCGGCCGCAGTGCCCGGATCTGACGTCGGTGCTCCTGCTCGGCTCACCCGAGTGGGACGCCGTGCTTGCAGACGGGTTGGCGGCGCAGGCCAGCGATCCGGCTCCGCTCGCAGCTGCCCAGGCTGCGCTGTCGGCGGACGATGCGATCAACATCCAATACACCTCGGGCACTACCGGTTTCCCGAAGGGTGCGACGCTCAGCCACCACAACATTCTCAACAACGGCTACTTCGTCGGCGAGTTGTGCCACTACAGCGAGATCGATCGGGTGTGCATCCCGGTACCGTTCTACCACTGCTTCGGCATGGTGATGGGCAACCTTGCGTGCACCAGTCACGGTGCTGCCATGGTCATTCCGGGCCCGGCATTCGATCCGCACGCTTCGCTCGAAGCCGTCCAGGCCGAAAAGTGCACATCTCTCTACGGCGTTCCGACGATGTTCATCGCAGAGTTGGCTTTGCCGGACTTCGAGAGCTTCGATCTGTCGAGCCTTCGTACCGGCATCATGGCTGGTTCGCCCTGCCCGGTAGAGGTGATGAAGCAGGTCATCGATCGGATGGGCATGGCAGAGGTGTCCATCTGCTACGGCATGACGGAGACGTCGCCGGTGTCGCTGCAGACTCGCTCTGACGATTCGATCGCGCAACGCACCGAAACGGTCGGGCGGGTGGGGCCGCACCTCGAGATCAAGATCGTCGATCCGGCAACAGGATTGACGGTGCCGCGCGGCGAACCTGGTGAGCTGTGCACGCGTGGTTACTCGGTCATGCTCGGCTACTGGGAGAACCCGGAGAAGACTGCCGAGGCGATCGACGCTGCCAGGTGGATGCACACCGGAGACATCGGAGTCATGGACGAGGCGGGGTACGTCGCCATCACCGGACGCATCAAGGACATGGTCATTCGCGGTGGTGAGAACGTCTATCCGCGTGAGATCGAGGAGTTCCTCTACACCCACCCCGACATTCTCGACGCGCAGGTCATCGGTGTGCCCGATGCTAAGTACGGCGAGGAATTGATGGTGTGGGTCCAGATGCGCGAAGGTGCAGACGATCTGGACGCCGATTCGGTCCGTGCCTTCTGCACCGGCAAACTCGCGCACTACAAGATTCCGCGTTACGTCCATGTCGTGGACGAGTTCCCGATGACAGTCACGGGCAAGGTTCGCAAGATCGCAATGCGAGAACAGGCGATCGAATTGATCGGTCAGGCCTGAGAGTATGTCCGCGAACCCAGGGGAGCGTGAGCCGGTACGCCCCGAGATCGCGCTCTCCTGGAAGCGCTCTCGACTCAGTGGCCTCGATCCGTCGTCGGCAATCGCCGTGGACACCGAGGAGCAGGACGGCGAGTCGCGTCTACTCCGGGCCGCCGCACCCGTGCTCGACGAGGTGTCGCAACAGATCGCGGGCACCGGGTTCTGTGTGCTGCTGGCCGATCGGGATTGCCGAGTGGTGGCCTCGGTGTACTCCGACAGCCGCGTCGAGCGGACGATCGAGCGGTTGGGTGTTGTCAACGGTTCACGCTTCGGTGAAGAGCACGCCGGCACCAATGCGCTCGGCACGCCGCTCGAGGTCGGACGAAGTGTCGTGATCCACGGTGACGAGCATTTTCTCGACAGCCTCAAGGGATTGAGTTGCTACGGCCAGCCGATCCTGCATCCCGTCACACGTCGCGTCGAAGGCATTCTCGACATGACCGGCGTTGTCTCGCAGGCTAACCCACTGTTCGCGCCCTTCCTTGCGCGTGCGGCAGCAGACATCGAGAAACGGCTGCTCGAAGGCTCCAAAGCGTCGGAGCAGCGGTTGGTCGACGCGTTTCAGCGAGTGTCACATCAACGCCACATCGCCGTCGCGGCCATCGGTGACGACATCCTGCTGAGCAACCGAACCGCCTTGGATCTGCTCGACACCGCCGACCACGTATCGCTGCGTTCCTTGATTGCCGACCTCAACCCGGACCAATCACGATTGGTGACAGTAGAATTGGCGTCCGGTGCGCTGGCGCGAGTTCAAGCCGACCGGATTTCCGGCGCCGACGGCGGTGCGCTCTTCCTGGTCGAACCGCTCCAGCGGGAACGGGCACCGATCCGCCGAACTCACGAGCGTGCACCGTCTCCGGGCGAGCGTCTGCGTCGAGACCTGTTGCGAGCGCGGGCGGGTTCTACCGCCGTGGCAATCTCGGGTGAAGCGGGTTCCGGCCGAAGCTCGGCAGCATCAGACGTCGTCGGCAGTGTTGATGCGAGTTGGCTCGACGCCACGCGAATCGCATTCGACGGCCGTGAGCAATGGGTCACCGATCTCGTGCGAGCCGCTCGTAAGCGTTCGGGCGTCGTGGTGATCGAACAGGTCCAACTCCTTCCGGACTCGGTGTTGCCGCTGGTCGCAGACCTGATCGATGCCAGCGCCGAGGGGCCGAGGATCGTACTGACCAGCGGCGCGGTCGCGGATCTACCGCCGGCAATCGCGTCGCTCATCTCGCGTTGTGCCTCCAGAATTGCCATCAGCCCACTGCGCGAGAGACAAGCCGAGATCGCCGAGTTGGCGCAGGCGATGTTGGAGGGGATCTCGCCCGAACTGAGGTTGACCGCCAGCGCCGCCGAAGCGCTCGCGGCGGCCAGCTGGCCGGGCAATCTGGCCGAATTGCGCGTCGTACTCCATCGCGCCTCGGGCGATCGCTCGAGCAATCGCATCGACGTCGCAGATCTGCCCGAGGACTATCGCACCACCACCAAGGTGTCGCGGTTGGCCGGGCGGGAGAAGGCCGAGCGTCAGGCGATCATCGGAGCGTTGAAAGACTGCGGCGGCAACAAGGTTCACGCGTCGGCACAGCTCGGAATCAGCCGAAGCACTCTCTACACACGCATGCGGGCTCTCGATATCACTGTGTAATTTTCTGTCCGATTCCAGTTGTACAAAGTTCGGACAGTTAGCACCCCTGGAAGCGCGGAAGTATGGCGTGCATCACATTCGCACCTCACTACTTCAGGGGAGTTTCCGATGACGGCAGTAGCCGAACACACCATCAGTTCCGCGGTACAGGGTTTCCTGAACGGATCGAAGAAGCTCTACATCGGCGGCGAATTCGTCGACGCCGCTTCGGGGCAGACCTTCGCGACGTACAACCCGGCTGACGGACAGAAGCTCGCAGACGTGGCGCACGGGCAAGCCGAAGACATCGACCGCGCGGTGCGCGCCGCTCGCACAGCCTTCGAAGACGGCCCCTGGTCACGTATGAAGGCAAACGAGCGCGAGCGGATGATCTGGCGTGTCGGCGACATTCTCACCGCCCGCGCCGAAGAATTCGGCCAGCTCGAAGCTCTCGACAACGGCAAGTCCGTTGCCATCGCCACTGCCGTCGACGTTGCATGGGCCGCAGACGTTTTCCGCTACTACGCTGGCTGGGCCACCAAGATCGAAGGCAGCACCGTCAACGTGTCGATGCCCTTCTCTCCGGGAGGCGAGTTCCACGCCTACACACTCCGTGAGGCAATCGGCGTCTGCGGACTGATCGTGCCGTGGAACTTCCCGCTGCTGATGTCGTCGTGGAAACTCGCCCCCGCTCTCGCTGCCGGCAACACGGTGATCCTCAAGCCCGCCGAGCAGACCCCGCTCACCGCGCTCCTTCTCGCAGAGGTCTTCGAAGAAGCCGGCTTCCCGCCGGGCGTCGTCAACATCGTTCCCGGCTTCGGTGATGCTGGTGCTGCACTGTCCGGCCACGACGACGTGGACAAGGTCGCGTTCACCGGTTCCACCGAGGTGGGCAAGAAGATCGTGGACGCCGCCAAGGGCAATCTGAAGAAGGTCACGCTCGAACTCGGTGGCAAGAGCCCCAATATCGTGTTCGCCGACGCGGATTTCGATTCCGCAGTGGAGGGTTCGCTCAACGCCTGGCTGTTCAACCACGGACAGTGCTGCGTTGCGGGCACACGCCTGTACGTCGAGGACACCATCTTCGAGAAGTTCACCGAGGCCGTCGCGCACGCAGCGAGCCAGGTCAAGATCGGACCCGGCCTCGATCCCACCACCCAGCTCGGACCGCTGGTCTCGCAGGAGCAGTTCGACAAGGTGACCGGCTACCTGCGTGAGGGAATCGCCGACGGCGCACGCGCACTCACCGGCGGTAACCGCTGGGGCGATCAGGGCTACTTCGTCGAGCCCACCGTCTTCGTCGACGTCAAGCCCGAATTCTCCATCGTTCAGGAGGAGATCTTCGGACCCGTCGTGGCGGCGCTGCCGTTCAACGCGGACGACGGACCGATCACTGCCGCAAACGATTCCATCTACGGCCTTGCCGCCGGCATCTGGACCCGGGACATTTCCAAGGCTCACCGCACGGCAAAGCGTCTGAAGGCCGGCTCGGTGTGGATCAATCAGTACAACGGATTCGACACCGCAATGCCCTTCGGTGGATACAAGCAGTCGGGTTGGGGCCGCGAGCTCGGCGCTTCCGCCATCGATCTCTACACCCAGACCAAGGCCGTCAACATCGCCCTCTGATCGACCCCATCGCTCATTCTCTCGTCCGACAATCAAGGAGATCACCAGTGAAGACTAAAGCTGCTGTACTGCTCGAGCCCGGAAAGCCTTTCGAGATCATGGAACTCGACCTCGACGGACCGGGCGTGGGTGAGGTACTCATCAAGTACACCGCTGCCGGATTGTGCCATTCGGATCTGCACCTGACCGACGGTGATCTCCCGCCGCGGTACCCGATCGTCGGCGGACATGAAGGCTCGGGCATCATCGAAGAGGTCGGACCCGGCGTCACGAAGGTCAAGCCGGGCGACCACGTCGTCTGCAGCTTCATTCCCAACTGTGGCACCTGTCGCTATTGCTCGACCGGTCGCCAGAACCTGTGCGACATGGGTGCCACCATCCTCGAAGGTTCCATGACGGACGGGTCCTTCCGTTTCCACGGCAACGGAATGGATTTCGGCGGAATGTGCATGCTCGGAACGTTCTCCGAGCGAGCGACCATCTCCCAGCACTCGGTAGTCAAGATCGACGACTGGCTTCCGTTGGAGACAGCAGTGGTGGTCGGCTGCGGCGTGCCGTCGGGTTGGGGAACGGCCGTCAACGCCGGTAACCTCCGCGCCGGTGACACTGCGGTGATCTACGGCATCGGTGGCCTCGGCATCAACGCCGTTCAGGGCGCCGTTTCGGCCGGCTGCAAGTACGTCGTGGTGGTCGACCCGGTTGCTCTCAAGCGTGAGACCGCGCTGAAGTTCGGTGCCACGCATGCCTTTGCGGATGCCGAGAGCGCTGCTGCCAAGGTCAACGAGCTGACCTGGGGACAGGGCGCCGACGCTGCGCTCATCCTTGTCGGCACCGTCGACGAGGACGTGGTCAGTGCAGCGACAGCAGTGATCGGCAAGGGCGGCACCGTGGTGATCACCGGTCTCGCCGATCCGGCCAAGTTGACTGTTCACGTGTCGGGAACCGATCTGACGCTGAATCAGAAGACGATCAAGGGCACGCTGTTCGGATCCATGAATCCGCAGTACGACATCGTGCGTCTGCTCCGTCTCTACGATGCCGGTCAGCTCAAGCTCGACGAACTGATCACCAATACCTACAGCCTTGAAGACGTCAACCAGGGCTACCAGGATCTGCGTGACGGCAAGAACATCCGTGGCGTGATCATTCACGACAAGTAGGACAACTGCTGTGCGCCTTTATTAACCGCGGGCGGTTAATAAAGGCGCACAGCGCTATTTCTTGGCTTTCGACAAAATCTGCATCAACTGAAGTAGTGCCGAGAACTTCGCGAACACCGAGCGCGAGACCACCGGGCCGAAAGCCGCGGTGTCTGTTGCGTCGAACGCGTCGAGCAGATCGCGGAAGCTTTCGACCTGCTTGACCGTCGCGTCGAGATCGACGTGCGTGACGGCGCCGGCATCACGCAGAGCGAGTAGGTACTGCGGCGCCGTCACCAAGGCGACTGCCGGTATCTTCCGCTCGAACAGTGGTTCACCCTCACCGAAGTGAATGACCGGTCCCGGCGCCACGATTCGGCGATCGCCCGCTCCGATGTCGCGCCACAGTGGTGCAACGATGTCGTGTACTTCCCGACTTGTTGCGTAAAGCAGTTCCGGCTCCGGACTGGTCTCCAAGGCATAGCTGCCGGTCGAGGTGTCTTCGGTATCGCCCAGTGCACCGAGGTGTTCGATCGCGATCCCGGCCACTGCTCGCGCCTGACCGGCTTCGCCCTTCCACATCTCGGGGTGCGCTTCGAGCCAGGTGGACGTTGCCTGCCCGTGCTTGGACACCGCCGGAATTCGAAGGTGGCCGGTCGTCAGGACGAAAACGTACGACCGTCGATGCGGCTGCGCGACGGCGTGCCGTGCCAAAGCCAACATTCCCAGATGCCCGTTCTCCTCGACGCCGTTGGTTCCGTCGCTGTGAGTGATGAGCAGAATTGTCTCTTCCGGTGATGTCCCCGGGGATACCGCCCACACGGTGTCGGTCCGGGTGCCTGGATGCAGAGTTGCATCCAGAACCAGAGTCGCCCGCTGGCCGGAACGCGCTGCAGCGACAACCTTCCTGCCCTCGTCGCCGGCCACCCAGACGGCGGGAATGTCGTGGTACGGCTGCGTGAACGGAAGATATTGTCCCAGCGCGTTGTCCGGAGCAATGTCTCGCCAAACTGCGATCACGCCGAGCACTCCGGCCTTGCGAGCCTTGTCGAGTTTCGGGCCCAGAAGAGTTGCGGAGAGAACCGGATTTCGAAGAGTCTCGTCGGTGGCGATCGGACCCCACTCGCTGACCAGGAGCTTGCGGGGAAGATCGATGTGCGGGACCTCGATCACTGCGATCGCGCCTTTGGCCGCGGACCATTTGGGGCGTCGCGCGCTGACGTAGACCAGGGGAGCGGAGATTCCCTGTGGTCCGGTCAATCCGGAGTAGGGGAATGCGGACGAAACGTTGATCGGCCCCGTCGGCAATTCGATGCGAAGTCCGTCAGATGTCGCCGGTAGATCCCAACGTTCGAAAGTGTGTGAATCACGCCGGACTTCGAGGCCCAGTTCGGTCAGTTCGTTCGCGACTTCTTCCACCACCGCGTGGTGTGCAGGCGATCCCGTCAATCGTGGGCCGAGCGCGTCGAGTCGCCGTTGGCCGGCAAGGAGGTGATCGCGATCGACGGCCTGGCCGTGATTCATGGGATTGCCTTTCGTACTGCGTGACGTCTGCTCTGGTGAGGCGCCTGCCCGTGTCGTGTCCACGGTACCGAGCGGTCTGAAAAGGAGAAGGAGAGCGCGCCGGATATGCCGTTTTCGCAGATATACCGGGTGCCAACGGGCCGATCGGTCCGTACCGTATGACCTTGGCACCGAAAGACCCCGTGTTCTTCGGACAGACCAGTCCACGGCGAGAGAGGCCTACGTTGGCTACGTATCTTTACAGGTTGGGGAAGTTCGCTTTCCGCCACAAGTATCTTGTGGTGGCCGCGTGGATTATCGTGATCGCGGTGGTGGGGGGCGCTATCAGCGCCACAAATCCGACGTTCTCCAAGGAATTCAATCTTCCGGGCACCGATTCACAGCGTGCGACCGAGTTGATGAACGAGAACTTTGCAGCTGCAGCGGAGCAGCAAACTCAGGCGTCGACCAGCATTCTCATCGCGGCAGACGACGGACTTGCCGCACACAGCGATCAGATCGACCAGTTGATCGCGCAGGCGAAGACGTTGCCGGACATCGTCGATCCCGAGAAGATCGTCAATCCGGTCACTCTCGCGGAGACCAATCCAGCGGTGGCGTCAGCCGTTCTCGGCGACAACGGCAAGGTCGGGCTGATCCAGCTCAATCAGTCGATTCGCATCGAGGATCAGACGCAGGCCAACAAGACTGCGTTCCTCGATTTGATGGCAAAATTCCGCTCCGGTGGTCTGCAAGTCGAAGGAACTGGTTCGATGATGCAGGTGCAGGCCGCGGGCGGCCTGTCGGAGATGCTCGGCTTCGCGGTGGCGTTCATCGTGATGATCGTGGCGTTCGGCGCCCTCATCGCGGCCTTCATTCCGTTGTTCACTGCAATTCTGGGAATTGCGCTGGCGACTCTGACGGTCACACTCGGCTCGGGCTTCTTCGACATCAACGAAGGCGTCACGGGAATCGTCACGATGATCGGCATCGCAGTCTCGATCGACTATGCGTTGTTCATCGTGTCGCGCTACCGCAGTGAGCTCAACCTGGGCGGAAGCAGGGAAGCGGCAGCCGGGCGGGCAGTAGGTACTGCCGGTTCGTCTGTCGTATTCGCAGGCCTGACAGTGGTGGTTGCGCTGGCAGCCCTGGCGGTGGTCGGGGTTCCGATGATCACGCAGATGGGAATCTCGGCAGCGGTTGCCGTCATCATCGCTGTGCTCGGCGCAATCACATTGATCCCAGCGGTTCTGGGTATCTTCGGTCGGTTCGCGTTCTCGCCTCGTATCCCCGGGCTGCGCCACGGTGACGAGCCCGAGACGATGGAATCCAACGGGCATCGCTGGGCCAAGATAGTCACCAAGTACCCGTGGCCGATCGCGGGTGCTGCGCTGGTGCTTCTGGTGATCGCGGCTATTCCGATGACGAAGCTCGAACTCGGACTCTCGTTCACTCAGGACGAAGAGCGACCGGCACTTGCCCTGCTGCAACGTGGGTTCGGTGAAGGCGTCAACGGCGAATTGTTCGTCGTGCTCGACGCTCCGGACGGCACCGACATCACCGCGATTGCCGAAGGCACTGTCGCGCACATCAAGGGCCTCGACAACGTCGCAACGCCGGATCAGTTGATGTGGGTCGGAAACGGACCCGACGCGGCAAACCCGATGGCGGGCGCCAACTCTGCGCTCATCGCGGTCACCCCACAGATGTCGCCGAGCGGTCCCGAAACCCACGAGCTGATGAATCAGATCCGGGATTACGGATCGACGGTGAAGTCGGAAGGCGCAGAACTCGGTGTAGCGGGTCAAACCGCGATCGTTGCCGACATGTCGTCGAAGCTCAGTTCCGCGCTCATCCCGTATCTCATCGTGGTGGTCGGGCTGGCGTTCATCATCATGATGGTCGTCTTCCGCTCGATCCTGGTGCCGCTGACCGCAACTCTCGGATTCCTGTTCTCCGTCTGCGCGACCTTCGGCGCCACGGTGGCCATTTTCCAGGAGGGCGACTTCGGGCTGATCGAGCACACACAACCGATCATCTCGTTCCTGCCGATCTTCATGATCGGTGTGGTTTTCGGGTTGGCGATGGACTATCAAGTGTTCCTCGTGACGCGAATGCGCGAGGAATACGTGCACGGATTGTCGGCCAAGGACGCCATCATCTCCGGCTACACCCATGGTGCTCGCGTGGTCGCGTCGGCGGCCATCATCATGATCTCCGTGTTCGGCGCATTCATGCTGTCCTCGGAGACGACAAGCAAGATGATGGGCTTCGGTCTCGCGGCGGCAGTCTTCTTCGACGCCTTCATCATCCGCATGATCGTGATCCCTGCGGTCATGTCGATTCTCGGTGATTCGGCGTGGAAGTTGCCGGCGTGGCTCGACAAGATCCTGCCGAACGTCGACATCGAGGGTGAAGCGATTCGGCGAATTCCGATCGAGCAGGATCCGGATTCCGATCCAGACCCGAATCAGGTGCCTGTGAGGGTGTAAGCACTCAGGTCGTCAGAACGGGGTGCCGGTTGCACAGCAACTGGCACCCCGTTCTTGTGCGTTCATACGGCGCGAGCGCGATAGGAAACCATCCGGTTGGTAACAAAAATCGCTGTGATCGCGACAGGACTTCCAGAGGCGACGCGCATCGGGGGCGAGCCGAGACGGTGACTGCGAGGGTACGTGTCGAAGGAGCAAACCGATTCGAGTCGGGCCGAGAAGTGGACCTTCGCGCTGACGGTCGTCTCCCTGATCGCCGGCGGGACAGTGGTTGCCGGGCTGGTGGATCGTTGGAGCAGTTCGCCGTCCGATGACATCTCGGTAGCTTCGTCTTCGTCGATCAGCATGACGTCCACACCGGACGAGATGGCGCCGGAGGACGTGCCTGAATTCTCGTACGTCACGCCGAGCGCGGTGTACCCGACAACCATTTCAGGTTGTGAGAGTGTCGAAGCGCCAGAGGAGGATTCGTTCTTCTCCTACATTCTGGACGGTTCTGACACGTACGACGATCCGCGCTTTCCGTGGTTCTCGAGCGCCAAGGCAGCCGCGATGTCCGACGCGGTCAAACAGGCGCTCCCGAAAGATGTCGAGCTGAAGTTCGCCAGCCCGGGTAATTCGCTGCAGTTCGGGCCGATCTCTGCACCTTCGAACACAGATGGGCTGCCCGAGGGATTCTCGCTCGAGGAGTTGGCGTCCACCACAGCGTCCGGGACGCTGATTCGGGACGGGAAGATCGGCGCGCTCAGCCTGATGCTGCACTCGAGTTCTGATCAGATCCCATCGTGTGTCGCGGGGTCGCTCGTCGAACGTCGGGTGCTGGCCGACCAGTCTGTGGTGGATCTGCAGGATACGTGGACCGAAACCAATGGTGTACGCACCCTTAATCGGTCGGCAATGTTGTACGGCGCCGACGGGACCCGGATTCAGGCGTATGTCAACGACACGAACAACGACGGAGGTAGGGACGCCGAGAGTTCCGGCGTGGTGCCACTGACGCTCGACGAACTTGCAACCCTTGTCGCCATGCCACAACTGCTGATCACGACGCCTGTTCCCCCGGGCACTGCCCCGCTTCAGACTGATTGCGGCGGTTGGGCGGACGAGTCATCTGGGCGGGAACTGGATCGAGGAATCGTCGACGCGCTCGGCGACGCGCTCCGATCGGGTTGGCACGCAGCTGCGCCAGGCGGGCCTGACCTCGGCAGTCAGCTGGGTGATCTGGTTCTGGCCGAAAACGACACCACCACCGCGTGCCAGGATCTCGTTGCGCGGTCGGACGGCAACGAGTCACGCCTCAGTATCTCGATTACCAGTGGGCAGCCGCTTCCTACGCCGCCGAACAAGTACGACCCTTCTTACGACGGGCATCCGCTCTCAATGGTGACCGCCGAGGACGGGTCCGTGATCGAACGTGATGAGAGTCGCTGGGAGAATGTCCACAGGTCTGTAGTAGTTACCCACCCCGGTGGGACGCAAGTAACGGTGAGCTCGTCGGCCGAGGCCCCGAACGTGCCGATGACGTTCGAGCAGTTGGAGTTTCTCGCGACGATCGACGGCCTGGAGATTCGATGACCACCAGATTCTCCCCGAAGACGCGCCTTCGGATCGCAGCCGCTGTAGCCGTAGTCACCGTCACTGCCGCCATCGCCACGGTGGTCACGTCGACGAGTTCCGAACCGACAGCGATCTCGTCGCCGCTATGGAGCGTCGAGGCCTCCGAGATTCTCGGGCGCGAGTTCGCGATATTTCGGAGCCCACTCGTGGGAACCGAATTCAACATGGACATGGGTGGATTCATCGACGCCGGATCACTTGTGGTCACGATGATCGGTATGCCTGATCGTCAGGCGTATTCGTTGGACGACGCGGAATTGGTCGGATTGGACGCCGAGGACGGCGCTGTCCGTTGGCGCACGTCGGCGGTCGACATCGGTGGTTGTTCCGAAACCTTGCTCGGCGACTCGTTGCTGTGTTTCTCCGGGCCGTACGTATCCGGTGGTTCGTACTCGCTGTTCGACATCGAGACTGGAGAGCGACGAGACATCAAGACGCCGTGGGCGCCGATCATTGCGGTTGTCTCGGGTGACACAGTCCTCGCGCTCGAAGGTGATATCGAGAGCAACGACGTTCGCGTGCACAGCGGAACGGTCGACGATCCGGAAGCGAACTGGTCCAAGGCGTTCGACATCGGTGGATCGTGGGAAGACGGATACGTCGATCGTATGATGTCAGTTCACGGTGATCTGGGTGTGATCACTCTCGACGAGTCTCTGGGATTCGATCTGAAGACGGGCGAACAGCGCTGGGTGCACGGTTACTCCACCTGCTCGACCGCGCACACATCGTCTGACGGCGTGACCTTGGTGTCGGATGGCGGTTGCGAAGGCAATGGCCGTCCGACAAGTGAGTACGCGCTCGATCCGCACGGGCGCGAGTTCGCCAGGACGGACGAACTCCCCTCGGAGTCCTCGTATTTCGGGGGGCGGTACAGCCGAGATGATCCCGCGGGAGGATCGACTCCGATTATATTGGGACACAGTGGTTTCGACCGGAAATCTGGCGAGAAACTATGGACCAACAGCGAGGTGTTCGATGCCGCGCAGTCGTTGGCGGTGATCGGCAACGTGGTCGCCGTGACTCGTTCCGGTTCCGAGCCCGAGGTCCAGTTCGTGGACCTCTTCACCGGTGAGGTCCTGTGGCGATCGAACGCCGAGCGCGCCGGAGAGATCGTCTGGCACGGGGATGTCGTCGTCGACGACGGCAATGTCTACGGAACAGATATCAGGACCGGCCAACGGAGTTGGGAGGTTCAAGTGGAGCGGGACGGGGACGACGAGTTCACCCCCTGGGCGATGCCGCGGGAGCTGTGGGCGGGGGACAAGGTGCTGTTGCGCTCGAGCGAAGATCGAATCACAGCGTTGAAACTGTCGTGAAATTCGGTGGCTGCGAATCTGTGGTGAGGAGCGGAACTCGATGGGCTACTGGTGAACTGGCATGATTCGACCTTTCGACATGCCGAACAAGCGCCTGAACTCCAGGCGCTCCTGCTCGAAATTGTAGATGCGGTAGACGGGCCACACGAGCGCGTGGAGCATCGAGTCGCCCCAGATGGTCAGTTTGAGGCGCCAATTCATGATGTTGTGAAGGTGCAGAACCGATTCGGATGCTTGGTTGTACTTCAGGTACTCCAACGGAGGGGTTTCACCGCGTCGACCGGACGTTTCTGCTCGCATGTCGGCGATCTGACCGATCGTCATCCCTTCCTCTCGAAGGCACAGTGAAAGGTCGATATCTTCGTGGATGTCCGGTCGGTCACTGACTTGCTCGCGGACGGACAGCCATGCGCTCTTTCTGATCGCCATGTTCGCTCCGGCGACAGCGAGTACTTGACGTTCGCAATCGAACTTCCCCTGCTTCACCTGCCTGTCCAGTGCGTAGCGGTGGATTCGAGCAAACGGCGATTCGAAGAGGTAGGTGAGTCCGGCAACCGCTGAATGAGCGGTGCTGCGTTGGAAGAAACTCTTGACCGCATCTGCCCATCCCGGTTGTACCCGTGTGTCCGCGTCGATACGACCGATGATGTTGCCGGTCGAGGCGTCGAAGCCCGCGTTCCGGGCGTGTACGACGCCTTGGCGGGCCTCGAAGACATATCTGACTTTGTCGTACTTCTCGGCGAACTCCTGGATGATCGATGCGGTACCGTCCGTCGAGTTGTTGTCGACAATCAGAATCTCATCGATTTCCGACTGGGTCAGTAGACGCTCGATGCAGCCGGAAACCGCGTTCTCTTCGTTGAATACCGGAACAACCACCGAAAGTCGATTAGTGGACAAGTGTTCAATATCCTGCATGGGTGCGGTCACTGTATTCCTTTGCTGGGCAATTGGGTCCAGTCCTTCGCAAAGGTTACGATAGCAATAGGTGACCATTCGGACAATTTGAACCGATGGCCATATGATCAATCCCGCAACAGCTTATTGCGGGAAACTATCAGCATAAGTGCAGCTGGCACGGCATAAATGCATGCAGAAGAAGGCTTTCAGAACTGATTGATTTTTACCCACTCGAGTCTATTCGTCGGTTGAACACCGGACTTTAGTCCTTTTAATTCCGGCAAATATAATGCTGCCCGTTCGCTGATTTGTGAATCGCCACTGCGGCAACCTCCTGGCAATATCTAGATGTCGCAAGTCGCTTTTCAGTGAAAGTGGAGTCGGTGCAGCGCAAGTGCCATATTTGTAGATTCAACGGACCCTTGACGGCAAGGTTGCCGCCATCTGCAAATATTTGCTTTTGTAGCTGTCGGTCTGGATTTTCCAGTGAAGTCTGCCCCCGCGACTCTTCAGCACCGATCTCCGATGTGCAAACAGCAGCCGGCACCTACCTATCGGGTCAGGATGCCTTCGGTTTCGGGTGCCGGAACGGTTTTCCCCGTGATCGGATCGACTTCCTCGAGCGGTGGAACGTCTTCTCCGTCGAGCACTCGGCGCATGCGCTCCTTATCGAGCTGCCCCTCCCAATTGGCGACCACGAAGGTTGCGACACAATTTCCGAGCAGGTTCACCGACACCCGCATCGAGTCCATGATTCGATCGGCGCCCAGTAGAAGAGCGACGGCGGCGACCGGAATTGCGCCGTGACCGATTGCGGCCACGGTGGCGGACAGTGCCAGGAATGACGATCCCGGCACGCCGGCCATTCCCTTCGACGTGAGCATCAGTACCAGGACGGCAGTGATCTGTTCACCGAGTGTCAGGTCCACGCCGAGTGCCTGAGCCAGAAACAGCATGCAGATCGACAGGTACAGCGTCGCGCCGTCGAGATTGAACGAGTAGCCGGTCGGCACCACCAATCCTGTTGTCGTGCGCGAGCATCCGGCGTTGGTGAGCTTGACCATGATTCGGGGCAGGACTACTTCGGTCGACGCCGTTCCCAACGCGAGGAAGAGTTCGTCCTTGATGTACCTGACGAACTTCCACAGGTTCACGCCCGCGAAGTACCTGACTATCGCGGCCAGGATGAGGATGAACAGGACGGCCGCGAGATAGCATGCGGCGATCAGCTTTCCGTAACTTCCGAGCGAAGCGATCCCGTACTGGCCGACGATGTACGCCATCGCGCCCAAAGCGCCCAACGGCGCCAGTCTCATGATCCAGCCGATGATCGTGAAGAACAAATGGCTCAGACGATCGACGAGTTCGAACACGATCGGTGGTCCACTCTCGCCTGCCTTGGCCAAGGCGAGCCCGAACAGTACGGCGAAGAAAAGGACTTGGAGGAGTGCGTTTTCGGCGAAGGCAGAGACGATAGACACCGGAATGATGTTGAGCAGGAATTCGACGGTGTGGGGTAGTTCGCCACTTCCGGTCTTGGCGGCCACGGCGGCCGCACCGTTCGCCAGCGTCTCCGGATCGATGTTGAATCCCGCACCTGGTTTCATCAGATTTCCGATGAGCAGTCCGAACAACAGGGCGAAAGTGGTGACGACCTCGAAGTAGATGAGAGCCTTGACGCCGATGCGCCCCACCGCTTTCAGATCGCCGACGTGGGCGATCCCGATCACTACGGTGCAGAAGATGATCGGCGCGATCAGCATTTTGATCAGCCTGATGAACCCGTCGGCAAGGGGTTTGAGATTCGCGCCAAATTCCGGCCACAACCAGCCGATGAGAACACCGATGACGATAGCGGCGATCAATTGCACGAACAGTGATCGGTACCAGGGAGGCTTGTTGGCAAGTCGCGCGAGCTCGCTGTTCGGCAGTTTTACGGAAGTGGGCATGGACGAGAACGGTAGGTCTGCTCGATTGCGAAAAAATAACTCGCGAATGTCGTAGATGTAACGCGTCGAGGTTGCATCTCGGACAACAATTCGGTCAACAAGCGACAGTTGTGTGTGACTGTGGTTATTGTTTCCCTGAGCGGTGATCTTCCGTCCGCGTGCATGCACGACGTGTGAGAGGGGCTGTCATGGGGCAAATTATCGGAACCATCATTTTCGGCGCAGTCATCGGAATCCTGGCTCGTCTCGTACTGCCAGGTAAGCAGCAGTACGGCATGATCGTGACCGTCGTGCTGGGTATCGCCGGAGCGCTTATCGGGTACTGGGTTTGGGGAGCGATCTCGGACAAGGGCGATACGGGTGGAATCGACTGGATCCGCTGGATCATCAGCATCGCCGCGGCGGCCGTGCTGTCGATCGGCTACAGCGCCGTCACTGGCAAGAAATAGCAAGCCAACGCAATTCTTTTTGTTTGCCCTAGTTTTCCGACCCCAGTTGTGAGCGAACGGCACTCTCGTCGCCTCAGGTGCGCCGAAAGGCGCGTTCGCTCAGGGGAGGGGTGCCTAAATTCAGAGCGCCCGTCGCTGCAGATGCAGCGCCTCGAGGAACTGGGCAGGCAGATCCTGCTCGAGGATTTCGTCGTCAGGATGCGGTAGCGCTTTGATCTTCGCGAACTCGTCGTTGAGGCGTTCCATCTTGACGTCGAGGCGGTGTGCCGCGGCAGCAGCCTCGGTGAGTTCGTCGAGGAGCTCGACGGGAACCTCGCGGTTGTACTTGTAGTAGATCTTGTGTTCGAGGCTCGCCCAGAAATCCATCGCGATGGTGCGGATCTGGAGTTCGATCGGAACGTGCCGGACGCGGTCACTCATGAAAACCGGGACCTCGACGATCAAGTGCAGGCTCTTGTAGCCGTTGGGTTTCGGATCGGCGATGTAGTCCTCGCGCTCGATCACCCGAAGGTCCGTCTGGCTGGTGAGCATCTCGGCGATGCGGTACGTGTCGGAAATGAAGCTGCAGGTGATGCGCACGCCGGCGATGTCGAAGATGTTCTTCGAGATGTCGTCGATCGTGAGCGGGATGTTCAGGCGTTGAGCCTTACGCAGGATGCTGTCCGGCGACTTGACTCGTGACGTCACGTGTTCGATGGGGCTGTACTGATTGATGTGAGTGAACTCGTCCTTGAGGATGTTCACCTTGGTCATCAGTTCGGAGATTCCGAATTGGTACAACATCATGAAGCGGGAGAACTCGGTCCGCAGTTCGGCGAAATCGGCCCGGCTGACCCCACTGCTGTCTTCCACGTTCGGCACCCTCATCTGTTAGCTGGTGTAACCAGTCTGCCACCGATTGTGCCGTGTCCGGTTTCAGTGGGTGCGCAGTGCGGCGAGTGTCATATCCCGCAGGACGCGGCGTGCGCGTGCCGGCGAAGCGGGGTTGGCGCTGTGAGGGGTCGAGTTGATCAGACCGAAGGTGGCGTGCGCTTTGATGCGCGCATCCGCCTGATCGAGTTGGGGATCGAGTTGCTCGAGCACACCGACCCAGACCTCGACGTACTTGCGCTGTGTTTGGCGTACTTGTCGACGCGCGTCGGCCGGCAGGCTTTCGAGGTCGCGGTCCTGGATGCGGATCAGGTCCGGCTCGCCGAGCGCGAAGTCGAGGTGGAACTCCACCAGTGCGTCGAGAGCAGCGCTCGGTGAGTCCGCTGCCTCTGCGGCCGCTGATCCGCCTTCGTGCAGTCGTGTGCTGATGCCGACGAGAAGTTCCACGAGGACGGCATCCTTGTTGGGGAAATGCCGGTACACGGCCGGGCCGCTGATGCCGACGGCCGCGCCGAGGTCTTCGAGTCGCACACTCACGAATCCGCGCTCGGCGATCAACCGGGCGGCGGCGTCCAAGAGTTGACGACGACGGTCGGCCTTCATCTGATCGCGTCGCGTCGGAGCTGCTACCTGCTCAGAGGTCATTCTCTCGATCTTTCTTCGCTTGTGTTCTGGACAACTCAGTTAATCATAGTTAATCTAGTTTCAGTTATCGAGCATTAACTCATGGCGAAGGCGGCGGGATGACTCCCAGTGGAATCACGCAAGGATCGGGCTACCGGTCCGATCACACCGTTCTGGTGGACGAACTGAAGAAGAAACTGGCGCAAGCAGCGCTGGGTGGCAACGAGCGCTCTCGCGAGCGGCACGTGAGCAGGGGGAAGCTGCTGCCGCGAGATCGCGTCGACTCGCTGCTCGATCAGGGCAGCCCGTTCCTCGAGCTGTCCCCGCTGGCGGCCAACGGCCTGTACGACGACGAGTGCCCCGGCGCCGGCGTCATCACCGGTATCGGCCGTGTGTCGGGCCGTGAGTGCGTCATCGTCGCCAACGACGCGACGGTCAAGGGCGGCACCTACTACCCGATGACGGTGAAGAAGCACCTGCGCGCGCAGGAAGTTGCGTTGCAGAACAACCTTCCCTGCATCTACCTCGTCGACTCCGGCGGCGCCTTCCTGCCGCGCCAGGACGAAGTCTTCCCGGACCGCGAGCACTTCGGCCGGATCTTCTACAACCAGGCGACCATGAGCGCCAAGGGGATTCCCCAGATCGCTGCAGTTCTCGGTTCGTGCACCGCGGGCGGCGCTTACGTGCCCGCGATGAGTGACGAAGCAGTGATCGTCCGCAACCAGGGCACGATCTTCCTCGGTGGTCCGCCGCTGGTGAAGGCGGCCACCGGTGAGATCGTCACGGCGGAAGAGCTCGGCGGCGGCGACCTGCACTCCAAGGTTTCCGGCGTCACCGACCACCTGGCCGAGGACGACCGCGACGCACTTCGCATCGTGCGCAACATCATTGCCACACTCGGCCCCCGCTCCGATCGCCCGTGGGACGTCATCTCCACCGTTCCGCCCGTCGCCGATCAGAGCGAGCTCTACGACGTCGTTCCGACCGATCCCCGTACTCCGTACGACGTGCACGAGGTGATCACCAAGCTCGTCGACGGTGGTGCGTTCCAGGAGTTCAAGGCCGAGTACGGCAAGACGCTCGTCACCGGTTTCGCCCACATCGAGGGCCATCCGGTCGGCATCATCGCCAACAACGGCGTGCTCTTCGGCGAATCCGCCATGAAGGGAGCACATTTCATCGAACTGTGCGACAAGCGCAGTGTGCCGCTTCTGTTCCTGCAGAACATCGCGGGCTTCATGGTGGGACGCGATTACGAGGCAGGCGGCATCGCCAAGCACGGCGCCAAGATGGTCACGGCAGTTGCGTGTGCACGGGTCCCCAAGCTGACGGTTGTCATCGGCGGCTCGTACGGCGCCGGCAACTACTCGATGTGTGGACGGGCGTATTCACCTCGCTTCCTGTGGATGTGGCCGAACGCGCGCATCTCGGTCATGGGCGGCGAACAGGCCGCGTCGGTGCTCTCGACCGTTCGTAGTGACCAGCTCGACAGTGCGGGTAATCCGTGGTCGGCCGAGGACGAAGAATCCTTCAAGGCGCCGATCCGCGAGCAGTACGAGGCTCAGGGCAATCCGTACTACTCCACCGCACGGCTGTGGGATGACGGTGTCATCGACCCCGCAGATACCAGAACTGTTCTCGGCCTGGCCCTTTCGGTGTGCGCAAATGCGCCGATCGAGCCGGTCTCCTACGGCGTCTTCCGGATGTGAGCGAAATGACTGAGTTGCGCACTATCGATACTGTTCTCGTGGCCAACCGCGGTGAGATCGCGGTTCGCGTGATCCGCACGTTGCGTGAGTTGGGAATTCGCAGCGTTGCCGTCTACAGCGACGCCGACGCGAATGCTCGCCACGTCCGCGAGGCCGACACTGCCGTCAACATCGGACCGGCCGCGGCGCGTGAAAGCTACCTCGTCATCGACAAGGTGATCGACGCTGCCAAGTCCACCGGTGCTCAGGGTATTCACCCCGGTTACGGCTTCCTTTCGGAGAACTCGGCGTTCTCGGCTGCCTGTGCGGCTGCCGGAATCGCCTTCCTCGGCCCCTCCGAGCGGGCTATCGAGGTGATGGGCGACAAGATCACCGCGAAGAACGCGGTTGCCGCGTTCGACGTGCCGGTGGTCCCGGGTATCGCGCGCCCGAATCTGACCGACGAAGAACTCATCGCCGCAGCCGAGGACATCGGCTACCCGGTGTTGGTCAAGCCTTCGGCAGGTGGCGGTGGCAAGGGAATGCGTCTGGTCGAGGATCCGGCCAATCTGGCCGAGGCTCTTCGTAGTGCCCGCCGTGAGGCCGCGTCGTCGTTCGGTGACGACACCCTGTTCCTCGAGCGATTCGTCTTGCGGCCCCGGCACATCGAGGTCCAGGTTCTCGCCGACCAGCACGGCAACGTCGTTCACCTCGGTGAGCGCGAATGCAGCCTGCAGCGGCGTCACCAGAAGGTCATCGAAGAGGCTCCGTCGCCGCTGCTCGATCAGGTGACCCGTGACCGGATCGGCGCGGCAGCGTGCAACACCGCTCGAAGCGTCGATTACACCGGCGCCGGCACTGTCGAGTTCATCGTCTCCGCCGACAAGCCGGACGAGTTCTTCTTCATGGAGATGAACACCCGCCTGCAGGTCGAGCACCCCGTCACCGAAATGGTGACCGGACTGGATCTGGTCGAATGGCAGGTTCGTGTGGCAGCAGGGGAGAAGTTGGCCTTCTCCCAGAGCGACATCACACTGACCGGGCACGCCATCGAAGCTCGTGTGTACGCGGAGGATCCGGGCCGTGGGTTCCTGCCGACCGGCGGCCGCGTCGTCGATCTGGTCGAGCCGTCCGGTTCCGGCGTGCGCGTCGATTCGGGACTGCTCGCGGGCACCGTCGTCGGCAGTGACTACGACCCGATGCTCAGCAAGGTCATCGCCCACGCTCCCGACCGCGCGGGCGCACTGCGCAAGCTCGATCGCGCACTCGGTGACACCGCAGTGCTCGGAGTCGTGACCAACATCGAATTCGCACGGTTCCTCCTCGCTGATCCGGATGTGATCGCGGGCAACCTCGACACCGGTCTGCTCGATCGTCGCGTCGAAGACTTTGTCGCAGCCGACGCCTCCGACGAGGTGCTCATTGCTGCCGCGGCGTATCGCTGGCTCTCGCGGTGGACAACTTCGGAATCCGTTGATCCCTGGGACGTCCCGAGTGGGTGGCGCGTCGGAACTCCCGCTCCGACCAGCATCAGGCTCTCCGCCGGCACCCGAACGGCGCACGTTGCGATCGTCGGCGTTCCCGCGGATGCAAAGGTCGAGGTCGAAGGTTCACAGCCTCGCGCATTCAGCGCGACCCTGACGGGATCCGAACTGGCGGTGGTGATCGACGGACGTCGACGCACGTTTGTCGTCGCCCAGACCGATGGTGGTCTGTGGCTGGCAGGCGGCGGAACCTGGCACGTGCGCGAGGTTGCCGAAGTCAGCGTTCGCGGTGAGGACAAGCATGCCGGTGACGCCGAAATCGCCAGCCCCATGCCCGGTGCCGTCATCGCGGTCAACGTCGAGAACGGCGCGGCAGTGAGCGCGGGACAACCACTCGTCGTGGTCGAGGCCATGAAGATGGAGCACTCCTTGACGTCCCCGATCGACGGGATCGTGGAAGTGCTTGTCCGTCAGGGCGATCAGGTGATGGTGGATCAGGTTCTGGCCCGAGTGGTACCTGCCGAAGAAGAGACTGCAGAAGTAAAGACCGAGAACACGACGCAGAAGGAAGACGCCTGATGTCCGATTACCTTGCCACCGGAGCGCTTCCGGACGAATACCAGCAGCTAGCCAAGACCGTTGCCGACTTCGCCAAGACCGTCGTGGCACCGGTTGCTGCCGAGCACGACGCCAACCACACCTTCCCGTATGAGGTGGTGGCCGGGATGGCCGACATGGGACTGTTCGGCCTGCCCTTCCCCGAGGAGTACGGCGGAATGGGCGGCGACTACTTCGCGCTCTGCCTGGCGCTCGAAGAGTTGGGCAAGGTCGACCAGAGCGTCGCGATCACTCTCGAAGCTGGTGTGTCCCTCGGCGCAATGCCGATCTACCGTTTCGGTAACGAGGCACAGAAGGAAGAGTGGCTTCCGCAGCTCACCAGCGGCAAGTCGTTGGCTGCCTTCGGCCTGACCGAGCCCGGTGCGGGTAGCGACGCCGGCGGAACCAAGACCACCGCGAAGTTCGACAGCGGTGAGTGGATCATCAACGGCAACAAGCAGTTCATCACCAACTCGGGCACCGACATCACCAAGCTCGTGACGGTCACCGCGGTCACGGGTGTCAAGGACGGTGGCAAGAAGGAGATCTCGACGATCCTGGTGCCGACCACGACGCCCGGCTTCACGGCAGAACCGGCGTACAACAAAGTCGGTTGGAACGCATCCGACACCCATCCGCTCACGTTCGCGGATGTTCGTGTCCCCGAAGAGAATCTGCTCGGTGAGCGCGGCCGCGGCTACGCGAACTTCTTGCGCATCCTCGACGAAGGCCGCATCGCCATTTCAGCGTTGAGTGTCGGTGCCGCCCAGGGCTGCGTCGACGAGTCGATCAAATACGCCAAGGAACGCGAGGCGTTCGGTCGCCCCATCGGACACAACCAGGCCATCGCGTTCAAGATCGCGCGTATGGAGGCTCGCGCCCACGTCGCACGTACCGCGTACTACGACGCGGCCGCACTCATGTTGTCGGGCAAGCCGTTCAAGAAGCAGGCATCCATCGCCAAGCTCATCTCCTCCGAAGCTGCCATGGACAACGCTCGCGACGCCACGCAGATCCACGGCGGATACGGCTTCATGAACGAGTACGCCGTCGCGCGCCACTACCGTGACAGCAAGATCCTCGAAATCGGTGAGGGAACCACCGAGGTGCAGTTGATGCTCATCGCCCGTGAGGCAGGGCTGTGACGAACCCCAAGAAGATCACTCAGCGCGGGCTCTGGTTCGAGGAGTTCGAGGTCGGCGCGATCTACGAGCACCGCCCAGGACGAACGGTGACCGAGGCTGACAACGTCTTGTTCACGACTTTGACGATGAACACGCAGGCGTTGCATCTCGATGCCGCGTACAGCGAGGACACTCAATTCGGTGTGAGGCTGGTCAATTCGATGTTCACCCTGTCGACCATCGTGGGCCTCTCGGTCGCGCAGTTGA
Organism: Rhodococcus sp. IC4_135; assembly: GCF_011602025.1. Lineage (NCBI taxonomy): Bacteria > Bacillati > Actinomycetota > Actinomycetes > Mycobacteriales > Nocardiaceae > Rhodococcus > Rhodococcus sp. IC4_135. The sequence continues at coordinate 232,093 of NZ_JAAOLG010000010.1, forward strand.
CGCAGGGCACCATCGTCGCCAACCTCGGCTTCTCCGAGATCAGCTTCCCGAAGCCGCTCTTTCACGGCGACACTTTGTATGCCGAGACGCTCATCGCAGACAAGCGTGAATCGAAGAGCCGTCCAGGTGAGGGCATCGTGACGCTGGTGCACACCGGTCGCAACCAGCACGGTGACGTCGTCGCACTTGCCACGCGTAAGACGTTGGTGCAGCTCCGCCCGGCTGAGGTGTCCTCATGACGTGGACCCCGCCGGGGCCGGCGTGGTTGTTCTGCCCGGCGGATCGTCCCGAACGTTACGCGAAGGCCGCGGCAGTTGCCGACGTCGTGATCCTCGATCTCGAAGACGGTGTGGCTCCGGCCGACAAGGAAGCCGCACGTGCGGCCCTGATCGACACTCCTCTCGATCCGGAGCGGACGGTCGTGCGCGTCAATCCGGTCGGGACGCCTGATCACGAACTCGATCTGATCGCGCTGGACGGCACACACTATTCGCGTCTCATGCTGTCCAAATGCGAATCGGCGGAGGACGTTCTCTCGCTCGCACCGGCGGACGTGGTTGCACTTGTTGAATCCCCACGCGGAGCCCTCGCCGTGGCCGACATCGCACTTGCTGCGAACGCCATCGGTGTCATGTGGGGAGCCGAGGATCTGGTTGCCGGTCTCGGTGGTAACTCGAGCAGACACCCGAACGGTTCGTACCGCGACGTTGCCAAGCATGTCCGATCTACGTCTCTGCTGGCCGCGAAGAGCTACGGCCGGTTGGCGGTCGATTCCGTGTACCTCGACATCAAGGACCTCGTGGGCCTCGGCGTCGAGTCCGCTGACGCCGTCGCAGTCGGCTTCGACGTGAAGGTTGCGATCCACCCGAGTCAGGTCGAGGTCATCCGTGGTGCATTCGCACCTTCGGAAAAAGAGATCGACTGGGCCACACGAGTGCTTGCCGCGGTGTCTACTGAACGTGGTGTGTTCGCGTTCGAGGGCAAGATGGTCGACGCTCCCGTTCTTCGTCACGCCGAGAAGCTTCTTCACCGAGCCGGAATCTTTCAGCAGAAGGAGAACTAGCGGATGAGCAAAGTCGTGAATACGGCAGCTGAGGCAGTTGCCGACATCGCGAGCGGATCCAGGCTCGCAGTGGGCGGCTTCGGGCTGTGCGGTATTCCCGACGCACTGATCGCGGCGATCGCCGACGGCGACGCCACCGATCTCGAGGTGTTCTCCAACAACTGCGGTGTCGACGACTACGGTCTCGGCATCCTGCTCGGCGCGCACCGGATCGCCAGGGTGACGGCGTCGTACGTGGGGGAGAACAAGGAGTTCGCCCGCCAGTATCTCGCCGGTGAGCTCGAAGTGGAGTTGACGCCGCAGGGGACGCTGGCCGAGCGGCTGCGAGCAGGCGGTACCGGCATTCCGGCGTTCTACACTCCGGCCGGCGTCGGCACACCGATCGCCGAGGGCGGCTTGCCGTGGCGATACAACCTGGACGGTTCGATCGCCGTGGCGTCGCCACCGAAGGCGACGGCAGTGTTCGGTGGCCGCACGTATGTATTGGAAGAGGCGATCACCGCTGACTTCGCGCTCGTGCACGCGGACTACGGCGACACCGAAGGAAATCTCGTCTTCAACAAGACGGCGATGAACTTCAACCCGCTTGCTGCCATGGCCGGCCGGATCACCATCGCGCAGGTGGAGAACCTCGTCGAGCCGGGCGACATCGACCCCGCGCACGTGCACCTACCTGGGGTGTTCGTCGCACGCGTCGTGCATACAGGCCCGCAGGAGAAGCGGATCGAGAAGCGGACCGTCTCAGGAGGTACCAAGTGACCAGTGCAGAGGAAACTCGTATCGGTTGGACCCGCCACGAGATGGCCGCTCGCGCTGCTGCCGAGATGCGGCCGGGTGAGTACGTCAACCTCGGTATCGGCCTGCCGACGCTGATCCCCAGTTACTTGCCCGAGGGTGTCAAGGTGGTCCTTCACAGCGAGAACGGGATCCTCGGTACCGGACCGTATCCGGCCGATGATCAGGTCGATGCCGACCTCATCAATGCCGGTAAAGAAACCGTCACCGTCAATCCCGGTGCCGCGTTCTTCGACTCGGCCCTCTCCTTCGGGATGATCCGCGGCGGCCACATCGACACCGCGGTGCTCGGCGGGATGCAGGTGTCGAAGACCGGTGACCTCGCCAACTGGATGGTCCCCGGCAAGATGGTCAAGGGCATGGGCGGGGCGATGGACCTGGTCCATGGGGCCCGCCGCGTCATCGTCGTGATGGAGCACACCGATCGCGAGGGCAACCCCAAGATCGTCGAGGCGTGCACCCTGCCGCTTACCGGGCAGGGAGTCGTCCACCGGATCATCACCGACCTCGCGGTGCTGGACGTCACCGCGGACGGGCTGCAGCTTGTGGAGCTAGCTCCAGGGGTCAGCAGCGAGCACCTGAAGAGCGTCACCGGTGCGGCCCTGTCCTTACTAGCCGACCAGAGGTAAGGGAGCGGGATTCAGTCGAAGTATGTGGTCGTTCATAGCGGGTTTGTACGGCCAAACTCATCTTGGCTGCTGTCAGATGACACACCCAGGCGCAGCGCTGTGACTACGTCAACGATCGATGATCTTACGGTCTTCTCGTAGAATTCGATATCGGCAATCGCCTCCGGTGCTGCGGTTATAGATATGCATACTGTGTCCCCCAGCCCAATTGCGTTGTGAGCAAGTCGAATATTGAAACCTATCGACGGCAACGAACTGGCAAACAGTACCGGTGCGCCGGCAAGAGTTGTATCTGCTGGACCCGCGCGATAGCTGGCCAGCTTCGTGTGCACACTGACTCGCTCACAGGGGACCTCGAGCTTTCGCGCTTCAATCCGGGTGAAGATGCGAAGAGCTGGCGCAGGCACTTGGTTCACAAATGATCTGAATTTCTCCGCAGCGGCGCTAGTTGCGGCCTGCCTTCCGTCCCTCAACTCTTGACTGATCGAGCTCGCTCGAAGCGTCAAATCCTCAGTAAGCACGTGGAGATCGATCGCACATGGCGAGATCCGATTGAGATCACGGCTGGTGGAACGTGGCGGAAGAGCGACCGGAACATTGCATCGGTATGTCGCGATGGGTAGTTCAAAGGCCTTTGCATAGCGCTCGATCGCAAGGGAGACCGCGGTTGCGAGAGTTTCCGTGATTGTGAAACCAGGTACTCGAAGATCGGCGAGGGCCAGTGGAAATGTTCGCGACATTGGTCTGCCGAGCGATGGGCCCGCGAGAAATCCAGGGGTTGGCAGCTCTATTGTGTCGGCGGTCTTCGTTGTCCTTGAGCGGACGTAGTTGCCTGCTGTCTGCGAAGCAAGTCGTAATGAGTTGTAAGAGCCCCGGACAGCTCCAAACATCGAGTGGCGGAGGCGCGGGCGGGAAGCCAAGTCATCGGGTGCGGGTTCACAAACAGTTTGAGTCGATGCCAGCAGTGCACGAACCAGGTCGACTGATCCAAGTCCGTCAGTGGCACAGTGCGAAAACTGGAAAACCAGCGCGGTTGCAGGCCCGCGAGATCCTGGTACATCCATGATTTCGCGCAGCACGTGAACCTGCCACAAGCTCTTATACGGATCCAGCCGAGTCTCCATTAGTTTGGAAAAATCGCGCATGCACTCACTCCACGTTTTCCCGTGGACGAAGACTTCGTTAATATGTGAATCGATTCCACTGGAGTCGGCGACTCTGTAGGGGTAGTCCAATTTTACGGGGTCGTCTTCGAGGTGTTCTCCAAGAATGGGAATTCTGTTCATTCGCTGTGCGAGATGCTCGCGAATTTGCCTCGCTGATGGCGCATTCCCGCTGTCATCGCAATCGAAGACCTGCAGGCTGTAGATGTCAGGATGTCGACTGTAGACGTAGTACGCATCTGTTGGGTTAATGCGAAAATATTTCGGGATATTGATTCACCTTCCAGTACTTGTCGTCCAGTTAATGAGTGTCCAACCTACGATAGCGGAGATCCGTTGAGATCTCATTTGGAGGACCCTAATCGGGGGCTTGCCGCGGCGGACTCTTAGCCTGCAGTCACGCAGAGGTTTACGCGACGCCGCCATCGACGGGCGCATATATGTACTTACTACACGCGTCACTATTAACGCATGTCGCTAGGGCAGCTTTCCGAGTCGTGTGTAGGACACAGTCGTAGACTTGAATCGCTGTCGCAATTGCCCCGCAGGGCCGCTTTGTCGCTTCGACGGTGCGATTGTTACGAGATACCGCCCGGACGGGTGGCAAGTGGCGTGCCTGTAGAGTTTTCGGGGATCGGAGCGAGATCGCCCGTATCGGACTCTGGGGTGTCGGCCTCGCCAGTTCGGCCGGCCGCGGTTCAGTTGCGTGGGGGCTGGTTGGTTTACATCTAATGCATTGGGGGTAGCAAACCGCGGAGTCCGCGCTGCGTCTGTGATCGTGGACATTGTAACAATCCGGACCGGGCCGCCCGATATGCGTGGTGTTGCTTTGCTGTGGCTTTGACGCATCAGAGATAATGGGAGGTTCTGGCTCGCTGCGGGCGAACGGGATCGGTACTTGCTGTGAATTGGACTTCGATTCAGGCGGGTGCGCAATGGTGTGGAAGAGAGGCTGTGGGCGTGAATTCGCTGAATAACGGAGAACTGGGGAGCGGCAAGCCGGAGGTCGGCAGCTCGCCGGAGGACGTTCAGCGATCAGGCGCATTCCCACTCTCTGCGGCGCAGCTCGGCATGTGGTTCGCTCAGCACCTCGACCCCTCTGTTCCGGTGAACATCGCCCAGTACGTAGAACTCCGTGGAGTGCTGGCGCTCGACGTGCTTCGTCAGGCGTGTGCCGACGCCGGCCGCGAAATCGGGTCGGCCTTCGTTCGGATCTTCGAGATCGACGCCCAGCCGTACCAGATCATCGACGCCACGCTCGATGATTCGGTTGGCTATGTGGACCTTCGGAGTGAGGACGATTCGCACGATGCGGCGATGCAGTGGATGCGTGCAGATCGCAGTCGGCCGATCGACATGCTTACGGACCGACTGATCTCTGCCACCATTCTGCGACTCGGCGAGAATCGCTACTACTGGTACACGCGGGTCCACCACACAATTCTCGACGGTTTCGGTGCCTCGACGTTCGTCACGCGCGTGGCGGAGTTGTACTCGGCACGCGTGGAGGGCCGGGATCCGGAGCCCAGTGAGGCGTCCGATCTCCGGAACGTCTACGAGGTAGACAACAAGTACCGCCAGTCGAGTCGTTTCGAAACCGACCGCAAGTACTGGGCCGACAAGATCGAGAATCTCGACGAGATCTCGAGCCTCGCGGGTCGAAGTGCCGCGCCTGCTCCGGTCAGTCGGATCGACAGTGCAGCGCTGTCCAACCACGTCGAGGCGCTGCTCGGGCGGTTCCTCGAGCGCGTAGAGAAGACCACTGTTGCCGGCACTGTCGTCGCGGCGTTTGCGGCGTACCTCGCTCAGATGACCGGACGAGAGGACGTGTCGCTGAGTTTGCCCGTTTCCGGTCGAACGACAGCCGTGCTGCGCCGGTCCGGTGGCATGGTCTCCAACGTCGTCCCGCTGCGACTGACCGTCACTGCGGACACCACCGTCCAGGATCTTCTGGACGACGTCAGGAACGAAATGTCCGGCGCACTGCGCCACCAGCGGTACCGACACGAGGACATGGTTCGCGGCGGTGACGGGCCGGGTCGGGGCGGATTCTTCGGCCCGTGGATCAACATCATGATGTTTTCCACCGAGTTGGCGTTCGGGCCCCTCGTCGGCGAGCTTCACATCCTGTCCACGGGGTTGATCGAAGACCTCGGTGTCAACCTGTACCAGAGCGTCGGCGACACCCGTACGCACATCGACTTCGAGTCGAATCCCAATCTGTACGGGCCCGCTGACGCCCAGCGAAACCACTCGCGGTTCGTGGAGTTCCTCGAGAAGTTCGTCTCGGCCGAAACGAGCCGCAAGGTCTGGGATCTCCCTGTCGCAACCGACGAGGAGCGGAACAAGGTTGCATTGTGGAACCGCACCGGCTTCCACGTTGCCTCGCAAACCATCACCGAAGCATTCGAGCGTCAAGTCGAGTGTACGCCCGATGCCACCGCTGTCGTTTTCGAAGGCGCCAGCCTCACGTACGCCGAATTCGACGCCCGCGCAAACGGTTTGGCCCGTCAGCTCATCGGCATGGGTGTTGGGCCCGAATCGCTTGTGGGACTGTCGATCCGCAGGTCTCTGGACCTGATGGTCGGTCTGTACGCGATCGCCAAGGCCGGCGGAGCCTGGGTGCCGGTAGATCCCGACCATCCAGCCGACCGCACCGCATATATTCTCGAGTCGGCGCAGCCCACGTGTGTTGTGACTACTGCGCGGGACGATGTGGATCTGCCCGAGGGGACACGGGTGATCGAGATCGACACCCTCGACTACGAACAGCTCGACAGTAGGTCGATCGCCAACGCAGATCGCCTGTCTCCCTTGCATTTCTCGAACACTGCGTACGTGATCTACACCTCGGGGTCGACCGGGCGACCCAAGGGTGTCGCGGTCACTCATGCAGCGATCAACAATCAGCTTCAGTGGATGAACACCGAGTACGGGCTTTCGGCGTCGGACATCTACCTGCAGAAGACCGCCACGACATTCGACGTGTCGCTGTGGGGATTCTTCATGCCGTTGCAGGTCGGCGCCACACTGGTAGTTGCGACTCCGGACGGTCATCGAGACCCGATCTACGTGGCAAACAAGATCGCGGAACTCGGCGTCACGATCACCGACTTCGTGCCATCCATGCTCACGCTGTTCACTGCGAACGCACCTGCCGGATCTTGTGATTCGTTGCGCCACGTGTTCGTCATCGGCGAGGCGCTCCCACCGGAGACATCTTCCGCCTTCCGTGAACTCTGTGGAGCCGGACTGCACAACCTGTATGGTCCGACTGAAGCCGCGGTGTCGGTCACGTACTACGAGGCAGTGTCCTCGGACACTACTTCCGTGCCGATCGGTATGCCGCAGTGGAACACTCAGGCACACGTACTGGACGGGCAACTTCGACCGACGCCCATCGGGCAGCCGGGTGAGCTCTACCTCGCCGGCGTCCAACTCGCGCGTGGGTACGTGGGTCGACCTGATCTGAGCTCGGATCGGTTCGTCGCCAATCCGTACGGCACGGCCGGTGAGCGTATGTACCGGACCGGCGACCTTGTCCGACGCCGTGAGGACGGAAATCTCGACTACATCGGGCGTACCGACTTCCAGGTGAAGTTCCGTGGGCAGCGCATCGAGCTCGGCGAAATCGAGACCGTTCTTCTGGCACACCCCGATGTTTCCCAGGCTGTCGTCTTGGTGACCGTCACCCCGACCGGTGATCAATTGGTCGGCTACGTCGTGCCGGGGCCTGGCCGAAACATCGATGCTGCTGTCCTCAGCGAGTTCGCCGGTCGAAGCCTCCCGTCGTACATGGTTCCGGCCGCGTTGATGGTGCTCGATGCGTTGCCGCTCAACACGAGTGGCAAATTGGATCGTGCCGGGTTGCCCGAGCCGGTGTTCGCGAGTGCGAAGCAGTACCGCGAGCCCCGCACCGAAATCGAACGCATCGTGGCTGACGTGTTTGCCGACGTGCTCGGTGTCGAGCGCGTCGGTATCGATGACGACTTCTTCGAGCTCGGTGGAAACTCTCTGGTTGCAACACAATTGGTGACCCGAGTGGGTTCGGCATTGGGAGTGCAACTCGGCGTTCGGGAGCTTTTCGAATCCACCACGGTCGCTACCTTGGCGGCCCGCGCCGAGTCGGTGGCGGGCAACGCCAGGCAGCTCACCCCGCTGATCGCCAAGCCTCGTCCCGAGGTCGTCCCGCTCTCGCTTGCGCAGCAGCGCATGTGGTTCATCAACCGTCTCGACCCGTCGACACCCGCGTACAACCTTCCCTTCACGGTCCGGCTCACCGGTTCGGTGGACCCGTCCGCCCTGCATGCCGCGGTGATGGACCTTCTCGAGCGGCACGAGTCTCTGCGCACGATCTACCCCGATGTCGACGGAACCGCGCAACAGCTGGTTCTGCCGGTCGACCGGGCTGCAGTGGAGTTGAACCCGGTCAAGATTCGGAATTCGCATCTCGACGCCGCCCTGTTCGACGTGGCGTCTCGCGGCTTCGACGTGACGCTCGAAATTCCGGTACGGGTTGCCCTCTTCGAGGTGTCTCCGACGGACTACGTGCTGGTGATGGTTCTCCATCACATCGCTGCAGACGGACTGTCGTTCCGTCCGCTCGCACGTGACCTTCTCGTCGCATACTCGGCGCGAAGTGAGAAGTCGGCGCCGGCGTGGACGCCGCTGCCGATTCAGTACGCCGATTACGCGCTGTGGCAACGCGAAGCACTGGGATCCGACGAAGACCCCCGATCGGAATCGTCTCGCCAGATCAACTACTGGCGCCGGGCGCTCGTTGATCTGCCGGATCAGTTGGATCTGCCCACAGACCGACCTCGTCCTGCCGTCGCGTCCAATCACGGTGCCAAGCACCATTTTCAGATCAGCGAACGCACGACGCGCAAGCTAAACGAGTTGGCGCGTTCGAGGAGCGTCTCGCTGTTCATGGTGTTGCAGGCGGCCTATGCAACGCTGTTGAGCCGGATCAGTGGTACCTCCGACATCGCGATCGGTGCCCCGATCGGCGGGCGAGGCGATCAAGCACTCAACGACGTGATCGGCATGTTCGTGAACACCCTGGTGCTTCGCACCGAGGTCGATCCTGATGAGTCATTCGCCAATTTGATTCAGCGAGTTCGTGATTCGGGCTTGTCTGGGTACGCACATGCGGATGTCCCATTCGAGCGCCTGGTCGAGGCTCTCAATCCGCCGCGCTCACGGGCTCGTCACCCTCTGTTCCAGGTTGCGTTGACCGCGGAGATCAGTGGACGGCGCGAGCTCGAGTTCTCTGGAGTGAAGGCCGTGGCGGCGGAACTCGAGGTGCCGATCGCGAAGTTCGACATCGAACTGATGGTGTCCGAGGGGCAAGAGGGCGCAACGGACTTCGAAGGCCTGGACGCGACGCTTACCTACGCGACCGATCTCTTCGATGCTTCGACAATGGTGAAGTTCGCCGAGCGTTTCATCCGCGTCCTGAATGCCGTCGTCGACGATCAAAACACCAAGGTCGGCGATATCGCCGTGTTCGGGAATGACGAGTCGGCAAGAGTGCTCGACTGGTCGGCGGGAACGCGCAGTAGTGCTGCGGAGTTGTCGATCCTGTCGGCCTTCTACCGGGCTGCAGACGCTCAGCCGAACGCCGTCGCGGTGGCGGAGGACGATCGAACACTGACCTACGAGGAATTGGACACACGGTCCAGTCTCCTCGCACTGGAACTGGCCGCGACCGGTGTATGTGCGGGCGACGTTGTGGCGTTGACCGTTCCCAGGTCGTGGCAATGGGTAGTGGCGATGCTCGCTGCATGGAAGGTAGGAGCCGCGTACGCACCCATCGACCCGAGCTTCCCGCAGGAGCGCATCCAGTCGATTCTGGAAGATACCGATGCGGTGTGTGTCGTGACCGTCGACGTCATCGAACTCGACATCCCGGTACTCGTTGTGAAGTCTGATCTTCCACCGGCGCCCGCCGTTCAGCGCCAGGACGACCCCTGGCTTTCTGTCGGTGCGAAAGATCATCTCGGATATGTGATTTCGACGTCCGGCTCGACCGGGCGTCCGAAGCCGACGATGGTGCCGATGCGAGGCATCGAGAACACTGTCGCGTGGTACCGCTCGGAACTGCCCGAAGCCGGACCGATCCTCGTTGCGTCCTCACCGAGTTTCGACCTCACGCAGAAGAACATATGGGCAGCGCTCGGTAGTGGAGTGCCGCTTCATTTGAGCGGAGATGGTTTCGATCCGCATGCCATTCTCGGGATCGTCGAATCAGCTGGCATCCGTGTTGCGAACATGTCGCCGAGCGCCTTCGTCGCTCTTTCCGATGCAGATGCGGAGGGAGTGCTCACACAACTGGATGTAGTCTTCCTCGGCGGTGAGCCGATCCAACTCCCCAGGCTCTCGCACCTGATGCGGGCTGGAGTGCGAATCGTCAACAGCTATGGTCCCACTGAGGCTTCGGATGTTGTTTCGGCACTGTCCGCGACATCGGAGCACAGCGCCGGTGTGCCTATCGGTACGCCGATTCCGAACATCGACTTGTTTGTGCTCGATTCTCGTCTGCATCCGGTCCCAGCCGGCCTGATCGGCGAGCTGTACGTTGCGGGCGTTGGTGTCGGGCGAGGTTACGGTGCTCGGTTCGACGTGACGGCTGAACGGTTCGTCGCAAATCCGTTCGGCGACGGTGGTTCCAGGATGTACCGGACAGGCGATCTTGTCCGGTGGAACGATCTGGGACAGTTGGAGTATGTCGGCCGCAGCGACTTCCAGGTGAAACTGCGTGGGCTGCGGATCGAATTGGGCGAGATCGAAGCCGCGCTCGTGTCGCTCGAGTCAGTCGTGCAAGCCGTCGTCTTGATGCACAACGACGAACGGATCGGCGATCAACTTGTCGCGTACGTCGTCGCGGACGGTGACACGTCCCTCGAAGCTGAGATGCTCACGACTGCCGTCGCGGAGAAGCTTCCCGAGTACATGATTCCTTCCAGGTTCATGATCGTGGAGGAAATCCCCCTGACGTCGAACGGCAAGTTGGATCGTCGCGCATTGCCAGTTCCCACGTTCGAGGTCCGCGAGTTTCGTGCACCCACCACGCCGGTGGAAGAGATTGTCGCGCAGGTGATTGCGGATGTTCTCGGAGTGGAACGAGTCGGCCTCGACGACGACTTCTTTGAACTCGGTGGCAACTCCCTGGTGGCTACTCAGGTCACCTCCCGATTGGGGCGGGCGCTCGACACTACGGTGCCGGTGCGAACGCTATTCGACGTTTCCACCGTCGAGGCGCTCGCCGCACACATCGAGTCGCACGTAGGTAGCGGCGGGCAGAAGGCGCTCGTCGCACAGGTGCGTCCCGCGGAAATTCCGTTGTCGCTGGCGCAGCAGCGCATGTGGTTCCTGAACCGCTTCGACACCGACTCAGCTGCTTACAACATCACTTTTGCTCTGCACCTGACCGGTCATCTCGATACTGCCGCGATGGAAACTGCGCTCGAGGACGTACTGGCCCGGCATGAAGTGCTCCGAACGGTATATCCGGACGGGGCTTCCGGACCGAAGCAGTCGATTCTGTCGCTTTCGGAGGCGTTCGGTGGACTGACCGTGGAGTCGGTTTCGGATCCGGACGAGCTCGAAAGTCGAGTCGCTGCAATCGGATCCTCAGCGATCGACGTCACTGTCGACGTGCCGATCCGTGTCCGCCTGTTGACGGTCAGCGACACCGAGCACACCCTCGCGATCGTGGTTCATCACATCGCCGCTGACGGTTGGTCGATGGCGCCCCTGGCTCGCGATGTCATGATTGCCTACTCGGCACGCAAGGATGGGACCGCGCCGGCGTGGCAGCCGTTGACTGTGCAGTACGCCGACTATTCGTTGTGGCAGCGTGAGGTTCTGGGGTCGGAAGACGACTCGGAATCACTGATCTCGCAGCAGATCTCGTACTGGACCGAGACTCTGGCAGACCTACCGGATGTGATCGAGCTTCCGTCGGACCGGTCTCGGCCTGATGTGGCGTCGATGCGCGGCGAGCGATTCGCGTTCGAGATCTCCGGGGATGTGCACCGTCGATTGGACGCGCTGGCACGGGAGAACAACGCGACGCTCTTCATGGCGTTGCACTCGGCGCTTGCCGTTCTGATGGCCCGACTGAGCGGAACCTCGGACATCGCCGTGGGCACTCCCGTTGCCGGTCGTGGCGACGAGGCGCTCGACGATCTCGTCGGCATGTTCGTCAACACGCTTGTTCTGCGGACCGAGGTCGACCCGGCCCAGGCATTCACGGATCTGCTGGCTGCGGCGAGTGATTCTGCGCTCGGAGCGTTCGCTCACTCGGACGTGCCCTTCGAGCGGTTGGTGGACGTCTTGGCTCCCGCCCGGTCGCAGGCCAGACATCCGCTGTTCCAGGTCGTGCTGTCCTTGCAGAATCTCGCGCAAACGGCATTGGAACTGCCGGGACTGGCGATCAAGGCCGCCGAAATCGACACGACCACTGCCAAGTTCGACCTCGAACTCGCAGTAACCGAGTCGATCGGCGAAGACGGGATCCAGCAAGGGCTCTCGGCCGAATTCACGTTTGCTGCAGATCTGTTCGACGTTTCGACGGTCGAAGGGTTTGCTCGGCGTCTGGTTCGTATCCTCGAGACTGTCGTGTCGGTTCCTTCGATTGTCGTCGGTGACATCGATATTCTCGATGCGGCCGAGCGGGGTGTGCTGGCCGATGTTCATGGAGGTCAGTCGGTCTCGGGAACCCTGGTCGAGATTCTCACAGCGGCGGCCGCTTTGGATCCGTCGGCGGATGCGATTCGCTTCGACGGTCAGTCGATCAGCTACCTCGAACTCGACGAGCGGTCGTCGCAACTCGCTCGTGTTCTGATTGCGAAGGGCGTCGGGCCGGAGGATCGGGTCGCGATCGCGATTCCGCGTTCGGCCGATTCGGTTCTCGCTCTGTGGGCGGTGGCGAAAACGGGTGCTGCGTTCGTACCAGTCGACCCGACGTATCCGGTTGACCGTATCGCCCATATGATCTCCGATTCCGGTGCGGTGCTGGGTCTTGCGCTCAGTGACGTCGAGGCAGGATTGCCGTCGGCGTTGACGTGGGTTGTTCTCGACGACGAGAAGACAGTGGCGGCGTGCGCGGCAGAATCCTGCGCGCCGGTGAGTGATTCGGATCGACGTAGTGCGATCGACGAGCGGCAGCCTGCGTACGTCATCTACACGTCCGGCACCACAGGTCTGCCCAAGGGCGTTGTGGTCACCAACGCCGGTGTGGCGAATTTCTGTGCCGAGCAGGTCGAGCGCTATGCGCTGACCGCGGATGCTCGGACGCTGCATTTTGCCTCGCCGAGTTTCGATGCGTCTGTCCTCGAGTTGCTGATGGCATTCGGCTCCGCGTCGACGATGGTGATTGCGCCGACGACGGTGTACGGCGGTGCGGAACTGGCCGAGATCTTGCGTTCGGAGGGCGTGACGCATGCGTTCGTGACGCCCGCTGCGCTGGCATCAGTGGATCCGAGCGGGCTTGACGCGTTGCGGGTGGTTGTCGTCGGTGGCGAAGCCAGTTCGCGGTCTCTCGTTGCCAAGTGGGCGGTGCCGCTTCCGGATGGCGGTGTGCGTGGATTCTTCAATGCGTACGGTCCGACGGAGTCGACGGTCGCCTCGAACATCAGCGATACGCTGACCGCGTTTGATCGCATGAACATCGGCGGCCCGATTCGGGGTATGGCCGCGCGGATCTTGGACGGCCGCTTGCAGCCTGTGCCGGTTGGTGTCGCAGGTGAGTTGTACGTGTCGGGTGTTCAGGTCGCTCGTGGATACCTGGGACAGCCGGCATTGACGGCGGGTCGTTTTGTCGCAGACCCGTTCGGGGCGCCGGGTGAGCGGTTGTACCGCACGGGTGACGTGGTCCGGTGGATCGACGGTGGCGCAGTGGAGTACGTGGGCCGCAGCGACTTCCAGGTCAAGATCCGTGGGTTCCGTATCGAACTCGGCGAGATCGAGGCCGCGCTGACCCGTTGCGCGGGCGTTGCGCAAGCTGTTGCTCTTGTTCGCTCCGACGATCACTTCGGAGATCGTCTCGTTGCATACGTGGTGCCACAGGCCGGCGCCGAGGTGGATCCCGCACAGGTCATCGAGTCGGTGTCGACGTTCCTGACCGGCTACATGGTCCCCGACTCGGTACTGGTACTCGATTCGATTCCGTTGACCACCGCGGGCAAGACGGACATCAAAGCTCTGCCATCGCCCGTGTTCGAGTCGAAGGTGTATCAGGCGCCGATCACGACCGTCGAAGAGACTGTCGCGCAGGTGTTCTCCGAAGTTCTCGGAGTCGCACAGGTTGGCCGCGACGACGACTTCTTCGAGCTCGGAGGCAACTCGCTGATCGCGACCCGTGTCGCCGCACGGCTGGGGGAGGCGCTTGACACAAGCGTTCCGGTTCGTGCGCTCTTCGAAGCGTCGACCGTGCAGTCACTCGCCCTCCGGCTCGAGCTGCACGCCGGTTCGGGTGCCACGGCCCCACTGGTCCCGCAGTCCCGGCCCGCTCGGATCCCACTTTCGTTGGCGCAGCAGCGCATGTGGTTCCTGAACAGGTTCGAACCCGCGTCGGCAGTGAACAACGTTCCGGCGGCGATCAGGATTTCGGGCGCCCTCGACGTGGCAGCTCTCAACGCTGCCGTGCTCGATGTCGTGGGCCGACACGAATCACTGCGGACGCTGTATCCGGACGTCGACGGCGTCGGGTATCAGGACGTCCTCGACGTCCAAGACGTTGTCGTCGATCTCAGCCCCGTGTCGATCACGGAAGATCGCCTGGCTGCGGGCGTCGCCGAGCTGGCGACAGTCGGCTTCGACGTGACGTCCGAAGTCCCGTTGCGCGCCAAGCTCTTCAAAGTCGGCGACAGCGAATACGTTCTGGTGTTCGTCGTGCATCACATCTCGACCGACGGTTTCTCGATGGGTCCGTTGACCCGTGACGTGATGGTTGCCTACGAAGCACGTACACGAGCGTCGGTGCCGGCTTGGACGCCGTTGCCGGTGCAGTACGCCGATTACTCGTTGTGGCAGCGTGAGGTTCTCGGGTCCGAGGACGATCCGCGGTCCGTGATCGCGAAGCAGATTGCGTTCTGGTCGGATGCGTTGGCTGATCTTCCGGAGCAGTTGGATCTGCCTGCCGACCGTCCGCGTCCCGAGGTCGCTTCAGGGCGCGGAGCCGAGGTCGAGTTCGATATCGACGCCACCCTGCACGAAGCTGTCAATTCGATTGCGCACAGCAGTAACTCGACACCGTTCATGGTTGTTCACGCAGCGCTCGCCGTCGTACTTTCTCGTTTGTCCGCAACGACCGACATCGCGATCGGTACACCGATCGCGGGTCGCGGTGAGGCGCAGCTCGACGATCTGATCGGTATGTTCGTCAACACTTTGGTGTTGCGTACCGAGGTTGATCCGTCGATGTCGTTCACGGATCTGTTGGCTTCGGCGCGTGAAGTGGATCTGCAGGCGTTCGCGCATGCGGATGTTCCGTTCGAGCGTGTGGTGGAGGTTCTCGATCCGGTTCGTTCGCAGGCTCGTCATCCGCTGTTCCAGGTGGCATTGACGTTCCAGAACCACGAACAGACAACGCTCGAACTGGGCGACCTCGAAGTGTCGATCGAAAGTGCTGATCTTGCACTGGCGAAATTCGACCTCCAGTTGACCCTGACCGAACGGACCGACGAGGCCGGCGCACCCGCCGGAATGTCCGCCTCCTTGACGTATGCGACGGATCTGTTCGACGAGTCGACCGTTGTGGAATTTGGTGATCGGCTGGTACGGACCTTCCGTGCGGTGACTGCTGATCCCACCGTAGCGGTGGGTGACGTTGACATCTTGGTCGATGGTGAACGAAACCTGCTCTCCCGCTTCAGTGCTGGCCAGATCGATCGTGGTGTGGATTCGACGTTGTCGGCGTGGTTCGATGATGCTGCTGCGCGGTTTGGTGATCGGGTTGCGGTGCGGTTCGGTGGCGAGTCGTTGTCGTATGGTGAGTTGTCGGTGCGGGCTAA
>NZ_JAAOLG010000110.1:0-897 GCF_011602025.1 Rhodococcus sp. IC4_135
CGCAGGAGCCCGTTCGTATTTTCGTTCGTCCCTCGTTGCCACGGATGATGCGGGGCGCAAAAGTAGACGGGCAGGTCGAGTGCTGCGGTGATGCGCTCGTGCGCGGCCATTCCTGTCCCCGATCCCACGTCAACGACCGACGCAGATGCGCAGGCAACCGGCCCAGATAGGCAATCAAGGCGTCCGCAACCGTCTCGGCCCGGTACCCGTCCGGCAGTGCGACCACATGCACGGCGCGTGATTGCCGATCCACCAGCGTCGCGACCGCCGACGGGCGGGTGCCGAACACGAGATCACCTTCCAGATGTCCGGGCTCGCTACGAGCATCCGCTGCTGGGCTGCGGTGATCGATGGGGACCCTGTTCCGTATCTGCCCGCGCCCGTGGGAGCGTTTCTTCCCACGAGGCCGGCGGATCCGCCGATCGGTACGCAGTTCGTGAAATTTTGTGTCGTCGAATACTTGCCGCGACGGTATATACAGGCAACGGTAAATCGTCTCGTGCGAAACCCACATCTGCGGATCGGACGGGTACTCGCGCCGGAGCCAGGCGGAGATCTGCTGCGGTGACCACTGCTCACTCAGCTTCCCTGTGACAATCTCCTGCAGAAAATGCCTGGTAGAGAGTGTCGAGATTTGAGGGCGGCGCGCGCGGACATACGCTGCGGCATCCGCCGGGGTCGCCCGATAGTGTTCGCGGCCGCCGTTGCGGGCGATCTCCCGAGCGATCGTGGACGGGGATCTTCCGAGTTTGTCGGCGATCGTCCGAGCACTGTCACCGGCGGCGATCCCACGGGAAATCTCTTCACGCTCCCCGGCCGTGAGATGAGATGCTCGCCGACGACGTGGGAGCGGCCGGATACCGCCGGATTTACGCAGGAACCGGCCGATCTGAGGGA
>NZ_JAAOLG010000111.1:0-869 GCF_011602025.1 Rhodococcus sp. IC4_135
ACCGGGGCGCACCGTTCTTTCGTGAGACATCGAATGTCCGGGCAACAACAGGCGTCGCCCCGACAGCAGCACCAGAACACAAACTGTCCCTATACGGGGTCAGCTCCTATCCCAACTACCGATTAGGACAATCATGGGCCTGAACGGGTCGACTCCAGCCTCCGCTCAGCACGAAAGCAGCGGTGGCAATGGACCGCCACCTCCTCCCGCTGTCTTTGATATCGGCTCCGAAGACTTACTCACTCCAAAACAAGTGTCCGAACTTTTTCGTGTAACTCCGAAAACAGTCGCTCGCTGGGCTGACGAAGGAAAAATCGGGTTTACCTCGACCATCGGCGGTCACCGCCGCTACCACCGCACCGAGATCCGTATGCTCTTGCACTCGCTTCACACTCCAGGGCCAAAAACGGATCCGACGGCATCCTGAATTCAAGCCCGAAATGCTGTAACCCAACCCTGACGATACCGATGCACGTTACTTTCGTTCGCGGATCAGATGCTCCCGATGTCGCCGACTGTGCCCTGAACTCGCATGTGACCGTCGGACAACGTGTACGTGACACCGACGATCGCGCACGCACTCTTGTCCATCTTGTCGGCGATGATCCGCGACCTCTGCATGATCAGCGCGCCGGTCTCCACGACGTGACGGCCTTCGAGTTCGTCGACGGTGGACAAGCCCTCGTTGCTGCCTATCAGAACCACGCTCGACCGCACTGCGGACGAAGCTGTCCGGAACAGTTCTTGGTCTCAATAGGTCAACGCATCACCGACGATAACGGATCAGCCCCAGAAGATCGGATCGCCACCGTTTTCGATGTGATCGAGCAAATCCTGAACGTGAGGGCTCGGCGCCAAGAACTGGTAAC
>NZ_JAAOLG010000112.1:0-840 GCF_011602025.1 Rhodococcus sp. IC4_135
CTAGGGCGTGTCTCCCATAGTTAAGCGGTAACCCGCGAGACCGTGGCCGTATGGGACAGACGAAGTCACGATTTCGCCAGTTCACCGACGAGCAGTGGGAGCGGATAGAGCCCCTGCTGCCCTCGAACGAAGGGCGACAGGGGCATCCGTTTCGCGACAACCGCAAGATCGTCGAGGGGATCGTTTACCGCTACCGAGCAGGGATTCCGTGGCGGGACCTGCCCCGCGAGGAGTTCGGTGCGTGGCAGACCGTGTGGAAGCGTCACGCCCGCTACGCCCGCGACGGGACCTGGGACCGGATCTTGCAGGCCATCCTTGCTGAGGCCGATGCGGCCGGCAAGGTCGACTGGAACGTCTCGGTCGACGCCACTATCTGTCGCGCTCATCAGCACGGCACAAACACAACGCGTCCTGAGCAGGACACAGGGGGCAGGGTCGAATCACAAGAACCGGCCCTTCCGGGACTGTGAACCCGCAGGTCACGGCATCGGTCGCTCACGAGGCGGGCTGACTACCAAGATTCACAGTGCCGTCGACGGCCGCGGCCGGCCGCTGGCGAACGTGATCACCGGTGGGCAACGAAACGACGGCGCGATGCTGGCCGAAGTCCTGGCCGACATCCACGTCCCACGCCACGGCCGGGGTCGACCCCGCACCCGCCCCGACGCGGTGATCGCAGACAAGGCGTACTCGTCCGGCACGATCCGCCGACAGCTCCGCAGCCGTGGTATCGCCGTTGTCATCCCGGAGAAAAGCGACACCATCGCCGCCCGCGAACGCCGAGGCCGCCGCGGTGGCAGACCTCCAAAACTCGACGCTGACCTCTACAGAGGCCGAAAT
>NZ_JAAOLG010000113.1:0-823 GCF_011602025.1 Rhodococcus sp. IC4_135
CACATGCTCGAAAAAAGCCGCGAAGGCTTCAAATACGGCGACGTCACCCTGCGCGACCACATGGCCTACGACGGCCTCCACGACATCTTCACCGACCAGGCCATGGGCCTGCTCACCGAACAAGTCAACCAACAAGACTCCGCCCACATCACCCGCGAAGAACAGGACGCCTTCGCCGCCGCCTCACACCAGAACGCGGCCCGCGCCTGGAAAGACGGCTACTTCGACAACGAAGTCGTCCCCGTCTCCATCCCCCAACGCAAGGGCGAGCCGATCGTCTTCGCGCAGGACGAAGGCATCCGCGCCGACACCACCACCGAATCGCTCGGCAAGTTGCGTCCCGCGTTCAGCAAGGACGGCACCATCACCGCCGGCTCCGCCTCCCCGATCTCCGACGGCGCCGCCGCCGTGATCGTGATGAGCAAAACCAAAGCCGAAGACCTCGGCCTGACCTGGATCGCGGAAATCGGCGCCCACGGCGTCGTCGCCGGACCCGACTCCACCCTCCAGTCCCAACCCGCCCGCGCCATCGCCAAGGCCTGCGCCAAGGAAGGCATCGACCCCACCGACCTCGACCTCGTCGAAATCAACGAAGCATTCGCCGCCGTCGGAATCGCCTCCACCCGCGAACTCGGCCTCGACCCCGCCAAGGTCAACGTCAACGGCGGCGCCATCGCCGTCGGACACCCCCTCGGCATGTCCGGCGCCCGCATCGCCCTGCACCTCGCCCTCGAACTGCAACGCCGCGGCGGCGGCATCGGCGCAGCCGCACTCTGCGGCGGCGGCGGACAAGGCGACGCACTCATCATCCGCGTCCCCAAGG
>NZ_JAAOLG010000114.1:0-815 GCF_011602025.1 Rhodococcus sp. IC4_135
GGCATTGTCAAGTTGTTGAGATCCGCTGATCTGGGATGATCTACGGGTGTCGTCAACGTACAAGGGGTTCCGGTTTCCGCGGGAGATCATCGCGCACTGTGTGTGGCTGTACCACCGATTCACCCTCTCGTTCCGCGACATCGAGTTACTGATGGCCGAGCGCGGGGTCGAGGTGACGTACGAGACGATCCGCACCTGGTGCGCGAGGTTCGGGCCCGAGTACGCCCGCCGGCTTCGACGAAAGGTGCCCCGACCAGGTGACAAGTGGCATCTCGACGAAGTGTTCATCAAGATCGGCGGCATGCAGAAGTATTTGTGGCGGGCGGTGGACCAGCACGGAAACGTGCTCGACATTCTGATCCAAGGGAAGCGGGACGGCAAGGCGGCGACCAGGTTCTTCAAGAAACTCCTGAAGCGGCACGCTCGCCCGCCGCGGGTGCTGATCACCGACAAGCTCGCTTCGTATCGTGTTGCCCACCGGACGATGATGTCGACAACTGAGCACCGGCAAAACAAATACTTGAACAATCGGTGCGAGAACTCCCACCAACCCACCCGCCAACGTGAACGAGCGATGAAGGGCTTCCGCACTGTCAGCTCAGCACAACGATTCCTCGCAGTGTTCAGCCGGATCTCGCCGCACTTCCGCCCACCCCGGCACCGGATGGCTGCCACCGACCACCGCACCGAACTGGCCATCCGATTCCAGGTATGGGATCAGGTCACCGAACAAACCGTCGCTCCCTGACCGACCTCCCCGTGCGATGCCTTGCCGCACCCCAAAACTGCTGTACTCCAGACAACTTGACAACACC
>NZ_JAAOLG010000115.1:0-812 GCF_011602025.1 Rhodococcus sp. IC4_135
CGGTGACGCCAGTTATCGTGGAGTCGTTGTTGAAATACCACTCTGATCGAATTGGACCTCTAACCTCGGACCATGATCTGGTTCAGGGACAGTGCCTGGTGGGTAGTTTAACTGGGGCGGTTGCCTCCCAAAATGTAACGGAGGCGCCCAAAGGTTCCCTCAGCCTGGTTGGCAATCAGGTGTCGAGTGCAAGTGCACAAGGGAGCTTGACTGTGAGACTGACAGGTCGAGCAGGGACGAAAGTCGGGACTAGTGATCCGGCACCGGCAAGTGGAAGCGGTGTCGCTCAACGGATAAAAGGTACCCCGGGGATAACAGGCTGATCTTCCCCAAGAGTCCATATCGACGGGATGGTTTGGCACCTCGATGTCGGCTCGTCGCATCCTGGGGCTGGAGTAGGTCCCAAGGGTTGGGCTGTTCGCCCATTAAAGCGGCACGCGAGCTGGGTTTAGAACGTCGTGAGACAGTTCGGTCTCTATCCGCCGCGCGCGTTAGAAACTTGAGGAAGGCTGTCCCTAGTACGAGAGGACCGGGACGGACGAACCTCTGGTGTGCCAGTTGTTCCGCCAGGAGCACCGCTGGTTAGCTACGTTCGGAAGGGATAACCGCTGAAAGCATCTAAGCGGGAAGCCTGTTCCAAGATGAGGTTTCTCACCCCCTCGAGGGGGTAAGGCCCCCGGCAGACCACCGGGTTGATAGGCCAGAACTGGAAGTGCAGTAATGCATGCAGGTGACTGGTACTAATAGGCCGAGGACTTACCACAAAGAAGCTACGCGTCCACTGTGCGGTATCTGAAACAACACACAGATAC
>NZ_JAAOLG010000116.1:0-812 GCF_011602025.1 Rhodococcus sp. IC4_135
CGCAACAGCGCACGACCGATCTTGGTCTCGACCTCGTGGGCGATGTACCGGCGCAGCGGCCGCGCACCGTAGACAGGGTCGAAACCGTGTTCGGCGATCAGCCGGCGTGCCTCCGGCGTGATATCCAGGTGTATCTGGCGCTCCGACAACCTGTTCCGAAGATCGGCGAGCTGCAGTTCCACTATGTACTCGATCTGGGGCAGCGTGAGCGGGGAGAACAACACGATGTCGTCGACCCGGTTGAGGAATTCGGGGCGGAAATGCCCGCGCAGTTCCGCCAGCACCCGCTCCCGGGCGTCCGGCTTGATTTCGCCGTCGGCTGTGACCCCCTCGAGGAGATGCTGGGATCCGATGTTGGAGGTCATGATGATCACCGTGTTCCGGAAATCGACTTGCCTGCCTTGAGAATCGGTGATCCGGCCGTCGTCGAGCACCTGCAGCAGGGTATTGAAGACGTCGGCGTGGGCCTTCTCGATCTCGTCGAAGAGCACCACGGAGTACGGCTTACGCCGCACCGCCTCGGTGAGCTGGCCACCTTCGTCGTACCCGACGTACCCGGGAGGTGCACCGATGAGCCGACTCACCGTGTGCCGTTCCTGGTACTCGCTCATATCGAGGCGCACCATGTTGTCTTCACTGTCGAATAGGGCGCTGGCCAGCGTCTTTGCAAGCTCGGTCTTTCCCACGCCCGTCGGGCCCAGGAAAATGAACGAACCGATCGGCCGGCGCGGATCACGGATACCGGACCTCGCCCGGATCACCGCGTCCGCGACCAGTTGCACCGCCTCGTCCTGACCGACGACCCTCTCGTG
>NZ_JAAOLG010000117.1:0-804 GCF_011602025.1 Rhodococcus sp. IC4_135
TCGATCGTGGTGTGGATTCGACGTTGTCGGCGTGGTTCGATGATGCTGCTGCGCGGTTTGGTGATCGGGTTGCGGTGCGGTTCGGTGGCGAGTCGTTGTCGTATGGTGAGTTGTCGGTGCGGGCTAATCGTTTGGCGCGCAGGTTGATTGCTCAGGGTTGTGGTCCGGAGTCGTTGGTGGCGGTGGCGTTGCCGCGGTCGGC
This sequence comes from Rhodococcus sp. IC4_135, assembly GCF_011602025.1. NCBI lineage: Bacteria > Bacillati > Actinomycetota > Actinomycetes > Mycobacteriales > Nocardiaceae > Rhodococcus > Rhodococcus sp. IC4_135. The sequence goes on from NZ_JAAOLG010000117.1 coordinate 203, forward strand.
GGATCTTGTGGTGGCGTTGTTGGCGGTGGTGAAGTCCGGTGCGGGGTATTTGCCGGTGGATCCGTCGTATCCGGCTGATCGTGTCGAGTTCATGTTGGCCGATGCTGCTCCGGTGGCTGCGATTTCGTGGTCCGGGCGTGAGTTGGTGTTGCCTGTTGGTTTGCCGGTGGTTGATGTCGACGCGGTGGATGTGTCGGAGTTCGATGGTTCGGTGGTGACGGATGCGGATCGTGTTGCGCCGTTGCGGTCGTCGAATGTTGCGTATGTGATTTACACGTCGGGTTCGACGGGTCGCCCGAAGGGTGTGCAGGTTCCGCACACGACGGTGGCGAAGTTGTTCGCGAATACCGAGGGTGTGTACGGGTTCGACGAATCCGATGTGTGGACGATGTTCCACAGTTATGCGTTCGACTTCTCGGTGTGGGAGTTGTGGGGTCCGCTGTTGTACGGCGGCACGTTGGTGGTTGTGGATTATGTGACGTCGCGGTCGCCGGAGCAGTTCTTGGAGTTGCTTGCTGCTGAGCGGGTGACGGTGCTCAATCAGACGCCGTCGGCGTTCTATCAGTTGGCTGAGGCTGATCGGTTGGCGTCGGAATCCGGTC
>NZ_JAAOLG010000118.1:0-772 GCF_011602025.1 Rhodococcus sp. IC4_135
GGCTCTTCCCAGATGAGGGTGTAGGTCGGCCGGGCGCGTCGGTCCGCAGGTAGACGTCGAGGTCTCCCGACGATGGAGGTTCCTACGCCATCCATCCGAAAGACCTCGACGTGACCGACGCTACCCCGCCGGCCGGCTTCGGCCGCCCTGACCTGACCGCCTTCGCGTCTCATCCCAATCGACCCTGATCGAGTCTGCTGACCCCCTCGACGAGAACGCAGCGACATCACAGCCACCCAACCCCGACCGTCCGGGAAGCCGGGACACGTCACATGGCCTGTGCTGCGGGCGTGTCGAGTGGGTCGTCCAGGGGCGACGCAGGAGCGTCGACGCGACGTGCTGAGAGGTGGTTCCAGTCGAGCACTAGGACACCGGCTACAGGCATGGCGATAGGTCAGGAACGGCGTCGCTCCCTACGCAGGAGGGAGCGCAGAGTCTCGGCGTTCGCGTAGCCGACCCGTAGCGCGATCTCGGCGGAGGTGAGGTCCGTGGTTGCTGAGAGGTGCCGAGCTCGTTCGATGCGAAGCCGTTGGACGAAGCCGAGCGGAGTGAGGTTGAGCGCCGCACGGACTCGTCGTTCGAGGGTGCGCCGGCTGGTGCCGAGCGACTGCGCGACGAAGGCGACGTTGAACGGTTCGTCCAGGCGGGCGCGCACGAAGCGTTCGAACTCGACGACGATCGGGTCCTCGTGCCGGAGATGTTCGTAGGCGACGAAGGCCGCCTGCGACGGACGCTCGTCGATGATGAGGAGCTTGGCGACATGTTGGGCCAG
>NZ_JAAOLG010000119.1:0-765 GCF_011602025.1 Rhodococcus sp. IC4_135
GAACTGGCCATCCGATTCCAGGTATGGGATCAGGTCACCGAACAAACCGTCGCTCCCTGACCGACCTCCCCGTGCGATGCCTTGCCGCACCCCAAAACTGCTGTACTCCAGACAACTTGACAACACCATCCGGGGTGAACCCACGAGCATTTCAGCGCGGCTGAATCGCTCCGGCATTTCCGGAACAGGACGGCATATTCGAACTCAGACACGCTGTCTGGCGTGGTGTCGATAGCCGTGGTTCGTGATTCCCGACCACGGTGTGGTGTCCCGGTGATCTACTGGTTCGCCGGGACGGGTGGTAGTCACAGGAGTAGGTGGAAGATGTCGAAGGCGACTGTCCATTGGGCTGTGCCGGGGTTCTTGCGGTCCGGTTCGACCGTGGCGAAGGTTTGCGCCAGCGCTACGCTCAACCCTCCTGCGATCAGCGGCAGTCGTTGCTCTGTCTCCTCTGAGAGGGCCACGTCCAAGGGCGGGCGGGCCGTGAGCTGATCGAGCAGCGGTTGAAGTTCGATCTCCTCGTCGAGTTTTTCGAACCGGTGGATGCTCTCCTGTAATCCCTTGGTGATCGGCAGGTCCCACGGTTCGATCACGTCGCGCAAGTTTGCTTTCGCGGAGGCTTTCCCGATCAGGATCACGTCGTAGATCTTGTCGTCGATGAAATCGGTATAGCGCTTGAGATCGTTCCGGTCGACCTGCAGTCCGGCCGCTGCCCTGAAGAACCGCTGGAATTTCACGGTGCCCATTACTGGCATGTCGTCAGCT
>NZ_JAAOLG010000011.1:0-213339 GCF_011602025.1 Rhodococcus sp. IC4_135
CAAACGAACCCCCGAGAATGTCTTTCGACATTCTCGGGGGTTCCGCTTGGGTGAGCGACGGGACTCGAACCCGCGACAGCCAGGATCACAACCTGGTGCTCTACCAACTGAACTACGCCCACCATTGCCTCGGCCACCGGTTTGACCCGGCTGCTTTGACGAAAGAGATACTAGCGCGAAAGTCGGTCAGGAAGCCAATCGGCAGGTCAGGCGGGACCCAAGCCCTCTACGACGGCTGCGATCTCCGCGCTGGACGGTCCGGGCGCCGCGACGAATGCGGTGCCGCGGTAGTACTTGAGTTCGCGGATGGATTCCTTGATGTCGGCGAGCGCTCGGTGGGCGAGACCTTTCTCGGGCTGGCCGAAGTAGATCCGCGGGTACCAGCGGCGCGAAAGTTCCTTGATGGAGCTGACGTCGATCATCCGGTAGTGCAGGTAGGTGTCCAGTGCCGTCATGTCGCGTGAGATGAATCCGCGGTCGGTGGCGATGGAGTTGCCTGCCAGGGGCGCCGTACCGGCGACGGGAACGTGCTTGCGGATGTACGCGAGCACTTCTTTCTCCGCCTCGGCGAGGGTGACCGTCGACTTCCTGACCTCTTCGGTCAGTCCCGACTTCGCGTGCATCTTCTTCACGACGTCGGGCATTGCCGCCAGAGCGTCGTCGTCGGCGTGGATGACGATGTCCACACCTTCGCCCAAGATGTTCAAGTCGCTGTCGGTCACCAGAGCCGCAATCTCGATGAGTTTGTCCGACTCGAGTCGCAGCCCGGTCATTTCACAATCGATCCATACCAATTTGTCCTGCACCAGGAACACAGTAGTGCGCGCGGCCGCGGGATAAGGTCTGCGGTGGAAACTCGGGTGCGTGCAGGACGGCGCTCGGGTGATGACAAGATCTTCGCCGCACTGCAACGAGGAGGGCTTTTCGATGACCGTGGATCCGAAGGACGGAGCCGCGCCGCTGACGCCGGCGGAGAAGGCCAAAGCTGCAAAGGCCGCCGCTGCCGAAGCCGCTCGGATTGCAGCTGAAGCCGCCGCAGCAGCCGAGGAAGCGGAGAAGGAAGCGGCTGCCGCTGAAGCCGAAGCATCTGCAGGTGCTACCCCCGCCGCCCCGGCGCCGTCCGGTGCTGCAGCTGAAATCGCGGCGGGCTACTCATCCGAAGGTCGAGCACTCGAGCTGGGCTCGGTGGTGATCGACGGAGTGGCAGATCCCACCGCGCGGGTGCGGATTCCGTTGGCGACGATCAACCGTCACGGCCTGATCGCCGGTGCGACGGGTACCGGCAAGACCAAGACGTTGCAGGGCATCGCCGAGCAGCTGTCTGCCGCGGGTGTGCCAGTGGTGATGGCCGACGTCAAGGGCGATCTCTCGGGTCTGTCGAAGGCAGGGGAGCCGAGCGAGAAGATGAAGGCTCGCGCAGTCGAGACGGGTGACGATTCGTGGACTCCCGCGGGGATGCCCGTGGAGTTCTTGTCGTTGGGTACTGACGGAATTGGTATCCCGGTGCGCGCGACGATCACCAGCTTCGGGCCGATCCTGCTCAGTAAAGTGTTGGGCCTCAACGAGACACAGGAATCGACTCTAGGGCTGATCTTCCACTGGGCCGACACTCAGGGCCTCGCTCTGCTGGACCTCAAGGATCTGCGTTCGGTCATCGCCCACCTGACGAGCGCTGAGGGCAAGGCGGATCTGAAAGGTATCGGTGGAGTTTCCTCGGCAACCGCCGGAGTGATTCTGCGCGCCTTGGTCAACCTCGAAGCCGACGGCGGTGACACCTTCTTCGGCGAACCGGAACTCGAGACCGAGGACCTGTTGCGTGTCGTCGGCGGTGCCGGCGTGATTACGCTGTTCGAACTCGGCGCTCAGGCGGCACGCCCGGCGATGTTCTCCACCTTCCTGATGTGGGTGCTCGCGGACCTGTTCCAGACGCTGCCGGAGGAGGGAGATCTGGACAAGCCGAAGCTCGTGTTCATCTTCGACGAGGCGCACCTTCTGTTCGCGGACGCGTCGAAGGCCTTCCTTCAGCAGGTGGAACAGACGGTCAAGCTGATTCGTTCCAAGGGCGTCGGCGTTTTCTTCTGCACGCAGCTTCCGACCGACATTCCCAATTCGGTTCTGTCGCAGCTGGGCGCGCGGGTTCAGCACGCCTTGCGTGCCTTTACGCCCGACGATCAGAAGGCACTCAACAAGACCGTTCGCACGTATCCGAAGACCGAACACTACGACCTGGAAAAGGCACTGACTTCACTCGGTATCGGTGAAGCGATCGTGACCGTGCTGTCGGAAAAGGGCGCGCCGACGCCGGTGGCCTGGACCAAGATTCGGCCTCCCAGGTCGCTGATGGACACCATCGGAAACGACGCGATCAAGGCGGCCGCGTCGTCGAGCCCGCTGAATCAGAAATACGGCCAGACCATCGACCGCGAGTCGGCATACGAGAAGTTGACGGCGAAGGTTGCCGGTGCTCCGACGGCGGATCAGTCCCTCGATCTTCCGTCGCTTCCGGATCTGCCGCCACCGCCGCCGGCCGAACCGGAGGGCCCCAACATCGCCGAGCAGATCTTGGGTAACTCCGCCGTCAAGAGTTTCCTGCGATCCGCGGCGTCGGCTGCGGGACGGGAGATTTCGCGAAACATCTTCGGCACCGGTAGTCGCCGTAAGCGCTGACGCTTGGGCGCCCGCGAGGTCAGATGCCGACCTCGCGGGCCAGGAGGTCGTTGATCGATTCGCGCCTGATCAATGGCCGCGCAATCCCGCCGAGCACAGCGACGACAGGTGGCCGGCCTACGCTGTTGTAGGTGGAGGCCATGCTGTGGTGATAGGCACCCGTGCACGGCACTGCCAACAGGTCCCCTTCGTGCAAGTCGGCGGGAAGGCTTGCACCGACGGCGATTTCGTCGCCCGATTCGCAATGACGGCCGGCGACCGTGACTTCCTGGAGCGGCGCAGTCGAATGTCGGTTCACCAGTTCGACGTCGTAGTGGCTGTCGTACAACGACACCCGAGGGTTGTCGCTCATCCCACCGTCGACGGACACGAAGGTCCGCCCGCCGCTGATCGTCTTGATGTTCTGTACGCGATAGAGCGTGACTCCGGCCCGCGCAGCGATCGCTCGGCCGGGTTCGAGAACGATTTCTGGTCGAGGGAAGCGGTTTCGGGTGCACGCGTCGTCGAGAGTTTCGTCGATGACGTGGGCAAGGCGGGTCAGATCCAGTTGGGTGTCTCCCGGTACGTACGCGATCCCGTGGCCACCGCCGAGATCGAGTTCGGTGAGGATGATTCGATGCGTGCGTCGTATGTCGTCCATCTGCGCGATCATCGTCTCGATCGCGGGGCGGAAGAGTTCGGGATCGGTGATCTGGGAGCCGAGATGACAATGCAGGCCGATGAGTTGCAGGTGCGTCGCGTTGGCGACGACGGATACCGTACGTTCCAGTTCTTCGGAAAATGCCGGTAGTCCGAACTTTTGGTCGAGTACTCCGGTCGACACTGCCTTGTGCCCGTGAATATCGATGCCGGGTGTGACTCTGATCAACACCTTCTGCCGGTGGGTACACACCGACGCGAGCCGTACCGCTTCGCTGGGGGAGTCGAGGACGATCCGGCCGACGCCAGCGTTGACCGCCGCCCTCAGTTCGGAAACCGATTTGGCATTGCCGTGCAGAATGATTCGTTTCGGGTCCACGCCGGCTGCAAGCGCGATGGCGAGTTCACCGGCCGAACAGACATCCACCCCGAGTCCCTCGTCGGAGACCCAGGTAGCCATCGCTCGAATCATCAGTGCCTTGCCGGCATACACGATCTCCGAGTCGGGGAAGATCTCTCGATACGTGCGGCAGCGGTGCCGCACGTCCGCCTCGTCGACGACGTACGTCGGTGTGCCGTACTGGTCCGCGATCTCTTCGAGGGAGACGTCGCCGATGCAGACACGCCCGCTGTGGTCGTGGCGAGTACTGATGGGCCACAACGCAGGATCCATACGCGGTGTCATTGCGCCGCGTAGGGAGGGGAAGATTTCGAGTAGCGTCACGTCGATCTCCTGAAGGTGACCCGCCGTGTTGCGGGCTACCTTCAGATCTACTCCCGAAGATCACCCGTGGTGCGGTTCTTGACGCTTACTTGACGCGCCGCCGAACGAGGTTGACGCGGCCCTGACGTCCTCGACTTACTGTGCCTGTCGACTCACTGTGCTCGCCGCCGCTTCCATCCGAACCAACCGAGCATCGCGAGCAATGCCACCGCGGCGACTCCGCCGATGACCGCCGATCTGTCGGCGGACACACCAACGGACGGAGTTCCGCCGGCTCTCGGGGCGTAACCGTCGCCGTACACGGACTCGACCGCCGCTTGGACGTCGAAGTCGGTCCCGGTGTAAGGCTCGCAGCCGAACCCCTCGTGCTCGGCGTCGACGTCGTACGGCGCCGAAACGAACATCAGCCGCTCGGTACCGAGCACGTAGCTTGTGCCACAACCGTTCCCGTTCGCGAGTGTCCCCACCGACGTCACCGATGCCAGATCGCCTTTGTAGACCCGGCTGACGTCGAACAGGTAGGTGTCCTCGAACCCGTCCGAAGTTTTCTCCGTCGGGGTTCCGAGGAAAACAGTGCTGGACACGCTGACGGCTTCTTCCGCGGTAGCCGATAACGCGCACGAGCACGCATTCGCTGCGGTAGGCAGCAGTAAGGGCAACCCTCCGGCCACAAGAAGGATTGCCCCGACTGCCAGTGTTCGTCGCATCGCCATTAACCGACTTTACGGTCTGCTATGGCCGGCTCTGAGAAGTTTGCGTGAATCAGCCGCCGAGCTTCTTGTAGAACGTGCCCACGATGGGCGCAACGACGGAGCGCGGGCTGTAACCACCCGCGACTGACATCGCCTTGCTCAAGATGCCCGGTACGACGCGCATCTTGTTCTCGGCCAGGCCGTCGAGCGAGACCTTGGCGGTGTACTCGCTCGAGATCCAGAAGAAGTCCGGAACGAGCTTGTCGACGATCGACGCTTCGGCCGGGTCCGGAGTTTCGGTGCGTACAGGGCCTGGGGCGAGCAGGGTGACGTTCACTCCGGTGCCCTTGAGCTCACCGCGCAACGATTCCGCGAAGGTGTTCACGAATGCTTTCGTGGCGGCGTACGTCGCGTTGTTGGGGATCGGCATGTTGCCGGCCGCGGACCCGACCATCAGGATGGCTCCGGACTTGCGTGCGAGCATGCCCGGAAGCACGGCCAGCGTGAGGTCGTGCACTGCAACGGCGTTGAGCTCGACCTGGTCGCGCTCGTATGCCGGGTCCAGCTCGGCGATCGGCCCGAAGGTGGCGATACCGGCGTTGTTGCACAGGATGCTGATGTCGCGGCCACCGAGCTCCTCGACGAGAACGGCACGCGCCGCGCTGTCGGAGAGGTCCGATGCACGGACCTCCACCTCGACGCCGTGCGCGGCGCGAAGCTTCTCGGCGAGGACCTCCATGACCTCGCCGCGACGGGCGACGAGAATCAGGGAGTGTCCGCGTGATGCCAGATCAGCGGCCAGTGCCTCTCCGATGCCGGAGGAGGCGCCGGTCACGACGGCGCGGGCTGTGGTTGTGGGTGTCGGCAGGCTCACGATCAGTCAGCGTAGCCGGTCAGATCTTCGCGGCCAGTCGTGTGCCCTGTTCGATGGCACGCTTGGCGTCGAGTTCTCCGGCCACGTCGGCGCCGCCGATGATGTGGGTGACCACGCCCGCGACGGTCAGCTCGTCCACGAGGTCACGAACCGATTCCTGCCCGGCGCAGATGACGATGGTGTCGACCTCGAGGAGTCGGGGCTTCTCGTGCTTCTCACCGAACGTGATGTGCAGGCCGGAGTCGTCGATGCGCTCGTAGTTGACGCCCGAGAGTTCGTGCACGCCCTTGTTCTTGAGTGCTGCTCGGTGGACCCAGCCCGTGGTCTTCGCGAGTCCGGCGCCGATGCGCCCGGGCTTGCGCTGGAGGAGGTAGACCTCACGTTCGGAGAGCTCCGGTACCGGGGTGGTGAGAGCACCCGGCGCCATCTCGGGTTCGGTGACGCCCCATTCCTGCTTCCAATCCTTCAGGTGAAGGGTGGGGGAGGTCGGGTGGGTGAGGAATTCGCTCACGTCGACGCCGATGCCGCCGGCACCGATGACGGCCACGGACTTACCGACCGGCTTGCCCTCTCGGACGACCTCGGCGTAGGTCAGCACCTTCGAGTTGTCGATGCCGGGGATCTTGGGAACGCGCGGCGTCACGCCGGTGGCAACCACGACTTCGTCGAAGGAGCCGATGAGGTCTGCCGGTGCGACGCGGGTGTCGAGCTTGATCGTCACTCCGGCCACGTCCAGCATGCGGGTGTAGTAGCGAATGGTCTCGGCGAACTCTTCCTTACCCGGAATGAGCTGTGCGATCCCGAACTGTCCACCGATCTTGTCCGAAGCCTCGAACAATGTGACCGCATGACCTCGCTGAGCAAGGTTGAGTGCTGCCGAAAGTCCTGCAGGACCGGCACCGACGACGGCGAGGTTCTTGGTTCGCCGGGTGGGGGAGAGGATCAGCGTGGTTTCGCGGCCCGCGCGCGGGTTGAGCAGGCAGGAGACCTGCTTGTGCACGAAGGCGTGGTCGAGGCAGGCTTGGTTGCAGGCGATACACGTGTTGATCTCGTCTGATGCTCCGCGCTCGGCCTTGTTGACCCAGTCGGGATCGGCGAGCATCGGCCTTGCCATCGAAATCAACTGTGCGTCACCGCGGTTGAGGATCTCTTCGGCAGTCTCGGGCATGTTGATCCGATTCGAGGCGGCAACGGGAATGTCGACGTGCTTCTCGAGCTTGCTCGTGATGTCCACGAAGGCTGCTCGGGGGACCGAGGTGACGATGGTGGGCACCCGTGACTCGTGCCACCCGATGTCGGTGTTGATGATCGTGGCGCCGGCGGCTTCGACTTCCTTTGCCAGTGAGACGATTTCATCCCAGGTCTGGCCGCCCTCGACCAGGTCTGCCATCGACAGCCGGAACACGATGATGAAGTTCGGGCCGACGGCCTTGCGTGTGCGTCGCACGATCTCGACTGCGATGCGTCGACGGTTCTCGGAGCTGCCACCCCACTGGTCGGTCCGCTTGTTCGTGCGCTCGCAGAGGAACTGGTTGATGAAGTAGCCCTCACCGCCCATGATTTCGACGCCGTCGTAACCGGCGGACTTGGCCAGACGCGCGCAGCGAACATAGTTGCGGATCTGCCATCGCACGCCGCGGCCGGTCAGCTTGCGCGGACGGAACGGATTGATAGGCGCCTTGATCGACGACGCGGACACACTGAACGGCTGATAGCTGTAGCGACCCGCGTGCAGGATCTGCATGGCGATCTTTCCGCCCGCGTCGTGAACCGCCTTGGTGATCCGGCGGTGACGGCGCGCTTCGATGCGGTTGGTCAGCTTGGCACCGAAGGGCAGGAGCCAACCGGTGCGGTTGGGCGCGTAGCCGCCGGTGATGATCAGACCGACACCGCCACGTGCGCGTTCGGCGAAGTACTCGGCCAAGCGATCGGTGTCCTTCGCGCGATCTTCGAGGCCGGTGTGGATCGATCCCATGACGACGCGGTTCTTCAGCGTCGTGAATCCGAGGTCGAGCGGTTCGAGTAGGCGGGGGAACTGTGTATCCGTCATGACTGAAGATGTCCTTCCGTGGCGTACTCGCCGGCGGGCAATGCGTCCAGAACCTCTTGGCACCAGTCGGTGAATCCTTCTTCGACGCGAATACCGCCGCGAAGTACCAGGTACTGGTGCAGCGAAGAGCCGGAAAGTGCTGCTGGATTGGGGAAGTCGCGCTTTTCGATGAGTCGGTAGACGTCGAGGCGAGCGGCGTGGCCGTCGCGGTGGCGAGCGACTTCGCGGCGTAGAGCGGGGAGATCGGCGTGCGCTGCGGCCCTGATCTTGATAGCCAACTCGTTGCGCAGGTGGTTCGGCTCGGACGGCTCGGCGATCCATCGGGTCAGTTCGGCGCGACCCGCGTCGCTGACGCGGTACATCTTCTTGTCCGGGCGGCCGTCCTGCGCGATGGCCTCCACCTCCACCCAGCCTGCCTCGTCCATTCGCTTGAGGACTCGGTAGATCTGCTGGTGCGTCGCACTGTGGAAGAAGCCGATCGACTTGTCGAACCGGCGTGTGAGGTCGTATCCCGACGCATCTTGTTCGGACAGGGAGACGAGCAACGCATGTTCGAGTGCCATGGAAAAAGTATCTATGCACTCAGGTGTGTATGCAACTAAGTGCGTACTAACTCGGGTGCATAGAACGTCCTGTATGTCGATCTCGGAGAGAGGCGCCGAGTCGCCCGCGCGCAGTTAGGCTTCGCCGTATGAGCGCCGAGTCCACCAGCACCCAGGCCGAGCCACCCGCAGGCATCGGTGGTGCGGCCACGAAGAGTCAAGTGATCGCGTGGGGGCTGTGGGACTGGGGATCGGCCGCGTTCAATGCGGTGATCCTCACGTTCGTCTTCTCGGTCTATCTCACCGACGCGGTCGGCGACGACCTGCCCGGCTCGATATCGGCAACTACGTGGCTCAGTTGGGCCCTCGGAATCGCCGGCTTCTTCATCGCGATACTCGCACCGATCACCGGACAGCGTTTCGATGCGTCGGGTAAACGCAAACTCTCGCTCGCGATACTCACCGGCATCACCGTGCTCTCGATGGCGGGTCTCTATTTCGTCGAAGACAACTACCGCTACCTGTGGCTCGGATTGGTTCTGCTCGCAATCGGCTCGGTGATCTTCGAGCTGGCCGGCGTTCCCTACAACGCCATGATGCGGCAGGTGTCGACGCCGGAGAATCTGGGTCGAGTGTCCGGCTTCGGCTGGGCCATGGGATATTTCGGCGGAATCGTGCTGCTGTTGCTGTGCTACTTCGGCTTCATCGTCGGCGACGGCGACACTCGAGGATTCCTGGGGTTGACCACCGACGGCGGCATGAACATCCGGATGGTGGCACTGCTGGCCGCAGTGTGGTTCGCGGTCTTCGCGATTCCGGTGTTCTTCAAGGTTCCCGAGTTGCCCAGCCCCGCCGTCGATCCGGGAGCGTCGAAGGCCGGGTTCCTCGACTCCTATCGGGTGTTGTGGCGCGATCTGCGCGAACTCTGGAATGTCGACAGGCGCACGATCTGGTACCTGATCGCGAGCGCACTCTTTCGTGACGGTCTGGCGGGCGTGTTCACCTTCGGAGCCGTGCTGGCTGTCAACGTCTACGGAATCAGCGCGGCCGACGTCCTGCTGTTCGGTGTTGCCGCCAACGTGATTTCCGCAATCGGTGCATTGGTTGCCGGACGCTTCGACGATCGGATCGGACCGAAGCAGGTCATCACCGTCTCTCTCGCGTCGATGATCGTCGTCGGCGCGATACTGATCGCGGTGTCCGGGCCCGTGATGTTCTGGATCTTCGGACTCGCACTCTGCCTGTTCGTCGGGCCCGCCCAGTCTTCGGCACGAACCTTCCTGGCGCGCATCACCCCGCCTGGGCGTGAAGGTCAGATGTTCGGCCTGTACGCGACCACAGGCCGAGCAGTGTCGTTTTTGGCGCCGACACTGTTCGGCCTGTTCGCCTGGCTCTTCGGTGCAGACCGTGCCGGCATCATCGGACTGCTGGTGGTTCTCGGCGTGGGCCTTGCCGCGCTGTCGATGGTGAAGGCGCCGGAAGGCGACAGCGCGCTGCCCGTCAATCCTTGAAGTAGACCAACTGATGAGTCGTAGCGAGCAATGCGCCGTCAGTGCCCCAAATTTCGGCCGACTGATCGAAGTATCCATTGCCGAACCGTTGAGTGCGAGCGGTTCCCAGGACGGAATTGTCTGCCTGCTGGGTCAGTGCCGGAGCGTCGGCGTGGAAGTAGATGGTCATCGAGACCGTGCCGGCCGGTGCCATCTTGCCTCGGCGCAAGAAGACCCGCGGGAAGAAGACATCGCACAGTGCGGTGAGTGACGTGAAGTCGAGAGCGCGTGCCGGCTGGTCGCGCACCCAGAGTGTCGTGGTCGAGTCGGGATGCTCGCCCGACTCCAGATCGGGGATCGCACCTTCGACAAACCGCATCTCGTAGTTCTGTGCCCAGGCGATGAACTCGGGGAACGGCAGCAGTGCAACGTTGTCGGCCGACGGAACCTCCGGCATCGTGATTTCGGTCGACGACCAGGTTTCACGCCTGGTACCGAACACTGCCGTCGCGGTGGTGGCGACGGTTCCGTCCTGCGACAGTTCGATGGACCAGTGCTGCGTCGAGCGGTTGGTGCGCACCGGCCGGGCGGAGATCTCGAAAGCGCCTTCGGTGATCGGACCGGCAAAGTTGACGGTCAACGACAGCGGATCGCCGAGGCGTTCGGGGTGCTTCAGCACGGATTCGAGCAAGGTGGCAGCGGTGACGCCGCCGAACGGGCCGACCATGTTGTTGTACGCCGGATTGGTTTCGCCGGTCGACAAGCCGGCGGTGAGCGACGTCAATCCGACAGCAGCGTCAAAAGGATGGGGTGGTGCAACGGTCTCGGTCATCGCAGAACTCCTGGTGGTGGAATCAATTCGGCTCTATGTATGACAACATACATAGAGCCGAATTCCACGCGGCGATCAGGATCCTGCACGCGCGAGGATTGCCTCGGCCAGCTCTTCGGCTCGCTCTTCCGGAATCCAGTGACTTCCGCCCTCGAGCACGACGAACTCGTAGGGTGCGTCCACGAATTCACCGCAGCGCTCTGCGCCTGCACGGCCGAGCGCTGTGTCGCCGGTGCTCCAGACGTACGTGGTCGGGACGGTGGTGCGATCGATGTCGCCGAAGTCGCGGGTCATCGCGCGGTACCAGTTCAAGGCGCCGGTCAGCGCGCCCTCACCACTCAGGACACGAATGTGCTCGTCCGCGAATTCAGGATCGATCTGTCCGTCGAACATGGCCCGCAGCCGGCGGAAGTTGTCCTCCGACAACACTTCCTCGGCCTTGCCCTCCTGCCGGAGAAGTCCGATGTACGACGAGCGCTGCTTCTGGTCCTCGTCCTCGCGGAGTGCCCAGCCGAAGGCGGTGGGGTGGGGGACCGAGATCGCGGTCAGGCTGCGGATCCGGTTCGGATGGCGACCGGCGACCTGCCAGGCGACCGCCGAACCCCAGTCGTGACCGACAAGATGCGCGTCGGGCAGGCCGAGCGCGTCGAGCAATCCGACGACGTCGGCGACCAGGTGCTCGATCTTGTAGGCATCCACCCCTTCGGGGCGTGCGCCGACGGAGTAACCGCGCTGATTCGGTGCGATCACGCGGTAACCCGCCGCGGTGAGCAGTGGTGTGACCTTGCCCCAGGATGCGGCGCTCTCCGGGAAGCCGTGCAGCGCTACCAGTGGAATGCCGTCGTCCGGGCCCGAGATCAGTACGTCGAAGGTGAGGTCGCCAACGGGGATTTCGAATGTACTCGTGGAAGACATGACTCTCACCGTACGTCGAAAAGGTGAACCCGAGGTCAGTTTCGAGGTGGATTCCAGGTGGCCATTCCGAGCATGATGATTCGCAGTTGCTTCTCGGCTCGCGTGATGACGGCGGCTTCGTCGCGATACCCGGCCGTCCCGGCGTCCAGCAGTTCGACGACAGCACTGAACATCGTCGAGACGATCAGGTCGGCAGACATTTCCAGATCGTCCGACGACCAGCTTTCCAGCCCGGTAATTCTGGAGAGGTCGATGGTCAATTCGCTGACGAACAACCGCATTTCGGTGGCTATCGCGCGTCGCACCTCACTGACGCCGCTGTAGCGTTCACGGCAGAGGAACCGAAACTGCCGCTCATGTGAATGTACCTGTCGCACAAGGATCTCCAGCGACGTGGTGGCGTCCTTGGTGCTGGGATTGCGCCGTGCGTCGCGAAGCATCTGACGCAGCATGCGCATGCTTTCCTCGACAAGGACAACGCCGACGTCCTCCAGTGAAGCGAAGTGGCGGTAGAACGCCGTCGGAACGATCCCGGCTTCCCGGGCTACCTCTCGCAAGCTGATTCCGGCGAAGCCGCGATCGGCCGAGAGGTCCATGGCAGTGTCCAGGAGCGCTTGGCGTGTGCGTTCCTTCTTGGCGGCACGACTTTCCGGTTCCCTGTTCTCAGGTTCCCTGCGCTTCGGGTTCACCGGTCCGGCCTTCGTCACGACGTCGAGTGTAGGTACAGGCATTCCGGCTCCTTTCGGCAACTCGTGTAACTCGGATCACATTCTTGTTGACATGTACTTGTGTGCACCTGTCACACTATCTTCGGTGAACATTTGTACACTGAATTCACGCAGTCGGGGGAAGTTAGCTCAGCAATCGATACACCCGGCAATCGAAGTACGAGGAGGGTCATGACAATCGCATCTGCTCCTGAGAACACGACACCGAAGTCCACACCTCGGCGTGGACTGTCCTTGGTGGGACTCATCGAAGCCATGGCCGCTCCACATCAGATCGACCGCTACCTCGAGTTGGTCAACCCGATGGCGACCGTTCGTGACATCCGCGCGCAGGTTGTCGCCGTCGACCATCCGACCGCTGACTCCGTCACTCTGACGCTACGCCCGACTCGCCAGTGGCGCGGTTTTCAGGCGGGCCAGTTCGTGCAGTTGGGCGTGGTGATCGACGGTGTTCGTCACACTCGGTGCTACTCACCGGCCGGGGGCGCGTCTACGCGCAGTGGGCTGATCGAGCTCACCGTGAAAGCGCATCCGGGTGGCCTGGTGTCGCAGTATCTGTACGCCAACGCCGCGCCCGGACTCGTTGTCAGCCTCTCGCAGGCAGACGGTGTGTTCTCCCTTCCCGTCGACCGCCCGCGTCGGGTGTTGTTGATCAGTGGCGGCAGTGGAATCACCCCGGTCATGTCGATGCTTCGGACGCTGGTGGAGGAGGAGCACTCGGGCGAGATCGTGTTCGTGCACTACGCGAACACCGACGCGGACGTGGCGTATGCACGCGCTCTGAAAACCATCGCGGAGCAGAACCCGAACGTGAAACTGGTACTCGTGTACACCGAAAGCGGTGGAGGTGACCTCGAAGGTTTCTTCGATCGTGGGCACCTCGACGCGGTGGCGCCGTGGATCGCCGATCCGGACACGATCGACGCCCAGACATATCTCTGCGGGCCTCCCGGACTGATGCGGGGAGTGCGTGAGGTATTCCGTGAGGTCGACGTCGAGCACCTGCTCAACACCGAGGAGTTCGCGCCGGCGGTGGCCGAACCGGGTGAGGCCGGCGGCGAGGTGTCCTTCACCAAAAGTGGGGTGGCGGCCGAGAACTCCGGCGAAACTCTTCTCGAACAAGCTGAAGCTGCGGGCCTCAATCCCGAATACGGATGCCGGATGGGAATCTGCTTCTCCTGCACCTCCGTCAAGAAGGCCGGTCGCACTCGCAACGTTCGCACCGGTGAGACAGACGACGAGCCGGACAAGAAGATCCAGCTGTGCGTCAGCGCTCCCGTCGGCGACGTCACCGTCGACATCTGAAGTCCCATTTTCCACACGACTGTCTGGAGACCGACATGTTTGGACTTTCACTTCCCACCCTCCCGTTCCTCGGCAACGGTTCCGATGCGAAGGACGATGCTCCCGTCGTCCTGACATACGAGCAGGTCGAGGAGATCGGCCGTGAGTTGGATGCATTGCGTGATCGCACCGTCGCCTCGCTCGGTGCGGAGGATCGGGAGTACATCTACAAGATCATCAAGGCTCAGCGTGGTTTCGAAGTCGCCGGTCGCGGCTTGATGTACCTCGGCTTCCTACCGCCGGTGTGGCTCGCGGCAGTCGGTGCACTGAGTGTGTCGAAGATCCTCGACAACATGGAGATCGGCCACAACGTCATGCACGGTCAGTACGACTGGATGCGTGAACCCGGGCTCAATTCCGAAGTCTTCGAATGGGATACGGTGTGCCCGGCCGACCAGTGGCGCCACTCGCACAACTACATGCACCACACGTACACGAACATCCTCGGCAAAGACCGCGACATCGGATACGGAATCCTGCGTATCGACGACGCGCAGAAGTGGAACCCCTATTACCTCGGTAATCCGGTCTGGGCCTTTGCCTTGATGGTGCTCTTCGAGTGGGGCGTGATGATGCACGACCTCGAGATCGAGAACGTCATCCAGGGCAAGCGCAAATGGCACGACGTCAAGCCGCTCCTGAAGGGCTGGTGGAACAAGGCGGGCAAGCAGGTCCTCAAGGACTACGTCATCTTCCCGGTTCTCACGGGGCCGCTGTTCGTGACCACTCTGGCGGGGAACGTCACTGCCAACCTGGTCCGGAACGTGTGGACGTATTCGATCATCTTCTGTGGCCATTTCCCCACCGGCGTACAGAGCTTCACCGAAGACGAGACGGCCGACGAGACTCGCGGCCAGTGGTACGTACGCCAGATGCTCGGCAGCGCCAATATCGAGGGGAGCCCGCTCTTCCACATCATGTCGGGCAACCTCTCGCACCAGATCGAGCACCACCTCTTCCCGGACCTGCCTGCGCATCGTTATCCGGAACTGGCTCCTCAGGTGAAAGAATTGTGTGTGAAGTACGGTTTGCCGTACAACACCGGTGGGTTCTTCAAGCAGATCGGTTCGGTGTGGGGCAAGATCTTCAAGCTCGCTCTTCCACCCGGTTTGGTCAAGTCGAAGACCCCTCCCGGTGTTATCGTCGAGCGCCAGCGAACAGCAGCCTGAGAGGCACACACTGATGGTCGGGAAATTCGAACGCCGCAAGGACACGGTCCAGGAACTGACCGAAAGTGCAGCCAACCACGTGGGCTCGATCGCGATGATCATCGCCGGGGCTGTTCGAGACGTGACGCGCGAGATCGGTGACTGGGTGTCCGACGGAATCGAGATGCGTGAGGCAGCCAAAAAGGCTGCGGCTGACGATCGTTCGGAGTCCGTGACCATCGAGCACGACGACACTGATCCGCCCAAAGACTGGCGTTGATTCCAACTCTTCGATCGCCGAGACAGTAAGGCCGACGACCGGATCGCCCAACCGCGAGCCGTTTCGCCCGAACGACCACGTTGCCCTCCGTCATCGATGACGGAGGGCAACGTGGGTTTCATGGACTGTTTCGGCGATCGAAGACGCGGATCGAACACCGATCCGATCACAAGTGAGGTCCTAAGCAGCGCTTCCGAGGCTCGCCGAGTCGAAGCTGCCGAGCCCGGTGCTACCGAGACCGCTGCTACCGACCCCGCCCAACGCGAGCGCATTGCTGCTGCCCGCGCTCAGAAGCTGGACGATGATGTTGATGACGATGGGGTCGCCGGTGAGCGGAATTGTAGGCACAGGGGGACCTGCTTTCTGTTTCGAGATGTGGTGAGAATGTGAGCGGCGACGGGATCGTCGACGTGGTCGGGAAGGCTGTTTCAGGCACTTCCGGTGCTGCCGAGCGACACGATTGAGCCGTTGCCGAAGCCGAGTGCTCGGGAGAGTGAGCCGAAGTCGATGACCAGGCTGCCCAGGGTGTGCTGGTTTATCACGGTGGTTCCTGTCTGTGCCGCGACTTGGTGATGCGAGCGGATAAGTCGATCAGGGAGCAGGCGTCGTGGGAGTTTCGCCGCCGCCGCCGATCGGAGAGTTGTCGGTGTAGAGGAAACTGCTGCCGGCGTTGAACATCTGTAGGACGGTGTTCAAAACGACGGCCAAAGCGCCTGTGGTTGGTGCGGCGATCATGTGCTTGCTCCTGGTTTCAGCGGTGGCGACGTGGTGGTCACCGTGGTCACCGCCCTCACAGTGTCAGGCGGCTTGGAGCGGGCCCTGTGCGAGAGATTCTCTCGCACAGGGCCCGAGATTCGTCCTAGGAGACGCCGCCGCCATCCGTCGAGCCCGTGCCGGTGCTGCCCGCGTTGAACAGCTGCAGGATGGTGTCGAAGAAGGCACCGAGGAGAGCGTTATCCTGGCCGTTGATCATGTTTTTCCCCTTAATTGTTACTGGTTTGCGCGGTGATTCGCACCACACTTTTATAGCCCGGCTCGATGCGAAAAAGTGGGGTCGAGGCTCTGTACGTGGACAGCTAATAGCGAGGATGTGAGTGTTCACACTTTCGCTGGACGATTGTCCATATCAGTGCTGGCGAAGGTCAGAGAGATCATGGCAGCGCGCAGTTTGAGCAGCTCAGAGGGTAGTGCCGGATCCAATCCGGTCAGGGTTGCGATGCGCTTGATGCGGTTGTCGACGGTGTTCGTGTGTAGACCGAGCGCCGACGCGGTGCGCTGACGGTGCTGGCCGTTGGCGAGGTGGATGGACAATGTCTGCAATAGTTCTGGATTTCCGTCGAGCGGCTTGAGGAGATTGATCAGGCTGTCGCGGCCTGCGCCACTGCGAGTCAGTTGATACTCGAGCGCGAGGTCTTCCATTCGGTACGACCGCGCCGGCAGTCTGAGCCGCCGCACGAGTTGCGCCAATTCGTGAGTGGTTGCTTGGGCGGCGGCGATATCACCGACGGCGGCGCTCTCGGCGATCGCCGTGATCTCCACCCCCACAGCCGCGCGCGCACGTTGGATGACCTCGCACACCGTTCTCCAGTCGGGCGTGCCTTCGATCAGGACCAGACCACGTTGCGGTGCAGGCGCTTCGAGCAATGCCGACCCGAAGTGGGCCGCGATCTTCGACTGAGCGACGGAGAGGTCACGATAGGCCTGTATGCGCTGGTGATTGCCATTTCGGGCTCCCGGACGAGTGGGCGGCAGGTTCACCAGGAGCCGTAGGACGAGATAGCGGGGTGCGAGTTCAACGCCCATCTGCAACGCAAGTTGGGTGGGATCGTCGCCGTCCAACATGGCTTTCACGAGCGCGCCGGCGGAGTATTCCCCGAGTTGGGAACCGGCTGGAAGAGCCGAGAGATAGCTGATCGAGATGAACGAGTGAAGCCGCTGCGCGAGTGCGAACAAGAACTCGTTGAGATCCCCGAGATTGTCGGAGTCCTCGGCGTCGGCCCTGCTGAGGATGAGGGTGCGAAAAGTGCTGATGCCCTCGTTGGTCAAGTTGAGGATCGCGCTGAGTGGCACCCCTTTCAATGCCTGTTGGACGGTCATCGTATGAATGCCGTCCAACTCTTGGTCGGTAGGGAGTTTGCGGTGATCCAACAGCTGGATCCCCACTTGGAGCCCCTGCACGATCACCGCAATCAGTTCCCGACGTACTGCCTCCGTTTGGAGGGAAGTCAACGTCGGGTTGGCACGGGACAGGTGATCTACGAGATCGCTTGCCAGTGGGATGACGTCGTTGACCGCTGTGGAGGCGGGCTTGCCTCCCAACATGAGCGGTCCCGGGTTGTTCAGCAGCGCTGGGGACATGGGGTGGCCTCCTCTAGACAGGTGCGTCGCCTGGCACAGGCACCCGGAGGCTCGGCGCGTCACGAAGCGGGATACACGCTGAGGCCTTGTTCGGGGGCATACTCGCCGCTGAAATTTGCGGATCGAATTGCGCCAGGCGTTGTGATTTCTACCACATGAACGACTGTCCAACTGTGAAATGGACAAATGTGAAGATAAGTCCATATGCCCCACGCGCTCCGGACCTAAACAATCGTCCACTTACGCTGTTTTTCGACGTCAGAGCGGAAAACGATTCGGCAGACACCACGAGTCCCGTCTGGCATCATTGCCGGCGCCAACGGTGACCGTCGCGGGTGATTTGCTCAGATCGAGCTCGAGGGCCCTGGGTCCTCGAGGACCCAGGGCCCTCGAGGCCTAGGTGGTGATTCGACCAGTCCGACGTACGGGAACCGGATCAGGGTGAAGTCACCCTTTTCTGTACTGCTGTCTGTGTTGCCGAAATCTCTAGATGACGCCCAGCGAAATCATGGCGTCGGCCACCTTCACGAAGCCGGCAATGTTCGCGCCGTGCACGTAATCGCCAGGCTTGCCGTACTCGGCAGCGGTGTTGATGGTGCGCTTGTGGATACCGCGCATGATTCCGGCGAGGCGCTCGTCGGTGTACTCGAAGCTCCAGGAATCACGCGAAGCGTTCTGCTGCATTTCGAGAGCAGAGGTTGCCACGCCACCGGCGTTGGCTGCCTTGCCGGGTGCAAAGGCCACGTTCGCGTCACGGAAGAGCTGGATGCCGCCGGGGGTGGTGGGCATGTTCGCGCCTTCGGCAACGGCCTGAACGCCGTTGGCGATCAAGGTCTTTGCGGCATCTTCGTCGAGTTCGTTCTGAGTCGCGCAGGGGAGTGCGACATCGCACGGCACATCCCAGATAGATCCGTCGGCGATGAACTCGGCGTGCGGAACTGCGTCGGCGTACTCGCTGATGCGGCCGCGGCGAACTTCCTTGATCTCCTTGAGGAGGTCGAGATCGATGCCCTTCTTGTCCACGATGTATCCCGAGGAGTCCGAGCAGGCGATTGCGACGCCGCCGAGCTGGTGGATCTTCTGGATGGCGTAGATGGCGACATTGCCGGATCCGGAGATCACGACGTTCTTGCCCTCGAGGCCTTCGCCCTTCGCCTTGAGCATTTCGGCGACGAAGTACGCGACGCCGTAGCCCGTGGCCTCGGTGCGAACCTGTGATCCGCCCCAGGTGATGCCCTTGCCGGTCAGGACGCCCGACTCGTACGTGTTGGTCAGTCGCTTGTACTGGCCGAACAGGTAGCCGATCTCACGACCGCCGACGCCGATGTCACCGGCCGGAACGTCGGTGTATTCACCGATGTGGCGCTGCAGTTCGGTCATGAAGGACTGACAGAAGCGCATGACCTCCGCGTCGGTGCGGCCCTTGGGGTCGAAGTCCGAGCCACCCTTGCCGCCGCCGATGGGAAGACCGGTGAGGGAGTTCTTGAAGATCTGCTCGAAGCCGAGGAACTTCACGATGCCCAGATTGACGCTGGGGTGGAAACGCAGGCCGCCCTTGTAGGGGCCGAGGGCACTGTTGTACTGCACGCGGAAGCCGCGGTTGACGTGAACATTGCCCTCGTCGTCGGTCCACGGCACGCGGAAGATGATCTGGCGTTCCGGCTCGCACAGCCGCTCGATGAGTCCGGCGTCGGCGTAGCGCGGGTGGCGTTCGAGTACTACGTGAAGAGACTCGAAGACCTCTGCGGCGGCCTGATGGAATTCGGGCTCTCCTGCATTGCGAACCAAAACCTGATCGTAAATCTGCGCTACGCGGTCACGTACGGACACCGCTCACCTACCTCGTTGTGAGAACTCTTTTACATTTCCGTTACATACTAGGCGCCTTTATTGCTGTATCGGACAACTGTCCTGTGAAGGTGAAATCGGACACAGCTGCCACTTGTGTCAGTTGAACGGGCGATTTATAACAATTTGCTCAGCTTTCACTCTCTTAACACAGTCCAAATGGTTTGCTTCTGCGGTCGGGGATCACTGTGCCTGTGGTCCGAACGCGAGTCGAAATGATCAGAGGGGCTGCACGTGCGTAAAAAACACTCCATGTCGGCGATGTTGTCGATAGGCGTCGTCACGATTGCCGCGACGATTGCCGCAGCACCGTCTGCGTCGGCGATCGGTGGACCGTGTGGTTCGGGAGGAAGTGGCTCCGCCGGATCGATGACGGGTTCGCTCGGATCCCTGACCGGATCTCTCGGCAGTGGTTCAGCCGGTACGGGATCCCTCGCCAACGCGTTGCCGTGGATCACCGGCGCTCCCAACGGCGCTCTACCGGTGCTGACCGGCCGGACCAAGGCAATCGAAATGGTCACCGGCCCGGGCAGCCCGAACAACACCATCGAGCGGTTCAACGTGTCGGGAACCGACCTCGGAATCATGTGGGACAACGGTCTTTCAGGGCCCGATCACGACGTTCTGATGGCCTTCGGCGACACGGTGGGTGATTGCGACACCCCAGGAGACGACTGGCGCAGCAACGTGTTGTTCCGCAGCAACGACACCGCCATCGCCGACGGAATGAAGATCGACAGCTCACCTTTGGACGGACCCAATCATTCCAAGGAGATCATTCCGGGATTCGGTATCCCGGGGGAGTTCACGACCATCCCCACAGCTGGAATCTCCTACGGCGGTGTGCAATACATCAGGTTCATGTCTGTTCGGTCCTGGGACGAACCCGGTGCCTGGACCACCAACTACTCGGCCCTGGCTTTCTCGACAGACAACGGTGAGAACTGGGAACTCGATCCCGCGACAGTTCGCGCCAATACGGAAGGACTCGGTATTCCGGGGATTCCGGCAGTATCTCCGATCAATTCCAACTTCCAGCAGAGCGCCTTCCTCGACGGCCGGGACGGCTACATCTACGAATACGGAACTCCCTCAGGTCGTTTCGGCAAGGCGATCCTGGCGCGGGTGGCCGGAGCGGACATCAGAAACCTCGGCGCCTACGAATACTGGGACGGATCCGGTTGGAGCCCACGCGATACCGATGCCGTTCAGGTCATCAAGGCGCCCGTCAGTGAGCTCGCAGTGCAATGGAACGACTACCTGAACAAGTACGTCGCCATGTACACCAGCGCCGAGGGCAATCTCGTGATCCGTCAGGCCGACCAACCGCAAGGCCCGTGGAGCGGTACCCAAACTCTGCTGAGCGGAATCACGTTGCCCGCGTTGTACGGCGGATTCATGCACCCGTGGGCGAGCGGACAGTTCCTCGAATTCGTTGCTACGACGTGGGACCGTTACAACGTCATCTACATGCGGACCGATTTGAACGGACTCAAGATGGCGTCGTCCGATTCCCGCGATCGGCCGGATCCGGCGACGACCGGCGAGGCACGCGTCCTCGAGGTCTCGATGCCGGAAGACCGCTAGCCGAGCAAGCTTCGACAACTATGGCCTGCAACTCGATCGAGTTGCAGGCCACAGTTTTGTGGGCGTCGATTTTCGGTGATGCTCAGAGAATGAACAGCATCTCCTGATATGTCGGGAGTGGCCAGTGATCGTCGGCGACGATGGTTTCGAGGAAGTCGGCCGCTGCACGTACTTCGGCCATCGCAGGCAGGAGTGCGTCCTGGGCGTGCTTGGCCTGATCGAACGGCGACTCGCCGGCGTCGGCGTCGATGGCTGCACGCAGGGTCGCCAGCGCAGTTCGTAGCGCCGCAACGGGCGCCGACACTTCTTCGAGCGGAGCTGAATCCGGTTCGAGGCCGGCGGACTTCAGCGCGACGAAGTTTTGAGCAACTTCCGTCTGGTGGCGCACTGCAGCCGGAAGGATCAGCGTCGTACCGATTTCGGCGGCCAAGCGTGCCTCGACGCCGATGCTCAGTGCGTACTGTTCGAGTCCGACCTCGTAGCGACTGTGCATCTCTCGGTGGTTGAAGACCTTGTACTTCTCGAAGAGTTCCATCGAGGACTCGGTGATCAGTTCAGGCAGCGCGTCCAGCGTTGTGCGAAGGTTCGGCAGGCCGCGAGACTCGGCCTCGATCTGCCAGTTCTCCGAGTAGCCGTCGCCGTTGAAGACAACCGCACCGTGATTGGTGATGATTTCGGTGAGCAGATTCTGGACGGCGGTGTCGAAATCGGCGCCGTCTGCGACTGCCGATTCCAGTTCGGTGGCCATGTAGTCCAAGGCCTCGGCCATGATCGTGTTGATGGTGACCATCGGACCGTTGACCGTCTGCATCGATCCCGGCGCGCGGAACTCGAAACGGTTGCCGGTGAAGGCAAACGGGCTGGTGCGGTTGCGGTCGCCCGGATCGGTCGGTAGGACGGGAAGGGTGTCGGCACCGATCATCATGGTGCCCTTGTCCTTCGACGACGTCGCCGCGCCCTTGGCGATCTGCTCGAAGACGTCGGCCAGTTGATCGCCGAGAAAGATCGAAATGATGGCCGGGGGAGCCTCGTTGGCACCGAGACGGTGATCGTTGGTTGCCGAAGCGACAGATGCGCGCAGGAGTCCCGCGTACTTGTGGACGGCCCGGATGACTGCGGCACAGAAGACTAGGAATTGCGCATTGTCATGCGGATTGTCGCCGGGGACAAGCAAACTACCGAGTTCGGAGTTGCCCAGGGAGAAGTTGACGTGCTTGCCGGAGCCGTTCACGCCGTCGAACGGCTTCTCGTGGAAGAGGCATTCCATGCCGTGCTTCTTGGCGATGGTCTTGAAGGTGGTCATCAGCAACTGCTGGTGATCGGCGGCGATGTTGCCGCGCTCGAACATCGGGGCGATCTCGAACTGGCCGGGCGCAACCTCGTTGTGCCGTGTCTTGGCGGGGATGCCAAGTTTGAAGAGTTCCCGCTCGGTGTCCATCATGAATCCGAGCACACGTTCCGGGATCGCCCCGAAGTAGTGGTCGTCGAACTCCTGGCCCTTGGGCGGCTTTGCGCCGAAGAGTGTTCTGCCGGCGTTCAGTAGGTCGGGGCGCGCGAGGAAGAAGTGTCGATCGATCAGGAAGTACTCCTGCTCGGGACCGCAGAACGACACGATGTGCTCGGGATCGTTGTGCCCGAACAACTTCAAGATTCGTTCGGCGTGGTAACCCATGGCCTGCTGTGAGCGCAACAGGGGAGTTTTGTGGTCGAGTGCTTCACCGGTCATCGAGACGAACACAGTCGGGATACACAGTGTGTTGCCGTTGGGGTTTTCGAGTACGTAGGCCGGGCTCGTGACATCCCAGCCGGTGTATCCGCGGGCCTCGAACGTGTTGCGCAGCCCGCCGTTCGGGAAACTCGAAGCGTCGGGTTCACCTTGGATCAAGGTCTTGCCGGCGAACTCGGCCAACGCACTGCCGTCGCCGACCGGTTCGAGGAAGCTGTCGTGCTTCTCGGCCGTCAACCCGGTGAGCGGATAGAAAACATGGGCGTAGTGGGTCGCGCCCTTTTCCAGCGCCCAGTCCTTCATAGCGGACGCGACCGCGTCGGCGACCATGGGATCGAGTGGTTTGCCTTGCTCGATCGTCGCCATCACCGACTTGTAGACGAGCTTGGGCAGCCTCTTCTGCATGACCACCTTGTTGAAGACGTTGGTTCCGAACACCTCGCCGGGAGTTTCGTCGGTCGTGAAGCTGACCACCGGCGGTGTGTAGGCCTCGACGTCCTTGATCGCTTGCAAGCGAACTGCATTTCCACTCATGTGCTTACCCCTCGCCCGGGCCCAGGGCTGCGCTGCTGATTGCGAGCCCGACTTCGGCAAACCCTACGAACCTTCGGTATCGGGGGTGTTTCGTAGATATTGCGACTGTCCGCAAACTTCGAGTCACAACGGAAATCTTGATCTGTCGGGGGTCTACGGCAGACTTCGAGCGGAGGGGTCAATGCGGGACAGTGGAATCGGAGAGTCTTTGTGATCAGGGTTTTGGTGCCAACCACAGTGGCGCAGGGTGATCTCGCGGAAGTGCTTCGGCTGTACGACGAACTTGTCACCGAGACCCGAAAAGAAGACGGCTGCATCAATTACGAGTTACTGCAGCGCACCGACAATTTGTGCGAGCTCGTGCTGGCGGAGGAATGGGAATCGCAGGAGCACCTCGACGCCCACACCCATACCGAGCACTTCGTGAGGTTGGTTGCGGCACTGGACAAGCTGGAGACGGCAGCGCCGGCGCAAATCTTCACGAAGGTTCTGTAGCGGCGGAGTCAGGTTTCAGTGCTCGCTCAGGTCGTTCCGACAAGTGGAAACTGGTTCATCGGCACGCCGGAATCATCGTAGGTCCGTCGATTCCGATGTAGGACGGCGCCTTCGGGCTCCAGCCGGGTCTTGTGCCGGTGTGGCCGACCTGCACGGGCGCTTTATACGGTGACGTCGGAATAGGGCATGTGCTCTGACACCCAAGGAAATACGACTTCCATGAGTAGCAGCACGACCGCAACCACGAGAACGATCGCCAGCAGGGCCTTCACTGGTCGGGGGCCGGGGAGCGCGCCCCAGAGGTAGCCGTACATTTCATTGCTCCTGGAGTGCCGCGGGAATGGTGCCCGAAGTCTTCGAGATTGTTTCGACGAGAACAGCATGGACGATCATGCGTTCGCTGTTCGAGTAGAGCGGATGGCACGTGGTCAGTGTCAACATGCTTTCCAGTGTGGTGTCAGGCTCTGGCCAAGGTTTGCCGGGGAGCGGGTTGACGACCGCAACATCCCCCGGCACGGTGATGTGCCGCCCGAGGAGATGTGCGTAGTCGCCGTCGGACACGCGGTCGGCTTGCTCGGGGCTCAAGCAGGCTTGCGCCGCTGTGCGACGTTCGGGCGAAGCCTGGTCGAGTGGGAGTAACCGGTACGCCATCCACTGGAACTCGGTCTCCACGACGACGGCATCGCACGCATCGAGTCGATCCAAGTGTTGGAAGACTGCGCCGAATCCGATGCGATGCCCGGCGAGCGCGAAATTTCCTGCTTCGCCGGGCATCTGCGATTCGGGGTAGTGGCCGGGGCCGGCCCGTAGGTCCTCGTTGCGTGTGCCTTCGACGACGGCGGATACGACGTCGGCACCGAGTGTGGGGAGGTACACGCGCGCGAATCCCTCGCCGAGCACCGGGGCCGGCGGTGCAACAGGGTTACCGGCCGCAACCTGGTCTTTGTCCTTGCCCCACGATTCCTCCAGTTGGGCGTTGACCTCGTCTTGCAGTCGCCCCGAGGTGATATTGGTCCAGAACGCCTCGTAGACGACGAAAAGCAGGATGAGGACCCCGGCCGTGAGGAGCAGCTCACCGATGACCTGGCCTAACCGCGGCCGCCCAGGAACCGGATGCTGTGAATCTCTCATGGACCGGGACTCCTCTCCGCCGTCGGACTAGTTGCCCGCGCTGATCGTGGCGCTTCCGGTACCTCCGAGAAGGTCGTACAGGAGTACGGACAGGCGACCGAGGCCGTCGATCGCCGCAGAACCGGTGGTCTGGATGTCCTTGATGACGATCGGGAACGGGAGGATGGACATGGTGTTTCTCCTTCGAGGGATGAGCCGCAGGGGCGGCCGCGAGATAGATACGTCGTGACGGTGAACAGGGCGGGTGCGACCAGGTGTAGGTCGCACCCGCGCTGTTTCGGTATTCCTGGTTGGGAGTTACTCCTGGCCGGGTGCACGCTTGCGGTTACGCAGGGCGAGCCACGTGCCACCGCCGATCAGTGCCAGCGCCAGACCGGCGAGCCAGATGACGTTAGCGCCGGTTACCGGCAGGGACGATGACTGGTCCGGTTTGGCCTGAGCAGGATTTCCCGGAGCAGGCGTGCCCGGAGCACCGTTGTGTCCACCACCGTTATTGCCGGGAGTGTTGTTTCCGGGAGTCGACACGTCAGTGCCTGGTCCTCCGGGTACTTCGGAGCCCGGCCATGTCGGGATTTCCCACGGCGGCAGCGGGATCGGGATCGGGATGATGATCAGCCCATTGCTGCTGGTTTTGTTCTCGAGTCCCAGAACCACTGACTTGTTTGCTTCGCTGGTGAGCTTGACGGAAGCTCCGGTCGGTTCACCCACGATCTTCGAGACGTCCGCCTTGCCTTCCTTGACGCCCCAGATCACTTCACCCCACTTGACGTTGGTGACGTCTGTGTGAGCACCGGTTTCGACGAAAGTGATGTCGGTGTCCAGCGGGAACTGGACCCGGCCGTCGATGACGGCTGCGTCGCACTGGGCGGTCGGAGTGACCGAAGCGCCCGGTTTGACATCGAGCACGCACGAACGCGCCTCGTCGTCGATGTCCGTCCATGTAGCCGTGACCTGGAAGATCGTGGATCCGTCCTTGGCCACCTGGCTGCCCTTGGGGCCGGTCACGATCTTGTCGATGTCCACGTCGGTGGTCGGTATCGGGCGGTTGTGGATCTCCACCACAGCCTGCTCACCGGCCACCACCTTGACGGTGTTGCGGTGTTCGGGGTCTCCGGCATCCGCGGACACGTAGTAGTACGGCCGCGCCCAGTCGATACCGGCCAGGGGCTTGGGGTCGACCTCGGAGAAGGTGATCACGGTGTTCCGTGGAACAACCTCGCCGGACGTCCAACTCCAGTCGTTTCCGACATCGAGGGTGATGGTCTGGCCCACTGCCGGGAAATCGGTTCCAGCGGGGAGTGGCGGGTCGATTCCGTCGATACGGACATCGAACGTCGCGCTGTCGGGTAGGTCGGTCTCGGGGGCGCGGACGGGATTGCCGTCAGCGTCGAGGATGAACTTCGTGAATTCGACCGAGCCGAACTTCCACAGCGCCTCGTTCGACAGCGTGATCAGTCGACCTTCGGTCGGGTCGTCGGAGACTATGCCCGTTGCGGTTCCGTCGAGGTTCGAGTGCAGCCACGATTCGCCTTCCGGGCTGGTGCCCCAGGAGATCGTGCCCCATTCGACTCCGGCGACATCGGGACGGCCGGTCTCGGTGAAGGTCACCTCGGTGCCGACGGGGAGGTCGACGCCCAGCGGTGTGGTCTGTCCCTGCTTGACGCTCAGTACCTGGGTGCGGTAGTCCACACCGTCGCGCCAACGCGCCTCGACCGTGAACTCCACGTCATCACCGACAGCCTCGGCGGCCTCGCCGCTGACCTGCTTGGCGACGCGCAGAGTGCCATCGTTGATGTCGACGAAGTTCGACACCTCGACCTTGCGCAAATCCTTGCCGATGGTCACCACGGCAGCGTTGTCCGCATTGATCCGGATATTCCCGGAGTATGCGGGCACGCCGTAGGCGAGACCGTCACCGTTTGCCGGAACCAGTTCGGTCAGTGCAACTTCGGTGCCGCCGGGCAGGTACTCACCGAACGGAACCGAGGTGCCGTCGGACGGGAGCGACAGCGTCTTGCTCTGTGGGTTGTCGTCCGTATCGAGCCAGGTGGCAATCACGTCGAAGCTGGCCGGTACGGCCTTGTCGGACGCCTTCGGGCCCGTGAGCTTCTTGCTCACTTCGAAGGTCCCTTGCGTGATCGTGGCCTCGTTGGTGACGGAGACCGCGTTCGCCGACGCGTCTGTGCCGATGGTGAGCGTCTTCGGGCTGATCACCGGCTGCGACCACGTCACGAGGTCGGTGTTCGTCGGTTGGACCTCGGTGAAGGTGACTTTCGCTCCGATGGGCAATTTGCCCAGGTCGTAATGCTGGCCGTCCTTCAGAGTGAATTGACGCAGTTCGTTGCCGGCGTCGTCGTCACCGAAGGCGATCTCTGCGTTGACGACGAAAGCCTCGAGTCCCGTGCGCGCTCCGTCGCCGATGACGGACTTGGTGATCCTTGCCGATCCCAGGCTCGCTTTGTTGAGCAGTGTGACACCGACATTGCTCTTCGGCGTGATGGTCACCAGCGCCTCGGTCCGGTCCACGTTGAGCGTCACACCCTCTGACGGGCGGAACGTTCCTCGCTCGAAGTACACACCGTCAACGGTCGGGAGGTTGATCTCGGACAGGCGGATCTGCCAGCCGGTTCCGCGGGGGTTGATCCCACTGACCGGTGTCCCGTCAGCCTTCACCTTGATCTCGTA
The DNA here is from genome assembly GCF_011602025.1 of Rhodococcus sp. IC4_135. NCBI lineage: Bacteria > Bacillati > Actinomycetota > Actinomycetes > Mycobacteriales > Nocardiaceae > Rhodococcus > Rhodococcus sp. IC4_135. The sequence continues at coordinate 27,290 of NZ_JAAOLG010000011.1, forward strand.
GGAGCTCACCGGGGCGTCGGTCGCTGGATTTTGCCCGGGGGCGAACTCTTCGACTTTCACAGTGAACTCGGTGTCTTCCGGGAATTTCTCGGAGAAGGGAGCGATCTCCTTCAGAAGCGAGAACGAGCCCCGTGACACGCCTTGGCCGGTACCGCCGCCGCCCCATTCCTGCTTGACGCTCTGCGACAGCGTCTGCTTGCCGGCATAGGTGAGGGTGTTGGAGTATTCCGTGTCGCGCTGGTCCAGTCCGCCGCTGCTGGTGCACAGGGTGTAGCTGACGAGATACTTCGTCTGACGGCTGTAACCGTCCGCGTCACGCGGGAGAGTGAGATCGAAACCGCCGTCGGCGCGCGCCACCGATGTGGCATCGGTGATATCGCGTTTCTTGTTGCCGTCGAAGAAGTCTTGCGCGACGACCTTGAGATTGAGGTTGCTCTTGAGATCGCCGCCGATTTCACACACCGTCATGTTCGGTGAGAACCTGTCGTTGATGACCGCCGGTTCCGTAAGGCCCTCGAGATCGTGTCCGGAGATTTCCACGGTCCAATTGAGGGTGGTGCCTGCCGGCTGCTCCACGCCGCCGACAGTTTGCGACGTGGTGTTGATCGCGCCGTTCTTGCCGCTCGTGAACCTAGGCCCCTCAGTCTTTCCCGTGATCGACGTCTTGTTGACGACCGCCGAGTTGGTGAGATGGTCCTCGGAGTCTGGCACCTCGGTGGTGGTCAGGCAGGTCCGGTACGTGACGTAGTAATACTGCTCTTCGTTGAACGTGTCCGGGTTATCCACAGTGATCGCCGCGGTGAAGGTACTCGCGCCGGCTACTGCGCCGATGGGAGCAATGGTGAATCCTGCGGCAGGAGTGCGGTAGTTGGGTTCGTTCTCCCGCCCTGGGAGGTAGTCAGACTTCTCGATGACTACCTGCACGCCCGAGGCACAGACCGCATGGGGGCCGCCGAAGGTGTCGGTGATGTCGATCTTGTGGTTGTTGGCGGCAATGTCGGTGCCCGGAACCACAATCGTCCAGACGGCTTCCATATTGCGCTTACCGCCGTCGAGGTAGCCACCCTTCCAGGGCTTGGTCTGCGGCGCATAGTCCTGTCCCACGCCATCCGAAGCCACCGTGTTGTCACCGATCGTCACGGAGTTGGTGTACTGAGTCCCCTCGAGATCCACCACGCCGCTCGTCGTGCATGAGGTGTACTCGATGCGGTAGAGCTTGTTGCTCTCGAAGGGCGCGCCGTTGTCGATGTTGATGGTGACCTGATCACCCGCGTCGGGTTGGGTGACGGTGACGCCGCCGGGGGTCTCTTTGAGATCGCCCGGGCGACCGGACCACAGCTTCGCGTTGAGCAGGCTGCCCGCACACACCTTCATGTTGTCGGAGAGCTCGTCGCTCAGGGTCACGGAACCGGTGTTGCCTGCGTCCAACTTGGCCAGATCGGCGCCGGGGATGTCGATGGTCCACCGCACTGACTGCTTGTTGTCCTGGAGTTTGCCGGACTTCGTCGACTCGCCGATTACGCGGCCGTCGGTGATGCCGCCCGTGCCGGGCAGGTCGACCGGCGTGACCTTGTTGTTGATCGTGAAGTCCACAGTCTCTGACGTGGTGTATTCGACCGCCTTGGTGTAGACGAAGAAATCGCCCTTCACCTCGTCCGGGCGATCTGCCACGGCATCGGAGAGAACACACGTCATGAGATTGGTGGCTCCCACAAGCTCGCAGCTTCCCCAGAGCGTTCCGTCCCCACCTACAAGGTCGATCTTGGGGTTGCTCTGAAGCTTCAGCTCGCCAGGGAATTCAATGGTGAACTGGTCGCCCGGCTGCGGGCTCGCGCTTGACGCGTCCCAGGTGCCCCGCACAGTGACGGAGTCCCCGACCGTAATCTGCTGGTCGTTCTTTCCCTCGACCTGGATGTCTGTGATTTTCACATCGATGCCGGGATTGACTCCGCGTGCGGCCAGTCGCTGCGCCGCCACAGAAGTCGTAGACGGGGGCGCCGTGGTTGTGATCGGCGGTTTCGCAGACGTGGGTGACTCCGACGTGGAAGTAAGCGGCGCAGTCGTTTTCAGCGGCGCCTCCGTTGTAGTTGCGGGCGGCTTCGTTGTGGTCGGAACTGTTGAGGTCGGAACTGTGGCGGTCGAGGTCCCGAGGTCATCTGCTGAGGCAACCTGGACGAATGAGAACGACGATACGACCAGCGCCAGGACCGCAACGATCATCCCCAAAGCTGCCCACCGAGACACCACCCCCTCCCCGGCACGGCGCGGGAAGACACGGTTACGCATGACGAACACCTTTCGTTCAGAAACACATGATTCAGGCCCCGTTTCCGGGGCCGTCGAATAGCGAAACGGGACCTTTGAGCAGCTCTGGAGCCTGGATGCGAGCGTTGGTGATTCTCAGGCGACCTATTGCGGAGCCGAACAGTTGGTAATCGGACCCGGCTGGCGCCAGCGCAGACCGACGGCCCGCTCTGGGTAGGCCAGGAAATTCCAAGAAAACTCAAGCGCCGGTATTACCTAACGCGATGACCTACGAGGCACTAAAGGTCGCGGCCCAGGATCTTTCCTGCGCGATTCATTGCAGTTCGGGCATGAGCACCATCCCGGATAGCAATAGCAACAGTGCGATGGCTCCGAGGGGGAGTCTTCGTGCTGCGTGCTTCGCTGCCGTGACGGTTTTCATGAAATTCCTTTCTCTGGCACAACGTGAAGAAATTTGCGCGGGGCCGTTCGCGAGAAGATGCAAATTCCGCGCAAACAACGCAAAAGGCGCAAACCGGGCGATGCGCGATCAGGAATCTAACACGAGCAAATCGCATAGCTGGACACGCCATGGACGTCCGTCCATGCACGAAAAACTCCGCTTACCTGGCTATATGTATCTTCCGTTGATTTCTGTCAAGTTAACTGGCTGGTTCATCACAATTCGATCTCGACCATCAGTTGCATGCCTGTCTTGGACCTTGCCGACAATCGGTGAGCGGCCGAGCCGAGTCGGCGCTGCTGTACCGAATGAGCCTTTATGCAGTTCACTGCCCCTTATTTGCTGTGGGAACGACAAGGTATGGAGCGAATTATCTGTGCACACACGCTCGACATAAATGCAAATCATTTATCTGCGTATAGGAGGAGGGTGAATTAGGGGGTGAATTCAGTCGCGGGTCATGGAAACCCCTGTTCTGAAAGGATCCAGAGATAGGGGTCACATTAGATTCGTTTTTCTTAGCAGACTGGATTCCGGCCTGAGTTAACCGTCGATAATGCTTCGGCGGCCGACATGGCATTTCGAGACAAAGAATCACCCAGCTTTTCGTAGAAAGCCTTCGGTACGGTTACGTCAGTCCGGCTGATCACGCGCCGCAGCGACTTTTGGCGACGCTCGTGTGCGCACGGATGATGCGCTACTTGGGATGTGTGTGGATCTCGGAAAATGCCACGCCGGAGGTTTCTTCGAAGATCTCGAGACCTCGCAAGTTCAGGTCGTTCTCGCGCACCTCGGCACGATGAAATGGCTTACTTTTCAAGCGCTTTCGATGCCCGGAGTCAAATGGTGACGGTCGCTGACGGCGGATGCGGCCGGTTCGATCGGTGCGCAGTCGCCACATCCGAGCAACCGCACCGAGTAGCCGCGAGGTCCCACAGCAAGTGCTTTTCGCAGCTCTCTGGACACTTCGCGAAATCGGACCTTCGAATCGAGTTCTCGCGCAACCATTCTGACGCAGCTTGTGTCAATGGTGCTACACCCACGGCTGCCCGCAAGGTTCGACTGCCCCGGCGGCTTTTACACCTCTGGGCCCCAGAGCCCAGAGGTTCTGTGACACTCGCGGCCGCTCTGTATCGCGCGGTGCATGCGACTCAGCCGGCATTGGCGGGCAATTGCCTACCGGCTCTCGTCGTAGAACTTCGTGAGACGGCCTTTGTCGCAAGGGAAGGGCTACAACGATTGGTCCGGCCCGGTCAACGACGCGGGACCGGTCGTCGGTTGGTGTGCGCCGGTGAAGCGCTCGACCACGGATACCACGACGATCGCGAGTGCCAGGATTCCAACAGTTCGGGCGAGTGACTTCAGCGTCTTCGGAAGTGCCTTCTTCATGTGTGGCAGATTACTGCGGACGGCACGAAATTTGGGGGCTAGGTTCCGATCCGAATCGGATCGGTCTGCACAGATACCCGAATCTGGAGGCCGATCCCGTGTGGAAGTCGCCCAACCCGGCTTCCGAAAATAGTTCGAAGATTACGGATACCATCGCAGGACTTCCGGATGGCAACTATGTCGCCGGAATCTACTGCGTCAGTGACGGACCCACCCCGGCCGGATACAACAAGACTCACAACTTGGTTGAGCTTCCGTTCACTCTCCCGCAGGCGCCTGCGAAGCCGGGCGGGGGATTCGGATCCATCCAATTCCCCGCGTTCGGCTCGTAGAAACTCACGACAAAGCCCCCAACTTCGCAAGGAGGTTGGGGGCTTTCGTCATCTGCAGAAGGACTGTTGCTGCTAGCTGCCGAAGATGTCGCCGAGTGAACCGAGTGAACCGGTGCCTGTCTCAGGCTTCGGATCCTTCTTGGCGAAGTTGGTGGTGCAGCCGTTGAACTTCACAGCGTCGACGAAGACGCTCGAGGCTTCCGAGCCGGTGCCGACGCTCACACCGTAGTGCTCGACCTTTGCGCCGGGGTTGGCTGCCACGATGGCATCGAGTGAGGTGGGCTCGCCCTTGACTGCACCGCCGATGGTGCGGGTGCTCCACCAGAGTCCGTCCTGGATGTTCTCGTGCTTGACCGCAGCGTCCGTCACGGGTGCGCCGTTCTGGCTCGGCACCCACACCAGGGTGGTGAAACCGTTGTCGTCCGGGTTCGTGGTGCCGGTCAAACGCAGCTGGAACGCAGCGCTGGTGGTTACGGCACGCTCGGAAAACCCGATTTCCTTGGCAGCCGCGTCGGCGAGCTTGATGCTTCCAGCCGCGTGGTACGACACGGAGCGGTCCTTGACGTCGGTGACTTCGAGTTTGAGTGAGCCGTCCTTGTCGAAGACACTGTCTGCCGCATACGAAGCCGTCTGATTCTTCTCGTCGGTGAACGGGATTCCCCAGCCGTTCGCGGTGGTTTCGGTAGACGTTGTGGAGCAGGTGAAGCCCGCTTCCGGCTCTGCGGAACCGAGTGAACCAGTGGGCGCTGCGCCCGCGAAAGCCGGTGCAATCAATGCGGCGGAGCCGACAAGTGCGGCAACGATTCCGGCGCGGCGGGTGGCTTGAGACATGCGTGATGAACCTCTCGGAGGGTAAAACGGGGGTGAAGGTCTGTAAAAAATAGCACAGACTGTCCGGTTTGTGAATGTTGAGGATGGGAAACGATTGCCCAAAGTCGTCCAGGGAAAAATACTGGTAAGTAACACATTTCGGTTTTGCGTGCGATTTGCGATCGCAGCATCGGTGAATCGGCACTCGTGATTTCTCAGTAAGTGAGAACGAGCTACCTCGTCGTCGAACTCCGCAAGAACGGCACCGCAATGTCCGGCACATCGACCACGATCGGACGGTGACGTACTCACTGTGTATGTGACCGGCGTTGGAACATCCCCCGGCAAGGGTCTCGTCGCCGACCTGGAAGGACTCGCCTGATGCCGCTCCTCTTCGCCCGCCCATCAATCGCGCCGGTCGCTCGAACGCTCGCGGACACCAACGGCGGGCTGGGTGGCGGCGTGGCCTACCCGACACCGTCGTCGGGGACTATTACGCAGCTCGGCTCCGGCATGTCATTGGCATCGACGAGCAGACCGATGAATGGCGCGTCAAGGTGCGCAACTGGCGATCGTTCGACAACACGGCCGGTACTGCAGATCTGGTCGGGCGGGGATTATTTTCGGCGAGCATCAGCCTTGAGGGAGTGGGGAGCACACCGGCAACTTCGTCGGCGGTGTTGCAACGACGCTCGTGCCGGCCGTCTCCCACGGCAGGATCCCGAACTCGCCAAGTCTCTACACCTCACCGTGGTTCACTGATCCAGCCTTGCAGTTCGATCCGGCCAGAGAGTATGTGCTCGGGTGGGGCTTCACCAGTTCAGCGCAACAAATGGCGGCGGGCGCGAACGAGGTGTTTCAGTTCCGCAACGAATCCAGCGACAACCGGCGGTGTTGCGGGCGCAGGAAGCACTTACCGCGCGACGCCGATCGACTTTCAGATCGAGTACAAGGTGACCTCACGCAAGAAAGCATTCCTGTGGCTCGATGACTCCATCTCCGAAGGCGCGACAGGTGTTGTCAGTACGTCGTATCCGACGACGTGTCGGCCGTGTTCGATCCAGGACAGCTACCCGGCACTATGGGCGAGGGCGAGCGGTTTCCTGTTGCAGAACATTGCACAGTCGAACCTGTATGCACGTGATTGGGCGGTGACGTCAGCGGATCGTTGGAATCGAACGGATCTTGCTGCCGGAAAGTTCGACGGGGCGTTCATCGCTGCAGGGTCGAACGACTACGCCAATAATCGATCTCTGGCGCAGTACCAGGCGGACATGGCGACGATCATTTCGAAGATCAAGGACACCATCGGAGCTGACAAGCCGATCTAACTCGTCGACATCATGCCGAGAACCGATGCATCCATTCGTGAATCGTTGCGGACCCAGTACAACAACTGGCTCTACACCCTGCCTCACGGAACCGCCGGTATCGTCCGGGCTTCCGACGTCTTTGCCGCTACCCCCGGCGCAAGTACCGTTATTTTGCGATGACGTGCGACGGCGCGCATCCCAGTTTCGCCGGGATTCTTGCGCTCGCCGACAGATCACCATGTACGTCCCCACTAGCTAGACCTTGCGCGACGAAGTCCCCAACCTTCGAGGTTGGGGGCTTCGTCGTGCGGATTGCCTGTTACGTCCTCTAGCAGGAACTCCGCAGGAAATTGCCAGGAATAGAGTTGCGTTACTCAAAACTTCAACCGAAAGCCGGAATTGTGAGCACTGTGCATCCCCGTGTCGACGAAATCATTAAGCGTGTCATCGACGAGGAGCGCATTGCACGCCGAAAATCCGGCAACGATGCTGAACTGACCGACGAGTCTGCCCAAGCCGAGCTTGTCGCCGCCACGCGCCAGCTCGCCAAAGCCGTGGAGATGCTGTCAGAGATGTAGACCGCACGACAAAGTCTCGGCCTTTCGAGCCAGTGAGACAATCGGGATATGGCTTTCGAACCTGACCCTGACACCGGACAACCCGGCTCAGTGAAACTCGCTGACGGCCGCTGGGCGTACCGCTGGAAGGATGCACCGGACGCCGAACTGACCATCATTAAGCAACCGGCAACACCCGCGGAACCTGCAGGGTAACCAGCGAGTGACGCCCCATCCTCATCGCGAGGGTGGGGCGTCTTTGTCGTTTTCGGGCCAACAAATGTGGGTTCACCAGCAGGTTTCGTTTAACGTCATCTGTTTGGATGACTGCCCAGACTGGTTTTTCCTCGGTAACGTCTGCCACTTCCATGCCTACAGGTGGCAGTAGACGAAGGGAAAGCTATGCGCGCAATGGGATTGGCCAAGAAGGCTGCGATTGTTGGGGCTGTGGCGGCAGCTAGCGTGATGGTTCTTCCGGGACTGGCTAGCGCCGATGACATTGTTACCCCGACTGCGACCGATGTGTCACTTTCGGTTAACGACAGGACGGCCACGCTGAAGTACACGACTCCGGAGTTCGCGAACTGCACTACAGCCGTCCATACCCCGGAAAATGTTGAAGCAATCCGCGAATTCACCGAACACAATCCGGTATGGTTCGCCACCACCTTCATTTATGGGCACCCGAATCTGGATGCTGATCCCGTATGGAAGTCGTCCTACGTGTTCTCGGAAAACAGCTCGAAGATGACGGACGTTATCGAAGGACTTGCGGATGGCAACTATGTCGCGGGAATCTACTGCGTCAGCGACGGACCCACCCCGGCCGGATACAACCAGACCCACAACTTGCAGGAGATCCCGTTCACTCTGCCGCAGGCGCCCGTGAACTCGGGCGGGGGCTTCGGATCCATCCAATTCCCTGCATTCGGCTCGTAAGCGTCTCGACCACGAAGCCCCCGAACCTCACTGGAGTTCGGGGGCTTTCGCTATGAGGGGTGAACCTCCCGGGCATCGTGTGCGTACAAGGATGCATGGACGACTACGAGCGAGACCTCGAAACATGCCGACTCCACGGATGGACGCTCGACGAACTCGAAGAAGCCAGAGCGGTTCGTGACGCGTGGTGGGCGACGAGGAAGATCCCGAAAACTGGCAGAAGATGGCAGAAAATGTGGCCGCACCGACCGATGCCGTACGTGATTTGCGAGGCCGAGGTGGCGATTCCGCTCCCCGCCTGACCCTCCCTACACAGGCAAAGCGCGGCGCGGGCAGGTCAGTGACGCTTCTCGTCGCGCCACTCCTTCGGGGAGCGCGGCAGTTGACGTATGCGAGGCTTGGGGTTGTCCGGGTCCGCCGGTGTGAAGCGGCCATAGATTCCAGCGTCTTCACCCTGAAGGTATTGCTCGTGCTGTTCCTGCGCTCGCTGAGCCATGCGTTCATCCTCGGCTCGCTTGGCCGCTAGACGATCCTGGTGAGACCGCCACATTTTTCGAACGATGACAAAGCAAATCCATACTGCGAGCGCAATTCCGCAGATGAGCAGAATTTGTCGCCAGAAATTGATGAGTAGAACGATCGCGACGATCACACCGACGATGATTGCGATCCCTATCGCTGTATCTGAGTTATTGGCAGCACCGGTCGGTCGAGACTCCCGTCCGGCCGTCCCGCTGGGCTTCTTCGTCGACTGCTTGCCGCCGATCACCTTCGTGTCCGAGATACCTGCACCGGGAACCCTCACGGTTCGTCGAACTTTGCCGTCGGCGCCGCGACCAACCCGCACAGGTCCACTGCCGGCGCTGATCCCAAAACCCTTGGTGGATGCAGTCACTCGGACAGGACCGAACTTCTTAGATTTTCGAAAGCTGACCATGTGTCATCTTCCCTGTCTATTGACCCGCGCAGTCGCGCTCATTCTCACGTACATCTCGACATCCAACCAGAAATACTGGACATAACAGGAATTTCGGTCGGTTTCGGTCCGAAGTATCCGAAGTAGCAGAGGGGACCAGTTGACGGATAACCCGGTTTCGGTGTGACGGTCCGTCCCTCGGCGCTTGATCAGCCGCGGAAGTGGCGTAATCCTCGTGTCGTGTTCGTGAATTCGATGAGTGACCTCTTCCATGCCAAGGTGCCGATTGGATTCGTGCGAGATGCCTTTGACGTGATGCGAGAAACTCCTCAGCACACCTATCAGATTTTGACGAAACGATCACTCCGACTGAGTCGGATGGCAGACAAGGTCGAATGGCCCGAGAACCATGGGGAAGTGAGCGATCAAGAGATGGTTCTTCTTGTCACCACGATCGCGGGTTGCTCCCCGCGATCGCGACCGAGTTGGGGGTCTCGGTTGGCACTGCGGGCCTGCTGTCCTCAGCATTTGCGGTCGGTACGGTCATCGGTGCGACAGTGATGGCGGTCTTCTCTGCGGTGCCAGGCTGGCGCGTTTCCTTTCGCGGCCAAGACTTCGAACGCATTAGCGGTACTCCGGAAACAAGTGCACGCAAGCCTGTGCGCCGAGCACCACCGCAACGCCGTCACGCGAACGTGCCACTACCCAACCGAGCCACGACCTCCCCTCAGCGCCCGCTCGTCGGAGCTTTCGTTGCGCCGGTTGCGAATTGGTGCATCCCATCCGCGTCGAGCCCTCGATGCGCCCAACCGAGCTCGCTGAAGAAGCGGTAAGCGGGCTCGTTCCTCTGGTCAACGAACGCAACCCACCCCGTCGTCGGCGGGTGCTCGGGCCACGAACGGACGCAGTCGATCGTTGCCCGGCCGAGCCCGTTCCTGCGCCGGCGCGGATCGATCGCGAGATCAGTGATGCCATGCTCGTGTCCGTTTGGGTCCCAAGCGCAGCCGACGAGCGCGACCGGATCGACACCGTCGAGCACCACAAGCTGCACACCCGAGTGGGTGGCGAGGACATACTCGAGCCACTCGTCGTCAAGCGGACCCAGCTCACGGTCTAGCGTCTCATCCTCGTACCAGCGCTGGATCCACGGCCAATCGGCACGGGTCATTAGCCGCGCCGCGAGGGTCTGCTCAGTCATGAGGTCTATTCTCTCGTTCTCGTTCTCGTTCTTTTTCAGGGCTTACTCTCATTCGGCGTTGGCAGCAGCTTGATCACGCGTGTGCCGTATGCAGCACAAGAATGCCGCCAGCCTCACCCGAGATAAGGGAGACGCGCCCTAGTCAAGTTTCGCTGGCGGATAGTCCCCGTAGACGCCTTCGTTGCGGCCGGCTAAGTACTGCTGATGCTGCAGATTCGTGCGCTCGTCGAGGCCTTTGTAGTAGTCGGTCTTCACCTTGCGCATGTCGGCGCGGTACTCGCGAATGAACTTGAAGCCTTCGTGCGTCATCGGGATAACGAACGCCGCGATTACAACCCACAGCAGGATCCACAGCAATGTCTGCCAGTAGTTCGTAATGAAGACAATCAGCAAGAATGCCACGATGAATCCGACGAGGGCGTCCGTTATTTCGAGATGTATTCCGCGAAAAGTTCTTTATCTGATCGTGCATCGCAATCGTACGCGTGAGTACGGCGACCGTCATCGGTCGTGCGTTTCATGATTCGCATCGATGCGTCAGTTCGCTCTTCCAAGCTTGAACCCTTGTTGCTATTAGCCTTTTGGTCCGCTTGAGTCTCCAGATATCCGGGCGTCAGTTCGGCGAAACCCGCACACTGAGTTGCCCTCACTTCCTCGGCGGTGGGACCCGCGGGCTCGCTACTGCATCCGCTGATGAGTAGCGCCGCTCCGATAGCCGCGACTGCGGCGAACGGCATTTTCATGCCGGAATAGAACCAGACGGACCGGTCGTAACTGACATTTGATCTGCCTCAGTTGGTAGTAGTCTTCGGCTCCAGCGGCTTCCTGTTCGGCGACCCATGCGGGTGCGACACTCTTGCGCCCGACGCACCGGCGTCCGAGTTCGAAGCTAGTGTCCCGCGCCGGTAGTAAGTTTCCGATATGGCTCTCGGAAACGGGTTGGTCGCTCGGATCGAGCGGACCGTGGACTTCTACGGTCCAGGCCGTCCGATTCCGGCAGACGAGCTTCACGCGCGATTGCATGCGCTCGACATCGTCCCGGACAAAGACTTCACCGAGTTCGTGGGACGTTGGGGTGGATGCTTCGCGGGCGTGTCAGTGCACGCGTGGGACAACGCCGAGCTTATCGGTCGTGAGACATGCATCGAGCTGACCATTGAGGCGCGTGACGCATATGGTGCCCTCATCGACGGGGTGGTGTTCGCTGACGACGGGTCGGGGAATCCGATCTGGATCGCTGCGGACGGAAGCGTGTGCTTGGTCGACCATGACAACGGGAACACAGTTGTCCGACTGGCGGCCAGTTTCCGTGCGCTGTTGGAGGAGAACGTCGACGACTGACTCGCGCGACTAACCCTTCATCGGGGGTCGGATCTTCTCGGCGGACTTGTTCCAGATGAACGGCTTCGGGTTCTCGTTCCACCCCTTGACTCCTGCCGTTGGACGGCAAGATTGTCGACGATGAGTCGGAATTCGGCGCCTAGCTTGCGTCGAGAGACGTACATGCTCACCTGCGAACCGCTCAACACTTACTCAACACTTTGGTCGGGATTGCGCGGGATAACGCAGGATTATTGCATTGGTCGTATCTCCGTACATGCTGGCCTAGAAGGTATTGAGTCCTGCGTAAACGGTACGAAAAGTGCCCCCGGCAGGATTCGAACCTGCGACCAAGAGATTAGAAGGCTCTTGCTCTATCCCCTGAGCTACGGAGGCGCGTGGAACATCATACTCGAGGGTTCGGGATGTGACGTGCACCGCCCAACTCCGACGCGTTGTCGTAGTCGGTTCGCGAAGGTCCTACCCTTGAGGTATGGCTACACCCGACCTCGCGACGACAGATTCCTCACCGGAGTCCACTCCGCACAGCGGTGCACCCGCTTCTTCGACCGCCATATTCGTGGTCAGTGGACTCATCGCAGGGCTCACCGCAGCCGTCGTGGTGGGATTCTCCGCGTCGCAGGCACTGACTCTTCTGGGCATCCCTGATCCAGGTCCGATCACTACGTACGGCCTGCCCGCGATGCGCGCACTGGGGGAGATCGCCGCGGTCATCGCGATCGGGTCACTGCTGTTGGCCGCGTTCTTCGTGCCGCCGCAGAAGTCGGGCGTCCTCGACGTCGACGGCTACCGAGCAGTCCGAACCGCATCGCATGCCGCGATCGTTTGGGCGATCTGTTCGTTCATGATGGTGCCTCTGACGCTCTCCGACACCTCGGGTCAGCCGTTTGCCGAAGCGATCAAACCGGCAAACCTCTGGTCGGGACTCGACCAGGTGGAGATCGCCGGCGCCTGGCGCTGGACGGCCATCATCGCGGTTGTTCTGGCGATCCTGGCCCGGTTGACACTGCGCTGGTGGTGGACTCCGCTCCTGCTGCTGGTCGGTCTACTCGGACTGATGCCGCTCGCTCTCACCGGTCACTCGTCTTCGGGCGGCTCGCACGACATCGCTACCAACAGCCTGATCCTGCACCTTGTGGCGGCTTCGCTCTGGGCGGGCGGCTTGTTCGCGCTACTGGCCCACGCGCGGCGCGGCGGCGATTACACCGACGTAGCGGCTCGACGCTTTTCGACGGTCGCATCCATCTGCTTCGTCGTCATGGGATTCAGCGGTGTCATCAATGCGATTGTCCGTCTACCTCTCGACGACGTGTTCACCACGACCTACGGACGATTGATCGTCGCCAAAACAGTTGCACTGATCATCCTCGGGTTCTTCGGTTGGGCTCAGCGGAGTCGGGCGCTGCCGGCGTTGGCGGAGAACCCCAAGAGTCGATCCGCGCTGATTCGTTTTGCCGGCGCTGAAGGCATCGTGATGGCGGCGACCATCGGTCTCGCGATCGGCCTCGGTCGGACCCCACCGCCCCCGCCGCTGTCGATTCCCTCGATCCCCGAGGTCGAACTCGGTTACAACCTTCCGGACCCGCCGTCGTTCATGGCATTCGTGACGGACTGGCGATTCGACCTCATGTTCGGCACTGCCGCAATCGCTGCGGCGATTCTGTACGGAATCGGCCTGCGCAAACTGGCCAAGCGCGGGGATTCCTGGCCCGTCGGCCGAACCATCGCCTGGATGAGCGGTTGTGCGGTGCTCTTGATCGCCACGTCGTCCGGTGTAGGCAAGTACGCGCCAGCAGTCTTCAGCGTTCACATGGGTGCGCACATGGCGCTGTCGATGTTGGGCCCAGTCCTGCTGGTTCTGGGTGCGCCGATCACTTTGGCTCTGCGGGCCCTCGATCCGGCAGGCAAGGACGGCGTGCCAGGCATCCGCGAGTGGATTCTGACCGCCCTGCACAGCCCGTTCTCGCGCTTTATCACGCACCCGATCGTGGCGGCCGTTCTCTTTGTCGGCGGCTTCTACGCGCTCTATCTCGGCGGAATCTACGGCGCGACGGTCGACTCGCACAGCGCGCACTTGCTGATGAATCTGCACTTCATCCTGAGCGGATATCTCTTTTACTGGGTGGCGATCGGAATCGACCCGTCACCACGACAATTGCAGCCGGTGACCAAGCTGGCGATGGTCTTCGGTTCGCTTCCGTTCCACGCGTTCTTCGGTGTGGCCTTGATGAGCACCACCGCCGTCATGGGTGGCGCCTACTTCCGTTCGCTCGGCCTTGGCTGGAACAACGATCTGATCGGCGATCAGCAGTTGGGGGGCAGCATCGCCTGGGCGACCGGCGAGATCCCGCTCATGGTGGTCATGCTTGCGCTTCTGGTTCAGTGGTCGCGCAGTGACGGCAGAACGGCGCGCCGAACCGACCGTGCGGCTGAACGTGACCACGACGCCGACCTCGCCGCACACAACGCGATGTTCGCCGAATTGGCCAGGCGGGACCGCGAGGGGTGGAAACCCCGAGAGGCGGCTGACGCGGAGACTGCCGACGAGGACACTGCCGATGGGGCGCCCAGCGAGAAGAAATCCGACGAGTCCTCCACTAGCACTTAGCACCGACACTGCCCGGGCCGTTTGGCTCGGGCAGTGCTGTTTCTCCACAGCGGTCCCTCCGATGCACAGGTGGAAATCGAAATCCCGAGCCAGGCGTTTGCCGTTCCACAATCGAAACTGCCGACGCAATGATCGGCCCCGCGGCAGTTGGCGGGATCTGAAGTTCGAAGGGGGATCGGACATGTACGAAACGCATGCAACCGTTGTCGGAACCGTCATCACCAATCCGGTGAAGCGGCAGACCACCAATGGTGAAGAGGTGCTGAGCTTTCGGATGGCGAGCAATACGCGTCGCAAAGACGCGGTGACCGGAGAGTGGACTGACGGTGCGACCCTGTATCTCACGGTCAGTTGCTGGCGGCGGTTGGTCACCGGCGTCGGCGCATCCATCATGAAAGGTGATCCGGTCATGGTGGCGGGGGAGTTGCGCACCAACGAGTACACGACCAAAGAGGGTGTGCCTCGTTCCGATCTCGAGTTGCGGGCAACGGCAGTTGGCGCGGACCTTGCTCGTTGCATCTCGAAGATCGAGCGTCAGAGCAAGCCGACGTCGGCGGAGAATGTCGAGGACGCAGTCGACACCGTCGCTGCGTGAGAACTCAGATCGAGGGTGTCGGGCAGTCGCGGGGCCGAGAGTCGTGCCCCGCGTCCACTCGCTCGAGAAGTTCGGTGAGAGTTGCTCGCTCCGACTCGTCGAGGTCGTCGAACACATCCGAGGATTCGCGTCTTTGAGCTTTCGCGACGTCGGCGGCCAGCGCAGCGCCGGCGTCGGTGAGCTCGAGTAATACAGCGCGGCGATCGTTCGGATCGGGAGTGCGGCGTACCCATCCGGCATCTTCGAGGGAATCCACGACGTCGGTTGCCGACCGCGGAACGATGCGCAATCGCTCGGCAAGAAACCCGAGTCGAACCGGTTCGCCTACTCGGGTCAGCACTCGCAGTGCTCGGCTTTGCGACGGCGAGAGGCCGAATGGTTCCAGCGCTGCCACCTGGCGTCGGCGGATGAGCCGTGCCACGGACATCACGACATCGGTGAGTTCGCGCTCTCGGGAATGCATGGCGTCAGTCTAGCGTTGTTGGTGTCAGCCTCATAGTGAGGTAACCTCATCAATATGAAACTAGGGTGAGAAAGCCTCCAGGAGGTAAACGTGAAACCAGATAACATGCGAAACATCGAACGATCCGCTGTCGAGATCACTCCGGCGGAATCCGTACCGGCAAAGCGCGTACTCGGACTGTTCGCGCCGTATCGAACTCAGATCGCCATCGTCACTGCGGTCATCACCCTCAGCGCGATCGTCGCGTTGGGCAGTCCGCTGCTCCTGCGCGAAATGCTCGACAAGGCGATCCCGGACAAGAACCTCGGACTCGTCAGCGTTCTGGCCATCGGCATGATCGCCATTGCCGTGATCACGAGTTGTCTCGGCGTGGTGCAGACCTGGATGTCCAACAGCATCGGCCAAAAGCTGATGCACCAACTGCGCGTGCGGGTCTACTCGCACCTGCAGAATCAGTCGCTCGGATTCTTCGCTCGAACCCGAACCGGAGAAGTTCAGTCGCGCATTGCCAATGACATCGGCGGTATGCAGTCG
Organism: Rhodococcus sp. IC4_135; assembly: GCF_011602025.1. Lineage (NCBI taxonomy): Bacteria > Bacillati > Actinomycetota > Actinomycetes > Mycobacteriales > Nocardiaceae > Rhodococcus > Rhodococcus sp. IC4_135. The sequence continues at coordinate 42,992 of NZ_JAAOLG010000011.1, forward strand.
GTGGTCACCAACACGGCAACGTCCATCGCGCAGAATGCAACGACCGTGGCGGCCACCATTGTTGCTCTGTTCCTTCTGGATTGGCGACTCGCCATCTTCTCGCTGGCGATCTTGCCGGTGTTCATCCGAATCGCACGCAAGATCGGTGACGAGCGCCGCAAGATCTCGGGCAAGCGGCAGAAGTTGCTCAGTGATCTGTCGGTCCAGGTGGAGGAATCTCTCTCCGTCAGTGGCATTCTCCTCGGAAAGACGACCGGCGCGAAGTCGGCTCTGACGGATCGATTCACCGAGCGTTCAGCGGAAGTCGCGGACGTCGAACTCCGGGCCATGATGGCCGGCAAGTGGCGCATGGCGACCATGTCGATCACTTTCGCGGCCATGCCCGCACTGGTCTACTGGTTTGCCGGTTTCACTCTCGATCACGGCAACACCATCACCGTCGGTACTCTCGTCGCATTCACCACATTGCAAACACAATTGTTCCGACCCACCATGATGCTGCTCAACACGGGCGTCGAGGTGCAGAGTTCGATGGCACTGTTCAGTCGCGTGTTCGAGTACCTGGATCTGCCGATCGACATTGCCGATCCGGAAGAGTCGAAGAGTTTCGATAGCACCACGATGTCCGGCGAACTTCGGTTCGACCACGTCGACTTCTCGTATCCAGGAACCGACAGCAAGACTCTCGACAACATCGACCTCACGGTCCCAGCCGGCGGAACCTTGGCGCTGGTCGGCTCCACCGGTTCAGGCAAGACCACTCTGGGATACTTGGCCGCACGTCTGTACGACCCGGCTGCGGGATCGGTGAGAATCGACGACGTCGATCTGCGGGACCTCGATCTGGCGACGGTCTCCGATCTGGTGGGCGTGGTGTCGCAGGAGACGTATCTCTTCCACACGACGATTCGTGAGAACCTTCGGTTCGCGAAACCTGACGCCACGGACGCCGAGATCGAGCAGGCGGCGCGCATTGCGCAGATCCACGAGTTCATTTCCGGTCTCGACGAAGGGTACGACACCATGGTCGGCGAGCGCGGCTACCGATTCTCCGGCGGTGAGAAGCAGCGCATCGCGATCGCGCGCACAGTCCTGCGGAATCCGCCAATCCTCGTCCTCGACGAGGCGACGAGCGCCTTGGACAATCGCACCGAACGTGCGTTGCAGGACGCGCTCGACGAGCTGATGGTCGGGCGCACCACTCTTGTTGTAGCACACAGGCTTTCCACGGTTCGAGACGCGGACCTCATTGCGGTGCTCGACCGGGGCGTGGTTGTGGAAAAGGGCACCCACGACGAACTTGTGCAACAAGGTGGGCGGTACGCACAGCTGCTTGCGGCTTCGGGTAGTGACGCAGTCGAACTCCCGTCGGAACTACAGACCGTCTGAGAGTGTGCCCTTCGCGCGAGTGATCCGTTGAGCACCGAACGGAGGCGATCCGGAATGGTTCATCCGGGCCGCCTCCGCGTGATTGTGCGTCGCGCCGACGGCAACGGAACGACGCCGATCTATCGGGGGTCTGTCAGCGGTCAGCTGCGTGGCGCGCCGCGATGTATCCGAAAACCATCGCCGGCCCGATTGTCGCGCCTGCCCCGGCGTAGTCGTTGCCCATGACTGCGGACGAGGTGTTTCCCGTGGCGTAGAGTCCTGCGATGGGAGCGCCACAACTATGCATGACCTGTGCGTGTTTGTTGTAGACGAGGCCGCCTTTCGTTCCCAGATCGCCGATCTGCAGCCGAATAGCGTAGTACGGACCCTCGTCGATCATGTCCATCGAGGGGACCGGCAATGTCGGGTCCCCGTAGTAGTTGTCGTATGCACTTTTTCCGCGCTCGAAGTCTTCGTCTGTGCCGTTGTACGCAAATCTGTTGTACCGATGCACAGTGAGAGCGAGTTGTTTCTCCGGGAGTCCGATGCGATTCGCCAACTCGTCGAGGGTGTCGCCGGTGAAGAGGAGTCCGCTGTTGAACCAGGATTCCGGGAAGTTCTGGCCCGGCATGACCGCTCCGATCTGATACCGGCTCTTGGCTTTTGCGTCGAAGACGAACCAGATTGGCTCGTGACCCCCGTCGATCTGGTTGTGTACGAATGTCACGTAGGGAGCGGATTCATTGGTGAACCGAACTCCGTTCTGGTTGACGATGATCGATCGCGGTACCGACCGTTCAGAAACCAATCCGTGCATGATGCCGTCGGGTCTCTTGAACGAGGGCATCCACCAGGCATCGTCCATCAGGTTCACTGAGGCGCCGATTCGCTGTCCCTCTCGGATGCCGTCTCCAGTGTTGTCGGCGGAACCGAGGCTGTAGTTGGTGCTGGCGTTTTCCGGTAGATATTGCCGACGCATCTCGTCGCTCTGTTCGAAACCGCCGCAGGCGAGCAAAACGCCTTTGGAAACCCCTATTCTGAGAGTGCGGCCGTTGCGCTCAGCGACCACTCCCACCACGCAATCATCGTCGTCGGTGATCAACGATTTCATCGCAGTGTTCAGCCAAAGTGGAACGGCAGCTTGTTTGATCGCCAGACGCAGACGGCCGACCAGTGCCTGTCCGAGGGTTTCCATGTGTCTTCTGGTCAGAACGCTCTTTACTGCACGCCACCCGGTTGCAAGCGCGGCGCGTCGCCCTGCCCAGGTGCGCATGACCATGTTCAGTTTCACGAACTCTTTGGATGTGATGTACAGGCCGGCGGGAGTCGGAAGTGCGCCGGGACGCAGACCAGACTCGTCGGTGCCGAGCAGTTTCAGGTCGAAAGGAAGTGGTTCGATTGTGCGTCCACGCGGGCGACCGCCCGGCTTCTCCGGGTGGTAGTCCGAATAGCCGGTACACCATTGAAATTGCATGAGCGGGCTGGTCTTCTCGAGGAACTCGAACACGCGTGGACCCTCGTCCACAAACGCGTCGATGTTCTCATCCGGAACTCCATCGCCTACGACAGCGCGCATGTACGCCCGAACTTCGTCACGGCTGTCCGAGAGCCCTTCGCGGATGAGAGTTGGATTGTTAGGTACCCAGATGTTGCCGCCTGACAGTGCTGTGGTGCCGCCATAGACGTCTGCTTTTTCGATGACGAGGGTGTTCAGGCCATTGGCCGCGGCCGTCAACGCCGCGGTCAAGCCACCGGCACCGCTGCCGACTACGAGGAAGTCCACTTCGTGGTCGAAGGTTATTTCGCCTGATTTTGACGCGCGAGACATATTCCTCTCCTGTTCAATTGGTCGATTTTTCTGTTCACGGGCCGCAGCCCGAGGGATTTGACCGATGTCGATCACACCCTCGAGTGCACGAAGGCTGATGACTCAGTAATGCAACAGTTTTCGAGGGTTTCGAACACCGAGGGCAAATCAGCGCTGCTTGCGTAACTCGTGGCGTGCGACGCTTCTGATATGCACTTCGTCTGGTCCGTCGGCGATACCGAGGATCCGGGCACTTGCCCACATTCTCGCGATCGGGAAGTCATCTGTGACACCGCCACCTCCGTGGCACTGGATAGATCGATTCAGAACGTTGCGCGCCACGCGAGGACCGATGACCTTGACTGCCGCGATCTCGATCTGAGCGCCCTTGGCTCCGACCTGGTCGATGAGCCATGCGGTTTTCAACACTAGAAGGCGTGCCTGCTCGATTTCCATTCGTGATTCGGCGATCCAGGTCCGAACCACACCCTGATCCGATATCGGTCCGCCAAAAGCGTTACGGGACTGGGCACGTCGAACCATCAAGTCCAACCCTCGCTCAGCCATGCCGATGCAGCGCATTGCGTGATGAATTCTGCCCGGACCCAGGCGCGCCTGCGCGATGGCGAACCCGTCTCCTTCGGAGGCCAGCATATTTGTCACCGGTACTCGAACATTGTCGAACCGGATTTCACAGTGGCCGTGCTGGTCGTGGTATCCGAATATCGGTAAACTGCGCACGATTTCGACTCCATCGGTGGCGACAGGCACCAAGATCATCGATTGCTGCTTGTGGGGCTCTGCCTCGGCATTCGTCTTCCCCATGACCACCAGAATTTCGCACCGTGGGTCCGCGGCACCGGTTGTCCACCATTTCCGACCGTTCACAATGTAGTCGTCGCCATCTCGCACAATCGACGTCGTGATGTTTCGGGCATCGGAGGACGCAACATCGGGTTCAGTCATGGAGAAGCCCGAACGCATTGTGCCGTCGAGCAGTGGTTGAAGCCAGCGATCCTTCTGCTCGCGGGTGCCCACCAGGTGCAGGATCTCCATGTTTCCGGTATCGGGGGCCGCGCAGTTGAGCGCTTCGGGGGCAATGTAGGGCGAGTGGCCCGTCACCTCTGCGATGTGTGCGTAGTCGAGGTGAGACAGCCCGGAGAGCGCTGGCAGGAACAGATTCCACATGCCCTGGTGTTTCGCTTCCACCTTCAACGACTCGACCACTGGTGGTAAGTCGTGACTGCGAGGTCCTGCGGCCTCGAGCTGTTCGGCGTAAACCGATTCAGCTGGGTAGACGTGTTCGTCCATGAATGCTTCTAGGCGCGTGATGATTTCGCGCGCAGCGGGGCTCGGAGCTAAGTCCATTGACGGCACCTTTTGTCGTGAGTGGTCATTCGGGGTTGGTTGAGAGGATGACTTTGCCCAGCGCGCGTCGGCTCATGACTTCCCCGAGTGCGGTAGGGGCATTGATCAGCGGGTGGATGCTGTTCACATGAGGAGACAGAGCGCCACCGTCGTACATGTCGAAGAGCGCTCGCACGTTGTCCGCGTTACATTCCGGATTGCGTTTTGCCCATGCGCCCCAGAGAACTCCATGTAGCGCCCCGCCAACGACGAGGAGGCGATTCATGCCGATCTTCGGAATCTGTCCCGAGGCGTAGCCAACCGTCAAATATCTTCCTGCGGTGGATAATGCGCGTACTGCTGTAGCTGCGTGATCTCCACCGACCGGGTCGTACACTACATCTACACCAGACGGTGCGACCTGTGTGACTCGTTCGCGAAGGTTGCCCGTCGTGTAGTTGATCAATTCGTCTGCTCCATGTTGCTGGCAGACCTCGAGTTTTGCATCGGAGGATGCCGCCGCAACCACGCGTGCGCCCAATGCCTTCCCGATCTCGATTGCGGTGAGCCCGACACCCCCGGAGGCACCCAAGACGAGCAATGTCTCACCGGGTTGGATCGCAGCTCGGTCGACGAGTGCGTGGTAGGACGTTCCGTAGGTAACCGCGAATCCCGCAGCGTCGGTGAAACTCATGGAATCAGGGATCACAAAGACCTTGTCACCGGAGACCGCCACGAGTTCCGCGTATCCGCCCATGCCGCAGAAGGCCATGACTCGCATCCCCGGGGTGATCCCTTGGACGTCCGAACCGACACTGTGTACTACACCCGCGACTTCCGACCCGGGAATGAAGGGGAGTGGAGGCTTCGTCTGATACGTTCCGGCGACGATCAACCCGTCGGGAAAATTGACGCCCGCCGCCTTGACCGAGATGAGAACTTGGTTCGGGGTTGGCGTAGGATCATCAATTTCTCTGAACTGCAGTTGATTCGGCAACCCGAGCTGGGCACATACGAGCGCCTTCACGGCTCCTCCGACTGCACGAGGGGCGTCCGTACGAAAGTTGCCCACGCCTTGACCGCCAAACCACCGGTCTGCCGAGTGCAGGTGAGTTCGACATCGATCTTGTCGCCTTCGTCGTCCGCGTAGATTCGCTCGACGAACGCTGAGCATGTCAAGGTGTCGTCGGGCCAAACCTGTTCGAGAAACCTCACTCGTATCGCTCGGACGTTCTCTGCACCCAGCCAATCGGTGGCGAAGGTGGCAAGGAGTCCAGCTTGAAACATCCCGACCGAAAACGGACCCGGGTACCCCGCCGCTTCGGCGAAAACCTGGTCGTGGTGAATCGGATTCATGTCTCCCGACGCACCTTGGTACCTGACGAAATCGGTGCGAGATACCGGACCGACAACCCACGGGGTCGGGACTGACACTGTGTTGATCAACATTCCTCCACCGTCGGTCGAGCAGTTTCCACTCCGGTCATAGTTGCCCGAGCAATGAGATTGCCCTGCGCGTCTTCGAAATCCGTTGTCATCACGGCAAAAGTCATCTCGCCGCCCTTCCGTCCCTGCTTCGTGTAGATGTCGACGATCCGTGAAGTGCAGTTCAGGCGAGTACCTGCGCGGGGAGGAGGACCGAAGAACTCGTACTTCTGTTCGGCATGGAGTCCGCGTTTGCCGTCGAGTTCGACCTTTTGCCACGGGTCCGAGCCCTCTGTCTGCCAGAGGAGGGTTGTGGTGAGGAAAGTCGGGGGCACTACCGGGAACTCGTCTTCGACATAGTTCCTATTGCTCGAATACGTGGCAACGGCGAACTCACGAATCTTGCCGCGCTCGACGTCCATATGGAACGGGATGCCCGTGATACCTACTGACTCTTTGTCGACCACAGCTTCTCCTTCAGACCCGATGTGCGGCTATGCATGTTGGCTACTAACCGAGACCACTTCGCCCGTCATGTACGACGAGTAGTCGCTTGCAAGAAAGACCATGACGTTGGCTATCTCCCACGGCTGTGCCGCGCGTCCGAAAGCCTCACTCTTGCTGAGCTGTTCGAGCAGTTCGTCGCTGGTCACCTTGGCAAGGTGAGGATGCATCGCGATGCTCGGTGCAACGGCGTTGACCCGGATTCCGTGCGGTGCCACGTCGAGTGCGGCGCATCGTGTGAGCGCCATGACGCCGGCCTTTGCTGCGGCGTAGTGCGACTGCCCTTCCTGCGCACGCCAGCCGACGACCGAAGCGTTGTCGACGATCACTCCCGAACCTCGTGGAATCATGACTCTCAACACTGATCGTGTGGTGCGGAAAGTGCTCGTCAAGGTCACATCGAGTACCGAGCTCCACTGCTCGTCGGTCATGCTTTGAATGCTCGCCGTCCCGCCGAGGCCTGCGTTGTTGATGAGGACGTCGATGGATCCATGCTCGGCAACCACCCGATCGACCATTGCGTCGATCTGCTGATTATCGGTGACATCGCAGGGAACAGCGAGCGGACGAGTGCCGAACTCGGACTCGATGCGGTCGGCGGCCGCGATCAATCTGCGTTCATGCCGGTCACTGATTGCCAGCCGGGCACCTTCGGTGGCAAAGCGTTGCGCTGCTGCGAATCCGATTCCAGTCCCCGCTGCTGCGGTGACCAAAACAGATTTGCCTTCGGCCAAGCCGTGTCCCGGGCCGGGGATCGGCGTAGTCGTCTCAGACAATTTCGCTCATCGCCTCGGTCAACTCTTCCACCGACCATCGAGAGTCTCTGGCGATGGTCTTCCCGTACTGCCACCCGAGAAACTGGCGGACTTCGCCGCCTTTCGCGTAAAACACCTGACCAGTAGCAGGGCAGCTCTCGGTGAGCAGATAGGCCACAACCGGCGAGACGTTGCCTGGATGATACGTATCGAATGCACTCGGATCGTCAGGTGCCGCAACAAGTTCCTTGATGCCGGGGACGTTCTCGGTCATCCGTGTCCTGGCCACAGGGGTAATTGCGTTGACTCGCACACCGTATCGGCCGACTTCCTGCGCGAGGATCGTTGTCAGCGCAGCGATCCCGGCCTTCGCGGCGCCGTAGTTGCTCTGACCGACGGCACCGAGCAGCCCGGAAGTACTCGATACGTTCACAATCGACGCCGCTACCGGTTCGCCCGACTTCGAACGCTCGCGCCAGTAGTTGCCGAATACCGTGCAGGGCGCGAATGTAGCGCGCAGTTGTCCCGAGATCACGTCGTCCCAATCGGCCTCTGGCATATTCAGAAACATTCGATCACGCAGGATGCCGGCATTGTTGACCAGGCCGTCGACCGAGCCGAATGCCTCGAGGGCCAGGTCCAGGAGTTCGCTCGCGCCGTCGATCGTCGTGACGTCCGCGACACTGGCAACTGCAATCCCTCCGGCTGCGACGATTTCGTCGACGACCGATTTTGCAATGGTGATGTCGTTTCCGTGCCCGTCCGGTTCGGAGCCGGTGTCGTCGACAACTACTTTTGCGCCCTCGGCTGCCAGTAGCAGGGCGTGCTCGCGGCCCAAACCACGTCCGGCGCCGGTTACTACGATTACTCGATCTTTGAGCTGATTCATTTCAGTTCGTTGTTCCTTTCACGTTTTCTGCTGACAAGACTCGACTGTCCAGTTCGGGTGCGGGTGCGGGTGTGAGTCGAGCAAGAACAGCCTCCGCGTCCTGCATGATGCGTTCGACGAGTTCGGCGCTACTGGGGATGTCGTCGATCAGTCCGACAACCTGCCCGGTCGCCATGACTCCGATGTCCGTGCGGCCGTCGAGGAGTGCGGATCGGTACAGCATCGGTGCATTGGCGGCCATCACAACTTGCCGCCAGCCGAGTTCGTGGCTTTTCCGCATTTCCAGTCCTTCACGAATCAGCCTTGACCATGGCGTGCCCGAGAGACGTTGGAAGGCAATAGCATTGCGGGCGGCGCGTAACATGCGCGTCGGTCCGTGGCTTGATTCGATTTGATCGATCGTTCCCGCGCGCAGCACACGCTGAGGAACCCCGTCGATCTCGAGGGTGACGACGGTGTCGTTGACTGACTTCGCGAGGTAGACATCTTTGACTGCCTGAGACACGGGTGAATCGCTGGTGAGCATGAAGCGAGTCCCCATCGCGATGCCGTCTGCACCGTAGGCGAGTGCTGATACGAGACCTCGGCCGTCGAAATATCCGCCTGCCGCGATCACCGGGATGTCGACGGCGTCGACTACCTGCGGCAGAAGCAAACTGGTGGGGACTGCGCCTGTGTGTCCACCGCCCTCGCCGCCTTGAACGACAACTGCGTCGACTCCCCATGCTGCAACTTTTTCGGCATGCCTGCGAGCGCCGATCGACGGCACGACGACAAGGCCTGCATCTTTGAGTCGGCCGATCAGCGCCTGGTTCGGTGCGAGTGCAAAAGAGGCGATCTTGACCCCTGATCGAATGAGAAGTTTGACTCTGCGATCAATGTCGTCCTGGTTGGCACGCAAGTTCACGCCGAATGGTTGGTCGGTGCGATCTTTGACGTAGTCGATGGCGCTGACGAGTTCGTCGTATGTCAGCATCGCTCCGGCGATGATGCCCAAACCGCCGGCTGTGGTTGTGGCCGCCGTAAGTCGGGCGTCTGAGACGTACCCCATGCCGGTCTGCACGATCGGATACTTCACACCGAAGAGTTCGCAGATGCGAGTGTGAAGTGGCCCGGCCCCTGAGTTCAGCACGGTCATGCCGGTACTTCCTTGTCACGTAGGTTCCGTGGATCTATGACGTTGCGAATCAGGTCGAGTTCTTCGCTTGTGGGGCTTCGAGTGGTGGGCACGGTGGCGGGCAGGTGGAGCTCGAACCCGGTTGCGGCTAGTACTTCGTCGACGGTCACGCCGGGGTGAGTCGACATCAGCCGCAACCGACCGCTGTCCGGCTCGAAGTCCAGCACTGCGAGGTTTGTTACCACTCTTCGTAACTCGTGGTATCGGCGGGCCGACGGTCCAGCATTGCGTGCATTGTCGTTTCCGACCCCGGAGACCATGTCGACCTGCGAAGTGAGAACGCGTGCACTGTGCTTCGGTACCCAGTAACTAGTCGGGTGATGCACGGTATTGCTCGGCGCTCCGCGGACTCCCAGGAGTTGCACCGTCGGTCGCGAATGATCGCCGATCGCGGAGATGTTGCAGTTCCCATAGGAATCGAGCTGTGTCGGGATCATCATGATGTGGCGCTTGCCATTCCAGACCAGATTGAAGATTTGGTTGAAGGGCAACCACGATTCGATCTCGCCTGCCGGTGCTCGATCGACGGCCCATGTGCCGCGCACGGCTGCGGCCTCTCCATCGGACAAGACGAGCTCGGGTTCGAAAGTGTGACGCGCCAATCGGACGCCGATGGCAGGTATCACGCCGAATGCGCTCGCGATCACTTCACCATTGCCTCGATACGCCTCGGCGCACGCGATTGCACAGACCTCTGCCCGAGTGACGTCACTCATGCCGGCACTCCTTCGAATTCCGCGGCGACGAGTCGCTGGTAATCGGCCTCGGAGCCGGAAAGGTACCGGTCTACGAAACGTTCCCAAGTTTCTGGATCTTTGGCTGCAGTGGCATATTCGAGTTGGAACGCCTCGTCTCGGTCATAGTCGGGTACACAGGATGTGAAATGCGCACCACCTGGAGCGTGAACTACGCCTGAAACAAGCAGCCGCGGAATTCGAATCGTCGACGGATGTGCATCTGCAGTCAACTCCGCAGTGGAGACCACTTGTTCGCAAGACACATAGACCGATTCGGCGGCGAGGCAGAACAAGTCGTCGAAGTACAGGTCCGGCCCGAGATATTGGGCATTGCCATGCATGTCCGCGCGGTTCATATGCACCAGCGCGGCATCGAGGGGGAGTGCCGGCATTGCGACCAATGACTCGCCTGCATATGGATCGACGATTGTCTGCAGTTCCGGATTGACCCGGAGTACATCGGAACCGAGTCCCGCCCGAGTCGGCAGATAAGGCATCCTGATGCCGGCCGCGTACAAGCCCCATTGAAGCATGCCTTCGTCGTATTCGTTGACCTCGATGCGCCCGGCCTGTCGGGCAGCCCTGAAATGCGGGTCCAACGGTATCGAGTCCAGCGAGACGAAGCCGAACACAACTTTTCGAATCTTGTCGGCTGCGCACAACAGCCCGACGTCAGCTCCGCCGTAGGACACAACGGTTAGATCGGTTAAATCTGACTTGAGGATCTCGCGGACGATTGACATCGGTTTCCGGCGCGAACCCCACCCGCCGATTCCGATTGTCATTCCTGATTTCAGTCGACCTACGACATCTGCTTCCGACATTGTCTTGTCCGACACGCGTCCGTCCTCTCCTGGTATTCCACGAGCACTCAGAGGCTCGTATCAAACGTTTGCTACGCGGTACGAAGCGACTGTAGCAAACGTTTGATGCGCGGTATAGAGTCAAAATCGCATCCTCGTCAGAGGTGACACGTGAAGACTCATCAGGAGGACTTGAATGGAATGGTCGGATCGCCACGACTTGATACTCGAACATGCTGCAGAACTGTTCGCCACCAAGGGAATTGCGGGGACCAAAGTTCGCGATATCGCTGATGCGGTGGGAATCCTGTCCGGAAGCCTCTATCACTACTTTCCATCGAAAGACGCAATCGCGAATACGATTGTCACGCGCTACCTTCAGGCGCTCACGCGCTCATACGGATCGATTCTGGAATCCGCCGGTGACCCACGTGGTCGCCTAGGCTCCCTGGTACGAGCTTCGTTCCAGGTAAGTCAGGCGCACCCATACGCCTCCGAGATCTATCAGAACAACAGCACGTATCTCCGGAAACTCGACTCGTATCACGACATCCGTGATGCCGCCCGTGGCACCAAGGACGCCTGGATCGCGGTTATCGAATCCGGTATGAGTGCAGGTGAGTTTCGATCGGATCTGCCGGCGGAGATTCTCTACGGTCTGATTCGTGACGCTGTGTGGTTGTCGCTTCGATGGTTCAGCCCCACTAGTGATTTCGGGGTTTCCGAGCTCGCCGATGCTGTTGTTTCGGTCTTTCTCGAAGGCATCGATGCGCCGCTGAAATCCGTATCTGTCGGAAGTGGGACCATGCGAGAGGATATGCAGTCGTGAACCCGGCACCTCAGGTCGACAACGGTTTGTGCGAGCCCCGGATGGCGGCGTGGTTCCGTGAGCATCTTCCCGAAGCCACGCAAGGATTCCTCGAATTCGAACGAATAGCCGGTGGACGTTCGAACCTGACTTACTCGGTGAGGGACGAGGCAGGTTCTCGATGGGTGCTACGTCGACCCCCGCTCGGAATCAGGCATGCGTCTGCGCATGATGTAATTCGCGAAGCTGACATTCTCGAGCGGCTGCAGAACGCGCCGGTTCCGACGCCGATCGTTGCAGGCAAATGCAGTGACGAATCTGTGACTGGTGCTCCGTTCTTCGTCATGGACTTCATCGACGGCGCAGTCCTGCGTGATCCTGAGGTAGTGCGCGCGAAAATCCCGTACGAAACACGAGCCGGGTTGGCCGCGGAACTGGTTCGCAATCTTGCCGCGCTGCACTCTGTCAACCCTCGGGAGATCGGATGGAGTGCTCTGGCCGATCGGACGGACTACATCGATCGTCAGCTGAATCGGTGGTTGAGGAACTGGAAGAGTGATCGTGTCCGAGAGAACCTCGACCTCGAACGCACTCATGCCAAGTTGTCTCGAAATGTTCCCCCTCAGCGGGGTAGTTGCGTCGTGCACGGTGACTTTCGACTCGACAACTGCATCGTCGACGCCGATGGCGCGATCGCCGGAATATTGGATTGGGAGTTGGCCACGGTGGGTGACCCCTTGGCGGACCTGGGTCAGCTCTTGGTCTATTGGGCTGAACCAGATGACGAGGTTTGTGCATTGGAGAATGCTCCGACGCGAATCGAAGGTTTTCCGTCCCGTGACGAGCTGTTGGACGTCTATACGACTGCGGCCCAACCAGCCTCGGACTTGCATATCGACTTCTACGTTGCGTTCAACTGGTGGAAGATCGCATGCATCGTCGAGGGCGTTTACAGCCGAACACTGCGCGGCGCGATGGGTGAAATCGAGCGGTCGGCGGAATCGTTCGGCGCCCAGGCGGACAGGCTCGCGTCACAAGCGTGGCGAATTGCCCAACGGATCTGACGGATATCTTCCGTGCGGCTTTCTGGACTAGCGCAATATGTCTCCGGGGCAACGTGTTTCGCCCCGATTTGTTCATGCTTGGGCGTTCGTGTCCGCCGTGATCCTTCTGTGAATGCTACTGAAGTTCTTCTCCCTACACTCTATGCCAGCATGGCACAGTGTGTCACACTGAAGTTGCTCGATCACTAGACAGTGACGGACGGCCTGGTGTCGCGGTGCTGTTGCATCGGGCGGAAACCAGTAAGCCTGGGTAGCGCTTTTCGGCCTCACGTGCCCCACATGGACCATCAGTTGTGGGAATAACTCCAAGGAATTCGCATGCAAGCTTTCGCTCTGACAGACGCTACGACACCGGTGGGGGTTTTGGACCGACTGGCGTCGATCATGGATGCTTTCGAGGTATCTGGACAGCTCACTCTCCGCCAAGTTTCGCGAATTACCGGCCTGCCTCGTTCGTCGGCGCATCGAATGCTCGAGCAACTCGTCGCCAAGAAGTGGCTGCGGAGGGATGGCAGTGATTACACGCTTGGAATCAGGCTGATGGAGCTGGGAACCCTTGCAATACACCAGGACCGATTGCACTCGGTCGCCTTGCCCTTTCTTCGCGAGCTGCATCGAGTGACTGGACTGGTAGTGCAGTTCGGAGTGCTGGACGCATCGGATGTCGTTTACCTCGACAAGATCGGCGGAATGCTGTCCGGTGTAGTTCCTACTCGGGTAGGCGAACGTTCTTCGGCTGACAGGTCAGCCCTTGGACGTGTGCTCCTTGCATTCGGAGGCTTCCCTGTTGGTGCTGAAGCGCCGATGAGTCTGAGGCAGGAACTCAGTCGAATCCGTGATTCCGGCGTCGCTTATGGTGCCGGACTGTTGAGTCCGGGCCTCAATTGCGTTGCTGCTCCGGTTGGGCCGCAAGGAAATTCCATTGCTGCCATTTCCGTTTCCGGTCCGTCTGCGGTACTCAAACTCGACTACCGAAGTGCGGTGCCTGTCCGCCTTGTAGCGTCATCGATTTGGAGAGTGGTCGGCCAATCTGCGACTCAGTTCGATGTTCAACGCAGCATGCGGGAACTCCGTGCCTTGCCGTCGGCAGGGTCGCACCCGCTTGCATTCGCGAACGTCAATGACAGGCATGTCAGGCCCCCGCAGCCGGCTCGAATCTTGACAAACGGTGACGGGGGCGAGACGAGACTGGCCTGACGGCTCGATGTCCGGCCGGTGGCGGAACTGATCGAAGGTGAATCGGACGTTCCATGACTTCCGAAGTGGACGAAGCGACCCTTCCCGTTCTGCTCCCAGAATGGGTGGCGCACCGTGCCATACTGGCATGATGAATGATTCAGCGTCTACCGCCCCGTCGCTCACTCAACGGCGGAAGGATCAGACAAAGCTGGAGATATCACGTTGTGCTGCAGAGCTTTTTGTCGCTCGCAGTGAGAATCCGGTGACGGCTGACGAGATTGCACGCGCAGCCGGCATCGGACTTCGCACATTCTATCGGTACTTCCGTACGAAGGAAGATGCAGTGAGGCCGATACTCGCCAACGGGATCGAGGATTGGCTCGGGTACATCGCATCCAGTTCGTCGGGTACGCCGGTTGTCCAGGTGCTGGAATCCGCCGCCCGCGTCGCACTGAATTCACCTGCGGCAACACCCGACGCGATTGCGTTGATTCGCCAACTTCAAAGGATAATTCCTGGAGATCCGGCGCTTCAGAATGTGTGGCTGAGCTTGGTCAACGACACGGAGACTGCATTGGTGATCGTGCTGCGTGAATTGATGGGACCCGGCGCAGACCCACTGGAAGTGCGCTTGCTTGCAATTGCGGCGAACACGGCCCAGCGGATGGCTGTCGCTGCGTGGGTTGACGGGGAGTCCCCGGCGTATGGCGACGGCTCGCCTGCGGAAGTTGCGGTGAGGTGTATTCGCATTCTGACCGCGGGACTGGGGCACGTGTCGACCTGATCGCCCCTTGCCTTGCCGTGTTCGTTTTTATTGGCGCTGTAAAGATCTAGCCGTTCCACTTCCGCAATTTTCTAGAACGTGTTCTACTTTATTGAAGGGTGGCGGGCTATCAATGGAGGCGGAAACATCATGGGTCAGGTTCTGGACAACATCTCACAGTTCGCCGACGAGATCCGCGCCGACGGAGTCGAGGGCGACAAGCTGATGCGCTTGACGGACGGCAGCGCGAAGCGACTGCGCGACGCGGGCGTCATCCGGATGTTGCAGCCGAAGGAATTCGGAGGCCTCGAGGCGCATCCGCGTGAATTCGCCGAGACGGCAATGGCTATCGGTGCGATGGACGGTGCCACGGGTTGGGTCAGCGGCATTGTCGGTGTGCATCCGTGGGAGCTTGCGTTCTTCGACCGCAAGGCTCAGGAAGAGGTGTGGGGAACCGATCCTGATACGTGGATGGCGTCGCCGTATGCGCCGATGGGCGTAGCGAGGCCGGTCGAGGGTGGGTACATCCTCAACGGCCGCTGGTCGTTCTCCTCGGGTACCGATCACTGTGACTGGATCATGATCGGCGCGATGGTCGGTGACGAATCCGGTAAACCGTTGATGCCGCCGAAGATTCTGCATGTACTGCTGCCGCGCTCCGATTACGACATCGACCAGGACAGCTGGAATGTCGTGGGCCTGCGCGGAACCGGTTCGAAGGACCTGATCGTCAAGGACGCGTTCTTGCCGACTTATCGCACTCTTGATGCGGCCAAGGTTTTCGACGGGACGGCGTGGAAGGAAGCGGGCCGTACGGAGACGTTGTACAAGTTCCCGTTCTCGTGCATTTTCCCGTTGGGGATCACTTCGTCGTTGATCGGTATCGCGGAGGGTGCGTTGGCGTGCAACATGGCTGCGCAGCGTGAGCGTGTAACAGTCAGTGGTGTTCCGATCAAGGAAGATCCGTACGTGCTGTTCGCGATCGGTGAGGCTGCGGCCGAGATCGCTGCTTCTCGGGCTGCGATCTTGGAGACGGTGGATCGTTTCTGGGACATGACCGAGAAGGGGCAGGAAGTTTCGTTCGAGCTTCGTGCGATCGGACGACGCACGCAGACTGCTGCGGCATGGCGTGCGGTGCGGGCGGTGGACGAGATCTTTGCTCGTTCCGGTGGTGGCGCGTTGCAGTTGAACACGCCGATGCAGCGGTTCTGGCGTGATGCGCATGCCGGTCTCGCGCACGCGATCCACGTACCCGGTTCCATCTTCCACGCGTCGACGCTCTCGCAGCTCGGTGGCGAGCCGAAGGGCATCCACCGGGCAATGATCTGAATCTGTTCGGTCAGACCAGGGCGGCCGGGTCACTTCGTGGCACGGCCGCCCTGGTCTTGTCGTCAGTTGGTGGCTACGACGTCGGAGCGATTCGGATTCGATTCAGTCGGCTTGCGCAATCGTTCAATTGACCTTGGAAGCATGAACGCGACAACGACGCCGAGTGTGGTGGCTGCGGCACCTATCATGAATGCGATCTGGAATCCGGTATCAGTATAGAAAACAACGCCTTTCGTCACCTCGGGGGAGAGTGGCGCAATGTAGGCGACATTCATGACGCTGAACGCGACGACGGGAAGCACCGCCGGAAATACGCTCTGAAATACTCCCACGATGCTTGCTGTAGTCGCCTGGAGTTCCGCTGGCACTGCTTCTATCAAGAGATTTGGAATAGACGCGTAGGCGAGGCCCATTCCGCAACCGAACAGTGCGGCGAAAAAGATGAGCAAAATTCTGTTGTCGTGTACGAGTGACGTCAGGACGAATCCGAGGGTCATCGCCGACAATCCTGCGATGAGAAGTCCGCGAGGGCGTACCCCTCTGCTGACGAGTAGTCCGACGACAATGCCCCCGATTACCACCATGCCGCCGATAGGCGCTTGAAACACCGCGAAACCCTCTGCGGTAACACCGAATCCGTAGTCCAGTCCCAAGGTTGCGGGTGTCATGGCCAGCATTGGGAGCAGGATCGAGTACAGACCAGCAGCGGCGTAGGTGAAACCGGCGCCGACGGCGGTGAGAAGAACCGGTCGATTGCCGAGAACATGCAGGTCGATCAGCGGATCCTGGACAAGTCGTGTGGAGACGAGCCACGCTCCCAACAGGATGATTCCGCCAGCCAAGTAACCGATGGTCGAGATATGTGTCCATCCGTTCGATGGTCCGATGCTTACCGCAATCAAGACACCGGCAATTCCGGCACCGAGAAGGCAGGCGCCAAGTAGATCGAGCGTCGAACGCAACCGAACCGACGATTCGGAAGTAGTTGCAGCGATCATGCCGAGCAGTAGAACCAGAACAATCACGAAAAACCAGAAGATGCTGCGGAATCCGTAGTGATCGATCAACCATCCGGTGAGGAATGGTGCAGGGATAGCGATCAATCCCATGCCGCTCGTGGCAATACTGACCGCAAGCGCTACCTTCTTCGGCGGGAATACGTCTCGTATGAGTGAGTAACTAAGGAAGAGGCAGGGAATGAGCAACCCTGATACAGATCGTCCGACGAGCATCACCGCGTAACTGTCGGCAACGGCGCAGATGAATGCACCCACCGCTGAGATCGTCACGCAGGCCAAGAGGAGTCTGCGCTTGCCGTACATGTCGGCGAGCTTTCCGACGAGAGGTGCCGTGATGGCGCCGACGAGGAGGAACGCGGTAAGGAGCCAGGCTCCTTGAGTGGTTCGGTAGTGCGCTGCAATCGAAGGAATCGCCATCGAAATCATCAGGTAGCTGATGGTGAGCGTTTCGAGAAGGAGCACCAGAGCCGCAAGGGAGAGGACGAGGCGAGGTGTCCACCGTTGCGACGTGGGAGGACTGCCGGCGGATGAGTCTGGTGGATCGGTTGGGCACGGCATAGAGGTCATCGGGGCGGTCCTTTCGGAGGGCGCGGACACAGTTCTCGGGTGCGAGGTCGACTTCGGTCCGGCGAGCAATGAGCTAGGTGCGGACGACGTGATCCCTGCCGTCCGTGTAAGTCACATCACAGTTCGGGTAGAGCCCTGTTCGCCATGGCGTTTTCCATCTGTTGGGAGAAAGCTTCTGTGTGCGTGCCCAATTCGAAAGTTCCGGCGAGCTATCGAATCCCTGTCGAAGCGCAACATGGGGCTCGGGCGCACCCGAGAGAGGCCATGATCGGAAAGTGCGTACCGCGGATGCTGCGGATCCCTTGGGCAGCGCTCCAATCGCGGTTTTCGTGGGAGGCGAGAAGCATGTCGGTGAATCTGGTCGATGACCTCGGACTGTCCGCAGAACCCGCATCGGAGTGACGGCCAACGCGCAATGTGGGTTATAGGACAAACACCGATAGGCTGGCGGTCATGGCTGAGTTCATTTACACGATGAAGAAGGTGCGCAAGGCGCACGGTGACAAGGTCATCCTCGATGACGTCACGATGAGCTTTTACCCCGGCGCGAAGATCGGTGTCGTCGGACCGAACGGCGCTGGTAAATCCAGCATCCTCAAGATCATGGCCGGACTGGACCAGCCGGGCAACGGCGAGGCATTCCTGGCTCCGGGCGCGACCGTCGGCATCCTCATGCAGGAGCCGGAGCTCGACGAGACCAAGACAGTTCGCGAGAACGTCGAGGACGGCCTCGGAGAGACGATGGTCCAGCTCAAGCGGTACAACGAGATCGCCGAGCTGATGGCCACGGATTACTCCGACGAGCTCATGGAAGAGATGGGCGAACTGCAGGAGAAGCTCGATCACGCAGACGCGTGGGAGATCGACTCGCAGCTCGAGCAGGCTATGGACGCCCTGCGCTGCCCCCCGCCGGAAGAGATGGTCACCCACCTCTCCGGTGGTGAGAAGCGACGCGTTGCGCTGTGCAAGCTGCTGCTGAGCAAGCCCGACCTCCTGCTCCTCGACGAGCCCACCAACCACCTCGACGCCGAATCTGTCCTGTGGCTCGAGCAGCACCTCGCTGCTTACCATGGCGCGATCCTCGCCGTGACCCACGATCGTTACTTCCTCGATCACGTCGCGCAGTGGATCTGTGAAGTCGACCGCGGACGTCTGTACGCGTACGAGGGCAACTACTCCGTCTATCTGGAGCAGAAGGCTGCACGCCTCGAGGTTGCCGGCAAGAAGGATCAGAAGCTGCAGAAGCGCCTCAAGGACGAGCTCGCCTGGGTTCGTTCCGGCGCCAAGGCCCGCCAGGCCAAGAACAAGGCTCGTCTCGATCGCTACGAGGAAATGGCGAACGAAGCCGAGAAGACCCGCAAACTCGACTTCGACGAGATCCAGATCCCGGCACCGCCGCGCCTGGGTGACGTGGTCGTGGAGGTCTCGAACCTCGACAAGGGCTTCGACGGCCGCGTGTTGATCAAGGATCTCTCGTTCACGTTGCCGCGCAACGGAATTGTCGGCGTCATCGGCCCCAACGGTGTCGGTAAGACGACGCTGTTCAAGACCATCGTGGGTCTCGAGGAGCCTGACGCCGGTGAGGTCAAGATCGGTCAGACGGTCAAGCTGAGCTACGTCGACCAGAACCGTTCCGGCATCGACCCCAAGAAGACGGTCTGGGAGACCGTGTCCGACGGGCTCGATTTCATCGTCGTCGGCCAGACCGAGTTCCCGTCGCGTGCGTACATCAGCTCGTTCGGTTTCAAGGGCCACGATCAGCAGAAGCCGGCCGGCGTTCTCTCCGGTGGTGAGCGCAACCGCCTGAACCTGGCGATGACGCTCAAGCAGGGCGGCAATCTGATCCTGCTCGATGAGCCGACCAACGACCTCGACGTCGAAACCCTCGGCTCGCTGGAGAACGCTCTCGAAGAGTTCCCCGGTTGCGCCGTCGTGATCTCGCACGATCGTTGGTTCCTGGACCGCACGTGTACTCACATCCTCGCGTGGGAAGGTGGCTTCGGTGACAACGAGGCCGCTTGGTACTGGTACGAAGGCAACTTCGAGGGCTACGAGGCGAACAAGGTCGAGCGACTCGGCCCCGACGCCGCGCGCCCGCACCGTGTGACGCACCGCAAGCTCACCAGGGACTGATCCGGTGTCCGACGTATACACAGCGCAGATCCAGGTCCGGTGGGG
The DNA here is from genome assembly GCF_011602025.1 of Rhodococcus sp. IC4_135. Classification (NCBI taxonomy): domain Bacteria; kingdom Bacillati; phylum Actinomycetota; class Actinomycetes; order Mycobacteriales; family Nocardiaceae; genus Rhodococcus; species Rhodococcus sp. IC4_135. The sequence continues at coordinate 62,711 of NZ_JAAOLG010000011.1, forward strand.
CGATTCCGACCGGTTGGGTCATGTCAACAACACGCGTTACGTCGAGTACATGCAGGAAGCTCGCATCCAGTTCCTGGAAGCGAAACTGGCGCCGCTCGGCGGCCGGCCGGGGTACCTCGTGGTTCGAAAGATGACCGTCGAGTTCCTCAAGCCGGTCACCGACCGGTCCGGTCCGTTGAACGTGGAGATCTTCACGACTCACGTCGGGACTTCCTCGTTCACGGTTCGGCACGTCATCCGTGACAACGCGGGTGTCGAATGCGCATTCGGTGACGCATTGATGGTCGGATTCGACACGGTGTCCGAAAAGTCCAGACCGCTGGCGGACAGCGAACGCGTGGTGCTCGAAGCATCGCTTGTTCAGATGACGACATCGTAGATTTCGTTTCTCAGTTCACCCTAGGTACTGGTTGCCGCGGCTAGTCTCGAGTCAGAGATTGGTCGCGGCGATCAGAACCCACAAGGATGTGAGCCAGGAATGACAGACCGTGTACGGCAGCAGGGCACAGGCCTCGACGAAGCGACGTTGTTGACGCGTCTTCGCGAGGCCTTTTTCACGCACATCGACGAGGGTGACAGCGACGACGTCATCAACGGTCGGTCGGATCGAGTTCTGCTCGCGCATCTTGCGCTCGGGAGGCAGAGGACGCCGGGCACGGCCGTATGGCGTGTGTACCGCCCGTCAGGATCCGAGGGTCTCGGCGCTGCCGTCCAGATCGTCACCGACGACATGTCGTTGCTCGTCGAGTCCGTTACCGCGATGCTCAACCGACAAGGTGTGGGAATCAGTCAATTCGCACATCCGATTCTGACGGTTGATCGCGACGACTCCGGCAATCTGATGTCCTTGGGCGACAGGGGTATCCAAGAATCCTGGATGCACGTCCAGTTGGACTCCGAAGTCGAGGATTCCGCTCTCGACGCGATCGAGGCACACCTCGGCAAAGTGCTCGCGGACGTCCGTCAGGTGGTTGGTGACACCCCGGACATGAAGGCACTGCAACTGCGCATTGCCGACGAGTTGGCGAGTGCCGCAGAAACTGCCTCCGGGAGGATCACCCCCGAAGAATTCTCCGACACCGCTCGACTGCTGCGGTGGATGGCGGACGGAAACTACGCCGTACTCGGATACCGGCGATTCGAGGGCACGAAGGACGGCTCACGCACGGTCGCCGGCAGTGGACTCGGCGTGCTGCGTTCCGACGCGGTCACCGAGGGCCCGATGAGCTTGCCTCCCGTTGCGGACCTCCCGGATCGACCCCTTCTGGTCCTGACGCAGGGATCGTTCCCCGCCACGGTGCACCGCGCTGTCTACCCGTACTTCGTGGGTGTGTCGATCCTCGACGACGAGGGAAACATCGTGGGGGAGCACAGGTTCCTGGGTGTGTTCACCGTGGTCGCTCTCCACGAGAACGTCCTCGCGATTCCTTTGATCGAGCGACGCGTACGCGAAGTCATCGCGCGTGCCGGTGTCGACCTGCATTCGTACTCCGGTCAGGCGATGCTCGAGGTCATCCAGTCGTTCCCGCGCACCGAGTTGTTCTCGAGCGATGCCGAGACCCTGTTCGAGACCGTGCACGCCGTGCACAGCATCGGGCTTCGCCGCCAGGTGCGACTCTTCGTCCGTGAGGACACGTTCGGCCGCTTCGTGTCCTGCCTGGTGTATCTGCCTCGCGACCGGTACACGACGCGAGTTCGACTCGCGATGCAGCATCTACTCTGGCGTGAGTTCGGTCCGGGCACAGTCGATTACACCGCCAGAGTCACCGAGAACGACCTCGCGTTGCTGCACGTGACCATCCGGCGCGATCCGGACAGCGAACCGGTTCGTCTGGATGTTTCCGAGGCCAATCGCGAGCGCGTTCAGGCACTGCTGACCGAAGCCAGTCGTAGCTGGGACGACCGCATCACCGATCTTGTTCGCGAAAGCCCGGGTGTGGATCCGGAACTGGTGCAGCGGTATTCGCGGGTGCTGCCGGACGGATACAAAGAAGACTTCGAACCTTCGCGTGCGCTCGCCGACATCGCCAGGCTCGAGGCGTTGGCACCGGGTGCGATCGACGTACTGCTCTATCGCGCTGTGGACTCCGCGCCCGGTGCCTGGCGCTTCACGCTTTTCGTCGGCGGCGACGGTATCTCGTTGAGTCAGGTGCTGCCGGTGCTGCAGTCACTCGGCGTCGAAGTTCTCGACGAGCGGCCGCACGTCGTGCAGCGCCTCGACGGCGTTCAGTGCTGGATCTACGATTTCGGACTGTCGGTGCCGGCCGATCTTCGGGCGTCAGTGGAGGTCGATCTCGATGCGCAGGTGCCACTCGAGACCAGTACCGCCCCGCTGACCGAGGTTCAGAAGCGATTCACTGCTGCATTCGGTGCAGTCTGGTTCGGCCGGGCAGAAGCTGACCGATTCAACGAGTTGGTGCTGCGGGCCGGAATGTCCTGGCGGCAGGCCGTCGTGCTGCGTGCTTACGCAAAGTATCTGCGCCAGGCCACATTTCCGTACAGTCAGTTCCACATCGAAGGAATCGCGCTTACGCACCCGCAGACCGCGTTTGCATTGGTGCAGTTGTTCGAGGCGATGTTCGACCCCGAGAAGCAGGACGACATCCGCGTCGCCGAATTGGACGAGCAGTTGCGTGCGTCCATCGACGAGGTACTCAGCTTGGATGCAGATCGCATCCTGCGCGGAATGTTCTCCTTGGTGAAGGCGACCTTGCGCACCAATTTCTACGTCGTCGACGCCGATGACCGCTCTCGCGACTACCTGTCGGTCAAGCTCGATCCGTCACGGATCAGCGAGTTGCCAAAGCCGCGGCCGGCTTTCGAGATCTACGTGTACTCACCCGAGGTCGAAGGTGTCCACCTGCGATTCGGTGCGGTCGCGCGCGGTGGGCTCCGCTGGTCCGACCGGCGCGAGGATTTCCGCACCGAGGTGCTCGGCTTGGTGAAGGCTCAGGCCGTCAAGAACGCGGTGATCGTCCCGGTGGGGGCCAAAGGTGGCTTCGTCGTGAAGAATCCGCCTCTGCCGACGGGTGATCCCGTCGCTGATCGAACGGCGACGCTGGAAACGGGTAAGGCCTGCTACACCACGTTCATCTCCGGATTGCTCGACATCACCGACAATGTGCACGCTGCCACCGGAGAAGTTGTGACGCCGGATCGAGTGGTACGCAAGGACGATCAGGATCGCTATCTGGTGGTTGCCGCGGACAAGGGCACGGCGACGTTCTCCGATCTCGCGAATTCGGTTGCCGCCAAGTACGATTTCTGGCTCGGCGACGCGTTTGCCTCCGGTGGTTCCGTGGGATACGACCACAAGGGTATGGGTATCACCGCCCGGGGTGCCTGGGAAAGCGTCAAGCGGCACTTCCGCGAACTTGGTGTCGACACGCAGACCGAGGATTTCACGACGGTTGGCGTCGGAGACATGAGCGGAGACGTGTTCGGCAACGGAATGCTCCTCAGTCGGCACATCCGATTGGTCGGCGCATTCGACCATCGACACATCTTCCTCGATCCGAACCCGGATGCAGCGAGCTCGTTCGTGGAGCGTCAACGACTGTTCGAGTTGCCACGGTCGTCGTGGGCCGACTACGACAAGAGCCTGATCAGCGAAGGTGGTGGCGTCTGGGATCGCACGGTCAAGTCGGTTCCGATTGCCGAAAGCGTCCGGATCGCACTGGGTCTGGCCGAGGACGTCACGAAGCTGTCGCCGCCGGAATTGATGCAGGCGATTCTGTCGGCACCGGTGGATCTGCTGTGGAACGGCGGAATCGGTACATACGTCAAGGCGTCGACCGAGACCAACGCGCAGGTCGGAGACAAGAGCAACGACGCGGTGCGTGTCGACGGTCAAGACCTACGAGTCAAGGTGATCGGTGAGGGCGGCAACCTCGGCGTGACTGCTCTGGGACGAATCGAGTTCAGCGCCAACGGTGGTCACATCAACACCGACGCCATCGACAACTCGGCAGGCGTCGACTGCTCCGATCACGAAGTGAACATCAAGATTCTTCTCGATTCACTCGTGCGCTCGCAGTTGCTGCCGACGCAGGAACGGAATCCGTTGCTGGCGTCGATGACCGACGACGTGGCTGCGCTGGTGTTGGCGGACAACATCGCCCAGAACGCGCTGCTCGGAATCTCCCGCGTGACCGCACCGCAGATGCTCGGTGTTCACCGCCGTCAGCTGACGGATCTGACCAAGGCACGTGGCCTGGACCGCAAGCTGGAGGCGTTGCCGACCGACAAGGAGATCGAGCGTCGACTCGAGGTCGGTGTGGGTCTGACATCGCCGGAATTGGCGACGCTGACGGCGCACGTCAAGCTTTCACTCAAGGACGATCTGCTCGCAACCGAGTTGCCGGACAACGATTTCTTCGCCCAGCAGATCCCGCAGTACTTCCCGACCGCTGTTCGTGATCGGTTCGAAACGGAGATCAAAGCACACCCATTGCGGCGGCAGATCGTCGCGACGATGCTCGTGAACGAAGTGATCGACAACGGCGGAATCACGTACGCCTACCGCTTGGCCGAGGAGACCGGAGCGAGCAGCACCGACTCGATCCGTGCCTACGCCGCTGTGCGAGAGGTCTTTGCGCTCGACGAGGTGTGGTCGCGAATCCGCTCGGCCGGCGTCAGCGCAGAGATCGAAAATGAACTGATCGTGGAGTCCTGCCGCCTGCTCGACCGCGCGTCGCGCTGGTTCCTGGCCAATCGACCCCAGCCGATCGCCGTCGGTGCCGAGGTAGCGCGTTATTCGGCAGCGTATCGGGCGACGGCGCCGCTGGTTCCGGGGCTGCTCGCCGGCCACCAGCTCGACGATCTGCTGGTGCGGGCCCAATCGGTGATCGATCGTGGGGCTCCGGAAGCGTTGGCGCTGGAGGTGTTCCGACTGCTCGACGTCTACTGCCTACTGGACATCGCGGATATCGCCGACATCGCAGATCACGACATCACCGAAGTCGCGGAGCTGTATTACGCCTTGGATGCGCATCTCGGAATCGACTGGTTGCTGAGCGCCGTTTCGGGACTCGAGCGCGGCGATCGCTGGCACTCGCTGGCGCGGCTCGCGTTGCGAGACGACCTCTACAGTTCGCTTCGGCAGCTGACGATGGAGGTTCTGGCCGGCGGCGAGCCGGGGGAGTCGCCACAGGAGAAGATCGACGAATGGGAATCGACCAACGCCTCGCGGCTGAGCCGAGCGAGGGCAGCTCTCGTCGAAATCTTCGAGTCTGGGACGCTTGACCTCGCGACGCTCTCGGTGGCGGCGCGTCAGGTTCGCAGCATGGTGCGCAGCATGGGCACCCGATCGGAGGTAGGACGTTGAGCGAAGGATTCCACGCCGAAGTTGTGGTTCGGTGGTCCGACATGGATGCCTTCCAGCACATCAACCACGCACGGATGGTGACGTTGCTCGAAGAGGCGCGGATTCCTTGGTTGTTCGAAGACTCGCGCCCGACGGTCACCCTGCGTGACGGGGCTGTGATCGCCGATCTCCATGTGCGGTATCGCGGGCAACTGCGGCACGACGATTCACCCCTCGACGTCTTCATGTGGGTGGAAAAGGTTCGCGCGGTGGACTTCACGATCGCGTACGAGGTTCGCCCCCGCGGCGCCGATCTCAGTGTCCCGCCGTCCATCGTGGCATCGACTCAGATCGCGGCCTTCGATATCGACACTCAACGTCTACGTCGCCTCAGCGGGCCCGAGCGCGAGTATCTGGAGAGCTGGCAACGTGCATGAACGTGTCCTGACCGTGCCCGAGGAAGCCGAGCGAAAGAACCTGGCCGGCTTCATCGGTCACGCCTTGCGTTTGGACGAGTCCGCGGTCATCCGAATGCGTCGACGCGGCGATGCGCACCTGAGTGTCTGGGCGTCAACGGGTTTCGACGCTCTCGCTACGCGAACCGTGGCGGGCACCATCAACCCTGACGACACCTCGGCTGCCGGCGATCAGTTGCTCACGGCGGTGGAGCAGGCAACGGGTGAGCTGATCGATCCGGGGTTTGCCATGGATTCGGCGTGGCGCGGGGCGTTGCCGCCGATGGACGGCTTCGAGCACCTGGACGACGTACCCGCCCGGGTGCTGATCGAACTGGCGCAGCGGGGCAACGCCTTGGCGCTGGAGCACGGCAGTAGTCACGGTCCGCCGGCGTCGTTGCTCGATCAGGACGTGCTCGAGGTCAGTGGTCCATCAGGCACGGTCGGGATCTCGATGCGAGTTATTTTCGCCTTGACCGCAATGGGATTCGTTCCGCACGCCGGATCCGAAGCGATGACCGCCGACATCGATCTCGAGCAGATCGACGCGTCGGAACTGGTTCGGGTACGGGCGAGTAGATCGTGGGTGCGCCTGGATGCACGGTTCGGTTCGATCTACCGCCACCGCGGTGGTTCGATACCGCTGATGGTTTCACGATAGGAGTTCAGGCGGCGGCCACCACCAGTGCGATGGGGCCGCCGCCTGACGACGTGCGAGAGTGTTCGGTCAGATCAGCCACGCCGCAGCGTTGACGGGCAACTGACCGTCGACGAGTGGTGCGCTGCTCAACAGCAGCTGCCCGCTCGGCAATGCGATCGGCACCTCCGTGGTGTTGAGAGCACAGATCAGGCCACCGCGTCGACGGAAAGCGAGGCAGCCGGGGGGACTGCCGTACCAATCGATGTCGGTGCCGGAAAACTCAGGCCTGGCGCTACGAAGTTCGAGGGCGGCGCGATAGAGCGAAAGCATCGAGTCCACGTCCTCGATCTGAGCCTCCACGGTGAGCGTCGACCACTCGGCCGGCATCGGCAACCAGGTGCTCGCACCGGTGGTGAATCCGAACGGGGGTTCGCTCCCTTCCCACGGAAGGGGCACTCGGCAGCCGTCGCGTCCTCGCTCCGCATGTCCGGATCGTTCCCAGACCGGGTCCTGTAGTGCGTCGTCGGGAAGGTCGACGTTCGGCAGGCCGAGTTCTGCGCCGTTGTAGATGAAGCTCGCGCCCGGCAGCGCCAACTCGACGAGAATCATCGCCCGTGCGCGTTGCGTTCCGATCTCGCCCCCGCCGTAGCGCGTGACTTCACGTTCGACGTCGTGATTCGACAGTGTCCACGTGGGCACACCCCCGACCTCGGCGACGGCCGCGAGGGAGTTCTCCACGGCCTCTCGGACGGACTCGGCCGAGAATTCGGTTTCTGCAAGCCGGAAGTTGAATCCGAGATGCAGCTCGTCCGGCCGGATGTATTCGCCGAACTTCTGGTTGTCCTTCACCCAGATTTCACCGACGGTCATCGCCTCCGGGAACTCGTCCATGACCTTGCGGATGCCGCGGTGGATTTCGTGAACTGCCGGGTTGTTGAACCGTGGGTCGTCGTCGGAATTGCGCATGAGCTCGTTGAGCTCCCAGTCGTGGTCCGGCAAACCGTCGGGCTTGGCCATTCCGTGAGCCACGTCGATGCGAAATCCGTCGATTCCGCGCTCGAGCCAGAAGCGCAGAGTCTTGGCGAGGTCGTCGAAGACTTCGGGGTTGTCCCAGTTCAGGTCTGGCTGTTCCTTGGCGAAGATGTGCAGGTACCACTGGCCGGGTGTTCCGTCGGCTTCGGTGACGCGGGTCCACGCCGGGCCGCCGAAGATGCTCGGCCAGTTGTTCGGTGGTTCGTTGCCGTTCTCACCTTTGCCGTCTCGGAAGATGTAGCGGGATCGCTCCGCAGAACCGGGCGCCGACGCCAGGGCAGCCTTGAACCACTCGTGCTGATCACTCGTGTGGTTCGGGACCAGGTCCATGGTGACCTTGATTCCGCGTTCGTGGGCTGACGTGATCAGCGAATCCATCGTCGCCAGATCACCGAACAGGGGATCGATGTCGCGAGGATCCGAGACGTCGTAGCCGTGGTCTGCCATCGGTGACTTCATCACCGGGCTCAACCAGATCGCGTCGATGCCGAGCAGTTCGAGGTAGCCGAGTTTCTCCTCGACTCCGCCGAGGTCGCCGATACCGTCGCTGCCCGAATCGGCAAAGGAACGCGGATAGATCTGATAGAAGACAGCCTCGTTCCACCACGGGGCTTCTGGCCGGCTTACAGAGGACGAATCCGCGGGGGTGCTCACAGCAGTTCATAGTGCCAAACGTCCGGCACTCTCACGACTTGGACACGGCAAAAGCGTGACTCTTTACCTAGCCTTGGTGTACTTTGCATTGACGCGGCGATGCCAAGTGGCAACTTTGGTGTTACTGCCGGGGGAGAAGTATCGAGAATTCAACCAAGGGGGCTTGGCCTTGACTTTGTCGGCAATCGAAGCGGTCAATTTGGATCACGTGTTACTCGACGAGGATCCGATCAACCGGGACTGGATAATCTCCGGCACACCGGTTGCGCGCTCGGCACAGTGGTCGGTGAGTAAAGACGGAACCACGACCACGCACGTCTGGGATTGCACCAAGGGGCGCTTTCGCTGGTACTTCCACGCGGACGAAATCGTGCACATCATCGAAGGTTCGGTCACCGTTCAGGCCGACGGAATCGCGAAGCGAACCCTCGGAGTCGGCGATGCCGCACTTTTTCGTGCGGGCAGCTGGTCGGAGTGGGAGGTCGAAGAGTACGTGCGCAAGCATGCAATCTTGAGTTCACCCCTGCATCCCACGGTGTCGTTCGGGGTACGAGCAGCTCGTCGGGTCGCGCGCGTGTTCAGGCCGAAGGCGAAGTAAACGGTCAGATGGCGGAGTTGACCATGGACGCGGCAGCCATCTCCATGTAGTCGATCAACTGCTTTCGGTGCACCGGGCTCAGAGTCTTCTCGTCGATGGACGCGATGGCTACGTGCATGCACCGCAGCCACGCATCACGCTCGATCGGGCCGATCACGAATGGATTGTGGCGCATCCGCAGACGCGGGTGACCACGCTCCTCCGAGTACGTGTGCGGCCCGCCCCAGTACTGCTCGAGGAACATCCGCATCCGCCGCTCGGCCGGGCCGAGATCGGCCTCGGGGTAGAGCGGGCGCACAACCTCGTCCTTCGCGACTTCTTCGTAGAATCGCGCGGTGAGCTTGTGAAACGTCTCGGCTCCGCCGACGGCGTCGTAGAAGGTCTGCTGCACGTCGTGCTGTACGTCATTCATGGCAACTTCCATTGTGCCTGACGGCCGTAGTGGTCGGTTTCCGGGTCGACGACGGTGGTATCGGGTCGGACTGCGTACCCATTCACCGGAAATTCACCGGCCGTCCTGGCAATTTTGTTCGAAATGGGAGTGCGTAACGCGATCATCCGTGGTCAACTTGGGGGCAGTCTCCCGGAGGTCGTATGAAGAACCGACATGCTGCACGCAATCACCGACAACTCCAGCCCACTAGCGCGCGGAACGACCACGCGTTAGGGGCTGTTCTGGAAGTTGTTCCTGACGGGTTCGCGCACACTGCCGACCCACTCTTTTCCGAAGAACGTTCTCACCTCGAGATGTTCCCTCCCGATCGCGTCGTGCCCGAGTGGGTAAAACGTCGGGTGCTACTGCTCAACGTCACGTACGAACCGCTGACCGCCCTTCCTGCCCGGCGCGCGGTCGTACTGATGGCCTGCGGCAAGGCCGATACCGTCCACGAGGACGAACAAGGCCCGGTAGTCCATTCTGCAGACTGGTCGGTGCAGGTTCCCTCGGTCATTCGATTGCGCACCTACGTGCGCGTTCCGTATCGCGCCCGTATCCCCATGACTCGTGCCGCACTGATGCATCGTGACCACTTCCGATGTGCGTACTGCGGAGCCAAAGCCGAAACCATCGACCACGTCGTTCCTCGCAGCAGAGGTGGCGGGCATTCGTGGGAGAACTGCGTCGCGTGCTGTGCCCCCTGCAATCACCGCAAGGCAGACAAGATGCTCAGCGAACTCGGATGGACTCTCCGTGCGGAACTGGTTCCGCCGTCCGGCCCGCACTGGCGTCTGCTCGCGGCGACCAAGGAATTGCATCCGGCGTGGATGCCGTATCTCGGCGTGGGCGCAGCCTGAGCTATGTGTCGGCGTGGGCGCAGCCTGAGCTATGTGTCGGCGTGGGCGCAGCCTGAGCCGCGTTCTGTCGTCACCGAAACGAAATTGCCCGAGAATTTGTGGCCCTGACGCTTTCCTTCCTGGCGTTCTGGGCTACGTTATCTGGTGTGAGCATTCTCGAGGTAGTACTGATATACGTTGGGATTCCGGCCTTGATCACCGCGTTCTTCGCGGCTGCGTCCTTCCTCGGGAAGAAGACGCCGGGACCGGTTCCGCCGGCGTTCCATCTCGGTGAGTCGTGGGATCACGCTCCCGTGCTGTGGAGTGCTGTCGACGAAGTCACCGTTCGCGGTGGCCATCACGGCAGTGCGCACGCAATCGAAGCCGGTTCGGCTGATCTGATCGGAGGGTCCGCAAGTGGCAAGTGGTGATCATTCGACCGCGCTCGCAGTAGCGCCCGAGGACCTGCCGGTCGGCAGCGTCGTCACGTCCAGCGGACGTGTTTCCGGTGTGCACCGCATCGGCGAGCCGTTCACCGACGATCTTCCGTTCGAGACCAGGGATCTGGTCGCGCTCGACGTCGCGATGACCGAAGCGACGCGCGCCACCAAGGTGCGATTCAACGCTTACATCGGTGATCTCGGTTCCGATCCGGCAGCGGGTGCCGACGCACTGTTCCCGACCACGCCCGAAGCCGAGCGTTCGGTGCTGATCGCTGTCTCGCCCAACCAGCGCACCGTCGAGGTACGCAGCGGGCGGGCAATCGCCGATCGGGTCACTGATCGCGTTACCCAGCTCGGAGCAACCGCAGCTGTCGCATCGTTCAGCGAAGGCAATCTGATCGACGGGCTGATCAGCGCAATCCGCGTTATGGCAGCCGCAATCTCAGCGCCGTAACTTCTTGTCGGACAAAGGCCGGTGCCCGCGTCGATTCGTGAGAATCGACGCGGGCACCGGCCTTTCGCATGTCAGCTCGCGTCGAACTTTCGTGCGGCGAGCGAACGAACCACACCGGCCTGGCCTTCGACGACCAGACGACGCAGCGCGGGAGGGATGTCGCCTTCGAGGAATCGGTCTGCGGCCGCGATGGATTCTGCAGAGATCGACCACGACGGGTACAGCCCGATGACAACCGTCTGCGCCACTTCGCTCGAGCGTCGTTCCCACACTGCCGCGATGTCGGCGAAGTAGCGGGAGACGAAGGGTTCGAGCAATTCGTCCTGGCCTTCGCGAGCAAACCCGCCGATGATGGATCGCGCGGTGATGTTGGGCACCGAGTCGTCGCCGACGACCTTCGCCCAGACCTCTTCCTTGACAGCGGCCTGCGGACGTCCGGCCGCGGCAGCCGCGGCTTGACGAGCGCCCGCCGCGGTCGGGTCACGCTGGGCTTCGGCGTCGATGAACGGAGTTGCAGTTCCTTCGGCGTCGATCTCACCGGCAGCTGCGAGTGCCCCGACGATGCGCCAGCGAAGATCCGTGTCGACGATCAGGCCGTCGAGCCCAACGGTGGAAGGATCGGCGTCGAGCAATTCGCGCAGAACCTCGGTGTGCCACGGGGAGAGTTCGGCGCCGGTGAGTGCGTTGACGAATGCCAGCTGATGGTCGGACCCGGCCTCCGCCTCACGTGCGAGTTCGAGCAACCGATTGGCGAAGCTCGCCGCGCCTTCGGCCTCGGCCCAGGCAGGGTCTGCGTAGGAGCCGATGGCGGTCTGGGCCTGGAGCAAGAGACGTTGCACCACACCGACTTCGGTCTCCGAACTGATGCCGCGCTCGACCAGTGCGACGAAGTCGCGTGCCTTCAGTTCGGCCTGACGGGTCATTTCCCACGCCGCCGACCAGACCAAGGTGCGGGGGAGTGACTCGGTGATGTCGCCGACTCGCTCGATCGCGGTCGCCAACGATTCGGGATCGAGTCGCACGGAGCCGTAGGTGAGATCGTCGTCGTTGACCAACACGAGTGCACCGCGGGCGACGCCGACAAGTTCGGGGACATCGGTGCTTTCCACAGCATCGAGGTCGAGTTCGACGCGATGGCTTCGCACCAACTTGCCGTCGACGTCGTCGTAGATGCCGATGGCGATCCGGTGGATTCGACGCTCCCCGGCGCCGGGGGCGGCACCGTCCTGCAGGACGGCGAATCGGGTGAACTTTCCGTCTGCGTCGACGTCGAAGTCGGGTCGCAGGATGTTGAGGCCGGTGGTCTTGAGCCACTGTCGACCCCAGTCGGAAAGGTCACGGCCCGAAGACTTTTCGAGTGAGCCCAGCAGGTCGTCGAAGGTTGCGTTTCCGAATGCGTGCTCACGGAAGTACTCACGCAGTCCGGCGAGGAACGGCTCGAGTCCGACGTAGGCGACCAACTGCTTGAGTACGCTGGCGCCCTTGGCGTAGGTGATGCCGTCGAAGTTGACCTCGACGGCGGCCAGGTCCGGAATGTCCGCGGCAATCGGGTGCGTCGACGGCAACTGATCCTGGCGGTATGCCCACGACTTCTCGACGTTGGCGAACGTCGTCCACGCGTTCGTGTACTCGGTCGCTTCCGTCTGGCACAGGACCGAAGCGAAGGTCGCGAACGACTCGTTGAGCCACAGGTCGTCCCACCACGCCATCGTGACGAGGTCTCCGAACCACATGTGCGCCATTTCGTGCAGGACCGTCTCGGCGCGACGCTCGTACGAGTAGCGGGTCACCTTGGAGCGGAAGACGTAGTCCTCCAGGAAGGTCACGGCGCCGGCATTCTCCATCGCGCCCGCATTGAATTCCGGGACGAAGAGCTGGTCGTACTTGCCGAAGGCATAGGGAACACCGAAGTTGCGGTGGTAGAAGTCGAATCCCTGCTTGGTCTCGGTGAAGAGCCGCTCCTCGTCCATGAACTCGGCCAGCGAAGAGCGGCAGAAGATTCCGAGGGGGATGTCGCCGTGCTCGTCGGAGTAGTTGTCGGTCCACTGCGCGTAGGGACCGGCGATGAGCGCCACCAGGTACGTGCTCATCTTCGGGGTGGTCCGGAAGACGTGCTGGCCGGGATCGGCGGCGAGGGTCTCGACGACAGCGGAGTTGGAGATGACCTTCCACGACGTGGGAGCGGTGACGCGGACGTCGAACGTGGCCTTCAGATCGGGCTGATCGAAGCACGCGAACATGCGCTTGGCGTCGGCCGTCTCGAACTGTGAATAGAGGTAGACGGCGTCATCGGTCGGGTCGACGAATCGGTGCAGCCCCTCGCCGGTGTGGGAGTAGATGCAATCGGCCTCGATGACCAGTTCGTTGTCGGCAGCGAGGTCGGGCAGGCTGATACCCGTCGACTCGTCGTAGTCGGAGACGTCGAGCGCGGTGCCGTTGAGGACCGCGGAATGGACTCGGGCCGCGACGATGTCGATGAAGCTGCTTGCGCCTGCCGTCGCCGTGAACGTGACGGTGGTCTTCGAGGAGAACGTCTCCTCGCCGGGTGCGTCGTTGCCGTCGGTGAGATCGAGTTCGATCAGGTAGTTCTGGACGGTCAGGATTGCCGACCGTTGCGCTGCGGTTTCGCGTGTCAGGTTAGGTGCGACCACAAAGATCTCCTCGTAGATGGTGCGGATCTATTACGTCCATCCCATCACGAAGAGAACGACTGCACTCAAGCGGACACTTCTGCCAGCGGAATCTCCGGATCGGCCAAACGCTCCGGATCGACGGGACCCGAAGACGCGACCAATTCCTTGATGGCGTCACCGGCGTCCCAGATGTTCACGTTCATGCCGGCGAGCACCTTGTTCGCGGAATCGAGCCAGAATGCCAGGAACTCGCGCTTGTCGACGTCGCCGCGAGTGACCACACGGGAGTAGCCGCCGTGCGGTGCGTGACCCACGTATTCCATCCCGAGGTCGTACTGGTCGGTGAAGAAATACGGCATGCGCACGTACTCGGCAGGCCGCCCCAACATGGTGTCTGCGGCCGTCTCAGGCTGGTTGAGCGCGTTTGCCCAGTGCTCCACCCGAATTCGTGAATTCAGAATCGGATGCTGTGCGGCCGCGATGTCGCCCACTGCGACGATGTCCGGGTCGCTACTCTGCAGACCGGCATCGACGAGAACGCCGTTGTCGACGTCGATACCCGCCTCCGACGCCAACTCGGTGTTCGGTAACGCGCCGACAGCGATCAACACGGCGTCGGCCGGAATCACGGTGCCGTCGCTCAAAGTGACGCCCGAGGCGTGATCGCCGTCGACAGAGATTGCGCTGACGTCCGTGCCGGTGCGCAAGTCGACGCCGTTCTGGCGGTGCAGAGCGGCGAAGACCTCACCCATTTCCGGGCCGAGGGTCGATTCGAGCGGAAGGCCGGCATGTTCGAGCACGGTGACGTCGACGTCGAAACCGCGGGCCGACGCGGCAATTTCGAGACCGATCCAGCCGGCACCGATCACGACGAGCTTCTTGTCGGCGGCCAGGGTGCGCAGCAGCGCAGCGGCCTGATCGACTGTTCGTACGTAGTGAACGCCTTCGGCGTCGGACCCCGGGATGTCGAGGCGCCGCGAACGTGAACCGGTGGCCAAGGCGAGCTTGTCGTAGCTGATCGTGGAACCGTCCGGAAGTGACACGGTGTGCGCAGCGGGGTCGATGGCCGTTGCCGTCGTTCCCGGACGAAGATCGATGTGATGGTCGCGGAACCACTCGCCGTCGTGGACGGTGAATTCGGGGAGTGTCTTCTTGCCCGCGAAGAACTCCTTCGACAGTGGCGGCCGCTCGTACGGGAGGTGGTCTTCTTCACTCAAAACGGTGATCTCACCGTCGAAATCTTTGTCACGCAGGGCTTCTGCGATCTTTGCGCCCGCGAGCCCGCCGCCGACGATCACGAATCTCCGGTTGGTGCTCATTACTGAACCACTCCTTCGTACTCGTTTCTTTTCGACACTACTGCGATCGGAAGGTAGTTCGGGCGAAAGCGCGGGAAGGATTGCGGGTTCATGATTGTTGGCAGAACGGGAGTATGTCCCCGAACTGATATGACCTGACCGACATGAACTGATAGGGAGTTTCTTCGTGAGCGCAACCTCGAGCAAGACCACGGACACTGCTGACTTCTGGTTCGACCCGCTCTGCCCGTGGTGCTGGATCACCTCGCGCTGGATTCTCGAAGCCCAGCAGGTACGCGACATCGAGGCCAAGTTCCACGTGATGAGCCTTGCGGTTCTCAACGAGGGCCGCGACCTTCCCGACGAGTACCGCGAGATGATGACCAAGGCCTGGGGCCCGGTCCGCGTCGCTATCGCTGCAGCGCAGCTGAAGGGTGACGAGATCCTGCTGCCGCTGTACACGGCCATGGGTACGAAGATTCACAACGAGGGAAACAAAGATTTCGCCGACGTCATCAAGTCGTCCCTCGCCGAGGTGGGCCTGCCTCCTGAATTGGCCGAGGCTGCCGACACCGACAAGTACGACGAGGCACTGCGTGAGAGCCACCACAAGGGTATGGACGCCGTCGGACCCGACGTCGGAACCCCGACGATCCATGTCAATGGCGTGGCGTTCTTCGGTCCCGTGCTGTCACGCATCCCGCGCGGCGAGGATGCAGGCAAGGTCTGGGACGGCGCCGTCGCGCTGGCCGGTTACCCCCACTTCTTCGAGCTCAAGCGGACCCGCAACGAGGATCCTCAGTTCGACTGAGCGGCAGTGAGCGCCGGATTTCGGTAGAGCTGACCGGGCCGGAAGAACAGATGCCCTGAGTGCGTGCGGTTGCGAAGCGCGGCCGCACGCCAGGTCAGCACCGGATGTGACGACAAGATGTTGACGAACCACGGGAAGAAACCGGATTCGAGTGTCGCGCGATCGGCGAGTTCGTCGAACCCGACCAGACCCACGAGATACTTTCCGGCGCCGAGGACACCCATGGCGCCCGGTGCGCCCTGCGGGCGCATGTGGAAACCGAAGTTGTCTGCCGTGTACTCCATGGAACGCGACAGCGAAGACCCGATCACCGGAATGTAGTTCGACGCGAACTGTCCCCACTGACGCCAGTACGACGCATGCCCAGCAGCGATGTGGCCGACCTCGTGGCCGATGATGAATGCGAGCGCATCGGGCTCGCGAGCCTGCCCACCGACTTCGAACAGGTCGCTGTAGACGACGACGAAACGGCGAAATCCGTGCCCCGACGCAAACGCGTTGATCCGTCCGTTCCCCAGCACGACGTAGGCATCCGGCGGAGTTTGCATGCCGAACCGTGCCGCAGCCTCGGCAACCAGCTGATACCCCTCCGGAAATTGTGAAGGCGTCATCTTGATTCCGTTGACCTGTTGCGATCCGTACAGCTGACCTCGCGCGAGGAACAGCAGGATCGGAGCCGCGAGCACCACGAGGATCCATGTCGACAGATCACCCGCAGCGATCAGGACGATCGCCACCACATAAGTGACGACCGTCGTCAGCACCGCGAGCACGAGTAGCGGAATTTCCCACGGGTGGCGAACGGCGTCACTGCCCGGTGACACACGAACGGCGGGTGCAGCGGCCTGGCCGTTGACGGGGTACATGGGCACCACGATAGGTGCGCTCGCGCGGTGATGCGTGTTCCTGAAAGTGTGACGTCGACCCGGGTGCGCCCGGCTGGTCGGGCCTGAGAGAATTGTCGCCATGCGCGTATACCTGGGTGCCGACCATGCCGGATTCGAACGTAAGAACGAGATCATCGAACACCTGAAAGCGAACGGCCACGAGGCCGTCGACTGTGGTGCTCACGAGTACGACGCCGTGGACGACTACCCGGCATTCTGCATCGAAGCCGCAAAGCGCGTCGTTGCGGACGAAGGCAGCCTGGGAATCGTCCTGGGCGGCAGTGGCAACGGCGAGCAGATCGCAGCGAACAAGGTCCCCGGCGCACGGTGCGCCCTCGCCTGGAGCGTCGAAACGGCGAAGCTGGCCCGCGAGCACAACAACGCTCAGCTGATCGGCATCGGCGGACGTATGCATTCCCTCGAGGAGTCGCTTGCCATCGTCGACGCTTTCCTCGCCACCGCATGGTCGGGTGAAGAGCGCCACCAGCGTCGTATCGACATCCTGTCCGAGTACGAGAAGACCGGCGTCGCACCGGCTCTGCCGCAAGCCTGATTCGAAAGTTGTTCCGTGCCTGAAGGTCATACCCTGCATCGGCTGGCACGGTTGCATGCCCGCAAGTTCGTCGGTTCACCGGTCCGCGTCCTCAGTCCGCAAGGCAGATTCGCCGAGGACGCGCGGTTGGTGGACGGACACGTACTCACGTCCTCGGATGCCTGGGGAAAGCACCTCTGGCACACCTATGACAACGGATTGACAGTTCACGTACACCTCGGGCTGTACGGAAAGTTCACCGACTCCGCCCTGCCGATGGAAGAACCGGTAGGCCAGGTCCGGATGCGAATGGTCGGTGCCGATTTCGGCACCGACCTTCGTGGTCCTACTGCCTGCGAAGTCCTGCTGCCCCCTCAGGTCGCCGCGATCGAGGCGAGACTCGGGCCGGACCCATTGCGCCGCGACGCGGATCCGGAGAAAGCCTGGTTGCGAATCTCCAAGTCCAAGAAGGCGATCGGCGCGCTGCTCATGGACCAGGCGGTCCTGGCGGGTGTCGGCAACGTCTACCGCGCCGAACTTCTCTTTCGTCACGGAATCAACCCTGAACGACCGGGGAATCTTCTCTCTCACGACGAATGGACTGCCATGTGGGCAGATCTTGTCGAGTTGATGAAAGTCGGTGTCAGGCGCGGGAAGATGCACGTCGTTCGCGCCGAGCACGACAACGGAGATCCGGCGTACGCAAAAGATCGTCCGCGGACCTACGTCTACAGAAGAGCAGGATCGCCGTGCCGCGTGTGCGGCACGCCGATCCTGCATTCCGTCATGGAGGCGCGAAACCTGTTCTGGTGCCCGGTGTGTCAGTCGGCTTAGAAGTCGAAGCCGCCGAAGTCCCCACCGCCGAAATCGCCGCCTCCGAAGTCCCCGTAGTCGCCGCCTCCGCCGTCTGCGGTGAAATCGGTGTTGTCGATACTTCCTTGGTCCGCGCCGGAGTCACCGGCGTCCATACCCTGATCTCCCGAGTCGCCGGAGTCACCCTGGTCTCCGGAGTCACCCTCGGCTCCCGTATCGCCACCCTGCGCGAAAGCTTCTGCGCTGTAAGGAACCCCGGCCATTCCGGAGAACATGGTCGAGAACAGCATCATCGAACCCAGACCCCACGCCCCGGCGACGAGGGCAGGCTTCCACCACGGCTCGGAGTACCAGCCGGCCGGGACCGGGCGTCCTGCGACTCGGCCGCCGGGGTAGTAGTTGGGTGTGTGCGACGACGGATTGGGTGATGCGGCGACCTTGCGGCCCTCGAATTCCACCTCGCGATCTTCGGTGACCGAACCCGCAGCCTTCTGTCCGTCGATGGAAGGAACGTCCGGTCCCGGATCCATGCCCATCGCCACCCGTG
The DNA here is from genome assembly GCF_011602025.1 of Rhodococcus sp. IC4_135. NCBI lineage: Bacteria > Bacillati > Actinomycetota > Actinomycetes > Mycobacteriales > Nocardiaceae > Rhodococcus > Rhodococcus sp. IC4_135. Next base: position 81,085 of record NZ_JAAOLG010000011.1, read on the forward strand.
CCGCGCGGATGTAGTAAAGCCCTTCCAGTGCAGTCTGTTTCGCGAGACGTGCCTGCACCGGCGTTGCGGCCTGATCGATCTGCGAGCCTGCGGCGTTGTATCGTTCGGCCGCGTCGGCGAGGGCTTGGCGCGACGCGTCGTCACTGCCGGTCAGGTTGTAGACCTGACCGCCGAGGCGTTCGATCGCCTGCCGGGCATCGGCTTTCGCGTCGTCGAGTTGCGTTGCGCTGTGGCCGGAACCGCGTTGCTGGCTTTTCATGACCAGAAATACGACTACGGCCAGAACGACGAGTATGAGAAGAATCGTGGTCACGAGTGGCCTCCCGAGCAGAATCGATCCGGACAACTCCAGGATACGGACTGCAGGGGAGTGGTCTGAGCGAGCAAAGTCTGAACACAAAGAATCCGCACCGGCTGGGCCGGTGCGGATTCTTTGTGGAGTTTCCCTCCTGATGGAGGGGATGACGGGAATCGAACCCGCGTGATCAGTTTGGAAGACTGAGGCTCTACCATTGAGCTACATCCCCGTGCATACGACAACTCGGGATCGCCGTGTTCGTCGTCTGCGATACGAAACTGTACCCAATGCCCCACCGGATTTCATAATCGGGGGGTCGGAGAAGTTCGAGACCGTCGTTCACCTGGGGAATTTCGATTTGCCCGGCGAGTCGGGGTGTCTTTTCCTTCCGGCCCGGCCTCTGATTCCGGCTCGCATCACGGTTCAGGCAAAGCTGTATGTGGCGGCGGTGGATGACATAGTTGGATGACATACTTGTGGGGGCGGACAGCCGGGCCGTGTACAAACGGCGGTCGGGTTCGTGAGAGAGTAGTGAGCGCGATAGGGTTGTGCGCGGTCACCGATGGTGGCTGCCTTTGTGGCCCGCTGTCTTTGTGGCCTCGGATGGCCGTATCGTGTGTTTCATGTGATCGGAAACGGGATGTAGCGCAGCTTGGTAGCGCATCCGCTTTGGGAGCGGAGGGTCGCAGGTTCAAATCCTGTCATCCCGACAAGTACGTACATGGCACTCACCTCCAGCAAGTACGGGAGTGGAGTGCCGCGCCAGACAGCAGTACCGATTCAACACAAGTTGTGAGCAAGACCAGACGAAGGAGCGAAGTTTCGTGAAGAGCACCGTCGAGCAGCTCAGCCCGACGCGAGTCCGTATCAACGTTGAGGTGCCCTTCGCGGAACTCAAGTCTGATTTCGACAAGGCCTACAAGGCCCTCGCGCAGCAGATTCGTCTCCCCGGCTTCCGCCCCGGTAAGGCTCCGGCCCGACTCCTCGAAGCACGTGTCGGTCGCGGCGCAGTGCTCGAGCAGGTTGTCAACGACGCTCTGCCGTCGCGTTACTCCGAGGCTGTCACCAGCGCCGGCGTGAAGGCCATCGGCCAGCCCGAGATCGAGGTCACCAAGATCGAAGACGGCGAGCTCCTCGAGTTCACCGCCGAGGTCGACGTGCGCCCCGAGATCGAGCTTCCCGACTTCAGCTCCATCAACGTCGAGGTCGATCCGATCGAGATCACCGACGAAGCCATCGAAGAGCAGCTGCTTTCGCTGCGTCAGCGTTTCGGCACCCTCACCGGGGTCGACCGCGCAGTCGAGGACGGCGACTTCGTCTCGATCGACCTGTCGGCCACCGTCGACGGCGAGAACGTTGCCGAGGCAACCGCGAGCGGACTGTCGCACGAGGTCGGATCGGGCCAGCTCATCGAGGGCCTCGACGAAGCCATCGTCGGCCTCAAGGCGGGGGAGTCCAAGGACTTCACGTCGACGCTGGTCGCCGGCGAGTACGCGGGCAAGGAAGCTGTTGTCACCGTGACCGTGCAGACGGTCAAGGAGCGCGAGCTTCCGGCTGAGGACGACGAGTTCGCTCAGCTCGCCAGCGAGTTCGACACCCTCGAAGAGCTGAAGGCTGACCTCCGTGAGCGCGTCGCACGCGTCCGCAAGGTCGAGCAGGCCGGTCAGATCCGCGACATGGTTCTCGAGCAGCTGCTCGAGACCGTCGAGGTTCCGTTGCCGGAGGCCGTTGTCAAGGCTGAGGTCGACGCTGCACTGCACGACGCCGTTCACGGTCTCGATCACGACGAAGAGGCACTGAACAAGCTCCTCGAAGAGCAGGGCAGCAGCCGCGAAGAGTTCGACAAGGATGCACAGGAAGCCGCTGAGCGCTCCGTCAAGACGCAGCTCTTGCTCGACTCGATCGCCGATGCGGGCAACGTCACCGTCGGTCAGGACGAGCTCACCGAGCGCATCCTGTTCCAGGCGCAGCGTTACGGCATGGCTCCCGAGCAGTTCATCCAGCAGATCCAGCAGGCAAACCAGCTCGGCGCCGTCTTCGCAGACGTTCGTCGTGGCAAGGCTCTCGCGTCCGTCGTCGAGTCGGCCGGTGTCAAGGACACCTCCGGCGCAGTCGTCGACACCGCTGAACTGTTCGGCAGCAGCGAGGACGAAACCGAAGCGGATGCGTCTGATTCCGCCGAGAGCGAAGACAAGTAAAAACGCAGGCGGACGGGTGTTTTCACCACGATCGACTGCACTGAGTTTTCCGCTTTGAGCGAAGTAGGGCGGCACCGGGACTCCGGTGCCGCCCTACTTCGTTACTGTCTGTGTCAGTAGAAGTGTTTCGCATAGACGATCCACCGCACAAGTAGATCCACATAGAAGGCAGGTACCGTGACTTCCAATCACCTGGAGACTTTGCAGAGTCCCGCCATGACTTCAGCGACCGCTGGGTTGAACCTCAGCGACTCGGTGTACGAGCGCTTGCTGCGAGAGCGCATCATTTTCCTCGGTACCCAGGTCGACGACGACATCGCCAACAAGCTGTGCGCACAGATCCTGCTGCTCTCGGCCGAGGACCCGACGCGAGACATCTCGCTCTACATCAACTCGCCCGGTGGATCCGTGACCGCAGGTATGGCGATCTTCGACACGATGCAGTTCGCCGAGTGCGACATCGCCACCTTCGGCATGGGCCTTGCGGCGTCGATGGGTCAGTTCCTGCTCTCGGCAGGCACCAAGGGCAAGCGTTACGCACTGCCGCACGCTCGCATCATGATGCACCAGCCGTCCGCCGGTATCGGTGGTTCCGCCAGTGACATCGCGATCATGGCCGAGCAGTTCAAGCACACCAAGCGCGAGATGGCCGAGCTGATCGCTCAGCACACCGGCCAGACGGTCGAGCAGATCACCGCGGACTCCGACCGTGACCGTTGGTTCACGGCGAAGGAAGCTCTCGAGTACGGCTTCGTCGACCACGTCGTCTCCCGTGCGAATCAGGCCGGCGGCACCGGCAACTGAGCCGGTTCGTCCATCCTTTCGCTGCCCAATTCATACTTTGGAGAACTGATGACCAATCTTTTCGGAGCTAACTCGCTGGGCGGCCAGGCGCCGTCGGGCCCCCAATCGCGTTACATCCTGCCCCAGTTCACGGAGCAGACCAGCTATGGCGTCAAGACGTCCGACCCGTACAACAAGCTGTTCGAGGAGCGCATCATCTTCCTCGGCTCGCAGGTCGACGACGTCTCCGCCAACGACCTCATGGCCCAGTTGCTGGTTCTCGAATCGCAGGATCCGGACCGCGACATCACCATGTACATCAACTCGCCCGGTGGCTCGTTCACCGCGCTGATGGCGATCTACGACACGATGCAGTACGTCCGTGCCGACATCTCCACTGTCTGCCTCGGTCAGGCTGCTTCGGCAGCTGCTGTGCTTCTCGCCGGTGGTACGCCGGGCAAGCGCTTCGCGCTTCCCAACTCGCGCATTCTGATTCACCAGCCGGCCACGGGTGGCATCCAGGGTCAGGTTTCCGATCTGGAGATCCAGGCCGCGGAGATCGAGCGTATGCGTCGGCTCATGGAGAGCACGCTGTCGCTGCACACGGGTAAGGATCCGGAGACCATCCGCGTCGACACCGATCGCGACAAGATCCTCACGGCCGAGCAGGCCAAGGAGTACGGCATCATCGACGACGTGCTGGCTTACCGGAAGCTCAGCGCACAGAAGTAGTCGATTTCCGCCTCGTGTCGAGGATCTGTATCGCGATTCCCGACACGAGGCGGACACGTCGAGAAGTGCCTGGTGGAGCGCTCGCCAGGCTGAAATCTCGACTCTTTTCTTTTTTATCCGCAGGCGAAACGCCGAGAACAGGTCGACCCCGTTCGGGATCTGCGGGTACCGTCACTTCACGGGCTGGTTCTCGACCGGCGTTCTGCGATTGTTCGACCAGATTTGTTCGATCAGTTTGTTGATCAGTTTGTCTGATCTGACAACTACCGATCTGACAACTACCGACGTACTGCGGAGCGTCTCGGCCGATCGAGTGGCGGCGAGTGCACGTACATGATGGAAAGTAGGGACCTCACGAGATGGCACGCATCGGCGACGGCGGGGATCTGCTCAAGTGCTCTTTCTGCGGTAAGAGTCAGAAGCAGGTCAAAAAGCTCATTGCAGGACCCGGGGTGTACATCTGCGACGAGTGCATCGACCTCTGCAACGAGATCATCGAAGAGGAATTGGCCGAGTCGAGCGAGGTAAAACTCGACGAGCTTCCCAAGCCTGCGGAGATCCGAGAATTCCTCGAGAACTACGTCATCGGTCAGGACTCCGCCAAGCGGACGCTGGCCGTCGCCGTCTACAACCACTACAAGCGCATTCAGGCCGGAGACAAGGGCCGTGATGCGCGGGGTGAGACGGTTGAGCTCGCAAAATCCAACATCTTGATGCTCGGCCCCACCGGCTGTGGCAAGACGTACCTCGCTCAGACTCTCGCGAAGATGCTCAACGTCCCGTTCGCCATCGCCGATGCGACGGCGTTGACCGAGGCCGGTTATGTCGGCGAGGACGTGGAGAACATTCTGCTCAAGCTGATTCAGGCTGCCGACTACGACGTCAAGCGCGCGGAGACCGGAATCATCTACATCGACGAGGTCGACAAGATCGCGCGTAAGAGCGAGAACCCGTCGATCACGCGTGACGTGTCCGGCGAAGGTGTTCAGCAGGCGTTGCTGAAGATCCTCGAAGGTACGCAGGCGAGCGTCCCGCCGCAGGGCGGTCGTAAGCATCCGCACCAGGAATTCATTCAGATCGACACGACGAACGTGCTGTTCATCGTTGCGGGCGCGTTCGCAGGTCTCGAGCGGATCGTCTCCGATCGTGTCGGCAAGCGCGGTATCGGATTCGGTGCCGAGGTTCGGTCGAAGGCCGAACTGGATACGGTCGATCGTTTCGCCGAGGTCATGCCGGAGGATTTGATCAAGTTCGGTCTGATTCCGGAGTTCATCGGCCGACTGCCGATGATCGCGTCGGTGACCAACCTCGACAAGGAATCGCTGGTTCAGATCTTGTCGGAGCCCAAGAACGCTCTCGTCAAGCAGTACCGTCGTCTCTTCGACATGGACGGCGTCGAACTCGAGTTCACCGAAGAGGCTCTGGATGCGATCGCCGATCAGGCGATCTTGCGTGGAACCGGTGCTCGTGGCCTGCGCGCCATCATGGAAGAGGTTCTTCTTCCCGTGATGTACGACATCCCCAGCCGTGACGACGTCGAAAAGGTGGTCGTCACCGCGGAGACCGTCAACGACAACGTACTTCCGACCATCGTTCCGCGTAAGCCGGAACGTGGCGAGCGCCGCGACAAGACGGCGTAGAAACTTCAAAACGACTGTGGCCCGGCATCTCTCGCGAGAGATGCCGGGCCACAGTCGTTCGTACAGGGCGTCTGTGGGGTGTTCGACTAGATCGGGTTGCCGAGTTCCTTGAGGGGAGTGCGGAACGTCTCCTTGGCGGTGAACGCCGAGATCGCGCAGATGACGCAGGCCACCGACGTCAGAATGGCAACGGGCATCCAGTGCGTCTTGTCGCCGCCCATGAGGGCGTTGCCGATGGCGGGCGCAAAGCCTGCGAGGGCGAAGCCGACCTGGGTGCCGATCGCGATGCCGGAGTAGCGGACCTTGGTGTTGAACATCTCGGAGTAGAACGACGGCCAGATGGCGTTCGGTGCAGCGTAGAAGACGGACATCAATCCGATTGCGGCGAGAAAGATCAGGGGAACGTTGCCGCTGGCGATTGCGCCGAAGTACACGTAGATGAACACCGCACTACCGAGGGCGCCACCGATGAACAGCGGCCTGCGACCGATCCGGTCGGAGAGCATCGCCCAGGCGGGCTGACTGAGCAAGGCCACGGCGTTGGCTGCGATGGCCACCCAGAGCATGGTCGACTTCGGAATCCCCACTTCCTCGGTGGTGGCGAAGGCGAGTCCGAAGACGGAGAAGATGGTGGAGACGACGGCGATGAAGGCGCAGCAGATCACGCGAATCAGATTTGCGCTGTGGGTGCGAAGAAGATCGGCGACAGGCAATTTGGCGACGGCCTTCGACTCCTGCTGCTCGGTGAACTCTTCGGGCTCTTCGAGCTTGAGACGCATGATGTATGCCGCCACGAGAACGATCAGGCTGCCCCAGAACGGGATTCGCCAGCCCCACGTGTAGAGGATGTCGTCAGGGAGTGCGGCGATGGGCAGGAAGACGAGGCTGGCGAGGATGAAGCCGGCCTGGGTGCCGTTGAGGGTCCAACTGCAGAAGAATGCGCGTCGACCTTCGGGAGCATGTTCGAGTGTCAGTGAGCTGGCACCGCTCTGTTCACCAGCGGCGGAGATGCCCTGGGCGATTCTCATCAGGACGAGAAGTATCGGTGCAAGAACTCCGATCGAATCGGCGCTGGGAATACATCCGATGAGGAACGTTGCAGCGCCCATCATGATGAGGGTGAGCAGCATGATCTTCTTGCGGCCGACGCGGTCACCGAAATGGCCGAGGACTACAGCGCCGAGGGGACGCGCGACGTACGCGACACCGAATGTGGCCAGCGAAAGCAGTGCCGCATGTCCGCTGTCCGGGAAGAACACGGTGGGGAAGATGAGCGCAGCGGCGGAGGCGTAGATGTAGAAGTCGTAGTACTCGAGCATGCTGCCGAGAAACGACGATGTTGCGGCGCGCTTGACCTTGGTCGTATCCGGCCTGGCCAAGGACCCTGCCTCGGGCCCGGATGGTGTAACCGTGCTAGCTGACATGCTCAACTCCTGGGTGGAAGCGTCGTGGAGGCTCTACATCCGCCGATTGTGTTCGTATAAAGAACGTCTGTGCGGAGAGCGATACAAGGAATGTAACCGACGCCACAGCAACTACACAAGATTATTAACCAAATAGTTCATAAAAATCTACTGGCGGTCACGCCGCGCGTCGAAACCGCAGTTCAGGGAGTTAGGAGGCCGGCTGTGCTGCCGCCGCCACCAACTGCTCCACCTGTTCCTCGGTGATCCCGAGGCCGAAGGTGGCGAGCTTTCCGAGCGGCATCGAACCGGCGAGCGCCATCATTTCGGGGCTGACCGATTGCGCACCTTCGCCCGCTGCGGCAGACATGGCGGCGCCGAGAACGGCACTGCCTACGGGATGGGCGAGCCATTCGCCGATGGTCGACATGGCGTCGAGCGTGCCGACGCCGACGTTTCCGGCCAGAGTGATGGTGTCGGTTCTCGCGATGTCCCGAGACGAGAAGCCGACGCGGATCTCGTAGTCGCCAGGTTCGATCGCCCAGTCCTGCGCCGCGACGGACCAATAGGCAAATGCTCTGGTGTCGAGAGTGATGTTCACAGTCGCAGATTCGTCGGGGTCGAGGTGGACCTTGGCAAAGCCCTTCAGTTCCTGCTCGGGACGGTCGATGCTTTCCGAGGCGTCGTGGACGTAGACCTGCACGACGGTGCTGCCCGATCGGTCGCCGCTGTTGCGCACGGTGACCGTCATTTCGGCGGAGTTCTCACCCGCCTCCACAGACGTATCGGTGATGTCGAAGGTGGTGTAGCTCAGCCCGAACCCGAACGGGTACGCCACTTCGCGCAGAGCGGAGTCGTAGTAGCGGTATCCCACATACAGTCCTTCGCCGTATCGGACGTGCTGCTGCGATCCGGGGAAGTGTAGATACGACGGATTGTCTTGGAGGCGAAGTGGAATGGTCTCCGTCAGCCGACCGGACGGATTCGTGATGCCGAACAGCAGATCGGCGATCGCCGATCCACCCGCCTGGCCGAGTAGCCACCCTTCGAGGATTGCGGCGGCGTGGTCCTTCCACGACGCGATCGAAACCACGCCGCCGTTCGCGAGCACGACGACGGTGTTCGGGTTCGCGCCGTGGACCGCTTCCAGCAGGGCGATCTGGTCAGCCGGCAGTTCGATGTCGGTTCGATCGAATCCTTCGGATTCGGTGGCGGACGGTAGTCCGAGGAAGAGCACCGCGACGTCGGCGCGGCGCGCAGCGTCGACGGCCTCGGTGACCATGTCGTCGTCCGGAGTGCCGTCGAAGGTGAAGCCCGGTGCGAAGGTGACCCGGTCGGCGCCTTCGAGGTCGAGGATCGCGTCCAGAGCATTGTCGAGCTTGGTGGCCACCACCTGTGAACTACCCGCCCCCTGGTATCGCGGGCTGCAGGCGAATTCTCCGATCACCGCGACAGTTTGCCCGCCGGGGGTCAGAGGCAGCAGTTCTCCGTCGTTCGCCAGCAAGACAGCCGACTCCGCTGCAGCTGTCCGCGCCAACTCGTGATGACGCTCGGCGTCGTACGTGTGGCCTTCGGTTCGCGCCGCAGCGGTGCGTTGCACCAGCGTCGAGAGTCGTTCGGCTGCAGTCGTGAGCACTGATTCATCGAGGTCGCCGCCGCGAACGGCGTCGACGATCTGCGTATCGGTTCCGGTCGGCGGCATTTCCAGGTCGAGCCCCGCGGCGAGTGCCGCCACGCGATCGTTGACCGCCCCCCAGTCCGAAACGACGAGGCCGTCGAAGCCCCACTGTTCGCGCAGTACCTCGGTGAGCAGCCAATGGTTCTGGCTCGAGTAGACCCCGTTGATCTTGTTGTACGAGCACATGACCGTAGTCGGGGCGGCAGTCTTGACGGCGTATTCGAAGCCGGCCAGATAGATCTCGCGTAGCGTCCGTTCGTCGACGTCGGCACTGACTCTCATCCGGTCGTGCTCTTGGTTGTTGGCAGCGAAGTGCTTGAGCGAGGTTCCGACGCCGCGTGACTGGATGCCGGTGATCAGCGCTGCCGCGACGCGGCCGGAGAGGAACGGATCCTCGGAAACGTATTCGAAGTTCCTGCCGCACAACGGTGATCGTTTGATGTTGATGCCGGGACCGAGGAGAACCGAGACCTGTTCGGCTTTGGCTTCGTCGCCCAGAGCCTCACCCACGCGGCGGATGAGGTCGAGGTTCCACGACGAGCCCAACCCGACTGCCGGTGGAAAACACGTCGCGGGAATGCTGTGGCCGAGTCCGAGTGCGTCGCCGCCCTCGGGTTGTTTCCGAACCCCGTGCGGGCCGTCGGTCAGCAGTATCGACTCGATTCCGGGGACGGACTGGCTGTGCCAGAAATCCGAGCCTGACGTCAACGACGCCTTCTCTTCGAGTGAAAGCCCGTTTACGTAATTCTCGGTCACGTCAATCCTCCCGGTGGCAGCTGTGAGTTCCACTCACCACCGTAGGGGGATTTTTCGGACTTCGGGGTGGGTCAGGACGGCGTCGGTGAGGTCAGAAATGCAACAACCATGTCGCCGAGCATGGTTCGTAGATGCTCGCGATGCGACGAGTCGGTCAGATCGCGGTCGAAGAGCGCTTTGAAGGTGTATCGGTTGGCGATCCGAAAGACGCAGTAACTGCTGATCAACATGTGAATGTCGAGAGCATCGACGTCGGAGCGAAATACTCCCGCCTGCTGCCCGTCGTGGAGAATCTGCGAGACGAGATCGGCGGCAGGGGCGCCGAGGCCACTGAGCAGCTCGGACTTCTCGATGTGCTCACCGCGGAGCATGTTCTCGTTGGCCACCAGCCGAATGAAGTTCGGGTGCTGTTCGTGGTGGTCGAAGGTGAGTTCTGCCAAGGCGCGGACTGCTGCGGTGGGGTTCAATCCCTCGAGGTCGAGTTCACGTTCCTGCGCACGAATGACGCTGTACGCATGCTCGAGGACGGACTTGTACAGCCCTTCCTTGTCGGTGAAGTAGTAGTAGATCATGCGCTTGGTGGTGTGAGTCTTGGTTGCGATCTCGTCTACCCGGGCGCCGGCGAATCCCTTGTCGGCAAACTCCTCGGTGGCGACGGCGATGATGTTCACCCTGGTCAGATCGCTGTTTCGGCGTCGCTTCTCCGGCTTCGACACCACGGAGTTCACTGACTGCTCGGAAACCATGTGCTCACTCTATCTGTCAGCAGTTTGTCGACTTTGCTTGTCGAGTTCGCGTCGGGGGAGTAACGTCCAGTGAACTAACTCACTAGTTCGTACATTAGTTTCGAGCGTCAACCCCGAGGTGCCCCTGATGACTTCATCTCTACCGGTTCTGGTCCTCAACGGACCCAACTTGAATTTGTTGGGACAGCGCCAACCGGAGTTCTACGGGAGAGGCACCCTGGACGACGTGGTTTCCCGTTGTGAAGCGGCGGCTGAGAAGTTCGGAGCGGTGGTCGAGGCAAAGCAGTCGAACCACGAGGGTCAACTGATCGATTGGATCCACGAGGCCAGGGGAAATGTCGCGGGCATCGTGATCAATCCCGGTGGGTACTCCCACACCTCGGTTGCGTTGCGTGACGCTCTGGTCACACTCGATGCCCCCGTCGTGGAGGTGCACATCAGCAACATCCACAGCCGCGAGGATTTCCGTCACCACTCGTACGTCTCCGGCATCGCCGACGCTGTCATCTGTGGGTTGGGAATCGACGGCTACAGCGCCGCAGTCGAATTCGTCTGCATCCGAGAAGGGAAGAACTGATGAGTGATTCGATCCTCTGCGGTCTGATCGGCACCGGTATCGAGGCCTCCTTGACCCCGGTCATGCACGAGGAGGAAGGGCGCAGACAGGGCCTGCCGTACGTCTACCGCATCCTCGATCTCGACGTGATGGGAATGGTGCCGTCGGACATCGGTGAACTTCTCACCTATGCACGACGTTTCGGTTTCCGCGGTCTCAATATCACTCACCCGTGCAAGCAGTTGGTGATCGAGTATCTCGACGAACTCTCGCCGGATGCAGACAGGCTCGGGGCGGTGAACACGGTTCTCTTCGACTCCGGCAAGGCGATCGGACACAACACCGATTGGTCGGGCTTCGGCCGGAATTTCGACGACGGGCTTCCCGGAGCACAGCTCGATCGTGTCGTCCAGCTCGGTGCGGGTGGAGCCGGTGCGGCTGTTGCCTATGCGGCACTCACCCGCGGCGTGGGGACGCTGACGTTGGTCGATTCGAGCCTGGCTCGTGCGGAAGAACTCGCGCGAACTTTCTCGCAGCAGTTCCCGGCGCAGATCGTCGAGGCGTGCCACACGAGTGACCTCGCCGAAGTGCTCGGCAATGCAAACGGTTTGATCCACGCGACGCCGATGGGGATGGCGGCCCATCCTGGGATGGCATTCTCGCCGGATCTGCTCCGTCCTGATCTGTGGGTGGCGGAAATCGTCTACCGTCCGCTCGAAACGGAGCTGTTGCGTCAGGCCAGGCTGATCGGGGCGCCGACGCTCAGCGGTGGCGGAATGACCGTCTTCCAGGCCGTCGACGCGTTCCGGATCTTCACGGGCATCGAACCGGACAGTAAGAGGATGCTCGCTCACATGACCGAACTGGTGCACGGCGAACAGACCGCGGCAGCGCTGTGAGTGGCCCGGTCCGGACGTCGATCGCGACTGTATCGCTCAGCGGCACCCTCGAGGAAAAGCTCGACGCCATTGCTGCTGCCGGCTTCGACGGCTTCGAAGTGTTCGAGCCGGATTTTGTCGCTTCTCCCTGGTCGCCCGTGGAATTGCGAACGAGGGCTGCGGATCTGGGGCTGAGCCTGGACCTGTATCAGCCGTTTCGTGACTTCGACACGGTGGACGAGGCCCAATTTGCTCGGAATCTTGTTCGAGTGCAACGCAAATTCGAGCTGATGGATCAACTGGGGTGCGAGACGCTCCTGGTGTGCTCCTCGCCCCTGCCGACAGCAAGTCGCGACGACGGTCAGTTGACAGAGCAATTCGGAGCTCTCGCCGAACTGGCGTCCCAGCACGGCAAGAAGGTTGCATACGAGGCGCTCGCGTGGGGTGCCCACGTCAACACGTACGGTCATGCATGGAAGATCGTCGAGGGAGTCGATCACGTAGCGCTCGGAACCTGTTTGGACAGTTTCCACATCCTCTCGCGCGGTGACGATCCTGCCGGAATTCGCGAGATTCCCGGAGAGAAGATCTTCTTCCTCCAGTTGGCGGACGCACCGTTTTTGGCGATGGACATCCTCCAGTGGAGCCGGCATCACCGAAACTTCCCGGGGCAGGGCAGTTTCGATCTGAGCGCGTTCGCTCAGCATGTGTACGCCACCGGTTACGACGGACCGTGGTCGCTCGAGATCTTCAACGACGTATTCCGCCGCGCTGACACCCAGCGGACGGCAATCGACGCTCATCGGTCGCTCCTCCATCTGGAAGAACAGGTCGCTGCCGCGAAGCCTGCTGTCGGTGGACCCACGCTGTTCACCGCCCCGGAGCGCACCCCGCTCGAAGGAATCGTGTCTCTGCGAATCGCTGCGGGTCCGGCTAAACAGGACCAGGTGCACTCGATGCTCTCCCGTGTCGGTTTTCATCTGGTCGGACGGCACCACGATCACGACTTGCAGCTGTGGCGGCACGGACCGCTGACCGTTGCCGTCGACGCGACAGCGGGCACGGTGTGGACGGCGCCCGGGCTGCCCGCGGATCTGCCGGTTCTCACTCAGATCGGCATCAGGGCAACCGAACCCGAAGTGTGGGGAGAGCGCGCTCTGGCTCTCGAAGTACCGGCGACGCGAGTGCAGTTGCCCGGTTCGAGTGACGAGAACTTCGCTGTACCGGACGTCGTACGCCTGAAGGTCACCGATGCGACATCGATCGACCTTCGTGGCCCCGGCAGCGCTGCGGCGTGGGAATCGGCCTTCGAGATCTACCCGCTGCCCGCCGAGCGCAATCGTGAACAGGGCGCAGTGTTCACCGGGATCGACCATGTGGCACTGGCAGTTCCGGCCGAGAGCTGGGACGGCATCATGCTGCTCCTGCGGTCTGTGTTCGAGATGCAACCGCACGAGGGGCAGGACGTCACCGATTCGGTCGGCCTCATGCGGAGTCAAGCGCTCACGCTTGTTCAAGACGGTGACGGACATGCCCTGCGTATCTCGCTGAACATGGTGGAGGGCAGTCGTAGCGGGCTGCCGACCGTCCGCCGCGGCGGTGTCAGCCACGTCGCCTTCGCGTGTGAGAACATCTTCGGTGCCGCTGCGTCCATGCAGGAGTGGGGGTTTGCTCCGCTACCCATTTCCCCGAACTACTACGACGATCTGGACGCACGTTTCGGGTTGAACTCGGAACTGCTCGACCGGATGCGCAGCGCCGGAATCCTTTACGACGCGGACGCTCACGGCGAGTTCTTCCACCTGTTCACCCCGACGGTCGGGGGAGACCTGTTCTTCGAGGTCGTGCAGCGAGTGGGTGGGTACGAGGGCTACGGGGAGGTCAACTCCGCTGTGCGACTGTCGGCTCAACTGCGCGCGAGTTCGTGACCTCGACTCGGTGCGGGTGCGAGTAGACGTTCATCGAATCGCCGCGGATGAAACCGACGAGCGTCAACCCCGATTCCTGTGCCAGTTCCACGGCCAGCGACGACGGCGCGGAGACGGCACCGAGTACCGGAAGGCCGGCCATGACGGCCTTCTGGACGAGTTCGAACGACGCCCGCCCACTGACGATCAGGATCGTGTCGTAGAGGGGCACTCTGCCGTTGGTGATGGCCCAACCGATCACTTTGTCGACGGCGTTGTGACGGCCGACATCCTCGCGCAGTGCCAGGAGTTCTCCGGTGGCGGTGAACAATCCGGCCGCGTGCAGGCCGCCGGTGCGCTCGAAGATCCGCTGGCTCTCCCGCAGCGTGACCGGCATGGCAGACAGAACGGTGGAGGTGACAGAGGTCGTGTCACCGACCAGTGGATGCCGCGTCGTGGTGCGGACGGCATCGAGTGACGTCTTCCCGCACACTCCGCACGCGGAACTGACGACGGTGTTGCGGTCGGTGGTGTGATCGGGCAACGGCACTCCGGGAGCGAGCGCGATGTCGAGGACGTTGTACGTGTTCGCGCCGGTTTCGTCGACGCCGTCGCAATACCGGACGACGCTCACGTCGTCGAGGGTGCCGATGACTCCTTCACTGAGAAGGAACCCGTGGACGAGGTCGACGTCGTTGCCGGGTGTTCGCATCGTCACTGCCAGCACCTGACCGTCCACTCTCATTTCGAGTGGTTCCTCGACGGCCAGCGTGTCGGGGCGCGTGACGACCCGATCGCCCGAGATTCGAACGACCGGCGTGCGGGCGGTGACTCGTCCCATCTCAGGCCCCCGATGCCTCGAGTCGAACGGTGACGGCCTTCGAGACCGGCGTGTTCGACTTGGCTGCAACGTGTTCGAGGGGAACGAGGGGATTTGTCTCGGGGTAGTACGCTGCCGCGTTGCCGCGTGGGGTGTCGTAGGCGACGATGCGGAATTCGGTGACCCGACGCTCTTCGAGTGTGCCGTCGGGTGTTGTCCACTCGGACACGATGTCGACGAGATCACCGTCGCGGAATCCGAGTGCGGTGATGTCTTCGCCGTTGACGAGGATGACTTTGCGGCCGCCCTTGATGCCGCGGTATCTGTCGTCGAGGCCGTAGATCGTGGTGTTGTACTGGTCGTGGCTTCGCATGGTCTGCAGAATCAGGCGCCCGCTCGGAGTGGGTATCCAGTGCAGGTCGTTCACACCGAAGTTGGCTTTGCCGGTGTGCGTGCGGAATTCGCGGGAGTCACGTGGCGGGTGGGGGAGTTGGAATCCATCCGGCTGACGGACCCGGGTGTTGTAGTTTTCGCATCCGGGCACCACCCGTGAGATGGAGTCACGGATCAGGTCGTAATTGCCCTCGAAGGCCGACCAGCGGACGGAATGATCATTGCCGAGTAGTTCGCGGGCGAGTTGGCAGATGATGGCGACTTCGCTACGCAGGTAGGGGCTGACCGGAGTGAGACGTCCGCGGGACAGATGCACCATGGACATCGAATCCTCCACGGAGACAAGCTGCTTTCCGCCTGCCTGGACGTCGAGGTCGGTGCGTCCGAGGGTGGGGAGGATGATCGCGGTCTGCCCGTGGACCACGTGACTGCGATTCAGCTTGGTGGAAACCTGCACGGTGAGTTCGCATTGACGCAACGCTGTTTCGGTGGCTGCGGTGTCCGGGCTTGCCTGGATGAAGTTGCCGCCCATCGCCATGAAGAAGCTCGCCTTGCCTGCGTTCATGGCGCGGATCGCATCGACGGTGTCCCAACCGTGCTTGCGGGGGCTCGAGATCGAGAACTCGGTGTCGAGCGCGGCCAGGAACTCTTCCGGCATCTTCTCCCAGATACCCATCGTGCGGTCACCCTGGACATTGGAGTGCCCTCGCACCGGGCAAACCCCGGCACCGGGTTTGCCCATCATCCCGCGCATGAGCAACAGGTTGACCGCTTCTTCGATGGTGGCGACGCCGTGGGTGTGCTGAGTGATCCCCATGGCCCAGCAGGTGACGGTTCGCTCGGACCGGGCAAGCGCGGCAGCCGTTTCCTCGAGCTGCGCCATCGACAGACCCGTCGCCTCGAGTACCGTGTCGAGATCGACCGCACGGATGTGCTTCTCGTATTCGTCCCAACCGGCGCAGTACCGGTCGACGAAGGCGCGATCGACGACGGTGCCGGGAGCGCGATCCTCCAGCGCGAGCAGCAGCTTTCCCAGGCCTTGGAACAGCGCCATGTCGCCGCCCAGCCGAATCTGGAGGAACTCGTCCGCGATGTCGACTCCGTGCCCGATCACGCCGGACACCTTTTGTGGATCCTTGAACCTGCGCAATCCCGCCTCGGGCAGAGGATTGATGGCGATGATCTTGGCGCCGTTGCCCTTTGCCTTCTCGAGCGTCGAGAGCATTCGAGGATGGTTGGTACCGGGATTCTGTCCGGCGATGAGGATGAGATCGGCGTTCTCGAGGTCGGGAACCGTCACCGAGCCTTTGCCGATGCCGATGGATTCGGTCAGTGCACTTCCGGACGACTCGTGACACATGTTGGAACAGTCGGGCATGTTGTTGGTGCCGTAGCTGCGAATCATCAACTGGTAGAGAAATGCTGCTTCGTTGGACGTACGACCGGAGGTGTAGAACACGGCTTCGTCCGGTGAGGCGAGGCCGTTCAGATGTTCGGCGATGAGTGCGTACGCGCCGTCCCAGTCGAGCGGCTGGTAATGGGTTGCTCCCGGGGTCAGGACCATCGGGTGCGTCAGTCGACCCTGTTGGCCGAGCCAGTAATCGGTCTTGCCTTCGAGGTCGGCGATCGAGTGCTCCGCGAAGAATTCGGGTGTGACAGTGCGAAGCGTTGCTTCCTCGGCAACGGCTTTCGCTCCGTTCTCGCAGAACTCGGCGGGCTTGCGATGCCCGGGAGTCTCCGGCCACGCACACCCCGGGCAGTCGAAGCCGTGACGCTGGTTGAGCCTGGTGAGCGTTCGGGCGGTCCGCAAGGCTCCCATCTGCTCGATTCCTCGTTGCAGTGACACCAGAACGGCCGGTACTCCGGCGGCGTAGTCCTTGGGGTGCGTGACTTCGAGATCGGATTCGTCGATGTCTTTCGAGGGGCCCTGGCGCGTCATGTCTCCATAGTGGCCCGAACGAGCCGGTACTGCCATCGAATGGGCCGGTCGAACTCACCGGAATGCGACATTCATCGGCTAGCCTTACCTACCGAAACAGCGGACTTAAGGGGTAGAGCATGGATCGAACGGACGCAGGTCGGCTGACCCGGCGCGGATTTCTGATCGGCACGTCGGGAGCGTTGTTGGCATTCGCCGCGGCCTGCTCCAGTTCGAACGACGAGGACACACCCCCCAGCGGTGACTCTGCGGGATCGGTCACCCACAAGTTCGGGTCTACCGAACTGCCCGAGGATCCGCAGCGGATCGTCAGTGTCGGATACAACGATCAGGATGCGATCCTGGCGCTCGGTGGGACCTTGGTCGGAACCTTCGACTGGTACGGCGATTACCCCTACGGTGTGTGGCCCTGGGCGCAGCCGCTGCTGAACGGGGCGACTCCCGAGATCATCGGAACCGCGGGCACCACCATCCAGATGGAGAAGGTCGCTGCCACGACACCCGACCTCATCGTCGGCACCTACTCCGGACTGACCCAGGCGCAGTACGACAAACTCAGTGCCATTGCGCCGACGGTGGCGCAGCCGAAGGAGTTCGCGGATTACGGAATCCCCTGGCAGGACCAGACGACCATCCTGGGCGAGGCCTTGGGCCAACAGGGCAAGGCCACCGAGTTGATCGCCGGTGTCGATCAGAAGTTCGCCGACGTGAAGACCGCCAACCCGGCGTTTGCCGGCAAGACTGTTCTGG
Organism: Rhodococcus sp. IC4_135; assembly: GCF_011602025.1. Lineage (NCBI taxonomy): Bacteria > Bacillati > Actinomycetota > Actinomycetes > Mycobacteriales > Nocardiaceae > Rhodococcus > Rhodococcus sp. IC4_135. The sequence goes on from NZ_JAAOLG010000011.1 coordinate 98,562, forward strand.
TCGGCGCGTTGAAGGGGCCGGGGCAGTTCGGGGTCTACGGACCGGAAGACCCCAAGGTGCGGTTCTTCACCGAACTCGGATTCGTGAATCCGCCTGTCACCGATCAGATCACGGGTAACTTCGCCGAGATCAGCACCGAGCAACTCTCGCTCGCGGACGTCGACGTACTCGTCTGGTATGCCGGTGGTGGCTACGGCGACAAGCTCCGCGCCGAATTGGACAAGACCCCGATCTACCAGGAACTCGACGTCGTGAAGGACGGCCGCGCGATCATTCTGGAAGACGCTGCTGCCGAGGCCATGACGTGGAGCACCGTACTGAGCTTGCCGTATGCACTCGAACAGATTCCACCACGGATTGCGAGCTTGCTCGTCTGATCGGTTCACCGACCGGGAATTCGGACGGTCGGCGGTACCCTCACCTCATGGGTGTACACGTGCGGCCGGCTGTCCGATCCGATATTCCGGCACTGTCGGCAGTGTTGGCCGAGGCGTTCGAGGATGATCCCTTGATGGCCTGGATGTTGCCGGACGAGGACTCCAGGGCTGAGCGCCTGTCGAAACTGTTTGCCGCAGAAGCTCGTTACCACCACTTTGCCGGTGGCGGTGTCGAGGTGGCCACCGATGACAACGGCGTGATCGGCGGGGCAACTCTGTGGGATCCGCCGGGGCGATGGAAGCAGTCGTGGATTTCCGGGCTCGTGAGCCTGCCGGCCATGGTGCGTGTCTTCGGCAGGGGGCTTCGACATGCGGCCGAGGTCAGCTCCGTTCTCGAAGGAGCACACCCGAATTCGCCGCACTGGTATCTCGCGACGGTCGGGACCGGCAGCGCGGCGCGCGGTGGGGGATACGGCAAAGCACTACTGAACTCCCGGTTGGAGCGTTGTGACCGTGAACATGTCGACGCTTACCTCGAGAGCAGCAAGGAATCGAACATCCCGTACTACAACCGCTTCGGTTTCGAAGTGACCCGCGACATCGTGATGCCAGGCGGCGGGCCGACGATCTACGCAATGATGCGTCAACCGCGGGGCGCGTGATACCAACTAGTGGTGACCCAGATTCCCGAGCTCCACGCAGGCACGCCGTTCGACGAACTCGACGACTACATCGCTCTGGCCAGGTTGTCCGGCCTGGTGTTGTCACCTGACGGCTCGCTGCTGATCTGCGCGCGCGCCGTTCTCGACGACAAGCGCGCCGAATACGTGTCCTCGTTGTGGGAGATCGACCCGGAAGGTCGGCGTCCTGCGCGTCGGTTGACATGGGGTTCGACCAGCGAGTCCGGTGCCGCCTTCGCGTTCGACGGCGACGTACTCTTCACTGCCACGCGAGCCGTGCCGGGCGAGAATGATCCGCAACCAGCACTCTGGCGCCTACCCGCGGCGGGCGGAGAAGCTCAGCTGTTGATCTCGCGTCCCGGTGGTGTCTCGTCGGTATCAGCGGCCAAGGCGGCGCCGACGTTCGTGGCACAGACGTCGGTCATGGCCTCGGCGATCAGCCTCGACCAGGACGATCAGGTGCGATCCGCGCGCAAGGACAAGAAGGTCACGGCGATGCTGCACACGGGGTATCCGGTGCGGCACTGGGACCACGACCTGGGCCCCGATCATCCGCATCTGGTTGTCGCCGAGACGGATTCGAAGGACTCCGTCGAATTGCGGGACATCACACCGACTGCAGGCGCGGCGCTGCGGGAGACGTCGACCACGATTTCCGACGACGGTCTCTTCGTCGTGACCACGTGGGCTGTCGGCGCGGCTAGTGCCGCCCGCCGATCGACGTTGGTTCGGATCGACACGGTGACCGGTGACCGAACCACCCTTGTCGACGAGGCCGACGCGGACGTCTACAACCCGGTGCTCTCGCCGGACGGAACCAAGCTCGCGTTCGTCCGGGAGACCCTCACCACGCCGGAGTCTGCGCCGCGAATGACTCTGCAGCTCTACGACTTCGGATCCGGTGCTGTGACCGGCGTCGCCGACGGCTGGGATCGATGGCCTACCTCACTTGCCTGGCTACCCGACGGATCCGGGCTGGTGGTCACCGCTGACGACGGCGGCCGCGGTCCGATCTTCACCATCGACCTGTGGGGTCAACCAGTGCGCCTGACAGCCGACGACGCGGCGTACACCGACGTTCGAGTGGCGCCGGACGGTGAGTCGATCTACGCGTTGCGGGCTTCGTACGAAGCGCCCCCTCACGTGGTGCGGGTGGATCTGCGATCCGGTGAGATCACCGCACTTCGTGGACCCGACGCATTGCCGGAGCTGCCGGGAACACTGACCGAGATCACCGCTCGCGCCGAGGACGGTTCGACGGTCCGTAGCTGGTTGGCGCTGCCGACCGGCGCCGCACCGCACGCACCGGTGCCATTGCTCCTCTGGGTCCACGGTGGCCCACTCGGTTCGTGGAACACCTGGTCCTGGCGGTGGAATCCGTGGCTGCTCGTCGCCAAGGGCTATGCAGTACTGCTGCCCGATCCCGCACTCTCGACCGGCTACGGGCAGGATTTCGTCCAGCGCGGGTGGGGTCAGTGGGGCAAGGCGCCCTTCACCGATCTGATGGCGATCACCGATGCTGCCGTCGCGCAGCCCGAGATCGACCCCAAGCGGACAGGCGCGATGGGTGGGTCGTTCGGCGGTTACATGGCCAACTGGATTGCCGGCCATACCAACCGTTTCGACGCGATCGTCACCCACGCAAGCCTCTGGGCGCTCGATCAATTCGGCCCGACGACGGACGCGGCCTGGTACTGGCAACGGGAGATGTCGCCGGAGATGGCCGTCGAGAATTCGCCGCATCTGTACGTCGCAGACATCACGACTCCGATGCTGGTCATCCATGGCGACAAGGACTACCGGGTTCCGATCGGTGAGGGCTTGCGACTCTGGTACGAACTGCTTGCAGAGTCAGGTCTGCCCGCCGACGACGACGGGAAAACGGACCATCGCTTCCTGTACTTCCCCGACGAGAATCATTGGGTGCTCAAGCCGCAGCACACCAAGATCTGGTACGAGGTGGTCACCGCGTTCCTCTCCGAGCACGTTCTCGGCGAGGATGTCGCGCTGCCGGAGATTCTGGGTTGACCGTGCGTGCCTCGTTCGGCTGAAACAGCCGAACGAGGCACGATCTTCCTCGCGGATCCGGACTGGAATCAGGCGCCGGGGCAGCGAACGGTGTACGCCCACTCGGTGTGGTCGGGGCCCGTGACGCGAACCAGCACGGACGATGCACCGCCGGCGGGCACGTTGACGACCGCCGAACCGGTTCCCTCGTTGATGTTGTCGCCGATGTATCCGGTGCTGTGGATCAATCGTCCTTCGTAGTACACCTCGATCAGGTCCGGGACATTTTCGGTCTCGTAGCCGAGTACGAACGACGTCGGACCGCCGCGGCCGAGCTCGTGCTTGGTGCTGGTGATTCCTGCGCCGCCGGAGACCGTCGAGGCGTCACATCGCTGCGTCGGAGCAAACGATCCGCCGCCGCCGCTGCCGCTGGCCAGCCCACTGAGAATGTCCCTGACATTGCCACTGGCCAGGCCGTTGACGATGTCCGTCGCGCTGGTCGAGCCTGCGGATAGGCCCCCGATGACGTCGTTGAAATTCCCGGTGGCAATTCCGCCGACGATGTCGCCCACGCTGCCGCTGGCGATGCCGTTTGCGATGTCGTTCCCGATGTCGCCGACACTCCCGTTGATCGTGGCGCTGCCACTGTCGATGCTTCCTTGCACACTTTCTTCGATGCCGGGTGCAGCGGACGCAGTCGCCGGAAGCACGAGGGCAACCGCCGCTCCGATCGTCGCGGCCGCCGCCAAGGTTCGAACGCCGGGACGGCGAGAACTCCAGTTGTTCAACATATTTGCTCCACAGGTCGTTGGTCGGTCGTCCTTCAGAGCGATCCTGTCAGCGGAGCGGATCGGTGAATATCGTTTGTTCGGCTGACCCCGGACCAAGGGGACTGTCGTTCGTGCCCACCGCAGCCCTCGACGGGCGAATTCGTTCGCAGCGGGGGAGTCATTAGGATCAAGTGGTGACCAGTGCAGCTCCAGAGAACCCCCAGACCCCCGCCGACGCCCTACCCAAGAGCTGGGACCCCAGCGCGGTAGAGGCCGATCTGTATCAGGGCTGGGTAGACGCCGGGTACTTCCAGGCCGACGCGACCAGCGACAAGCCCGGCTACTCCATCGTGCTGCCGCCCCCGAACGTCACCGGCAGCCTGCACATGGGCCACGCCCTCGATCACACCCTCATGGACGTCCTCAGTCGCCGCAAGCGGATGCAGGGCTACGAGGTGCTGTGGCTGCCTGGCATGGACCACGCCGGTATCGCCACGCAGTCCGTCGTCGAGAAGCAACTCGCTGCCGAGGGCAAGACCAAGGAAGATTTCGGCCGCGAGCTGTTCATCGACAAGGTCTGGGACTGGAAGCGCGAATCCGGCGGAACCATCGGTGGCCAGATGCGGCGCATCGGTGACGGCGTCGACTGGAGTCGTGATCGTTTCACGATGGACGAGGGCCTCTCGCGCGCCGTCCAGACCGTCTTCAAGCGCATGTTCGACGAGGGCTTGATCTACCGCGCCGAGCGTCTCGTGAACTGGTCGCCGGTGCTGCAGACCGCGATCTCCGACATCGAGGTGAAGTTCGAGGATGTCGAAGGTGAGCTGGTCTCCCTGCGCTACGGCTCGCTCGACGACAACGAGCCGCACGTCATCGTCGCGACCACTCGCGTCGAGACGATGCTCGGTGATACCGCAGTGGCGGTCCACCCCGAAGACGAGCGCTACAAGCACCTCGTCGGCACCACCCTCGATCATCCGTTCACCGGACGTCAGATCCCGATCATCGCGGACGACTACGTCGACCCCGAGTTCGGAACCGGCGCTGTGAAGATCACGCCGGCTCACGACCCCAACGACTTCGAGATGGGCCTGCGGCACAACTTGCCGATGCCCACCATCATGGACAAGACCGGCAAGATCGCCGACACCGGAACCGAATTCGACGGTATGGACCGCTTCGAGGCTCGCGTCAAGGTTCGCGAAGCCCTCGCCGAGCAGGGACGCGTCGTCGCCGAGAAGCGCCCGTACCTGCACAGCGTCGGGCACTCCGAGCGCAGTGGCGAGGCCATCGAGCCTCGTCTCTCGTTGCAGTGGTGGGTCAAGGTCGAGACGCTCGCCAAGGCTGCGGGTGACGCGGTTCGCAACGGGGACACCGTCATTCACCCGGCGAGTCAGGAGCCACGCTGGTTCGACTGGGTCGACAACATGCACGACTGGTGCATTTCCCGTCAGCTCTGGTGGGGTCACCGCATTCCGGTCTGGTACGGCCCCGAGGGCGAAGTTGCATGCTTCGGTCCCGACGAAACGGCACCGGAAGGCTGGGTCCAGGATCCCGACGTCCTCGACACCTGGTTCTCCTCGGGACTGTGGCCCTTCTCGACGATGGGTTGGCCCGACAAGACGCCCGAACTCGAAAAGTTCTATCCCACCAGCGTTCTCGTCACCGGCTACGACATCCTGTTCTTCTGGGTCGCCCGCATGATGATGTTCGGCACGTACGTGTCCGAGGACGAGTCGATCACCGCCGGTCCGGGTAAGTCGGGCGCGCAGATGCCGTTCAAGGACGTGTTCCTGCACGGACTGGTTCGCGATCAGTACGGCAAGAAGATGTCGAAGTCTCGTGGCAACGGTATCGACCCACTCGACTGGGTCGATCGTTTCGGCGCCGACGCCCTGCGATTCACACTCGCACGCGGCGCCAACCCGGGCAGTGACCTGTCCGTCGGTGAGGATTCGGCGCAGTCCTCGCGCAACTTCGCGACCAAGTTGTTCAACGCGACCAAGTTCGCTCTGATGAACGGCGCTGCTCCCGCGCCGCTGCCCGCTCGAAGCGAACTGACCGACGCCGATCGTTGGATCCTCGACCGTCTCGACACGGTCCAGGCCGAGGCGGACGCCGCATTCGATCGCTACGAGTTCAGCAAGGCGTGCGAAGGCCTGTTCCACTTCGCGTGGGACGAGGTCTGTGACTGGTACCTCGAACTCGCCAAGGTGCAGTTCGCCGGTGACGAGGCCGTCGCCGCGAACACCCGCGCCGTGCTCGGCAACGTTCTCGATGCATTGCTCCGCCTCCTGCACCCGGTCATTCCGTTCGTGACCGAAACCCTGTGGAAGGTGCTCACCGGCGGCGAGTCCGTCGTCGTCGCCGACTGGCCCACGTTGTCCGGCGTCGCAGTCGACGCCCAGGCCGCCACCAGGATCGAAGACACGCAGAAGCTGATCACCGAGGTGCGACGTTTCCGAAACGATCAGGGACTCAAGCCTTCCCAGAAGGTCCCGGCGCGTGCGTCCGGGCTCTCGGAGGCAGGCATGGACGGCCAGTTCGCCTACGTGGCGGCGCTTGCCAAGCTGACCGAACCCGAAGAAGGATTCACCGCGTCGATCTCCGTCGAGGTGCGTCTGAGCCAGGGAACCGTCACTGTCGACATCGACACCTCGGGCACCATCGACCTCGGCGCCGAGAAGAAGCGGCTCGAAAAGGACCTCGCGGCAGCGCAGAAGGAACTCGTCACCGCTGACAACAAGCTGGCGAACGAGGCCTTCCTGGCGAAGGCGCCCGACGCCGTCGTCGACAAGATCAAGACACGTCGCCAGATCGCCGTCGAAGAGATCGAGCGCATCACAGGACGTCTGAAGGAGTTGGCCGACAAGTGAGTTCGTACGAGCCGTCCCAATTCGACGCTCAGAGTTCGGTTCCGACTCCGGTCGACATCGCCGAACTGGCGCTGGTGGAAGCAGAACTCGACAAGCGTTGGCCCGAGACCAAGATCGAGCCGTCACTGACTCGTATCGAGGCGCTCATGGATGTCCTGGGCTCGCCCCAGCACAACTATCCGTCGGTGCACGTCACGGGAACCAACGGCAAGACGTCGGTGACGCGCATGATCGACTCGTTGATGACGGCTCTGCATCGTCGTACCGGCCGAACCACCAGCCCACACCTGCAGATCGCGACCGAACGGATCAGCATCGACGGTCATCCGATCTCACCGCGGCTCTACGTGGACACGTTCCGCGAGATCGAGCCGTACGTGCAGATGATCGACGCACAGTCCGAGGAAGCCGGGGGACCGGCGATGAGCAAGTTCGAAGTGCTCACCGCCATGGCCTATGCGGCGTTCGCGGAGGCACCGGTCGACGTCGCCGTGGTGGAGGTCGGACTCGGCGGACGATGGGATGCCACCAACGTGATCGACGGACAGGTCGCGGTGATCACGCCGATCAGTCTCGATCACGCCGAGTACCTGGGAACCGATCTTGCCGGGATCGCGGAGGAGAAGGCCGGGATCATCAAGAAGGGCCGCGAGGACCTGGTTCCGGTGGACACCGTCGCGATCATCGCCGAGCAGACTCCCGAGGTCATGGAGGTATTACTGCGGCGAGCCGTCGAGGTCGAGGCCGCAGTCGCTCGCGAAGGCTCCGAGTTCAAGGTGCTCGCTCGCCAGATCGCGGTAGGCGGACAGCAGCTCGAACTTCAGGGCCTGAGCGGTGTGTACACCGACATCTTCCTGCCGCTTCACGGCGAGCATCAGGCGCGCAACGCGGCGCTTGCGCTCGCTGCTGTCGAGGCGTTCTTCGGTGCCGGTCCGGATCGACAACTCGATCAGGACGCAATCCGCAACGGGTTCGCCTCGATCGTCAATCCTGGTCGCCTCGAACGTGTTCGGAGTGCGCCGACCGTATTTCTCGACGCCGCCCACAACCCTGACGGTGCACGCGCACTCGCGGCCGCACTGGCCGCGGAGTTCGATTTCCGCAAGCTCGTGGGAGTGGTCAGCGTCATGGCGGACAAAGACGTCGACGCCATCTTGACCGCATTCGAATCCGTCTTCGACGAGATCGTCGTCACCCACAACGGGTCACCCCGGGCGATGGACGTCGAGGAGTTGGCGAACATTGCCGTCGCGAAGTTCGGCGACGAGCGCGTCGTCGTGGCGCCGGTGCTTGCCGACGCCTTGGAAGTCGCGATCGAAATCGCCGAGCAGGTGGCCGAACCCGGCGAAGCCGTATCAGGGGCAGGTGTCGTGGTGACGGGATCCGTCGTGACCGCTGGCGCTGCCCGCACGCTGTTCGGAAAGGACCCCGCGTGAGTACCCCGTCAGATGCCAATCCCGAATCCGGCGACCACGAGTCCGGAGACCACGAGTTCGGAGACCACGAGTTCGGAGACACTGCCGGCGAGTTCGGGCCTCCGACCAAGGACCCGTGGAAAAGTTTCCGCGGAGTAATGGCCGGAACCCTGATCCTCGAGGCGATCGTCGTGCTGCTGGCTTTGCCGGTCGTCGCGGTCGTCGGTGGTGGTCTCACCGCGGCCTCCGCGGGATTCATCATCGGGTTGGCGGTGCTGATGATTCTGGGTGCGGGCATCCAGGGCAAGCCGTGGGCGATGGGGTTCAACGTCGCACTGCAGGTGATTCTTCTGTTCGGTTTCTTCGTCCACCCGTCGATCGCCGGTGTCGCGATCACCTTCGGGATCGTCTGGGGATACCTCGTCTACCTGCAGAGAGACATCAAGCGCCGAATGGACAAGGGCCTGCTTCCCGGTCAGCGGGACTGACCATTTAGGCTGTCCGCTGTGACTGAGCGCACCCTCGTACTGATCAAGCCCGACGCCGTTGCCCGTGGATACGTAGGAGAAATCCTCAGCCGTATCGAGCGCAAAGGCCTGACAATTGCAGCACTCGACCTCCGCGTAGCTTCCGAAGAGGTGGCTGGTAGCCACTACGCAGAACACGCCGAGCGCCCGTTCTACCCGAGCTTGTTGGAGTTCATCACCTCCGGTCCGCTGGTGGCCGCAGTGCTCGAAGGCCCCCGCGCCATCGCTGCTTTCCGTCAGTTGGCCGGCGGAACCGACCCGGTAGACAAGGCTCTTCCGGGCACGATCCGCGGCGACTTCGGACTCGAAGCGCAGCAGAACCTCGTTCACGGCAGTGACTCCGTGGAGTCGGCAGAGCGCGAAATCGCTCTGTGGTTCCCCGCGCTGTCGTCCATCTGAATCTCCGATTCGGGCCTCCGGCCCACATGAACGGGTCTTGGGCCCACATCTCCACAGCGAATTCTCGGCACGTATCCCACATCGGTGCGCCCTTTGCAGTTGCAGGCGCATTGGTGTGGGATACTGCTTTCAGTTGAACCGCAATTTGTTTTACGCACGTTCAACCGGATGACACCTAGGTTCGATGCCCTTTCATCGCTGCTCCAGGTCAACAGGAAATCCCTGGACCTCTGCACGCTGGATGATCAGGCGCTCGCGCACAGGACAACGGCCATCCAGCCAGGCACTTCATGTGCTCGCAGTGAATAACGGGCACTGCGATCCATGCGGAGCGAGACCTTACAATCTCGCACTCACTTCTGGGTGCGAGTACACACAGCACGCTCCCGCGTGGCCGCGTGACAACTCGACTTCTGGGTTGGACGCGCCCGGGGGCTGAGGAGACTTACGTGGCCGATCAATCCCCAACCGAATCAGATTCCAGCACCACCCCGGAATTTCCCGACAAGATGCGCGTACACGCGCTGGCGAAGCTGCTCGGTGTCACCAGCAAGCAGGTCCTTGCCGAAGCCGCAGCGCTCGGTACCGAGTTGCGTAGTGCGCAGTCGAGTCTCCAACGTGACGTTGCCCAGCGGATTCACGCGTCGCTGACTTCCGCGGCCGAGGCCATCGAGCCGGTCGTCGCCGAGCTCGACACCCTCATCGACCCGGTTGTCGAGGCGCCTGTTGCCGAGGAGCCTGCTGCAGAGGCTCCGGCCGAGAAGCCCGTGAGGGCTCGTCGAACCCGCAAAAAGGCAGTAGTTGTCGAAGAGCCGGCAGCCGAAGAAGCGGTGGATCCGGCTGTCGCCGAGATCAGCGCTGGACTCGACGCCGCTGCTGCGCTGCAGAGCAAGGAAGCCGAGCAGTCCGATCTGTTCACTTCCTTCGAGGCACCGCAGACCCATCAGCCCGAGGCGGCCCCCGCCGCGCCGCAGGTCCCGCTGTTCTTGCAGCCGGATCTCGAAGCAGCCGAGGCAGCTCCGCGTCGCCGTCGCGCTCGCCGCGAGCCCGCAGCACCGGCAGTCGTCGAAGAGAAGCAGACTGCGGAAACCGAAACAGTCGCACCCGAGGCCTCGCCGGTTGCAGTTCCTGCCGTCGAAGAGCCGGCTGTGACCGCCCCGCAAACCGAGGGTGAGAGCGCCGAGTCCGATGACGAGGACGACGATCAGCCGCGTCGCCGTCGTCGTGGACGCCGTGGACGTGGCCGTGGCCGCGGAGAACAGGGTGGAGAACAGGGCAGCGAGCAGGGTTCGGACGAAGAGTCGGATACCGCGACCGACTCGGAGCAGGAATCTGCCCCTGTGGCAGTCGAGAAGCAAACCGAAGACGTTGCCGGCGAAGAATCCGGTGAGAAGTCCGAGTCCACCGCGGATGCGGATTCCGAGAACGCCGACGATTCCGATCTCGACGCCGACGGATCGAGCCGCCGTCGCCGTCGCCGTCGTCGTCGCAAGACCGGAACCGACGGAGCCACCGACGCGACTGCGACGTCCGAGGACGATCCGCCGAACACCGTCGTTCACGAGCGCGAACCTCGCAACAAGACCCGCGTCAAGGACGAGGTCCAGGGCATCAGTGGTTCGACGCGTCTGGAAGCGAAGCGTCAGCGTCGCCGCGACGGTCGTGACGCCGGCCGTCGTCGTCCGCCGATCCTGACCGAGTCGGAGTTCCTCGCGCGTCGTGAGGCCGTCGATCGCGTCATGGTTGTGCGCGATCGAGCAGACAGCGGTCAACCGCATGCGACTACACAGGTGGCAGTCCTCGAAGACGGAGTGCTGGTCGAGCACTTCGTCACCAACTCGGCGTCAGCGTCGATGGTCGGCAACGTGTACCTCGGACGTGTTCAGAACGTGCTCCCCAGCATGGAAGCTGCGTTCATCGACATCGGACGTGGCCGCAACGGTGTCCTCTACGCCGGTGAGGTCAACTGGGAGGCCGCCGGTCTCGGTGGCAACTCGCGCAAGATCGAGCAGGCTCTCAAGCCTGGCGATCAGGTGCTCGTTCAGGTCAGCAAGGATCCGGTCGGTCACAAGGGTGCTCGACTGACCACGCAGATTTCGCTTGCCGGTCGTTTCCTCGTCTACGTGCCCGGTGGTACGTCCACGGGTATCAGCCGCAAGCTTCCGGACACCGAGCGCAAGCGTCTCAAGGAAATCCTGCGCGACATCGTTCCCGCCGACGCCGGCGTGATCATCCGCACGGCGTCCGAGGGCGTCAGCGAAGAAGAGTTGGCGCGCGACGTGACTCGTCTGCAGGCTCAGTGGGCCGGCATCGAGGAGCAGGCCGCGGCTGCGGACACCGGCAAGTCCGGCAACCCGCAGGCGCTGTACGAAGAGCCTGACATGCTGGTCAAGGTCATTCGTGATCTGTTCAACGAGGACTTCTCCAAGCTGGTCATCGAGGGCGAGAAGGCGCATACGACGGTCGAGAACTACATCAACTCCGTTGCGCCCGACCTGCTTCCGCGGCTCGAGAAGTACACGCCGAACAACGGTATCGACGTCTTCGCGGCTCGCCGTATCGACGAGCAGTTGGCCAAGGCGCTCGATCGCAAGGTGTGGCTGCCGTCCGGCGGCACCCTGGTGATCGACCGCACCGAGGCCATGACCGTCGTCGACGTCAACACCGGCAAGTTCACCGGAGCCGGCGGAAACCTCGAAGAGACCGTCACTCGTAACAACCTCGAAGCAGCCGAGGAGATCGTTCGCCAGATGCGCCTGCGGGACATCGGCGGAATGATCGTCGTCGACTTCATCGACATGGTCCTCGAATCGAACCGGGACCTGGTTCTGCGTCGGCTCACCGAATGCCTGGGTCGCGATCGCACGCGCCATCAGGTGTCGGAGGTCACGTCACTCGGACTCGTGCAGATGACTCGCAAGAAGTTGGGTACCGGATTGGTCGAGGCCTTCTCGACTACCTGTGAGCACTGCCACGGCCGCGGCATCATCGTCCACTCCGAGCCTGTCGAGGTGAAGTCCTCGGACGACGGCGGATCGCGTTCGGGCTCGCAGCGCAGTGATTCCGGCACCTCGCGCAAGAACAAGCGTGGCCGCGGAGACAAGTCGGCTTCGACCGAATCCAACGGACAGGAAGCTCCGGCGCCGGAGGTTCCGGCCGTCGACGCGACGGTCAAGCGGGCTCATCCGGTGGCATTGGCGATGGCCTCGCATCACCACGAGGACGACGAGACCGTCGCGGCCGACTCGATCGAGTCCGATTCCGCTGGTACGTCTTCGGGGGACGATGCATCCAAAAGTGCCGATCGGCAACAGGATCGGCCGATCGATACTCCTGCTGCTACTGAGCGCCCTGACGTTTCTGTTGTGGACTCTGCTGCGGAAGAAGCTCCCGCAGTGGACAACGAGTCGGCTGCAGCTCCGGCCGAAGCAGCTCCGCGAGGTCGTCGGCGTAGTCGCCGGGCGTCGCGGGCAGCGTCGGCACCGGTTGCCGAGGCGGCTCCCGAGGTGGGCACGGTCTTCGTGATTCCGACTCCGGAACCCGCAGCGGAAGCGGTCGTGGAGAACGTCCAGGCTCCGGCCATCGAGGTTCCGGCCGAGGAAGAAGTTGTCGTCGTCAAGCGGCCTCGTCGCAGGCGTGCAGCAGCACGTCCCGCGGGTCCGCCGGTCGACGGAGAGTAAGAACTACCGGTTTCGGTCGGTTGGATGTCCTGGCGATGAGCGAGGGCATCCAACCGTTATCCGAAGTTTCAGCTGGTAGAAGCAGTACAGAGTAGTGAGCACCACCCCTCGGCGGGGCGGTTTGACCCTGACGGTTGCTTTCCCGTAACCTTGGAGGGTCGCCACCCGGCGGTAGAGATTCCGTGTGCCTAGAGTGCGCGTGAATGTCCCGGTACGTCAGTACCGAGCCGAGGTGACATAAACCAGACCAGTCGCGATGCATTTGAAGCCTCAGGCAGCAGCGCGAGCAAGTTCGAAGAAGCAAGGGGTAGCCCTCCGATGGCAACGTACGCGATCGTCAAGACCGGCGGAAAGCAGTACAAGGTCGCTGTTGGTGACCTCGTCAAGGTCGAGAAGATCGAGGGTGAGCCCGGCACTGCTGTCTCGCTTGCTCCCGTTCTCGTGGTCGACGGATCTGACCTGACCACCGACGCGGCCAAGCTGGCCAAGGTCGCAGTCACCAGTGAGATCGTCGAGCACACCAAGGGCCCGAAGATCCGCATCCACAAGTTCAAGAACAAGACCGGTTACCACAAGCGTCAGGGCCACAGGCAGCCGATCACGGTGCTCAAGGTCACGGGCATCAAGTAACCAGTTCTTTCTAGCTAATTTCACCCGAGGAGGGTCAATAGCATGGCACATAAGAAGGGTGCATCCAGCTCCCGTAACGGTCGCGATTCAAACGCCCAGCGCCTCGGCGTGAAGCGCTTCGGCGGCCAGTCGGTCAGCGCAGGCGAAATCCTGGTTCGCCAGCGCGGCACGCACTTCCACCCCGGCGTCAACGTCGGCCGTGGCGGCGACGACACCCTGTTCGCTCTCGCTGCCGGTGCAGTCGAGTTCGGCCAGAAGCGTGGACGCAAGACCGTGAACATCGTTCCGGCCGTCGTTGCGGCTGAGGTCTAGTCTTTCTCGCTAGTTGTGCGTCACCGGTTCTACTTTCGGTAAGAGAGTGACGCGTTCCAAGCTCCCGATAGGGGCGGACCAGGGTTGAAATAACCCGGTCCGCCCCTATCGTTTGTTTAAGCAGTACCTGTTTTCCCGAGCAACCCTGCTCACCAGAAGTTCAGCTCATCGCGTGAGACCCGCAATTGACTGAGGAAGGATCCGGCAGTCATGTCCCGATTCATTGACCGTGTTGTGCTGCACGTCAGCGCTGGAAAAGGCGGCAATGGTTGCGCCTCCGTACACCGCGAGAAGTTCAAACCGCTCGGCGGTCCGGACGGTGCCAACGGAGGTCGCGGTGGCGACGTCATCCTCGTGGTCGACGAGAACATCCACACCCTCCTCGACTTTCACTTCCATCCCAACGCGAAGGCGACCAACGGTAAGCAGGGCGCCGGCAGTAACCGCGAGGGTGCAAACGGTGAAGACCTCATCCTCAAGGTTCCGGATGGAACTGTGGTTCTCGATACCGACGGCAACGTGCTGGCCGACCTCGTCGGTGTCGGCTCGCGCTACGACGCTGCTCAGGGCGGCCGCGGCGGACTCGGCAACGCTGCGCTCGCCTCGAAGGCCCGCAAGGCTCCCGGTTTCGCCCTCCTCGGTGAAGACGGTGTCGAACGTGACCTGGTTCTCGAACTCAAGTCGGTAGCCGACGTCGGTCTGCTCGGATTCCCCTCTGCCGGTAAGTCTTCGCTTGTGTCGGTTCTCTCTGCGGCCAAGCCGAAGATCGCCGACTACCCCTTCACCACTCTGGTCCCCAACCTCGGCGTCGTCTCGAGCGGTGACACCACGTTCACCGTCGCCGACGTGCCCGGGCTGATCCCCGGTGCCAGCGAAGGCCGCGGTCTGGGCCTGGACTTTCTGCGCCACATCGAACGCTGCGCCGTGTTGGCACACGTGATCGACTGCGCCACTCTCGATCCGGGACGTGACCCGATTTCCGACATCGACGCCTTGGAAGCGGAGCTGGCTGCATATACGCCCGCGCTCTCCGGCGACTCGGGACTCGGTGACCTCGACAAGCGTCCGCGGGTCGTCATCCTCAACAAGACTGACGTTCCCGAGGCAGCAGAGTTGGCCGAAATGGTCACGCCTGAGATCGAAGCGCGCGGGTGGCCTGTCTTCACCATCTCGGCGGTGAGCCGAGAAGGTTTGCGACCGTTGACTTTCGCGCTGGCGAAGATGGTCCGTGACTACCGCGAGGCTCATCCGAAGCCCGAGCCGAAGCGTCAGGTCATTCGCCCGGTCAAGGTCAAGGATTCCAGCTTCACCATCGAGAAGGATCCCGATATTCCCGGTGGGTTCGTCGTCCGCGGCACCCGCCCGGAGCGGTGGATTCGTCAGACCGCCTTCGACAACGACGAAGCCGTTGGTTACCTCGCCGACCGTCTTGCACGCTTGGGTGTCGAGGACGCATTGGTCAAGAAGGGTGCTCAGCCAGGAGCTTCCGTCACCATCGGTGACGTCAGCTTCGAGTGGGAGCCGATGACGCCGGCCGGTATCGATCTGACCCGTACGGGTCGCGGAACCGACCCGCGTCTCGATCAGGTGGAGCGAATCGGCGCAGACGAGCGCAAGCATGCTCGTCGCGTCCGCCGCGGCCTGCTCGACGAAGACGCCTGACTCACGCGATTTCAGGACGAAAACCGAAGAGAGGGAACGGGACTGTGCTCGGGTCCACCAGGGAGTCGATAGCGTCGGCTCACAGTATCGTCGTGAAGATCGGGTCGTCTGCACTCACCAGTCTGGTGGCGGGACTCGATACTCACCGACTCGATCTGTTGGCCGATGCCATCGAGGCACGCATGCGTGCGGGTTCCGATGTCGTCGTCGTCTCGTCCGGTGCCGTCGGCGCCGGACTGGCGCCGCTGGGACTGACCAAGCGACCGCGCGATCTCGCGACCAAGCAGGCTGCGGCCAGCGTCGGTCAGTTGGCGCTGGCTCACGCCTGGGGTACGTCGTTCGCCCGGTACGGGCGCACCGTCGGGCAGGTACTTCTCACGGCGGACGACATCGCTCGACGGACGCAGCACCGGAACGCTCAGCGGACGCTCGATCGTCTGCGGGTGTTGCACGCAGTCGCGATCGTGAACGAGAACGACACAGTTGCCACCACCGAACTTCGATTCGGTGACAACGATCGGTTGGCCGCTCTGGTTGCTCATCTCGTCGGCGCCGACGCGTTGATCCTGTTGTCGGATGTGGACGGCCTGTACGACGGCGATCCCCGAAAGGGCGATGCCACACTGATTCCCGAGGTCAACAGTCCCGAGGATCTCGACGGAGTCGTTGCCGGTTCGGGTGGCGCTCTCGGTACCGGAGGCATGGCGTCGAAACTCTCTGCAGCACGCCTGGCCGCTGATTCCGGAGTGCCGGTGCTGCTCGCGGCAGCCTCGGACGCTGCGCAGGCACTCAGTGGTGCCGACGTCGGGACGGCATTTGCGCCCCGGCCCACGCGATTGTCGGCTCGCCGATTCTGGGTCCGCCACGCCGCGGACACATCGGGTGACCTTCACCTGGACGAAGGCGCCGTTCGCGCGGTGGTGTCCAAGCGTCGAAGCCTGCTGTCGGCGGGCATCGTCGGTGTGTCCGGCGATTTCCATGCGGGCGACGTCGTGTCGCTGATGGGACCGGGGGAGAAGCCCGTCGCTCGGGGTGTCGTCGCATTCGACGCTGCGGAGATCGAGGAGATCCTGGGGCGCTCCACCGCCGATCTACCGGCAGACATGCAGCGTCCCGTGGTTCACGCGGACGACTTGGTGGCGCTGTAACTGTCGTCCTCGACCAGGGCGGAAAGTGCTTCAGCACAACCGACTTCGAGCTTGAGGTCGGCGAATTCGTCGCCGCGAGTCGTGCCACGATTCACGATGGCGATCGGCTTCCCAGCCTTGGCGGCATGCCGGACGAAACGTAGGCCGGACATCACCGTCAACGACGACCCGGCTACCAACAGCGCGTCGGCTTGGTCGACGAGTCCGTACGCCCTGGCAACACGTTCCTTGGGGACGGATTCACCGAAGTAGACGATGTCGGGTTTGAGTAGCCCACCGCATACGTCGCAATCCACGACGCGAAAGTGTGCGGTGGATTCGATCACGGCATCTGCGTCGGGTGCGATCTCGACTCCTGTTGCAGCAGAGACTGTTTCGGCGAATCCAGGGTTGGCTTCTTCCAATCTCTCCGCGAGAGTGGTGCGGGAGATCAACCGCTGGCAGCTCAGGCATCGAACCTGCGCGTAAGTGCCGTGGAGGTCGATGACGTTTCGCGCGCCGGCCTTGGTGTGCAGGAGATCGACGTTCTGGGTGATCACGCCGACAGCACGCCCTGCTCGCTCGAGTGTCGCGACGGCCCGGTGGCCCTGGTTGGGCCGCGAGCTGTCCATGTATCGCCAGCCGATGTGGTTGCGCGCCCAGTAGTGCCGTCGAAACGCCGCATCGCCGATGAACTGCTGGAACGTCATCGGATTGCGCGGTGGCGAATCAGGGCCGCGGTAGTCAGGGATTCCGGAGTCGGTGGAGATTCCTGCGCCGGTCAGAATTGCCAGGCGACGCCCGGCCAGGAGCTCGGGAAGGGCGTCGAGGCGGCTGTTGTCGGTAGGCACCGTTCCAGGATAGGCGCGTGTGCGAGACGGAGGCGCGGAGGAAGTCCGAAATGTTCAATAGAACACGTGTGCGATCCCCAATACTCGTACGCATGAGCACAGTGAACCCAATCCCCGCTGGTTACCGCACGATCACTCCGTACCTCGCGGTGCCGGACGGTCATGCCGCACTCGACTACTACAAGCGAGCACTCGGAGCTGAGATTGTCGATGCGATGAACGCTCCTGACGGCTCCCTCATGCATGCGGAGATTCGGATCGGCGATTCGATGCTGCAGCTCTCGCAGGAGATGCCGGACTTCGGACTCAAATCACCACAGGGCGGCTGGGTGCATTCGTCGATCGTCGTCTACACCGAGGACACGGACGAGTTTGTCGCTCGAGCCGTTGCTGAGGGAGGCACGCTGGTCACGGCTGTCTCCGATACGTTCTCGGGTGACCGGCATGGCGTTTTTCTCGATCCGTTCGGTCACCGATGGGCAGTCTGCACGAAGGTCGAGGACGTACCAGCCGAGGAAGTCGCTCGCCGGGCGAGGGCGCTCTTCTTCCCTGATACGGAATCGCCACAGTAATTCGTGGCAACCGTCGTCTGAGCATTCGAGCTTCGACGGCGTGCTCAGTATCCGGCGACCGGGTCCACGAGGGCAGCCAGCGCCTCGCCCTTCGCGAAGCGGGTCACGTTCTTGGAGACGTGATCCGCGAACGCGGCGGGCCGAACGCCCGGCGGATTTGAATCGTGGGGTGTGATGATCGCATTCGTCAGATCCCACAGAGGGTGACCGTCGGGGAGGGGTTCGGGATCGGTGACGTCGAGACCGGCGCCGCCGATCTGTTCCGACTCGATTGCCTCGACCAGCGCGTCGGTGTCCACCAGTGATCCGCGCGCGACATTGATCACCCAGGAATGGGGTTGCATCTCCGCCAACTGCGCACGGCCCACGAGGTGACGGGTAGCCGGGGTGGCGGGCGCTGCGATCACGAAGTGATCTGCGCGAGAATATATTTCATCCATCCTGGATGCGGGGAACGTCGAGATCGCCCCGGGGACAGGGCTACCGGAACGATTGACTGCGATGCTGTCCGCCCCCTGCGCGGCCAGCATCGGAATCAGCGCGCGGCCGATACCGCCTGCGCCGATGATCGCAACCGTCGAACCACGGAGTGTGCCGATCTTGGGAAAGAACTCGAACTGACGCCACGTTCGAGCCTCGATGTGCGCAGGCAGGTGACGAACTCCGGCCAACAGCAGCATGAGCGCGTGCTCGGCCACCGATGCCGAAAACGCGCCGGCCGCCGAGGTCCACGTGATATCGGTGTCCTTCGGAATCACACCGGAGTCGAACCAATCTTCGATTCCGGCCGACGGCAGCTGCACCCACCTGACCGACGCCGGTAACTCCGACGGAAAGGTTTCGGGTGAGCCCGCCCAGATCAGGGCGTCGGCAGTGTCGATCGGACTGATCAGACCACCGCCCCGAAGCACCGCGCTGTCGAGCAGTGCATCGGGGACGGGGCCGATCGCTACGCGTGGAGAGGTGTCAGTCGCCATGACTAGACGCTACGCGGGGACCTCCACCAGTGGGTAGACACCGTTCTCGTCGTGTACCTCACGCCCGGTGACCGGCGGATTGAACACACAGAGCATGCGCATCTGCGTATCGGGCTCGACGCGATGACGCTCGTGGCCGTTGAGCAGGTACATCGACCCCGGCGCGAGATCGTATTCCTCGTTGTTGTCCAGGTCGATCAGCTTGCCGGTGCCCTCGACGAGCCAGACCGCCTCGACGTGGTTGGCGTAGTGGAACTCGTTGACCGAACCTGCCTTGATGGTGGTTTCGTGGAACGAGAACCCGACGCGGTCGCCGCCGAGGACGATGCGCTTGCTGCGCCAGTTTCCGTCCTCGCTCGTGATGTCGCGGTCGGTGTCGGTGATCTCGGTGGTGGTGCGAACGATCATGGGAGAGTCCTTCCTCTAGCTGCAGACCTTGAGTGTCGCCTCGGCCAGGATGGAGAGGCCGTGCTCGAGCTCGTCGTCGGTAATCGTCAGTGCCGGAAGCAGTTTCACGACCTGGTCAGAGGGTCCGGAGGTCTCGGCGAGCAATCCCTCGTCGAATGCCAGCTGGCAGACCTTGCCGGCGCGCTCGGGCTGTTCGAAGACGAGGCCCTGAACCAGGCCGCGTCCACGGTGCGAGACCTCGCCGGGGAACTGATCGGAGAGATTGGCGAAGCATTCGCTGATGCGTGCGCCCTTCTTCAACGTCGTCTTGGTGAGTGCGTCGTCGGACCAGTAGTGATCGAGTGCCACCTTGGAGGTGACGAACGCGGGGTTGTTGCCACGGAAGGTGCCGTTGTGCTCACCCGGGCCCCAGACGTCGAGTTCACGCTTGAACAGCGTGAGCGCCATGGGCATTCCGTAGCCACCGATCGACTTGGACAGTGTGACGATGTCGGGAACGATTCCGGCCTCTTCGAAGGAGAAGAACGGGCCGGTGCGACCGCAACCCATCTGGACGTCGTCGACGATCAGCAGGATGCCGCGGTCCGAGCACAGCGTTGCCAGTGCCCGAAGCCATTCGGGACGAGCGACATTGACGCCGCCTTCACCCTGCACGGTTTCGACGATGACTGCCGCGGGACGGTTGATTCCACTGCCGGAATCGTCGAGAACGCGAGAGAACCACTGGAAGTCCTCGGTGACGCCGTCGAAGTAGTTGTCGAAGGGCATCGGTGTCGTGTGCACAAGGGGGACACCGGCGCCCGCGCGCTTCATCGAGTTGCCGGTCACGGAGAGTGCACCGAGTGTCATTCCGTGAAATGCGTTGGTGAAGTTGATGACTGCCGAACGTCCGGTGACCTTGCGGGCCAGCTTCAGTGCAGCCTCGACGGTGTTCGATCCGGTCGGGCCGGGGAACTGGACCTTGTAGTCCAGGCCGCGCGGCTCGAGGATGTTGCGTTGAAAGGTCTCGAGGAACTCACGCTTGGCGACTGTCGACATGTCGAGGCCGTGTGTGATGCCATCGCTCATGATGTAGTCGACCAGTGCAGATTTGAGCACCGGGTTGTTGTGACCGTAATTGAGGGCGCCGGCACCGGCGAAGAAATCGAGGTAGTCGCGCCCGTTTTCGTCACGAATCCAGGATCCGGATGCGCTGGTGAACACTGCAGGCCAGTCACGGCAGTAGCTGCGAACCTCGGACTCGAGGGTTTCGAAAATGCTTGCTTCGTTGATATTCATATCTTCTTTGTTCCTCCGGGGCATGCTGTATGCCGAGCGCGAAGTGCGCTAGGCGCCGATCGTGTAAAGATCTTCGGCTTCGTGTCCATCGGGAAAATCATTGGGCGAGAACAAGTTCTGCCTGGTTATCGGTACTTCGCGCCGACGTGCGAGCGCGGTGAAGAGTGCGATCGAAGCCTCGTTGTCGGGGCTGATCGTCGTCTCCAGATGTGTAACACCCAGTGGGGCAGTGCGATCCATCAAGTCGGACAGCATGCGGGCAGCAATTGCCTTGCCGCGCTGGTCCTCGTCGACCGCAACTTGCCACACGAACAGGGTTTCCTGTGCGCTGGGGCGGGTGTAACCGGAAACGAATCCGACTACACGGCCGTCCACCTCTGCGACGATGGACGTCGCGCTGAAATCCTCGCACCACAACAGGTATGCATAACTCGAATTGAGGTCGAGCACCTTCGAATCACGTGCGATCTCCCAGAGCCGGACTCCGTCATCGATCTGTGGGCTTCTGAACAACACCGCGTCCGGCGCGGTGGTCGGGATAGCTCTCGTATCAACAGGCTTCATCGGTCATCTGAACGTAACAATCATTGCTGTCGAAGTCATGCAGATGTCCGTTTCGGGCCGTGCGGAACCCGTTGCGCCCCAGGTGAGGACATGAATGTGATGGTGCTCACATTATGTAACTTTTGCCGTTGTCCGAGCGACTATTTCGGGCAAAAACTCGCTATTTCGGGCTCGCGAGCGCCAATGGAAGTACGGAATGGGCGCCGGCCTGCCGAAGTGCGCGTGCGGCCATCGTGAAAGTCCAACCGGTATCGGCGATTGCGTCGACAAGAAGTATTGGTCCCTGATGAATACTCATGTCCGGGACTTCCCAAACATCGACCAGTCCGGACACGCGATAGGCGGAGTTCGCTGCTGACACCGGAGGGTGGTCGGGTCGCAAGCGAAGGGTGCCGAGGTCGGTCAATCGCCCGACCTCGGCCAACTTGGCGGCCAGGCTCGACACCAGCAACGGATGCGTCGTGGATTCGAGGGCCATGACACCGGTGGGACGCTCGGCCCAATTCCAGGCAGCCAGAACACTGATACACGCGCTGACCACCGCATCGGGTACCTGGGCGTCGGGGCCGTCGAAAAGCGCGCGGAGACGTTGGCCCCAGCCCAGATCCGACATCCGTCCGAGAATGCGCCCGGTTTCCGGACCCTCGGTGATCTTCCCGGACAGCTTGACACCCAGCTTGCTCAGGCCGGTCGGCCACATCTTGCGCGGCTCCAGGTCGAATCCGGGCCGCTGCAGGCGCGCCCGAGTCTCGTCGAGGGCGGTGGTGTCGACAGTGGTGTCGTAGCGATTGCCGGTGCAGTTGTCACAGCGACCGCACTGTGAGTTCTCCGACGTCAGGCCCGGATCGTCGAGTTGTTCACGCAGGAAGGTCATTCGACACGTCGTGATGCTCTGGTACTCGACCATTGCGGCCTGCTCGGCCTGGCGAGCGTCGTCGAGTCGGCCGTAGCGCTCGGCGTCGTACACCCAAGGTTCTCCGGTGCTGATCCAACCGCCCTTGACTCGTTTGACCGCACCGTCGACGTCGAGGACTTTGAGGACCATTTCGAGACGGGTGCGATTGAGTTCCACCAGCGGTTCGAGTGCCGGTGTCGACGTGGCCTTTTCGGTGTCGAGGTGTTCGATGACGCTGCGGACCAGGTGCTCGCGGGGGAAGGCGACCGAGGCGAAGTAGCTCCAGATCTGCTTGTCCTCGGCGCCCGGCAGGAGGATTACGTCTGCCCTGTCGGTGGACCGACCGGCGCGGCCCACCTGCTGGTAGTACGAGATCGGCGACGACGGTGCGCCCAGGTGGACGACGAACCCGAGATCGGGCTTGTCGAAGCCCATCCCGAGGGCCGAGGTGGCCACCAGAGCCTTGACGCGATTGCCCAACAAGTCCTGCTCGAGGGATTCACGTTCAGTGGGATCGGTCTGGCCCGTGTAGGCGGCGACGGTATGGCCGCGCTCGGAGAGCAGGCTTGCGAGGTCGCGAGCGGCCGAAACCGTCAGCGTGTAGATGATGCCCGATCCCGGCAGCGTCTCGAGCATGTCGGCAAGCCAGGCAGCGCGCGCCGTCGCCTCCGGAATGTGGACTACAGAGAGGTGAAGTGACTCGCGTTCGAGCCCGCCGCGAAGGACGAGGGTTTCCTCGCCGCCGACGTCCAGTTGGGCGGACACGTCCTCGACAACGCGGTTGTTGGCCGTTGCCGTGGTCGCGAGGACGGGAATGCCCTCGCCGAGTTCGGCGATCAACGTCCTGATGCGCCGGTAGTCGGGACGGAAGTCGTGTCCCCAGTCGGAAACACAGTGAGCCTCGTCGACCACGACCAGGCCGGCGTCGGCTGCCAGGGCCGGGAGCACCTGATCGCGGAAGTCGGGGTTGTTCAGGCGCTCTGGGCTGACCAGAAGTACGTCGAGATCATTGGCTGCGACGCGGGCGTGGATGTCGTCCCATTCGGTGACGTTGCCCGAGTTGATGGTTGCGGCTCGCACTCCGGCACGCTCGGCAGAACTGACCTGGTTTCGCATCAGGGCCAACAAGGGCGAGACGATGACCGTCGGGCCGTGACCTGTTGCCCGGAGCAGCTTCGCCGAGATGAAGTAGACCGCCGACTTGCCCCAGCCCGTCCGCTGGACGACGAGGGCGCGTTTGCGTTGCACCACCAAGGCCTCGATGGCAGTCCACTGGTCCTCGCGTAGGCGGGCATCCGGCCCCGCGAGTTCGCGGAGCAGCCGCTCGGCTTCGTCGCGCATGGCTGGGGCAGTGGCGGTGGTCATGGACCCCATGGTGCACGACCCTGCCGACACGTGCGGGCTTCAGGGCTTGGCAACAGGTTCCTGCAGCTCGGTGACCCAACCGTCGACGTCCTCCGGGCACGCCAGCGTCACCTCACGGCTGGGGCCGGCATTGCGGTATCCCGCTGCGTCGATCCACTGAGCCAAGGCCTGATATGCGGGCAGGCAGTTGTCCATCGACCCCTTGTGCAGCAGCGAAGCCACCTGAGCTTCGGCCTGCAGGTCGACGACCGCGAACTCGTAGTCGCCCTCGGGGTCCGCGTCGACCGGCAGCGCGGCATGCACGACGACGTGCTCGTCGTCGCCGACATCCTCGTAGTACGCGACAGCAGGGCCGATCGGGACGACACCGGCACGATCCAAACCGGTACACAGCCGCTCGTACAGCCCGCGAACCACCGGGCCGATCGACGACGGATCCATCGTCTTGGCGGTACCGGTCAACTCCGCGACCCGCAGCGCCGGAACGGACTTGATCACAACCTCGTATGCGGACATCTGTCCCTCACTTTCGATGATGCGGAGGCGCGCCTGCACGTGCGCCAGTCGCGCGGTGTCTTCCTGGATTCGGGTCTCGAGTTCTGCTCGGCGAAGCATGAGCATCCCGCGGATCTCGTCGACCGTGACCGCCGACTCCACCACCTGCTGGACCTGGGCCAGGGTCAGGCCCAACTCCTTGAGCGCGACGATGCGGTTGAGCGACGCCAACTGGCCGGCAGTGTACGAGCGGTACCCGGTGGAGGCGTCGACCCTCGCCGGTGTGAGCAGGCCGATGGCGTCGTAGTGGCGAAGCATGCGCACCGACACACGACCTGCTCTCGCGAAGTCTCCGATGCTCAACATGGTTGCTCGCCCCGTTTCTCCCTCACCAACCTGACACCTACAGGTTTAGAACCTCACACGGTGTCAGAGTCAAGCCGAGCTTGCTGTGTCAGAGTCAAGCCGAGCTTGCTGTGTCAGAGTCAAGCTGTCGGTTCAGGACTTTTTCGATCGCAGCGCGAGCAGGCGACGACACCGAGGCGCCGCGTACCGTCGTCGCCAGGCTTCCCGCCGTGGCCGCGAACTGCAGGGCGCGGTCCTGGTCCTGCACCCACTCCACGGCGAAGGCCCCGGTGAAGGCATCGCCTGCGCCGGTGGTGTCGACGGGTGTCACGGTAGGGGAGTCGGCGTGGACGGTCACATCGCCGGACCGAAGATCCGCGCCGCTCGCTCCGAGCGTCGTGACGAGGTGCGCGACGCGACCTGTGACCGCGGCCAACTGCTCCGACTCGGTCTGGTTCACGATCAAGATGTCGACTGCATCGATCAGTGGATCCGGAAGTTCTTGCACGGGAGATGGATTCAGGATGACGGTCGTTCCGTGGGCGTGTGCGTGCTGGGCCGCTGCGGTGACCGTGTCGAGTGGTATTTCGAGTTGGCACAGGAGAACGTCGGCGTGTGCGATCGCGTCGAGGTCTACTTCGGACAACGCGGTGATCGTGGAATTGGCGCCCGGGACGACGATGATGTTGTTCTCCGCGTCTTCGCTCACGGTGATGGCCGCGACGCCACTCGGGCCGTCGACGCCACGTAGCAGTGCGGTGTCGACCCCGGCGTCTTGCAGGGTCTCGCGCAACTGGGCGCCGAAACCGTCGTCGCCGACCGCGCCGATGAAGGACACGTCCCCACCGGCCTTCGCGGCGGCGATGGCCTGGTTACTGCCTTTGCCTCCCGCCGCGGTGGCAAAGGCAGTGCCGAGCAGTGTTTCTCCCGGAGCGGGAAATCTGGCCACTGACGTGGTCAGGTCCATGTTGATACTGCCGACGACGACGATTCGAGGCGTGCTCATACCTCGAGGTTATCGGCCTTCATTCTCTTTCGGCGAACCTTCCGAATGATCCGGCGTGCTTCCTCGTCGGTGGCCACGGCGGGCGGAGAGCCGTCCAGTGGCTTCCGTGCCGTCTCGGGGATGAGCAGTACCGCGATACCGCCGATCACTGCGGCGATCATCATGTACATCGGCGCGACCAAGTTGCTGCCCGTTGCACTTTCGAGAGCTGTCAGCACCAGGGGAGTGGTCCCGCCGAAGATGGAGACCGCGAGGTTGTATCCGATTGCCAAGCCGCCGTACCTGATTCCGGTCGGAAAGAGTGCGGGAAGCACGGACGGGAACACTCCGACGAACAGCAGGAGCAGGCCGCCGAGAATGGCGAGTCCGAGGAAGACCGTCACGTAGTTGCCGACGCCGATCAACAGGTAAGCGGGCAGGGACAGGACGAAGAATCCGATGAAACCGCTGAGCAGCAAGGGTTTACGCCCGACGCGGTCCGAGAACTTTCCGACGTAGCTGATTCCCATCATCATCACGATCATGACGATGATCATCAGAACGAGTCCGTGGGATTCGTCGTAACCCAAGGTGTTGGTCAGATACGTGGGCATGTAGCTGAGCAGGCCGTAATGAGCGATGTTGTACGTGGCCACCAGGACGATGCACAGAACAAGGGGACGCCAGTTGTCGACGAGAGTTTCGCGCAGTTTCTTGCCGGTGGATTCGTCTGCGAGGGAGCGCTCTTCGGCCTGCTCCATCATCTGGAATGCGGGAGTTTCTTCCAGGCGCAGACGAAGGTACAGGCCGATGAGACCCAGCGGGCCGGCAATGAGGAAGGGGATTCGCCAGCCCCACTGGAGGAGATCCTCGGCGCTGACGACGGTCTGGATGATCGTCACGATGCCTGCTGCCGCCACATATCCTGCCAGAGTCCCGAATTCGAGGAAGCTGGCGAAGAAACCGCGCCGCTTGTCCGGTGCGTATTCGGCGACGAACGTACTGGCCCCGCCGTATTCGCCGCCAGTCGAAAAGCCCTGCAACAGGCGTAGGAGTACCAGCAGGATCGGGGCGGCGATACCGATGGACTCGTAGCTCGGGATGAGGCCGATGGCGAAGGTGCTGCCCGCCATCAGAATGATCGTGGTGGCCAGGACTTTCTTGCGCCCGATGCGGTCACCGAGTGGGCCGAAGAACAGTCCGCCGAGAGGGCGGACGATGAAGGCTGCTGCAAAAATTGCAAAGGTCGAGAGGAGTTGAGCGCTGCCGCTCGCCTCCGGGAAGAACACTTTTCCGATAGTGGTAGCTAGATATGCGTAAACGCCGAAATCGAACCACTCCATGGCATTTCCGAGCATCGTCGCCTTGACAGCGCGTTTGACGGACGCATTGTCGGTGACGCAGACATCGGGTGATTCGGCCACTTCGAGAGCGCTGATCGAGTTCTCTGGTGTAGTCATGACATGCGCTCCCCAGCGCAATCATCGAACCGAGCGGGGCACGTACCTGATGCACGCATCTTTTCGTTGCCCACTCGCCGATGAGCCGGTCGGGAAATCGAGCGTCCGCGTGCCCTGTGGCTCGTTGCGACCCCCGTCGCACGGCTCTGGCCCGCGGCAGTGTCCGGAGCCCACAGGGCTCCGGACTACCGGCAAGTAAGACGCTTACGCTATCAAAGTTGGACGCGGGAGCCGATTTTCGGGCTAGAAGGCGCGAGCGTACTGCGACGGGATATGTGGTCCCACCTCGGCGTTCAGTTCCCGGGCCGCCCGGCGCGCCCAGTACGGATCACGCAAGAGTTCGCGGCCGAGGAGCACCGCCACGGCGCTGCCGTCCTCGACGATCTTCTCGGCCTGTTCGGGTTCGGTGATGAGGCCGACGGCGGCGGCAGGCAACAGGCTTTCGTTCTGCAGGCGACGGGCGAACGGAACCTGGTATCCCGGCTCCACCGGAATCTGCGCCGCCGGTGAATTACCGCCGGTGGACACGTCGACCAGATCGACGCCGTAGTCGGAGAGGATGTTGGCGAGGGCAACGGTCTGATCCGCGGTCCAGCTGTCGACCTCGAGCCCACGCTCTTCCGTGAGCCAATCGGTCGCCGAGACCCGGACGAAGAGGGGTAGCTCGGCCGGCCACACCTCGCGGACCGCTGTGAGGATTTCGAGGAGCAACCGGATACGGTTTTCGAAGCTGCCGCCGTAGCGGTCGGTCCGCTTGTTGCTCTCGGGAGAGAGGAACTGATGGATCAGGTATCCGTGGGCCGCGTGAATTTCCACGACCTTGAATTCGGCCTTCAGTGCGCGGGTTGCCGCCGCTGCAAAGTCCGCGACGACCTTCTCGATGCCTTCCGTGGTCAACTCGACCGGATCGGCAAGGTGACCGAACGGAACCGCGCTCGGGGCGACGGTCTGCCAGGCGAGTCGGTCGTCGGCGGGCAGGCTCTTGCCGCCGCGCCACGGAACCTGCGTCGACGCTTTGCGTCCGGCGTGAGCCAACTGAATCCCGGGCACTGCGCCGAAGTACGCGAGTTGCGCATTGATCTCGGCGAAGGCTTGTGCCTGCGTGTCGTTCCAGATCCCCAGATCGGCGGCCGAAATGCGGCCTTCGGGGCTGACGGCGGTCGCCTCGGTGAGAATCAGGCCGGTGCCGCCGATCGCGCGGCTCACCAGGTGCGTGCGATGCCATTCGTTGGGCACTCCGACCTGGTCGCCGATGACGTCAGCCGAATACTGGCACATCGGTGCCATCCAGACGCGGTTCGGGATGGTGACGCCGCGCAGGGTCAAAGGCTCGAACAACACACTCACGGATGGCTCCTGACTCGAAGAAGAAGGTCGGTGGGTGCAACAGTGTCGCGCGCCGGAATTGTTCCCCGGCGGTGCGGCGAAATGTTCCTCGGCGGTCCGCCGCAATGCTCCTCGGCGGTCCGCCGCAATGCTCTCGGGTGGTCACAGCCTCGTTCCGCCGAGCAGGCCGCCACGGTGGGTGGTTAATGTGTATTCATGACCGCTGTGACTTCCGACGCAGAAACCGTCGACTCGAACGCGTCCGACACCAAGACCGTCGTGCACGACGCCGCACGCCGAGCCCGCAAGGCGTCGCGCGTCCTGGCTCTGCTGACCACGGCACAGAAGGATGCCGCGCTCCACGCCGCAGCCGACGCAGTACTCGCGGCGAGTGATCGGATTCTCGCGGCCAATGCTCTCGATATCGACACCGCGAAGGCGGGCGGTACCGAGGAATCACTGCTCGACCGTCTACGGCTGACCGCTGACCGCATCGAGGGCATCGCGTCAGGTTTGCGCCAGGTTGCCGGACTACCCGATCCGATCGGCGAAGTTCTTCGCGGCTCCACTCTGCCGAACGGTCTGGAGCTGCGCCAGCAGCGTGTTCCGCTCGGCGTCGTCGGAATGGTCTACGAGGCTCGACCCAACGTGACCGTGGACGCGTTCGGTCTGACACTCAAGTCGGGAAATGCTGCGCTGCTTCGTGGTTCGTCTTCGGCGGTCAAGTCCAACGAAGCGTTGGTGGCGGCCCTGCGTGCGTCGCTGGTCGCTCAGGGACTGCCCGAGGACTCCGTTCAACTTCTGCCAAGTGCGGATCGCTCCACGGTCACTCATTTGATTCAGGCCCGTGGCCTCGTCGACGTCGTCATCCCACGAGGCGGCGCCGGCTTGATCAGCGCCGTCGTTCGCGATGCCACCGTTCCCACCATCGAGACCGGTGTCGGTAACTGTCACGTCTATGTTCACTCGGCCGCCGATCTGCTCATGGCCGAGAAGATTCTTCTCAACTCCAAGACTCGTCGGCCCAGCGTGTGCAACACCGCGGAGACGGTGCTGGTCGACGCCGCCATCGCCGAGACGGCCGTGCCGAAGTTGCTGCAAGCGCTTCAGATGCACGACGTCGTCGTGCACGGCGATCTGCCGGGACTCGTCCCGGCCACCGAGGACGACTGGTCGAAGGAGTACCTCACGCTCGACGTCGCGCTCAAGGTCGTCGAGAACCTGGACGCTGCGGTCGAGCACATCGACCAATACGGGACCGGCCACACCGAAGCCATCGTGACTTCCGATCTCTCGGCTGCCCGTGAGTTCACCGCTCGCGTCGACGCCGCGGCAGTGATGGTCAATGCGTCGACTGCCTTCACCGACGGTGAGCAATTCGGGTTCGGCGCCGAGATCGGCATCTCCACCCAGAAACTGCATGCGCGTGGCCCTATGGGGTTGCCGGAACTGACGTCCACCAAGTGGATCGTCTGGGGCGACGGGCACACCCGACCCGCCTGAAAAGTTCACCAGACTTGCCCCACCCTTTTTAGGAGTTAACCGTGGACCGAGCTCTTCCCGATACAACACCGTTCTTCTCGAGCGTCGACGACGTGATCGAGCGTTTGGCCGAGACGGGTTACCTGTCCGACAAGGGCACTGCAACGGCAGTGTTCCTTGCCGACCGACTGGGCAAGCCCCTGCTCATCGAGGGACCGGCCGGTGTCGGTAAGACCGAGTTGGCGCGCGCGGTAGCCCAGACGACAGGCGCCGAGTTGGTGCGCCTGCAGTGCTACGAGGGCGTCGACGAGGCTCGTGCGCTGTACGAGTGGAATCACGCGAAGCAGATTCTTCGGATTCAGTCCGGAGGGGCGAGCGGAGCGAGGGGTGATGTCGCAGTCGACCACAGCTGGGACTCGACGAAGGCGGATGTCTTCTCGGAGGAGTTCCTGCTCGCACGTCCACTGCTCAAGGCCATTCGCCGCGAGGACCCGACGGTGTTGTTGATCGACGAGACGGACAAGGCCGACGTCGAGATCGAAGGTCTGCTCCTCGAAGTGCTCAGCGACTTCGCGGTCACGATCCCCGAGCTCGGAACTATCACCGCCACCCGCAAGCCGTTCACGGTGTTGACGTCGAATGCCACTCGCGAACTCTCGGAGGCTCTGAAGCGTCGTTGCCTCTTCCTGCATCTCGATTTCCCGGACGCGGACCTCGAGCGTCGCATTCTCGCAAGCCGGGTGCCGGAGCTTCCTGAAGCGATTGCCGAGCAGCTGGTGAACACCATTCGTGTTCTTCGCGGAATGCAGCTCAAGAAGGTCCCTTCGGTGTCCGAGACCATCGACTGGGGACGCACCCTTCTTGCTCTGGGCATGGACACTCTCGACGACGATGCCGTTCGCGCCACGCTCGGCGTGATCCTCAAGCACCAGTCGGACCAGGTGCGTGCCGCCGCTGAACTTCGGCTGAACTGAGGTCTGACATGGCTCCCGCAGGATCGACGTCGCCGCTCTCGCCTGGCGGCCTGGCAGCGCCGCACGGGATTCCCGGTCACCTCGTCGATTTTGTCGAGGCTCTGCGACGCCGCGGAATCATGGTCGGCCCGTCCGAGACCGTCGACGCCGGTCAGGTCATGTCCGTTCTCGACCTGCTCGATCGTGAGGCTCTTCGTGAAGGGCTGGCGTGCTCGCTCCTGCGTCGACCTACCCACCGGGCGACGTTCGACGCCGTCTTCGACCTGTGGTTTCCCAAGGCGATCGGTGACCGTGCGGTCGGCGATGTCGACGTCACACTGCCGCGCAAGCCCGATGGCTCGATCGACCTGCAGGCATTGCGCGAGTTGATCGCGGAACTGTTGACGGACGGCAGCGACGAGGCGATGGAGATGACCGAACTCCTGACCGCCGCCATGGTCGAGGAACTCGGGCAGTACCAGTCGAGTAACGGCCCGTCGTTCTCCGCCTATCAGGCGCTGCGCGACGTCGCCCCGGAGACGTTGCTCAACAAGATCCTGCAAGGTCTACTCGGCAACCAGGAAGGCGCCGGGTCCGAGGGCAAGGACAATTCCGACTATCAGTCCGAGGTCGCCAAGCGCACGGCAGCGCAGCGCATAGCGGACTTCCGCAAGATGGTCGAGAAGGAAACGCGTCGACGCACAGCCGAGAATCTGGGTAAGGAACGCGTCGCCACGTACGGCGTTCCGAAACTCGCCGAGGAAGTCGACTTCCTGCGGGCCTCCGACGCAGAACTCACCACGCTGCAGAAGAACGTCGCACCCCTGGCTCGTCTGCTGGCCAGTCGACTCGCTGTGCGTCGTAGCCGCTCCCGCGCGGGTTCGATCGACCTGCGTCGCACGCTGCGCAAGTCCATGTCGACGGGTGGAGTGCCGATCGATCTGGTGCAGCGCAAGCCGAAGCGAGCGCGGCCGGAACTTGTGGTGATGTGTGACGTGTCGGGTTCGGTAGCGGGGTTCAGCCACTTCACCCTCCTGCTCGTCAATGCGTTGCGTGAGCAGTTCTCGCGAGTGCGGGTATTCGCGTTCATCGACACGACCGACGAGGTCACGCGGTTCTTCGACTCGAACGCCGACCTCGGATCCGCGATGTCACGCATGGTGCGTGAGGCCGAACTGATCACCTACGACGGCCACTCCGACTACGGACACGCATTCGGGGTGTTCCAGGAGAAGTTCGCGCAGTCCATCACCAGCCGTACGTCGCTGCTGGTACTCGGCGACGGTCGCAACAATTACTGCGACCCCAACCTCCAGTCGCTGTCGCAGATGGTTGCGGTAGCCAAGCACGCGCACTGGCTCAACCCCGAGCCGAAGGGGCAATGGGGAACGGGTGACTCCGCGGCGAAGGTCTACAACGAGGTCATCAGCATGCACGAGTGCCGCTCGGCCCAGCAGCTCGCCGACGTCGTGTCCAGACTGCTGCCGGTCTGACCCGTAAGCTCGACACTCGTGCAGAAGGGACTATCGGTGGAACGTGCTCGACGCCTCGGAGTGATGGGTGGCACCTTCGACCCCATTCACCATGGCCACCTCGTTGCGGCCAGTGAGGTCGCCGACCGGTTCGGACTCGACGAAGTGATCTTCGTCCCCACCGGACGGCCCTGGCAGAAGCAGGGGAGAGGCGTCAGTCCCGCCGAGGACCGATACCTCATGACGGTCATCGCCACCGCCTCCAACCCGCGGTTTTCCGTCTCTCGGGTCGACGTCGACCGTGAAAAAGTCACGTACACCGTGGACACCCTGCGAGACCTCCGGGCCTACCATCCTGACGCCGAACTCTTCTTCATCACCGGTGCCGATGCGCTGGCCAGCATCCTTTCCTGGCAAGATTGGGAAGAGTTGTTCGCATTGGCGAAGTTCGTCGGGGTATCGCGACCGGGTTTCGATCTCAATGCAGAACACCTGGCCGGTCACCTCGACACCATGCCCGCCGACGCGGTCACGTTGATAGAGATTCCGGCACTTGCCATTTCGTCGACCGAATGTCGTCGTCGGGCAAGTGAAGACCGCCCCGTCTGGTACCTGGTGCCGGACGGAGTGGTGCAGTACATCTCGAAGCGGAACCTGTATCGACCTGTCGACGCGGAGCGCCGCGACGGAGCTACAACGATGTCGGAGCCTGCACCGGGGAAGTCGGAAGCCGTCCCGGGCGCAACCGACTCGAGCTAGCCGAGAACAACAAGTACTTTCTGAAGACGAAACTGGAGAACATCGAGTGAGCGCAAACACCGAAGCCATCGACATGGCACGCATCGCGGCCTTGGCAGCCGACGAGAAGCTGGCCACCGAAGTGGTGGTGCTCGATGTGTCCGAACAGTTGGTCATCACGGACTGCTTCGTGATCGCATCTGCGACCAACGAGCGTCAGGTCAACTCGATTGTCGAGAACATCGAAGACCGACTCCGCGAAGCGGGACACAAGCCTGTCCGCCGCGAAGGCACCCGCGAGGGACGCTGGGCACTGCTCGACTACGCCGACATCGTCGTCCACGTCCAGCACGACGAGGAGCGCAACTTCTACGCTCTCGATCGACTGTGGAAGGACTGCCCGACGGTCGAGGTCGAAGGCCTCGGACAGAACCGTCCCGGCCCCGCCGACGCCAACACGGTGTTCGAGACCGACACGGTTTCCGAGCCGGACGCGCAGGATCCCTCGCTGTGACTTCGTCGGCGCCCAGTGCGGCGTCGAACCCTGTCCGCCGGCTCATCCTGCTGCGTCACGGACAGACCGAATACAACGCCGACTCTCGGATGCAGGGGCAACTCGACACCGATCTGTCGGAGTTGGGACGCACGCAGGCCAAGAGTGCAGGTCCGGTGATCGCCGATCGCAGACCGTTGACGATCGTGTCCTCGGATCTGCGTCGCGCGTATTTCACAGCCGTCGCTGTCGGTGACGCCGCCGGACTTCCGGTCCTCACCGACACGCGTCTGCGTGAGACACACCTGGGCGAATGGCAAGGCCTGACTCATCACGACGTCGACGAGCGCAGTCCCGGTGTGCGATCTGCCTGGCGGGCGGATGCCACGTTGGCGCCGCCCGGTGGCGAAAGCCGAATCGACGTTGCACATCGCAGTCTTCCTGTCGTTCACGAATTGCTCGAGACGCACCCGGACTGGGCCGAGCGGCCCGTGGTTCTGGTGGCGCACGGAGGCTTGATCGCGGCTCTGACGGCGGCATTGCTCGACCTGCCCATAGATCGCTGGGCCGTCCTCGGCGGATTGGGAAACACCAGTTGGGTGCAACTCAGCGGACATGGTGACGTCAAGTCGATCGAGTGGCGACTCGACGTATGGAATGCTTCTGCGAGTGTCGCAAATGACGTCCTCTGAAAGTGCCGACGGGCAGCGCCCCGTCCTCCTCGTACTCGCGGATTCGCTGTCGTATTTCGGCCCCAAAGGCGGCCTCGCGGCAGACCACCCACGGATCTGGCCCAACATCGTGGCCGACGAACTCGGCTGGGACGTCGAGCTGGTCGCCCGTATCGGCTGGACGTGCCGCGACGCGTGGTGGGCACTGACTCAGGATCCTCGTGTGTGGGCGGCGGTGCCGCGGGCCGGCGCCGTCGTGTTCGCGGTCGGCGGTATGGACTCGCTACCGTCTCCGCTGCCTACCGCGCTCCGCGAGACCATTCGCTACGTTCGGCCACCCGCGCTTCGACGCGTGGTGCGCGAGGGTTATCAGTGGCTGCAGCCACGGCTTGCACCACTGGGCCGCCCGGTCGCGCTTCCGCCCAAGCTGAGCGTCGAGTATCTGGAAAGCTCGCGAAATGCGTTGGAGTACATGCGGCCCGAACTGCCGATGATCGCGACCCTGCCGTCGGTGCACCGCAGTGATGCCTACGCCAGCGTGCATGCCGGACGGCCGGCCGCGGTGTCCGCGATCACCGAGTGGGCTACGGAGAAAGACGTTCCCGTAGTCGATCTCGCGGATGCAGTGCGAGACAACGTCTTTTCCGAGAACGGTAATCCCGACGGAATTCACTGGGGTTGGGACGGTCACGTCGGTGTAGCCCGCGCGATGATCGCTGCGATTCGCGGGGTCGAGTCGCAGAAAACGGTTTCGCCGGAACTGGTATCACCGCCGAGCGAAGTCGGGTAGCAGAATGCCGGTCGTCGTCGTCACGGATTCCTCCGCCTGCATCCCGCAGGAGTCGGCCGACGCATGTGGCATTCAGGTGGTTCCGCTCCATGTACTCCGTGACGGCTGCGACTTGCGAGAGGGCGTCGACGCAATGCCGAACGACCTGTCGGGAGTGACAACGGCCGGAGCGTCACCCGCCGAGTTGTCCGAGGCATATGCACGCGCCCTGAAACTGAGCGACGGCGACGGCGTCCTCGCCGTTCACATTTCACGACAACTCTCGGGAACGTGGGAAGCCGGACGAGTCGCAGCCCAGGAATTCGGTGGCGCCGTCCGCATCGTCGATTCACAGTCCGCCGGAATGGGTTTGGGCTATCCCGCTCTCGAAGCTGCACGTCTCGCCGAGAAGGGCGCGTCACTCGAAGAGGCATACGGCCGGGCGGTCGACGTAGCGAGCCGTGGGCGCTGCTACATCGTCGTCGACAAACTTGATCAATTGCGTAGGGGCGGACGAATCGGAACCGCCGCTGCGTTGCTGGGTACTGCATTGGCGATGAAGCCGATCCTGCATCTGGTGGACGGCAAACTGGTGCTCGGCGAGAAAACACGTACCACCACCAAAGCTCTTGCACGCTTGGTGGATTCGGCAGTCGAACGCGCCGGTCTCGGCCGCGTGGCGATAGCCGTGCATCACATGCGAGCGCGAGAGCGTGCCGACGGGATAGCGGAACAGTTGGCCGAGCGCATTCCCGATGTAGCGGAATCCGTGGTTACCGACTTCAGCGCGGTTATCGGAGCGCACGTCGGTGTCGGCGCGATCGGTGTTGTGGTGTGCCCGTTGCCGGAGATCGACGCGAACACCTGATCGGTTCTCCACAATCCCCGAGTTCTCCACAGGTCGAAATTCATCGTCTTCGGTGGCATGGTCCCTCGTTAGCGTGCAGTCATGAGGATCAGCGAGGAGCGCGAGCGGGCGCGTGATCGCCTCGCGGCGATGGACGAAAACTACAGGCAGCGACAAGCCGTCGACGACTTCGAGGATTCAGTGTCTTTCGGGAGGTCCCCCGAGTGGCTCCAGGACTTCGACGAGGACGAATACGAAGTTCCGCCTGACTCGTCCAGGTTCGATCGCCTGCCCGAGCGCTGGCGCGGAACGCGTTGGCGCCCGAGCCGATCGGCGACTTGGGTGTTGGCGATCGTCGCAGCACTGGCCACGGCTATCGGCTTGTTCACCGTGTGGTGGGACTCTCCGAGTTTGCAGGCGGTCCCACCGTTGCCCTCGCCCCAGAATGTGACGGCCCAGAATGTCACGGAGCAGAGTGTCACTGTCGACGATGGTGAATCAGCCGGTCCCGTACCGACCGCCGTCGTAGCGGAGCAGTCGCCCGAGGCTCTGGTGGTCAGTGTCGTCGGACTCGTGCGCACGCCTGGGCTTGTCAACCTGCATTCGGGCTCGCGCATCGCGGACGCGCTCGCTGCGGCAGGTGGAGTGCTCGACGGAGCGGAGACGGTAGGCCTGAACCTGGCTCAGAAGCTTGCCGATGGTGATCAGATCGTGGTGGGTGCGGCCGATCAGTCCGGTGGTGTTTCAGCGAGTTCGAGTACCACTGCGGGAGGGACCAGCCCCGCCGCTGCGGGGGAATCCGGCGGGGCTGGGCTGGTGAACCTCAACACCGCCACCGAAGCCGAACTGGACGGGCTTCCCGGCGTAGGGCCGGTAACAGCGGCGGCGATCATTTCCTGGCGTACGTCCAACGGGAAATTCACGGACGTAGAACAATTGGGGGAAGTCGACGGGATCGGCCCGGCAAGGTTGGCGAAGCTGCGAGTGCTGGTGTCGGTGTGAACGAATCGGAGGTCCGGCCCGTTCTCGACGCTCGACTGCTTCTGTCGGCCGTCGCCGCGTGGGGAAGTAGCGCGGTGGGGATCCTGTTCGGCGCGGTCGCCGCGTGGGTACTGGCGGTGGCGTGCGCGGTTCCAGCGGCAATCCTGGCTGTCGTGGTCGTGCGCCGGACATCTACGGGGTGGGTGCGAATCATGTTGGTGGCACTACTGTTCGGTGCCGGGTGCGGTGTCGTCAGCGGATGGCGGGCGTTCGAGGGGGAGAGTCACCCACTGGCCCGAGCTGCCCTCGAAGGAGCCTGGGTGAGTGTCGACGTGGAACCAACTGAGGATCCGCACGTGGTCTCTGGCGCAGTGGGTCAAGGTCAGGTCTTCTTCAGGGCAACCGTCAATTCGGTGACTGCCCGGAATCACAGGTACTCCGGAGGCGGATTGGTCACGATCCGGGCGCCCAGTTCGTCGTGGCTCGACGTTGTTCCAGGGCAGAGCCTCACGGTTCGCGGCCGGGCGAGTAACCCATGGCGCAGCGATTCCACACTCGCCGTCATCACGTCCGAAGGGCCTCCCGTCGCGGTGGGAGAAGCGCCCTGGTACCAGCGATGGGCGAGTGTGGTGCGTACTCGTTTCGCCGCTGCGTGCTCGGCTGCGCTCCCGCCGGATCAGGCAGGTCTGCTGCCTGGCCTGGTCGTCGGAGACACGTCGTCGCTGTCGCCGGTGGTGAAGGACAACTTCACTGTTGCCGGGCTTTCCCACCTCACTGCGGTCTCCGGCGCCAACATCAGCATTCTGCTGGGGGCCGTTCTGCTGTTGGTCAGAGCGGCGGCACTGAGCCCGCGGGTCGGCGCCGCTTTGGCGCTGGTGGCTCTCGTTGCGTTTGTTGTCGTCGCGAGGCCGTCGCCGAGTGTGCTGCGTGCCTCGGTGATGGGTCTGATCGGCCTGCTCAGTCTGGTCACCGGTCGACGGAAACAGGCGCTGCCTGCTCTTGCCGTAGCCGTCATCGTTCTGGTTGTCGTGATGCCCGAGCTTGCCGTCGACTGGGGGTTTGCGTTGTCGACTACTGCCACGGGCGCGCTGGTGATCATCGCTCCGGTGTGGGTGGACGTGCTTCGCCGACGGGGTTGGCCCCGTTGGTTTTCGGAGATGACAGCTGTCTCGAGTGCTGCGTTTGTCGTGACTGCTCCACTGGTGGGCGCCATGGCGGGAACCTTCAGCGTGGTCACGATTGCAGCGAACATGGCGGTGGCGCCCGTGATCGGACTTATCACGGTATTCGGGGCGGTGATTGCACTGTGCGCGCTGATCTGTCCACCGATCGCGGTGTTCGTCGCGCCACTGGTCCGGCCGCCGATGGGGTGGCTGCTGTACGTGTCCGAGCGGGCGGGGGCTCTTCCCGGAGCGTCGGTGGTGGTGCCGTCGGGGCTCATCGGCGCTCTGGTCGTCGTGGGCGTCTTACTGGCCGCGGCCTTGACGCTGTGGAATCGGATTTCGAGGTGGGTGGTCGGTGTCCTCGTGTTGGCAGTCGTTCTAGCCCTGATCTTTCAGCACGTGTTCGGCGGCAGCCGCATTGCGCCGGGGTGGGTACTGGTGATGTGCGACGTAGGCCAAGGGGACGGTCTTGTGCTCTCGACCGGAGACGGCAGGGTGATCGTGATCGATGTCGGCCCTGATCCCACGTCGATGGATCGTTGCCTGAACATGGTGGACGTCAACGACATCGCTTTGCTGATGATCAGTCATTTTCATGCCGATCACATCGGAGGATTGGAAGCGGTCCTGGCTGGGCGTTCGGTCGCTGCGGTCGGAGTCGGGTCGATGTTGTTGCCGGAGTCAGGTTTTCGGGCAGTGAAGGATGCCGCCGAATCGCAGGCCGTTCCGGTTGTCTCGTTGCGTGCAGGTACCGAGTTGACGTTGGGATCGGTGAACGTGGAGGTTCTCGGTCCGTTGGTTCCGGCTCCCCGCGATGCGAGGGACGGCGCGGACGCCGCCAACGATCAGTCGCTGGTGGTGATGGCACACACGGACGCTGGTCGAATCCTGTTGACGGGAGACGCCGAAGTTGCGGGGGAGGAGGCCATTCTCCGATCGGGAACGGACGTGAAGGCCG
Organism: Rhodococcus sp. IC4_135; assembly: GCF_011602025.1. Classification (NCBI taxonomy): domain Bacteria; kingdom Bacillati; phylum Actinomycetota; class Actinomycetes; order Mycobacteriales; family Nocardiaceae; genus Rhodococcus; species Rhodococcus sp. IC4_135. Next base: position 137,072 of record NZ_JAAOLG010000011.1, read on the forward strand.
ATGTGTTGAAGCTGCCCCATCACGGTTCCCGGACCACGTCGTCGGCATTTCTGGAAGCGGTGCGTCCGAGGTTGACGATGATCAGCGTCGGCGCAGGCAACAGTTTCGTGCACCCGAACACCGAGGTTCTCGACGAACTGGATTCGTTGGGCGGGGCGGTGGTTCGGACCGACGTCGACGGCACCGTCGCCGTGTACGGCGGGGGCGGCGGGTCTGTGTCGATCGTGTCGGTTCCTCGTGGGACCATCTTCGGGTGAGTAATCCGTCTGGAGTCGATCCGCTGCATCTTGTTCTCGGGGACGACGAGTTCCTGATCGACCGCACGGTATCGCTGCTCATCAGAGCTGTCCGCGGTGACCGCGGCCAGGGTATTTCCGATCTCCCGGTCACCAAGATGCGTGCCGGAGACACCAATGCGCCGGAGTTGGCTGAGCTGCTCAGCCCTTCTCTTTTTGCCGAAGACCGTGTGATCGTCCTGGAATCGGCGGCGGAGGCAGGCAAAGATGCCGTAGCTCTTGTCCTCGAAGCGGCACGCGAGCCTGCGGAAGGCGTCGTTCTGATCGTCGTGCACTCGGGTGGTGGCCGTGCGAAGGCGTTGGCGCCGGCGCTGGAGAAGCTCGGCGCGACGGTTCATGCCTGCGGAAAACTGAACAAGAGTCAGCTTGTCGACTTCGTCCGCGGTGAGTTTCGGACCGCAGACGTCAGGGTCGCGCCCGATGCGATCGCCGCGATGATCGAAAGCGTCGGCTCCAACCTCCGCGAACTTGCGTCGGCCTGCTCACAATTGGCGGCAGATACCGGCGGCAAGATCGACGTCGCTGCGGTCCACAAGTACTACTCGGGCAAGGCCGAGGTTTCCGGATTCGATGTGGCCGACAAGGTCATCGTCGGCGATACCCGGGGTGCGCTCGAGGCCCTGCGGTGGGCTGATCAGATCGGAACGGCGCACGTTCTCCTCGCGGATGCCCTCGCTGATGCAGTTCACACCATCGCGAAGGTTGGCCCGTTTGCACGGGGCGGTGACCCGTTCCGGTTGGCGTCGGATCTCGGGATGCCGCCGTGGAAGGTCAAGAAGGCGATCAAGGAAGTCGGCGGTTGGGATCCCACGTCGATCGGCGCTGCGATGCAGATCGTCGCCGCTCTCAATGCCGACGTGAAGGGCGCCGCAGTCGACTCGTCCTTCGCCCTGGAGATGGCAGTGCGCAAAGTGTGTGCACTGCGGAAGAACTGAGGGCTCGATGTCCCGGTGTGCCGGCGGCCGGCACTAGTTCTGCGACCGTGGCGTCGGCCGTCCGGTAGCCGGGGCGTTCCGCGTCGGCCCGATCGGACACGCAAAATAGCCGCCTGGTCTTTCGACCTGGCGGCTATCGAGACGAACCAATATGACGGCGAACCGTCACAGTGGAAACGTCAGAGCTTGTTGGCAGCCTGCGAGAGTGCAGACTTCTTGTTGGCAGCCTGGTTGGCGTGAATGACGCCCTTGCTGGCTGCCTTGTCGAGCTTGCGGCTGGTGGAGACGAGGAGCTCGTTGGCCTTGTCCTTGTCACCGGCTGCCGCAGCCTCGCGGAATGAACGGATCGCGGTACGCAGCGAGGACTTCACCGACTGGTTACGGAGTCGGGCCGCCTCGTTGGTACGGATTCGCTTCACCTGGGACTTGATGTTGGCCACGCGTAAAATCCTTGTCGTCTTTAGCTGGTTACGGTCGAGAAAGCTGTGGGCGCACTGATGCACCGACTGGCAAGATTACCAGCCGAGGGCCCAAGAACCCAAACCGTCGCACGTTGCGTCTGTCGAGAAGAGTACACCGAGCGCCCGATTTCTCGCCGCGCTGCCGAATAGCCCCACTTGTAGCAGCATGTTGCCCTATGACGCCGCCGCCTTCGAAAAGTTCGAGTAAAACAGGTTCGACCACCACCCGAGCGCGTCCTGCTGCAGTGTTCGACGGATATTCAGACATCGGTCGCTACGAGTTGGCTTTCGACGAGATGTTCGAGCCCGACGGCTCGGTGCGTGCTCCGTACAAGGGCGTGTACAAAGCCCTGGCGCCGACGAGCAGCGCCGACCTCGCCGCGCGCGCAGACGCGCTCGGACGCGCATTCATCGATCAGGGCGTGACGTTCTCGCTGTCCGGGCAGGAACGACCCTTTCCGTTGGATCTGGTGCCACGCGTCATCGCCGCGCAGGAGTGGTCGCGCCTGGAAAAGGGCATCAAGCAGCGTGTGAAGGCACTCGAGCTGTTCCTTGCGGACATCTACGGCGAGCAGCGAATCCTGCGCGATCACGTCCTGCCTCGCCGCCTGGTCACCTCGTGTGAGCACTTCCATCGTGAAGCGGCCGGCATCGTTCCGCCCAACGGTGTGCGTATCCATGTCGCGGGTATCGACCTGGTCCGAGACGAGGCCGGAGAGTTCCGAGTTCTCGAGGACAACCTGCGATCTCCGTCCGGCGTCTCCTACGTGATGGAGAACCGTCGCACGATGACTCGGGTGTTCCCGGATCTGTTCATGTCCCACAAGGTGCGGGCGGTCGGTGATTACGCAACACACTTGCTCAGGGCGCTGCGCGCGGGTGCTGCACTCAACGAAGCGGACCCGACAGTGGTTGTTCTCACACCGGGTATCGCCAATTCCGCCTACTTCGAGCACTCGTTGCTCGCTCGTCAGATGGGCGTGGAACTCGTCGAAGGTCGCGACCTGTTCTGCCGCGACAACATGGTGTACATGCGAACGACGGAGGGCGAGCGCCAGGTCGACGTCATCTATCGCCGCATCGACGACGAGTATCTCGACCCGATGCACTTCCGTCCGGATTCGATTCTCGGCGTCGCCGGCCTGCTGAATGCGGCCCGAGCGGGCAACGTGGTGATCTCGAGTGCCGTCGGCAACGGAGTCGGTGACGACAAACTCGTCTATACCTACGTTCCGCAGATCATCGACTACTACCTCGGCGAGAAGCCGCTCTTGCAGAACGTCGACACATTCCGCTGTTGGTTGGACGAGGAGTGCGAGCAGGTCCTCGACCGCGTCTCCGAACTCGTCATCAAGCCGGTGGAAGGGTCCGGCGGCTACGGAATCGTCTTCGGGCCCGACGCGAGCCCCAAGGAACTGGCTGCGATCACCCGCAAGATCAAGGCAGACCCGCGCGGGTGGATCGCGCAGCCTCTCGTGCAGTTGTCCACGGTGCCGACCAAGATCGACGACGTTCTCTCGCCGCGACACGTGGACTTGCGACCCTTCGCGGTCAACGACGGTGAGGACGTGTGGGTGTTACCCGGCGGCCTGACCCGGGTGGCGCTTCCGGAAGGTTCGCTGGTGGTCAACTCGAGCCAGGGCGGCGGAAGCAAGGACACGTGGGTGCTCGCAAGCCGCACCTCCGACGAGGATCCGGAGCTCTCCGGTGAGGAACTGGTGTCCGAGCCCCCGGAATCCGCGGAACCGGTGCAGGGCCCCGAACTGAGCACGTCTCAACAACAACAGCAGCAACAGCAGTGAATACCTCAGAAGTGCCCAGCTACCAAGAACTATCAGCGAACGGAGCGTGGTGACCGATGCTTGCTCGCAACGCAGAGTCCCTCTACTGGATCGGCCGCTACGTCGAGCGCGCCGACGACACCGCTCGAATCCTCGACGTCGCCGTCCACCAACTGCTCGACGACGCCACCGTCGACCCGGACCGCACGTCGCGTCTGCTCCTGCGTGTCCTCGGCATCGAAGCGCCGGAGGAGAAGCTCGACGTACGCTCGCTCACCGATCTGGTTGCGTTCAGCCGCAATCAGGTTGGTTCGATCGTGGACTCGCTGGCAAGTGCGCGGGAGAACGCGCGCGGAGCGCGTGAGGTGACGTCGAGTGAGATGTGGGAGTGCCTGAACACCACGTACAACGGACTGGCCGAGCGTGAACGCGCGTCACGCAGGCTGGGGCCGCACGAGTTCTTCCGCTACGTGGAGGAACGCGCAGCGATGTTCGCGGGCCTGGCGGATTCCACGCTCAGCCGCGACGACGGTTATCGGTTCCTTCTGCTTGGCAGGTCGATCGAACGTGTCGACATGATCGTGCGGATGCTCCTGGCGCGCGCCGGTGACCGCCCGTCCTCGCCGGCGTGGGTCAGTGTGCTGCGCTCGGCGGGTGCGCACGACACATATCTGCGTACGTATCGCGGAGCGCTCGACGCCAATCGGGTGGTCGAGTTCATCTTGTTGGACAGGCTCTTTCCGCGCTCGGTGTTCCACTCGATCAGGCAGGCCGAGAAGTGCCTGCAGGAACTAGACCCCCAGCCGGGCAGTCGTGTCGGAATCCGGGCGGAGGCGCCGCGGCTTCTCGGCCGCGCGCGCAGCGAGCTGGAGTTTCTGCCGCAGGGCGTGTTGCTCGAGGATCTGCAGGGGCGATTGCTCGGTTGGCAGGAAACCTGCCGCGAACTGGGTGAGGCAATTGCATTGCAGTACTTCCACGCTGCGCCGTGGGTCGCATGGACGGATGCCGGCGCCGCGTATGCGGATTCGACGGTGGAGGGAGAGCTGTGAGCTGGCGAATGAGGGTCGTGCACACCACGGGATATGCGTACGACGCCCCGGTGACGTCGTCGTACAACGAAGCGCGTTTGACGCCTCGCGGTGACACCAGGCAGACGGTGATTCTCACGCGCGTCGAAACGCAACCGGCAACGCGGTCCTACCGGTACACCGATTACTGGGGTACCGCGGTGACCGCATTCGACTTGCACGCACCGCACACGGAGCTGGAAGTGACCGGACTGTCGGTAGTGGAGACGGAACCGTTCGTTCAACCCGAGGAAACCGTCGACTGGGATGAATTGTCGGGTGAAGCGATTAAAGATCGATTCAACGAGCAACTGAGTTTCACGAGATATGTTCCGCGTGATCGGAAGCTGGCGACAATTGCCAAAGAATTGCGCAAAGATAAATCACCTGAAGATGCAGTAGTCGCTGCGTCGCAATGGGTTTACGGCGAAATGTCATATGTTCCGGGTACGACCGGAGTGCACACGTCGGCGGTCGAGGCCTGGTCGGCCAGGAAAGGTGTCTGCCAGGATTATGCGCATCTGACCTTGGTATTGCTTCGAACGATGGGCATACCGTGTCGTTATGTTTCCGGCTATCTCCACCCCAAACGTGATGCGGCAGTCGGGGACACGGTGGTCGGGGAATCGCACGCGTGGATCGAGGCGTGGACCGGCGCGTGGTGGGGATACGACCCGACCAATGCGATAGCTGTGAATGAACAGCACGTCTCGGTGGGAATAGGAAGGGACTATTCGGATGTGCCGCCTTTGAAGGGAATCTTTTCCGGCGGTCGCTCCACAGATCTCGAAGTTGTTGTGGAGATCACCAGGCTTGCGTAAAGTCCGGCAAATCTAGGCGCGTGAGCATTACTACCGTTCGATGAGAAGAAGGTGGGAATATGTCTCCAACTGCACAGGAATTGACTGAGATCGAACCGATCTCGGATGTGAAGAAGTATGCGGCCGAAGCGGTGGGAACATTTGTGCTCGTGTTCTCCGCAGTCGGAACTGCCGTCTTCGCAGGAGCGAAAGTCGGCAATCTCGGAGTTGCCTTCGCATTCGGCTTGACCCTGCTGTTCCTCGTCTATGCGATCGGACCGATTTCCGGTTGCCACGTCAACCCAGCCGTGACTCTCGGCCAATTCGTGATCGGGCGCATCTCGGCCGTCAATGCGGCGATTTACGTTGTCGCGCAGGTGATCGGCGGCTTGGTCGCCGGCGTCGTGATCTACACGGTTGCGAACAGTCTCCCGGCGTACAACCGGGCCGCAGACGGACTCGGCGCAAACGGTTGGGGCGCGCACAGTCCTTCGGCCGAGAAGAATCTTCTCGGACAGGTGGTTTCCGACGGTTACGGCATCGGTGCCGCCATGATCATCGAGATTCTCCTGACCGCTCTGCTCGTGTTCGTCGTTCTCGCGTCGACCGATCAGATCTCGGACGTACCGCTTGCCGGAGTGTCCATCGGCTTCACCCTGGCCGTGATCCACCTGATCTCGATCCCGATCGACAACACCTCCGTCAACCCCGCTCGAAGCCTCGCTGTCGCGCCGTTCCAGGACGGCGCACTGGGTCAGGTGTGGTTGTTCATCGTGTTCCCGCTGATCGGCGGCGCACTCGGTGCACTCATCTATCGAGCACTCTTCGGACGGTTCAACCGAATGGACAGCTGATCGAGACTGCTTCCATCCTTCGGGTCGGCTTCAGCTCCAGCTGAAGTCGGCCCGAAGTTTTGCCGCGACCGCGTCGAACTTCTTGTGATCCATGACGGCACCCTCCCGGCGTATCCCGCTCTCGGGAACATCGAGCACCCGGTCGAGCCGAACCCAGCTTGGCCTGCCTTCGCCGTCCCACGGGCCCGAACCGATTGCGAGCCAGTCACGTTCACCCTCGCGCTTGCTCTGTGAAGACAACATCAAACCGAGCAGCGTGTCGCCGTCGCGGCCGACAACCAGCACCGGACGGTCTTTGCCCTGGGTCGGATCCTCTTCGTAGGCAACCCAGGTCCAGACGATCTCGCCGGGATCGGCCTTGCCGTCGAGGTCGGGGGAGTACTCCACCTTGCGGGCGCGATGCGCGGTCGGAGACGTCCGCGCGGCGATCGGGCGGCCCGACGGACCCGGCTTCGAGGCAGACGACTGAGACGTGGACGACTGCAACTGGCGCAGCAGTGCAGGCCCCTTCTCCACCGCGAGGGCGCCGAGGGTTCTGCCGATCTGCTTCCACATGCTTGCCATAGCGTTCGAGCATAATCACCCGCCCGTGGGAACCCCTGGTACGGCGGCGCCGAGACTTGGATATCCTGAGGGTTGACAGTGGCCCGGATCCGGGCCGGTGCCGGTCCGACTAAGGGGTCTCCCATCAGCAGCTTCGCCGACAAGACGTTCACGGATCCTGCGCAGATCCGGAACTTCTGCATCATCGCGCACATCGATCACGGTAAGTCGACGCTGGCAGATCGCATGCTTCAGCTCACCGGTGTGGTCGAAGAGCGGGCGATGCGTGCGCAGTACCTGGACCGAATGGACATCGAGCGTGAACGCGGCATCACCATCAAGGCCCAGAACGTTCGTCTGCCCTGGACCGTCGACGGCGAAGAGTTCGTCCTCCACCTCATCGACACTCCCGGCCACGTCGACTTCACGTACGAGGTCTCCCGTGCGCTCGAAGCGTGTGAGGGCGCAATTCTGCTGGTCGACGCTGCTCAGGGCATCGAGGCTCAGACGCTGGCCAACCTCTACCTGGCGATGGAGAAGGATCTCAAGATCATTCCCGTCCTCAACAAGATCGACCTCCCGGCCGCGGATCCCGACCGCTATGCCGAAGAGATCGCGCACATCACGGGCTGCGAGCCCGGTGATGTCCTGCGCGTCTCGGGCAAGACCGGCATGGGCGTCAAGGAACTGCTCGACGAGGTGATCAAGCAGGTGCCCGCGCCCGTCGGCGACGCTGACGGTCCCGCTCGCGCGATGATCTTCGACTCCGTCTACGACGCGTACCGCGGCGTGGTCACCTACGTGCGTGTGGTCGACGGTCGGATCCGTCCCCGCGAGAAGATCACGATGATGTCCACGGGCACCACACACGAACTGCTCGAGGTCGGCATCATCTCGCCCGAGCCGAAGGCCAGTATCGGTCTGGGCGTCGGCGAGGTGGGCTACCTCATCACGGGTGTGAAGGACGTCCGCCAGTCGCGCGTCGGTGACACCGTCACCACAACCCGCAACGGCGCGACCGAACCGCTGGTCGGCTACCGCGACCCCAAGCCGATGGTCTACTCCGGCCTCTACCCGATGGACGGCTCGGACTACCCGGTTCTGCGTGACGCTCTCGACAAGCTCCGTCTCAACGACGCGGCCCTGGCGTACGAGCCCGAGACGTCGGTTGCCCTCGGCTTCGGCTTCCGCTGCGGCTTCCTCGGCTTGCTGCACATGGAGATCACCCGCGACCGCCTCGAGCGCGAGTTCGGCCTCGAACTGATTTCCACTGCGCCCAACGTCGTCTACCGCGTCGTGATGGAGGACGGGGCCGAGGTCATCGTCACCAATCCGTCGTACTGGCCGGAAGGCAAGGTTCGCGAGGTCTACGAGCCCGTCGCCAAGTGCACCGTCATCGCGCCGAGCGAGTACGTCGGCGCCATCATGGAGCTGTGCCAGTCCCGTCGCGGTGAGCTCGGCGGTATGGACTACCTCTCCGAGACTCGCGTCGAGCTGCGCTACGAACTGCCCATGGGCGAGATCATGTTCGACTTCTTCGACGCCCTCAAGTCCCGCACCAAGGGATACGCCAGCCTCGATTACGAGGAGGCCGGTGAGCAGCAGGCTGACCTCGTGAAGGTCGACATCCTTCTGCAGGGCGAGGCCGTCGACGCGTTCTCGTCGATCGTGCATCGCTCCAACGCCGGTGCTTACGGCGGACGCATGACGTCGAAGCTGCGTGAGCTGATCCCGCGCCAGCAGTTCGAGGTTCCCATCCAGGCGGCGATCGGCGCCAAGATCATCTCGCGCGAGAACATTCGCGCGATTCGCAAGGACGTTCTTGCCAAGTGCTACGGCGGCGACATCAGCCGTAAGCGCAAGCTGCTCGAGAAGCAGAAGGAAGGCAAGAAGCGCATGAAGACCATCGGACGCGTCGAGGTACCTCAGGAGGCATTCGTCGCAGCCCTGACGTCGGAATCGGTCGGCGAGAAGCCCAAGAAGTAGGAGCGCATGGTCACCACCTGGTTGTCCCGAGAGTTCGGAATCGATATCCCCGTTCTCGGGGCACCCATGGGTGGCCGCGCGGGCGGCGCGCTCGCCGGAGCAGTGTCGGCGGCCGGCGGTTTGGGTCTGCTGGGCGCGGCCCGGTACAACACGCCGGAGTGGATCGAAGCGGAAGCCGAAGTCGCTCGGACCGCCGCCGGAAAATTCGGCGTCGGCCTGATGACGTGGTCGCTGCCCGAGAACGAGTTGATGCTCGATGCGGCAATTGCCGTCGAGCCGACCATGATCACCTTGTCGTTCGGTGATCCCGCCGCGTATGTCGGACGTATCCACGAGGCGGGCATTCCCGTTGTGTCCCAGATCAATACGCTCGAGGACCTTCGCATCGTCGAGGCCGCAGGTGTCGACGCGGTGATCGCACAGGGCGGTGAGGCAGGCGGCCACACCGGCCGGATCGGAACCTTGCCGCTGCTGCAGGAGATCCTCGAAGCGACGTCACTTCCGGTTCTGGCAGCCGGTGGAATCGGGACCGGCCGCGGTTTGGCCGCGGTTCTGGCGGCCGGCGGCGAAGGCGTGATGATCGGAACGGCGCTGCTCGCCAGTCCGGAGACGGTCGGCCCGGGATATGCCCGCGACCGCGTCGTCGAAGCCGGAAGTGCGGACACCGTCTACACCTCCGTTTTCGACCGTGCTCGCAGTCAGCCGTGGCCCTCGCGGTGGGGTGGCCGTGCGGTGGCCAACGAGTTCACCGCAGCCTGGGACGGAGTCGATGCCGCCGACGAAACGCTGGCACAGGCGTACGACCCGTCGGACCCGCACAGCGGAGTCGTCTATGCCGGAGAAGCAGTCGGACTCGTACACGGAGCCCATCCGGCCGGAGACGTGGTTCGACGCATCGGCGCCGATGCGGAGCGTCTGCTCGCTCGTTTTGCCTGAAAGCAAGGTCGGACACGGCCGGGTCCCATATGAGAAGGTAAGCCTCTACTAACTAGTGGAGGAGTATTTTCGTGCGTGCGATGAAGTTCTCGGCAGTGGCGCTCTTGGGAGCACTGGTCGTGGGTATCAGCGGTTGTTCGTCTTCGGACGCCGACGAGATCGCGGACGGTCGGGTCACCACGATCGATCACAAGTTCGGCGCCACCACGATCACCGGGACGCCGACGCGCATCGTCGCGGCCGACACCCAGTGGCTCGACGTTCTGCTCGAGCTGGGAATCCAGCCGGTGGGGTATCTGTCCGCCGGAACGATGGGCGACGAGCGTGGCCTGTTCCCGTGGGAAAGCGGCGTGGACGCGTCGGCAAAGGAACTCGATCGCTCGGCGATCCAGCAGGTCGGTGTCCCGCTCAAAGCCGAAGAAATTGCAGCCTTGGATCCCGATCTGATTCTCGGCGGGTTCTCCGTCGCCGATCAGGACGATTTTGATCAGTTGAGCAAGATCGCTCCGACAATTGCGGGTCTGTCCGAGGTCCAGGTCGATCCGTGGCAGGACCAGGTGTAGATTCTCGGTCGAGTTCTCGACAAGGAGTCGCGAGCCGACGAGATCGTCGAGGCGACAAACGGGCAGATCGACGCGCTCGCACAGCGACTTCCCGGGCTGAAGGGTAAGACCGCTCTTTTGTCGCAGTACGTCTTCCCGACGTCGCAGTTGGTGATCGTCGCCGATCCCAAGGACGGTGCATCGGGACTGTTCACGCGCCTGGGAATGTCGTTGCCGCCCAAGCTGGTCGAAGAGGCCGGCGTCACCGGTGGACGACTGATGCTCAGCCCGGAACGAGTCGACGCTCTGAGTGCCGATGTAGTGGTGCTGCTGCCGAACGGCGGAACGGTGGACGACATGATGAAGTTGCCGGGGTTCGCTGACCTCCCCGCAGTCAAGAGCGGCGGTCTGGCCATCGTGGACTATCCGACTGTTGCCGGGCTGAACACTCCGTCGTCGCTGTCGGTGAAGTACTCACTCGAATCGATCACGCCGCAGCTCGAAGCGGTGGCCGGCTAGACCTGCTGTGCGCCTTTATTAACCGCGGGCGGTTAATAAAGGCGCACAGCAGGGGTCTAGGTTGCGTTGTGCGCGGGCTGGAAAGCTCCGGCTTCGGCAGCTTCCTCGGCACGGATCACGTGGACCACGGCGTTGATCAGCGCCAGGTGTGTGAACGCCTGCGGGAAGTTACCCAGATGACGACCGGTGTGGGCGTCGATCTCCTCCGCGTACAGCTTGAGCGGGCTCGCGAACCCGAGCAGGCGCTCGCAGAGATGCTTTGCCCGATCCAGCTCGCCGATCTCGACGAGGGCGGAGACGAGCCAGAAGGAACAGATGGTGAACGTGCCCTCCTCGCCGCTCAATCCGTCGTCGGTGGTGTCGACGCGGTAGCGCAGGACCAGCCCCTCCTCGGTGAGCTCGTCGGCGATCGCCAGCACTGTCGCCCGGATACGCGGGTCGTCGGCCGGCAGGAAGCGCAGCAGCGGCGCCAACAGGAGCGACGCGTCGAGTGAATCATGCCCGTAGCGCTGCGTCAGAACTCCACGCGAGTCGACTCCGTGCGCAAGGATATCGGCCTTGATCTCGTCCGCGATGGCCGTCCATTGCTGCGCAAAGCTCTTCTCGCCCTGCATCTCTGCGAGCTTGGCACCGCGATCGAGTGCAACCCAACACATGATCTTCGACGACGTGAAGTGCTGCGGTTCACCGCGCACCTCCCAGATCCCGCGGTCGGGTTGGCGCCAGTGCTTGATCGCTTCCTCGACCTGCTTCTTGAGCAGAGGCCACAGTGCTTCGGGGACACGCTCGCGGGTACGGATGTGGAGGTACACCGAGTCGAGCATGGTGCCCCAGATGTCGTGCTGCTGTTGATCGAACGCCCCGTTGCCGATACGCACCGGACGGGCGCCGTCGTAGCCGGACAGATGGTTGAGTTCGGATTCCTCGAGCGTGCGCTCGCCGCCGATCCCGTACATCACCTGCAAGGGGTGCGGCTGACCGTTGTCCGAACTCGACACGTCGTAGATGAAGTTGAAGAAGTCGTTGGCCTCACGGTCCAACCCGAGCGTGTAGAGGCCCCACAGTGCAAAAGTGGAGTCGCGAACCCACGCGTAGCGGTAGTCCCAGTTACGTTCTCCGCCTGGTGTTTCCGGGAGCGAGGTCGTCGAAGCTGCGAGGAGGGCTCCGGTCGGTGCGTAGGTGAGGCCCTTGAGTGTGAGCGCACTGCGCTGCAGGTATCCGCGCCACGGGTGATCGGGGAACTTGCCGATCGTGACCCACTCGCGCCACGACTTGGATGTCTGCCACATCTTGTCGGCGGCCTCGTCGAACGTCTGCGGCGCGGGAAGATCCGACCACGAGAGCGCGACGTAGACGTTGTCGCCTTCGACCAGCCGTGTTCGGGCCCGTGCCTCACGACCTTCCAGACCCAGTCGTAGGTCGGTGGTCAAGCGCAGAGTGGGATGGTCTCCAGGCTTTGCGGAGCGACACGTTGCCGTCGCCTCTTCGTAGACCTTTCCGGTGTACTCCCAATTTGCCGTGCCGCGGTGATAGTCGAACGCGGGCTCGCAGCTCATCTCGAGTTCGACGGTGCCGCTGACACATTTGACCGTACGGAGAAGGGTGTGTTCGGCATCCCAGTCCGTCGGTGTGCGCTTGTGGGTGTTCGATCGCTTGTCGACGTTGTGCCACGGGCCGAGAACCAGGGCGTCACGGACGACGAGCCAGCCGGTCTCGGTCTGCCAGGTGGTCTCGAGGATCAGTCCACCCGGGAGATAGCGTCTTGCCGCGGGCACGTTCTGGCCGTAAGGGCCGATGCGGAAATGGCCTGCGCTGCGGTCGAGGATGGCACCGAACACGCTGGGGGAGTCCGGGCGGGGAACGCACATCCACTCGACAGATCCGTTACGGGCAATCAGGCACGAGGTTTCGCAATCGGAAAGAAACGCGTAGTCGTCGATCGGGGGAAAGTTGCTTCGATGGTGACCCGTGGAGGCGGGAGGAATCGTCTGCACCACTTCGTCGTCAGCACTCATTCGGCCATCATCCGGCCAGAATCGACACACGTCCAATCCACACGCTGTCGGGACCGTATCGCCCGAAGGATAGGGTGTTGGCGTGGAACGGATAGCGGATTGGTGGGACAGCTTCGAGCTGTGGATGGCGGGGCTCCCGTTCATCCCGCAGGTCGCGTTGGTCCTGATCGTCGTCGTTCCGCTGTGCCGCCTGGTGGCCATCGGTCTGGATCGCGCGTTGGCCGCCGTGCTCGCTCTGCCGCTCTTCGGCTGGTTGCGTAGGAATTCTCGAGAAGTAGAGGAAAGCTGATGCCCCGCTCACGGGTCACTCTCGCCCTGATCGCCCTGATTCTCCTCGTGATCGTCGCGTGGCTTCTCACCCGTTAGTTCTCCCGATTAGAGCGGTCGCCGGTGCTCTGCTAAAGTCCACCGCGTGTCCGAAGCAACAGCTCCCGTAATCCGCCACCAGTTGGCGTTGATTGCTGTCGGCATGCTCGACGTCGCTGACGTCGCCTGTTGTTGATTTCCTGAGTTCGACCTCTTCGGTGGTGCTGCGCACCCCACTCGAACTTCTCCGCGTGTAACTCGCGCCCCCCCGATTCAGGGCTCTTTGCCCGTCGGCTCTCCATGTCTGAACGTCCCGATGGAATCAGCCCCAGAGGTCTCGGACTTGTCGTTTGACCAACCCTCGTTTGTCAGTCCTTTCAGGAAGGTATCTGCAATGAAACGCCGTTCCCGCACACTTCTCACTGCTATCGCGACCATGGGGGCCGTGGTACTCACAGCGTGCAGTGGTGGCTCGAGCGACACCGTGGGTGGTGACAGCGCCGCCAGCGACGGTAGCGCCGGCACGATCAACCTGTTCGCCTACGCCGTGCCGAAGCCCGGCTTCGACAAGCTCACCGCAGCCTTCCAGGCGACCGACGAGGGCAAGAACGTCAACTTCAATCCTTCGTACGGCGCCTCGGGCGACCAGTCGCGCAAGGTGAAGGACGGCGCCGAGGCAGACTTCGTCAACTTCTCCGTCGAGCCCGACATCACCCGCCTGGTCGATGCCGGTCTGGTCGATCAGAACTGGAACCAGGACGCCTACAACGGAATTCCGTTCGGATCGGTAGTCACCATCGTGACGCGTCCGGGGAACCCGAAGGGCATCAAGGACTGGGACGACCTGCTTCAGCCCGGCCTCGAGGTCGTCACGCCGAACCCGTTCAGCTCCGGCTCGGCCAAGTGGAACCTCTTGGCGCCGTACGCCGCCAAGAGCGACGGTGGCAAGAACCCGCAGGCGGGTCTCGACTACGTCACCGCCCTGGTCAACGATCACGTCAAGATCCAGCCCAAGTCGGGACGCGAGGCTTCGGAAGCCTTCCTGCAGGGCAGCGGTGACGTTCTGATCAGCTACGAGAACGAGGCACTGTTCATCGAAGGCAACGGCGACCCGGTCGAGCACGTCACCCCGCCCACGACCTTCAAGATCGAGAACCCCGTTGCCGTGATCTCGAACAGCAAGGTCCTCGACAAGGCGACCGCGTTCAAGGACTACCTGTACACGACCGAGGGCCAGACGCTCTGGGCCGAGGCAGGATTCCGTCCCGTCGATCCCGCAGTCGCTGCCAAGTTCACCGACAAGTTCCCCGAGCCGACCAAGCTGTGGACGATCGCAGACCTCGGTGGCTGGAAGGCCGTGGACAGTGCCCTGTTCACCAAGGACACCGGTTCTATCGCAGTGATCTACGACAACGCGACCAAGTAAGACTGACGTGACTGACACTATCGACCCCACCCCCGTGGCTCGTCGGCGAAAACTCGCGCGGGTCACGGGGAGTGTGGGGCCGCTCGGAATCGGAGTGGCCACCCTGTGGCTCTCCGTGATCGTTCTGCTTCCGCTCGCCGCGTTGACCGCCACCGCGTTCGACGAGGGGATCTCCGGATTCTGGGACGCCGTCACCGCACCCGTTGCTTTGGCGTCGCTGCGCGTGACGTTGTTCGTCTCGATCATCGTGGCACTGATCAACGTCGTGATGGGCACGATCATCGCGTGGGTCCTGGTCCGGGACGAGTTCCCGGGCAAGCGCATCGTCAACTCGATGATCGACCTGCCGTTCGCTCTGCCGACGATCGTGGCGTCGATCGTGTTGCTGTCCCTCTACGGACCGCAGTCGCCGATCGACATCCACCTCAACGCAACCCAGCCCGGACTGATCGTGGCTCTGGCTTTCGTGACCTTGCCGTTCGTCGTCCGTTCGGTGCAGCCGGTGCTGATGGAGGTCGACCGCGAAGTCGAGGAGGCCGCTGCGTCCTTGGGCGCTTCCAACTGGACGATCTTCCGCTCGGTCGTCCTTCCGACGCTGGCGCCTGCCGTCATCTCCGGCGCGGGACTCGCGTTCGCCCGCGCGATCGGTGAATACGGTTCGGTCGTCCTGATCGGCGGCAACATTCCGCGCGTGACGCAGATGACGTCGCAGTTCATTCAGCAGCAGATCGAGATCGATCGGCCTACCAACGCCGCTGCTGTCTCAGTAGCGTTGCTGGCCATCGCATTCGTGACGCTGTTCGTCCTGCGAATCTTCGCTTCGCGGGGACAGCGACGTGAGGAGAGTTCCCGATGAATGTGTCCAGAGGATCGAAGATCGGTCTGCGGACCATCGCTCTCGTCTACCTGTTCGTGTTGTTGGTCGTGCCGATCGGCGTGATCCTCACGCGAACGTTCGAAAATGGAATCGGCCCGTTCCTCGAATCGATCACGACGCCAGCAGCGATCTCCGCGCTGAATCTTTCGCTGATCATCGTGGCGATCGTGGTCCCGATCAACGTCGTGTTCGGTGTGGTCACGGCTCTGGCGCTCGTGCGTGGGCGTTTCCCGGGGCGGGGCGTACTGCAGTCGGTGGTCGACCTGCCCTTCGCAGTCTCGCCCGTCGTCGTCGGTGTGTCGTTGATCCTTCTGTGGGGTGCAAACGGTTGGTTCGGCGGCATCGAATCGTTGGGGTTCAAGGTCATCTTCGGTTTGCCCGGCATGGTGATCGCGACGATTTTCGTGACGCTGCCCTTCGTCGTCCGGGAAGTCGAACCTGTACTTCACGAGATCGGCGACGAGCAGGAACAAGCTGCCGCGACGCTCGGTGCCTCGGGCTGGCAGACGTTCTGGCGGATCACCTTGCCCGCGATCCGCTGGGGCCTGACATACGGAATCGTGTTGACGGTGGCGCGTTCGCTCGGTGAATTCGGCGCAGTCATCATGGTCTCTTCCGGCTTCCCCGGGGTATCTCAGACACTGACATTGCTGGTGCATTCGCGATACATCGACGACCACAACACCTTTGGTGCGTATTCGGCGGCAACGCTGCTGATGGGCATCGCCATCATTGTCCTGTTGCTGATGACGCTGCTGGACCGTAAGAGGAGCACCACATGATCACAGTGACCGGGGCCCGCAAGAACTACGGTGATTTCGCGGCGCTCGACGACGTGACAGTCAACATTCCCTCGGGTTCGTTGACGGCATTGCTCGGGCCCAGTGGCTCGGGAAAGTCGACGTTGCTGCGTTCGATCGCAGGGCTCGAAGAACTCGATTCGGGAACCATCACCATCGCAGGCAAGGACGTCACAGGCGTCTCGCCGCAGAAGCGAGACATCGGTTTCGTGTTCCAGCACTACGCGGCGTTCAAGCACATGACGGTGCGGGACAACGTGGCGTTCGGGCTCAAGATCCGCAAGCGCCCGAAGCCGGAGATCGAGAAGAAGGTCAACGAACTACTGGGGATCGTCGGCCTCGACGGCTTTCAGCATCGGTACCCGGCGCAGCTGTCCGGTGGTCAGCGTCAGCGCATGGCGTTGGCGCGCGCTCTGGCTGTCGACCCGCAGGTGCTTCTGCTCGACGAGCCCTTCGGCGCGCTCGACGCGAAGGTTCGTGCCGACCTGCGCACCTGGTTGCGTCGTCTGCACGACGAGGTGCACGTCACCACCGTTCTGGTCACCCACGACCAGGAGGAGGCTCTCGACGTGGCAGACCGTATCGCGGTGCTGAACAAGGGTCGGATCGAGCAGATCGGCGAACCAGCCGACCTGTACGACCGCCCGTCCAACGACTTCGTGATGTCCTTCCTCGGATCCGTCGCGAAGCTCAACGGGCAGCTGGTTCGTCCGCACGACATCCGCCTCGGCCGCGATCCGAGCATGGCTCTCGCTCAGGAGTCCGGAACGGCCGAGTCCCTGGGCGTCACACGCGCCACCGTCGAGCGCGTCGTCTACCTCGGCTTCGAGGTTCGAGTGGACCTGCGCAACGAGGCAACGGGCGAGCTCTTCTCGGCTCAGGTCACGCGCGGTGACAGTGCAGCGCTGCACCTCGAGGCGGGGGAGACGGTGTACGCCCGGGCAACCCGGGTGCCGGATCTGCCGGAGACTCCGGTGTCGACGCCGGTGCAGGAGCCGGTCACGGTGAGTGTCGTCGGCCAGGTATGACCCGCTCGCCCTGATTGCCCAGTTCTACCCCCACCCATAGCTGAGCGAACGGCACTTTCGGTCTCCTGATGGCGCCGAACGTGCCGTTCGCTCAGAACCGGGGGGTCGGGCAACAGCGAAACGAGTTCAGCCCTCGCGGCAGACGAGGACCGGGCACTGGGCGTGGTGGATCAGGCTCTGACTGGTCGATCCGACGATCGACGCCATGAATGGGCTGCGGCCATGGCTGCCGACGACTACGAGTTGCGCCTCCGCCGAATGCTCGAGCAGCGCTTTCATCGGTCCGCTGCGTTGGACACTGCGGGTGACGTCGACGTCGGGGTACTTCTCCGTCCACCCGGCGAGGCACTCGGACAACAGAGCGTGCTCGTGCTGCTCGTACGGCCCCCAGTCCACGAAGCGCCTGGCTTCGGAATACCCGCCCAGCGAGGCGTGCTCGTTCCACGTGTGGACCGCAACCAACGGTGCGCCGAGGAACGCGGCAAACTCGAAAGCGTGTGCCACGGCTAGTTCACTGAGCTTGCTTCCGTCGACGCCGACGACGATGGGCCTGGTGTCGGCTGTCGCGTGATCACCGTTGCCGCGGAAGACAGCCACGGGACAGTGTGCCCGGTTGACCACCCGAATGGTGTCGGACCCGAGAAACACCGATTGCATCTCGCTCGTACCCGCCTGACCCAGCGCAACGATGCGGGCGGATTTCGACAGCTCGACGAGTGTGGTTGCGGGAGTGCCGGTCACGAGGCCGCGTTCGATGGTGACGTCGGTGTGGTCATCGCGGATGGCGTCCTCGGCCTCGTCGAGAAGTTTGGCACCCTCGACGCGAAGGTGGTGGTCGAACATCTCTTCGTCGGTGACGTTGGTACCGCCACCGGACTCGGGTTGTCCTGGCAGCACGTGGGTCAGCCGCAGTGGTTCGTCGAATCTCTTTGCAGCCGAGGCTGCCCACCTCGCGGCATTGACCGCGCTTGCCGAGCCGTCGATACCGGCCACGATTCCGTGTCGAACAGATGCACTGGTCATGGAAGTCTCCTCGCGTCGCCTCCCTACCAGTGTGTCCCTGCTCACCCCAGGTTCGCTACAAACTGGTCAGCTCCCGTGGGGCGAGAACGTCGGTAGGTACCGCTGCGCGAGATCGACGCGGGCGCAACGACAACAGAGCGGTGATGAATCCGTTACCAGGCAGTGTCAGTTCCACGTTCTTCAACACGGTTCGGCGCATCAACGCGAGCAGAGCTGCGACGCCGGTGACAGCCATCCACATCGGTAGTGGGTACAGCGTCAGGCGTTCACCCAAGCCGAAGGTGAGGGTTCGTCCGAGAAGCAGTACGGCGCCGACGATTCCGGTTGCTGCGCACAGTCCTGACCACACTGCGATCCACTTGCTGTGCTTCCAGAACTGAATTGCCATGAGTACGAGTACGGCATGACGGGCGACGAAGCCTGGAAGTACTGCGGTCCAGTGAACGAAGGTCCCGTCGTTGGCCGGGAAGAGTCCGGTAGCCGCGGTGCTCAATGCAACGACGACGGCAAGACCGAGAATCCACTTCTTCGCACGACCGTCCGGAATGTACTTGTGTAGCAAGGCCGCACCGAGGATGGTGAGCGCACCGAGGATCATGAAAGCCGCGTTCATGACGTCGTGCATCGGCGAACACGAATCCACGCTGCATGTCGTCACACCCAGTGAACTGATGGAGTCACGCGCGAAGCTGTACGGCGTCTTCCAGGCTCCGGCCGTGAAGATTTCGACAAGCAGGTAAAGCACCGACAGGACCCATGCGATGCCGGCTGTGCCGAGGCGAAGATTGTGAGTGATGGTGTTCCCTCTCGCGGCGCTCTGAGGGGATTGCACCCAAAGATCTGTTTCGCAGGCGAAGGAGGTACCTTCGCGGGCTGGACAGATCCAACACTACGGTAACAATCTGATAACGGCCTGTGAAACCGGATCAGGCGGAGCGGACCAGACGGTCGGGTAGTGCATCAGCGACTTGTCGGTAACGGTCGATCATCGTTTCGATCAGTAGAGAGTGCCCACCGATCGTGTCGGCGAAACGCGCGCGCGGACACGCCGTTGCTGCGGCAGCGCTGAGTCGATCGGTCAGCAGGCCGGGAGCCAAGAACCACGGTGCGACGACAACGCGTTCTGCGCCGTCCTGCTCGAGAGCGGAGATCGCCTGGGCAACTGTCGGTTCCGCAGACGTGGCGAAACAGATTCGAACACCCGACCAGTTGGTTCCGGTCAGAAGCGTGGAGGCCAATTCTGAGGTCGCGGCATTGGCGCGCGCGTCGGACGAGCCGACTGCCGCGAGAGCGACACCGACCGACGGATCATCCGGCCGTGCACCTGCTTCGAGAATTCGCTCGCGCACCGCTTCGATCAGCCGAGCATCGCGACCCAGTACGTCTGCTTGGAACACGGTCAGTTGGGGGTGGCGTACCGCGGCAGCGGCCAAGAGTCCCGGCAGATCTACCCGAGCATGGAAGGCGTTGCCCAGCAGCATCGGAACAACAACGGCGTGAGTATGGCCGTCGTGTGCAACTCCGTCCAGGACCTGATCGATGGACGGTGCATTGAGATCGAGAAACGCCAGCCGGACATCGAGGTCTGGCCGGGCTTCACGAAGAGCCGCTACGGCAGCCGTGATCACCCGAGCAGAACGGGGATCACGGCTGCCGTGAGCAACAGCAATGAGCGGAACCATCGTCTAGACGCGCTCGCCCAATTCGACAGCGGAAATGACGTCGCCGACGAGGCCTGCGGCGAGAGTGTTTCCACCGGCGGGATCGATCAGCAGGAAGCTGCCGGTGTGGCGATTGACGGCGTAGTCGTCGGCCACGATCGGCTCGGCCACCCGGATCGAGATCTTGCCGATCTCGTTGAGCTCGAGCGTTTCCGGGCCCTGATCCGTGGTGAGATCCTGCTCGTTGAATCGCTCCACCAAGCTGCCGACGATGGCCTGCGTCGTGCGCGTGCCGTGCTTGAGCAGCAAGCGTGCACCGGGGCGCAGCGGCTTCTCGGCCAGCCAGCAGACGGTGGCGTCGAATTCGCCGATCGGCTCGGGTGCGTCAGACGGCGAGGCGATGGTGTCGCCGCGGGATACGTCGACGTCGTCGGCCAGGATCAGTGTGACACTGCGTCCCGCGTGGGCGACATCCAGTTCACCGTCGGCCGTGTCGATACGAGTAACGGTGGTGCGCGTACCCGAAGGCAGGATCACCACTTCGTCGCCGGGTACGACGGAACCGGCAGCGACCTGACCGGCGTATCCCCGGTAGTCGAGGAACTCGGCGGTGCGGGGGCGGATCACGTACTGCACCGGGAAGCGCAGGCCGACGCGATGCGGCTCGGCGTCGACCGGAATCGACTCGAGGTGCTCGATCAGCGTGGGGCCGGTGTAGTACGGGGTCTTGTCGGAGCGGATGGCGACGTTGTCACCGTGCAGTGCCGACACCGGGATCTCGACGACGTCTTCGCTTGCCCAGCCCAGTGAGCTGGTGAGTTCGTTGAACTCGGCGGAGATCGAGGTGAAGACCTCTTCCGGGTTCTCGACGAGGTCGATCTTGTTCACGGCGAGCACGAGCTTCGGGACACCGAGCAACGCCAGAACCGCTGCGTGCCTACGAGTCTGCGCGATGACACCCTTGCGGGCATCGACCAGCAGGATCACGAGCTGAGCCGTCGAGGCACCGGACACCGTGTTGCGGGTGTACTGCACGTGGCCCGGTGTATCGGCCAGCACGAAGGTGCGCTTGGGGGTCGCGAAGTAGCGGTACGCCACGTCGATGGTGATGCCCTGCTCACGCTCGGCGCGCAGACCGTCCACCAGCAGTGAGAGGTCAGGGGTGTCGAGACCGCGGTCCACCGACGCCCGGGTCACGGCGTCGATCTGGTCGGCGAGAACGGATTTCGTGTCGTACAACAGGCGGCCCACGAGGGTGGACTTTCCGTCGTCGACACTGCCGGCAGTTGCCAGTCTGAGCAGATCGCTCATCAGAAGTAGCCCTCTCGCTTGCGGTCTTCCATGGCCGCTTCGGAAACTCGGTCGTCGCCACGGGTCGCGCCGCGCTCGGTCAAACGTGATGCTGCAACCTCGGCGAGAATCGCTTCGTTGTCAGCCGCATCGGAGAGAACAGCGCCGGTGGTCGAACCGTCGCCGACGGTGCGGTAACGCACCGAAAGGGTCTGCAGCTCTTCGCCGTCAGCCGGACCACCCCAGACTCCGGGGGTCATCCACATGCCGTCGCGCTGGTACACCGGACGCTGGTGGGCGTAGTAGATGCTGGCGAGTTCGACGTTGTCGCGAGCGATATAACGCCAGATGTCCAGCTCCGTGAAGTTGCTGAGCGGGAAGACGCGCACCTGCTCGCCGGGGGAGTGGCGACCGTTGTAGAGGTTCCACAGTTCCGGGCGCTGCTTCTTGGGATCCCACTGGCCGAAAGCGTTGCGCAGCGAGAAGATTCGCTCCTTGGCGCGGGCGCGCTCCTCGTCGCGGCGAGCGCCACCGAAGACGGCGTCGAAGCGGTTCTCGGAAATCGCGTCCAGCAACGGAACGGTCTGCAGCGGGTTGCGAATACCGTCGGGGCGCTCGGTGAGGCGACCGTCCGCGATGTACTCCTCGACGCTCGCCACGTGCAGGCGCAGGTTGTACTTCGCCACGACGTGGTCGCGGAAGTCGAGAACTTCCTGCAGGTTGTGGCCGGTATCGACGTGCAGCAGGGTGAACGGCAGCGGCGCAGGCCAGAAGGCCTTGATCGCCAGATGCAGCAGCACGGTGGAGTCCT
Organism: Rhodococcus sp. IC4_135; assembly: GCF_011602025.1. Taxonomy (NCBI): domain Bacteria; kingdom Bacillati; phylum Actinomycetota; class Actinomycetes; order Mycobacteriales; family Nocardiaceae; genus Rhodococcus; species Rhodococcus sp. IC4_135. Next base: position 159,029 of record NZ_JAAOLG010000011.1, read on the forward strand.
TACCGCCCGAGAAGAGAATGACCGGGCGTTCGAACTCGCCGGCCACCTCTCGGAAGATGTGGATCGCTTCGGACTCGAGGGCGTCGAGAGTATCGAACTGTGTGCCGTCGAGCTGAGGACGTGAAAGTGTCAAGTCAACTGTCATGATGCGTGCAACCCGCATTCTGTCTTGGAGGCACCGGCCCAACGACCGCTACGCGGATCGCTGCCGGGGGCTGGCTTGCTGGTGCAGGGTGCGCAGCCGATGGACGGATAGCCCTCGTCGACAAGAGGATTGACGAGGATGGAATTGGTGTCGATGTAGTTCTGCATCTCCTCGTCCGACCACGGAGCGATCGGGTTGATCTTCACGAGTCCGAAGGCCTCGTCGAAGGAGATCAGGGGAGCGTTGGCGCGGGTGGGCGCTTCGACGCGGCGGATGCCGGTCACCCACGCGCTGTAGCCGGACAGTGTCTGCTTGAGGGGTGCGACCTTGCGCAATGCGCAGCAGCGGTTGGGATCACGGGCGAACAGATCCTTGCCCTCGGCGACGTCCTGCTCGGCGACGCTTGCCAGCGCGCGTGCATTGATGACGTTGACGCCGTAGACCTGCTCGACCGCGTCACGCGTGCCGATGGTCTCGGGGAAGTGGTAGCCGGTGTCGAGGAAGAGTACGTCGACGCCCGGATGAACTTGTGCGGCAAGGTGAACCAGCACCCCATCCTGCATGTTCGACGCAACAATGTAACCGCTACGATCCCCCGTCGCTGCGCTCGCCCGGTCACCGAACGTGTCCTCGGTCCACTGCAACAGTTCCTGTGCGCTGGCGCCGTCGAGTTCCACGGCACCGCGCTCGGCGATGGACCGAAGCTCGTCGGCAGTTGCTCGCGAAATGTCCACTGTCATCGCAAATCTCCTTCGTCTGCGCGCACTGCCCATTCGGCGAACCGTTCACCTTCGTTGCGGTTCTTCACGAACTGACGTACGACGCGGTCGATGTAGTCACCCATCTCGACGCTGGTGACCTTGTGCTGGCGCAGCTTGCGTCCGAAGGCGCTGTCGAATCCGAGGCTGCCTCCCAGATGAACCTGGAAACCCTCGACTTGATTCCCCTCACCGTCGTCGACGAGCTGGCCCTTGAAGCCGATGTCGGCGATCTGCGAGCGAGCGCAGGAGTTGGGGCAACCGTTGATGTTGATGGTGATCGGCACGTCGAGCTGGCTGTTGATGTCGGCGAGACGCTGCTCGAGTTCGGGCACGAGCACCTGCGAACGCTTGCGGGTCTCGGCGAACGAGAGCTTGCAGAACTCGATGCCGGAGCAGGCCATCAGGTTCTTGCGCCAGTGCGACGGACGGGCGGGAAGGCCCAGCGCGTCGAGATCGGCGATGAGCGGCTCGAGCGTCTCGTCTGCGACGTCGAGGATGATCAGCTTCTGGTACGGCGTGAAGCGGATCCGGTCGCTGCCGGCCTTCTCGGCGGCGTCGGCGACCTGAGCCAGGATGTCTCCCGAGACGCGGCCGGCGATCGGAGCGAAACCGACTGCGTTGTGGCCGTTGCGGGTCTTCTGGATGCCGACGTGATCGATCGGGCGCTTGGGCTTCTCCGGCGCGGGGCCGTCGATGAGCGGGCGCTTCAGGTACTCGGTCTCGAGAACCTCGCGGAACTTCTCGATCCCCCAGTCCTTGATGAGAAACTTGAGCCTTGCCTTCGCGCGCAGACGACGGTAGCCGTAGTCACGGAAGATCGAGACGACACCTTCCCAGACATCGGGGACCTCGTCGAGCGGAATCCAGGCGCCGACGCGCTGCGCCAGCATCGGGTTGGTGGACAGTCCGCCGCCGACCCAGAGGTCGAGGCCCGGGCCGTGCTCGGGGTGGTTCACGCCGATGAAGGCAATGTCGTTGATCTCGTGAACGACGTCCTGCTGACCGGAGATGGCGGTCTTGAACTTGCGCGGCAGGTTGGAGTACTTGGGGTCGCCGATGTAGCGGCGCACGATCTCGTCGATCGCCGGGGTGGGATCGAGGACCTCGTCGAGCGATTCGCCGGCCAGGGGAGAACCGAGGACGACGCGGGGGCAGTCACCGCATGCTTCGGTGGTCTTGAGCCCGACGGCTTCGAGGCGCTTCCAGATCTCCGGGACGTTCTCGACTTCGATCCAGTGGAACTGGACGTTTTCGCGGTCGGACAGGTCGGCGGTGTTCCGGCCGAATTCCTTCGAGATGCCGGCGATGGTGCGCAGCTGCTCGACGTTGAGAGCGCCGGCGTCGCAACGCACGCGCATCATGAAGTATTTGGCTTCGAGCAGGTCGATGTTCTCGTCGCCGGTGAAGGTGCCGTCGTAGCCTTCTTCGCGCTGGGTGTAGAGACCCCACCAGCGGAAGCGGCCGCGAAGGTCGCCCTTGTCGATGCTGTCGAAGCCCTGCTTGGAGTAGATGTTCTCGATGCGGGCCCGAACGTTGAGCGGGTTGTCGTCCTTCTTGGCCTGCTCGTTGGCGTTGAGCGGCTCGCGGTAACCGAGGGCCCACTGACCTTCGGCGCGACGCTTGGCGGGACGCGCAGCGCGTGCAGGCCGGGCTTCGGCGGGTGCTGCCGAATCGGCGGGTGTGGCGGCGTCGGTGGTCGACGTCATCGATGAACTCCTGGATCTGGGCGGTTGATCGGCACGCGGCACGCACTTTCGACGAACTGTGGCGGTGTCTGATCGGGACGCACCGGTCCGTGTCGGAAATCGAGGGGGCTGTCCTCGGTCTCGGAAAGCTCGCGGCCGGCAGGTGTGCTCACGAAAACGAACAGCTGGAGAAGCTGCGTCCCTGAAAAGGCATGTCCCTGAAAAGGCATGTCTCTGCAGAGAGTGTTTTGGCGAAGCAGATGGAGATGAGCGGGAAAGGCTGGAAGATCAGTGAAAGATCAACAGCTACACAGGTGCAGACACGACGAGCTGCACACACGCTTGAAGTCGACATGGCGACGCGCCACAAGTCGCACTCCGAGTCCGGTCATGCGGACCATTGTGCCACGTCAACTCGATAATTCCGACTCGGGCGTATATTTCCACGAAAAACGGGGGAAATATCGAGTTCAGGCCACGCGCCGACCTGCATCGCAGGCTGAATAGGTGTGCGTTCCGGATGCTGGGACACTGGAGGCGTGAATGCCACCAGCACGACTCCCACTCGACAGAGCGAGGCGACGCCCTTCGCCTTGCCCGCGCGATCGCTCGAGGGTGTCGGGAAACGGCCGTTCGGGATCTACATCCACGTCCCGTTCTGTGCCACCAGGTGTGGGTACTGCGATTTCAACACCTACACAGCCGGTGAGCTCGGAACCTCGGCCTCGCCGCAGTCGTGGTTGGAGGGCCTGCGACGCGAACTCGATCTCGCGGCCGAGATGACGGGCGCCCCGGCAGCGGAGACAGTGTTCGTGGGCGGTGGAACGCCGTCGCTGCTCGGCGGCGACGGGTTGTCGGACGTGCTGTCGGCGGTGCGGAGCAGCTTCGGCCTGGCGTCCGGCGCCGAAGTGACGACGGAATCGAACCCCGAATCGACGTCGCCGGAATTCTTCGGTGCTCTCCGCAGTGCCGGATTCACTCGGATTTCCCTCGGTATGCAGTCTGCCGCCCAGCACGTTCTGAAGATCCTCGACCGCACGCACACTCCCGGCCGCGCCGTTGCGGCCGCGAAAGAGGCTCGTGCAGCTGGTTTTTCGCACGTGAACTTGGATTTGATCTACGGAACGCCGGGGGAGCGCGACCAAGATCTGGACGCCTCGCTCGATGCGGTTCTCTCGGCCGACGTCGACCACGTCTCGGCCTATGCGCTGATCGTCGAGGACGGCACCGCCATGGCTCGAAAAGTTCGACGCGGCGAATTGCCCGCCCCGGACGACGACGTGCTGGCCTCGCGATACGAACGAATCGATTCACGCCTGTCCGAGGCAGGCTTGCAGTGGTACGAGGTCTCCAACTGGGCAAAGGCGGAAACCTCGGACTCCGGTGACACCCGCTGCCGTCACAACCTCGGATACTGGGACGGCGGTGACTGGTGGGGCGCCGGTCCGGGCGCGCACAGTCACGTCGGCGGAGTGCGGTGGTGGAACGTCAAGCACCCGGCGCGGTACGCGGAACAGTTGGCCCTCGGTGAACTTCCCGTCGGCGGCAGTGAAGAACTGACCCCCGAGGACGAACACATGGAGCGCGTCATGTTGACCGCACGGTTGCGGACGGGACTTCCGTTGTCGGAACTGTCTGCATCCGAACGACTTTCGGCTGAACAGGTGGTAGTCGACGGGTTGGCCGTGATCGAGAACGATCACGTGGTTCTCACCGACCGTGGTCGTCTACTTGCCGATGCGGTGATCCGCACGATCCTGACCTGACGCGCCACCATCCTTTGCCGCGTACCGTTACCGCGGTGGCCATCATTCATCGTGCGCAGTTGAATCCGTCCAAGAACGACCTGCTCCGAGCGTGGGTGCCGAAGCAGCCATGGATCGGGTCGGTCGACTGTTCGTCGCTCGAACGCGTCGACGCCTATCGTTTCGACGACCCGGACGGTGAGGTCGGAATCGAGACGCACCTGATGCGCTCGGCCGACGGACGATTTCTTCAGGTCCCGCTCACGTATCGTGGCGCTCCGCTGGACGGGGCGGAGAATGCGTTGATCGCGACCATGGATCATTCGGTACTCGGCGAGCGGTGGGTGTACGACGCGTGCTGCGATCCGGTCTACGTGAGCGCGGTGGCAACCGCGATTCTGACCGGTGGGGCCGGAGTCGATCTGGTTTTCGCCGACACCGCCGATCACATCCCGGTGACGGCTCACGTAGTAGGCAGCGGTACGGCCGGCGCATCGGTACCGGCAGTCGAATCCGTGACCTGCTCGACAGTCGGCACCGACACGATCGTCAGCGCGGGAGATCTGGAATTGACCGTGGTGAGAGTGATCGACGCAGACCGAGTGTCAGGCTCGGCGACGCTCACCGGAACCTGGCCGGGGCAGACGAATCCCGCATTGCTCGCGTTCGTCGGTTGAGTCTCGGCGCCTGAGCCGCGTGAGCGTCAGCGGACGCCCTCGATGACACCGGGCATCGCGTCGAAGTCGAAGACACGCGCGTGCAGCACGACGCGGTTTCGCAGGGCCGAGCGTACCGCTCGGTGCAGGCCGTCTTCGAGGTAGAGAGTGCCGCGCCACTGCACTGCGTGAGGGAACAGATCGCCGTAGAAGGTCGAGTCCTCCGACAGCAGGCGATCGAGTTCGAGGACCTTCGTGGTGGTCACGATCTCGTCGAGTCGAACCTGACGTGGAGGGAACTTCGACCAGTCGCGTAGAGACAGTCCGTGATCGGGATACGGTTTGCCGTCCATCACGCCTTTGAAGATCATGTGCCGCCTTGTCCATGGTTGTGCGATCGACCTTTCGCCGATCTCACTCCACAGTAAGGGCAACAGCCGTCTCTGGCGCTCGGGCGATTAGACTGCCAGTGGGAACCGATGTGTAAATGTCGGTGTTCGTTCTGTTCAGGAAACGGAGGTGGCAACGATGTCGAGTACCGACGACAGGCGTTTCGAGGTCTTACGTGCAATCGTGGCCGATTACGTCTCCACCCAGGACCCGGTGGGATCCAAGGCCCTGGTCGAGCGTCACAACCTCGGAGTGTCGAGCGCCACGGTGCGCAACGACATGGCATTCCTCGAGGCCGAGGGCTACATCGCCCAACCTCACACCAGTTCCGGGCGCGTCCCCACCGACAAGGGATACCGCGAATTCGTCGATCGCATCGCCGACGTCAAGCCCATGTCCGGGCCGGAGCGTCGAGCGATCCTGGAGTTCTTGGAGTCGGGGGTCGACCTCGACGACGTTCTGCGTCGCGGTGTGCGACTGCTGGCGCAACTGACCCGTCAGGTCGCCGTCGTCCAGTACCCGTCGTTGTCCGCGTCGTCGGTTCGGCACCTCGAGGTGGTCGCGCTGACGCCCGCGCGTCTGCTCCTCGTTCTCATCACCGATTCCGGCCGCGTCGATCAGCGAATCGTCGAGCTCGGTGACGTCCTCGAAGACGAAGACCTTTCCCGGTTGCGCACGCTTCTCGGCGGTGCCCTGGAAGGCAAGCGTCTGGCCGCCGCGTCGATTGCCGTCGCGGAACTGGCCGACGAGTCACCGGCCGACCTACGCGACGCCGTGATCCGGTCGGCAACGGTTCTCGTCGAGACCCTGGTCGAACATCCGGAAGATCGCCTCGTCCTGGGCGGGACCTCCAACCTCACGCGCAACGCCGCCGATTTCTCCGGTCTGGCTGGCTTCCCCGGTTCACTGCGCGCAGTGCTCGAAGCACTGGAAGAGCAGGTAGTGGTCCTCAAACTGCTCGCTGCGACGCAGAATTCCGGCACGGTCACCGTTCAGATCGGTGAAGAGACGCAGGTCGAACAGATGCGCGGAACCTCCGTGATTTCGACTGGCTACGGCGCGGCCGGTACCGTTTTCGGTGGTGTCGGTGTGCTCGGACCCACTCGGATGGACTATCCGGGAACAATTGCATCGGTTGCCGCCGTTGCCAGATACATCGGCGAAGTTCTCTCCGAGCGATGACGGACGTCGACATTCGTCGGCACGCCTCCTCGCGAGGACTGAGGAAAACCTAGAAGTAAGAGAAGGACGAGAGACTCAACGTGGCACGGGATTACTACGGATTGCTCGGCGTCGACAAGAACGCGACAGACCAGGAGCTCAAGCGCGCTTACCGCAAGCTGGCACGCGAACTGCACCCGGACGTCAACCCTGACGAGGCGGCGCAGGCCAAGTTCAAGGAGATCTCGACGGCCTACGAGGTCCTGACCGACCCGGAGAAGCGTCGCATCGTCGATCTCGGCGGAGACCCACTCGAGTCCGGCGGCGGCGGCGGTGGTGGCTTCGGCGGCGGATTCGGTGGCGGTGGCCTCGGCGACGTCTTCGAAGCATTCTTCGGCGGCGGTGGCGGTGCAGGTCGTGGCCCGCGCGGTCGTGTTCAGCCCGGAGCCGACTCGTTGCTTCGCACCAAGCTGACCCTCGCGGAATGTGCGACGGGAGTCAGCAAGCACGTGACCGTCGAGACGGCCATTCTGTGCGACAGCTGCACCGGCGCGGGAACCAACGGCGACTCCAAGCCTGTCCGCTGTGAGACCTGCAACGGTGCCGGCGAAGTTCAGTCCATCCAGCGCTCGTTCCTCGGCCAGGTCATGACTTCGCGTCCCTGCCCGACGTGCCGCGGTGCCGGTGAGACCATCCCGGATCCCTGCCACAAGTGTGGCGGCGACGGCCGAGTTCGGGCCAAGCGCGACATCACGGTGAAGGTCCCGGCGGGCGTCGCCGGTGGCATGCGCATCCGTTTGACCGCGCAGGGTGAAGTCGGCCCCGGCGGCGGACACCCCGGCGACCTCTACGTCGAGATCGTCGAGCAGCAGCACGACGTCTTCGTTCGAGACGGTGAAGACCTGCACTGCACCATCCGCGTTCCCATGGTCGACGCTGCACTCGGTACCACTGTCACCGTCGACACCATCATCGACGGCCCGAAGGAAATCACCATCGAGCCAGGCACCCAGCCCGGACACGTTGCTGTTCTTCGCGGTCATGGCATGCCGAAACTGCGGTCGGGAGTGCGCGGCGACGTGCACGCTCACCTCGAGGTGGTCATCCCGAGCCGTCTCGATCACAAGCAGTCCAAGCTGCTCAAGGAATTCAAGCTGCTCCGCGATCGTGACGAGGCCGAGGTTGTCTCGACGGCCTCGCAGAACAGCGGTGGACTGTTCTCGCGTCTTCGCGAAGCATTCAGCGGCCGCTGACGGTGGCCGCAACGGTCTTCTTTCTCGACCCGGTTCCCGGCGTCGGTGAAATCGCAGTTCTGGACGGGCAGGAGGGTCGCCACGCGGCCACTGTCCGCCGGATCGGCGTCGGCGAGCGATTGGTGTTGGCCGACGGTCGTGGCCGGGTAGCCGACGCCGAGGTGACGAGTGTCGGCAAGGATCGCCTGGAACTGTTGGTCAGTGACGTTCAGGTTCTCGAGCAGCCCAAGCCGTTGGTGACCCTGGTTCAGGCACTTCCGAAGGCCGAGCGCTCCGAGTTGGCTGTCGAACTTGCTACCGAGGCGGGGATCGACGCCGTGATTCCGTGGCAGTCCCTGCGTTGTGTCGCCAAATGGGAGGGCCCGAAGCTCGCCAAGGGCGTCGCTCGCTGGCGAAGTGCGGCGGTGTCTGCGGCAAAGCAGTCCAGACGTGCGTTCGTTCCGGAGATTGCGGAACTGCACAAGACGCCGGCGGTGATCGCGTTGGTTCGCGACGCCGTTACCCGCGGCGCTGTGGTTGCGGTGCTTCACGAATCGGCGACGACGCCGTTGGCCGGCTTGCCGCTGGCGAGCGCGGACGAGGTATTTCTGGTTGTCGGTCCCGAAGGTGGGCTGGACGATTCGGAGATCAGTGCGTTGTCGGAGGCCGGGGCCACTCCGGTGCTTCTCGGCCCGACGGTCCTGCGCACGTCGACCGCGGGGGCTGTTGCTCTGGGCGCGATCGGAGTGCTGACCGATCGCTGGGGACCACGGCCACTGCACTGATCGTGCTGTGATCCCGGGCTGAATCGGATCCGGCGCTCAGCGAAGTGTCAGATTTGCGCACTATCGTAAGGACGTCGGGGGTCGCCTTCGGCGTGAGTTGGTTCGGGGATTTCAGGAGGCCAGATGTTGTCACGTGCGCATATGCGAATCGTTGGAGCGGTGTGTGCCGTGGCGGCGATGATGCTCGTCGCGGGGTGCACAGTCTCCACGGGAGACGATCCGGGTTCCTCCAGCAGTGCCGTCACCACTACACCGACCAGCGAGGCTCTCGTCACCGTCACGCCGGCGGACGGCGGGACCCCGGTGAGTCCACTCGACCCCATCGAGGTCCAGGTCGCGAAGGGAACACTGACGACCGTCGCGCTGACCAATCCCGAAGGTAAGGAAGTCGCCGGTATCACGACGCCGGACAAGACGTCCTGGAAGCCGAGCGAGCCACTCGGGTACGGCAAGACCTACAAGTTGGTCGTCGACGCCGTCGACGCGAATGGTGTTGCCACGACCAAGAACACGACGCTGACCACCGTCGCGCCGAGTAATCAGACCCGCGCGTACATCAACACCACCGGTGGCGCCTCGATTTCGGACGGTGGCACGTACGGTGTCGGCACCGTCGTCGCCGTTCATTTCGACGAGTTGATCGGTGACAAGGCCGCGGCCGAGAAGTCTCTGCTGGTCACCACCAATCCGCCCGTACAGGGATCGTGGTACTGGGTCGACGGTCAGAACGTTCACTGGCGACCGCAGAACTACTACGCACCGGGGACGACGGTCTCGGTGAACGCGAACATCTACGGCAAGCAGCTCGGCAACGGACTGTACGGCCAGCAGGACGACACCGTGTCCTTCAAGATCGGCGATTCCCACGTCTCTGTCGCCGACGACAACACCAAGATGGTGACCGTCTACGAAAACGGTCAGGTGATCAAGGAAATGCCGACCTCGATGGGAATGGGCGGCACCGAAACGATCGGCGGCACGACGCTCTCGTTCTGGACCCAGCCCGGCACGTACACCGTGATGGACAAGGCCAATCCCGTCATCATGGATTCGTCGACCTACGGTCTGCCGATCAACTCGCGCCTGGGCTACAAGGAATCCATCAACTGGGCCACCCGCATCAGCACGGACGGTATCTATCTTCACGAGTTGGAGAGCACCGTCTGGGCGCAGGGAAACACCGACACCTCGCACGGTTGCCTCAATCTCAGTGCGGCCAACGCCAAATGGTTCTTCGATTTCTCGCAGCCGGGAGATGTCGTCGAGATCAAGAACACCGGCGGCGCTCCGCTGGAGGTGTGGCAGAACGGCGACTGGACCCTCTCGTGGGCAGACTGGGCCGCAGGCAGCGCTCTTGCCTGAGATAGATTTCCTCGGTGCCTCGATTCAAGATTCCGTACGGCCGACACGAGCAGCAGTTCGGGCATCTCTACGTTCCCGACGGAGTCGCTGACGGCCCGATCCCGATCGTCATGCAGATCCACGGCGGTTTCTGGAGCGGGCAGTACGGATTGACTCTGGGCACCGCATTTGCCGTCGAACTCGCGCGGCACGGTGTCGCGGTGTGGAACATCGAATACCGCCGCCTCGGAGCGGGCGGTGGTTGGCCGGAGATGTCCGTCGACGTGAAAACGGCGTACGACGAGATCCCCGGACTGGTGGCCGCGAAGTCCTCGGCCGAATTGGATCTGAATCAGATTCGCCTGCTCGGGCATTCGGCCGGCGGACATCTTGCAGTGTGGCTGGCGGGGGAGAGGGACACGTTCACCAGACCTGAACGGGTCATCGCCCAGGCTGCCGCACTCGATCTGGCGTCGGCAGGCGAGCGTGGACGACGGATCAGTTTCATCGAGGATCTGTTCGGCGTTCCGTTCGACGCGGACCCGGAGCTGTATCGCGGTGCTTCGCCACAGCATCGACTGCCGATCGGCGTCCCCGTTGTATGCGTCACGGGTGCGCTGGATCTGCAGGTGCCGGCCAAGGTGAGCTCCCGGTACGCGAAAGCCGCGGAAGCGGCTGGTGATCCCGTGGCACTGCGTGTGATCGAGGGCGAAGGACACGACGCATTTCTCTCACCCTCGACCGAGTCATGGCGGGTCTCCCGCGAGTTGGTTCTCGCCGAAGACCCGCTCGCGCCGAGCACGTCAGACTGACACAGGGCCTTGCTGCACCGGGGCCTTCTTGCCCGGCAGGATGAACGCCACGACAACTGCCCCCACGAACAGTGCAAGACCGCCCGCCCAACTGGCCGCCGAAATCGCGTCGGCGTACGCACTGCCTGCCGCATCGAGCAACGGCCCTGCCTGAGCTGCCGCCAAGGGATTGGCTGCCATCTCTTCGGCGACCAACGAAGCGCCGCCGACGGATTCTCCCGACACCTCCATCGCGTACGCGGCCTGTTGCGCCAGCTCACCCGTCAACTGCGGAACCTGCATGCCGCCTATGAAGCCTGCGATCGAATCCTTGTAGCTCGCAGCGAGGATGGAGCCCAGGATCGCGATTCCCAGCGAGCCGCCCAGTTCGATGGCGGTGTCGTTGAGGCCACCGGCGGCGCCGAGATCGTCCTCGGAGAAGTTGTCCATGATGGCGTCGGTGGCCGGCGGTTCACTCAAGCCGATGCCCAGGCCGAGCAGGATCAGTGGGACGGCGAACATCCAGTAGCCCGAATCGCCGTCTACCTGCGTGAGAATCAGAACACCGACCGCGGCGACGACCATGCCGCCGACGATGGATGCCCGGACGCCGATCAGCGGAGTGATCCGGCCACTGACCACGGCGCCGATCGAAACGGCAATTGCCAAGGGCAGCAGACGAACACCGGTTTCGAGTGCGCCGTAGCCGAGGATGAACTGGAACTGCTGTGAGATGAAGTAGATGGCACCGAACGCGGCCAGGAAGAGCAGAAGTACGGCGAGCGTCGCGCCGCCGACCATGCGCTGGCCGAGCTTACGGACGTCGAGCAGTGGTTGCGGGTGACGCAGTTCCCAGACGACGAACGAGACGAGGCCGATCGCAGCGAGTGCGGCGGCGCCGATGGGCCCGCCGGTCCACCCGAAGTGGAATCCGTTGATGATCGAGTACACGAGCGAGCCGATGGTGACCACCGAGAGTGCGCCGCCGATCCAGTCGATCCGGCCCAGGTGCTCCGCCTTGCTCGGCGGTACCAGGATTACGGCGGCGACGGCAGCGACTGCGGCGATCGGGACGTTGATCAGGAAAGTGATGCTCCAGGAATGGCTGTCGAGAATCCATCCGGCCAACAGCGGGCCGAGTGCGATCGCCAAGCCCGACGTCGCCGCCCACGCCGCGATGGCGCGTGATCGCTCCGCTTTGGGAAAGGTGGCGACCAGAAGCGAAAGTGTCGCGGGCATGATGATCGCGGCGCCGACGCCCATGATCATTCGTGCCGCGATGACGGCGTTGGTGGTGTCCGCGATACTGCCGAAGACGGCGCCGCCGGCGAACACTGCGAGTCCGGCGAGAAGTGCTCCGCGGCGGCTGTACTTGTCACCGATCACGCCGAACAGCAGCATCAGTGCGGCGTAGGGAACGGTGTAGCCGTCGATGACCCATTGAAGCTGCGTGCTGGTGAGGCCGAGGTCTCTGGTCATGTCCGGTGCCGCGACGATCAGCGCGGTATTCGCCATCACGACGATCAGCAGACTCAGGCACAACACCCCGAGCGCGGCCCATCGTCGTGAGTACGGCTGGTCCATCTCCGAGACAGGTTTGCTCATGAGTGTCGTCATGACGCGACTCCGTTCCTGATGATCGAAGAGACTCCTCGATCTATTTGCACACTGATGTGTAAGTTAATAACTTGCACACCGATGTGCAACTATGATTGACCTAGATCACAGTTGGGCAGTCGAAAGAGGTGGAACGCGCGTTGACGCACTCGGGCACAGTCGTTTCGGGAACTGCCGAATCGGGCGGACGGCAGCGTCGTAGTCAGGCCGCGGCGAATCGCAATCGCATCATCGAGGCGGCGATCACGGCGTTCGCTGCTGACCCGGATGCGAGCATGGACGACGTCGCGAAAGCCGCTGGTGTGGTCAGGCGAACCGTGTACGCGCATTTCGACAGCCGTGAGGCGCTGATCAACGGCATCGTGGACGAGGCGTCGACCGATCTTGTTGCTGCGCTGAGCCAAGCCGGTGAGCCGCCCGAGCGCCCGGATCTGGCGACCGCCGTACTGGCATTGCTGTCATGGCCGGTCGGCGATCGATTCCGGATGCTGCTCAGCTTTGCTCGCAAAGAGTTGGGGGAGCAGCGGATTCTCGATTTGATGGAGCCCGCGCGCGCCGTGAGTATCAGCGTCGTCGAGCGCGGTCAGCGTGACGGAACCTTCTCGACATACCTGCCGGCCGAGACTCTGGTAGCCATGACCGAGGCGATCACGATCACTTTGTTCGATCAGGCAAACAGTGGGCTCATCACGGACTCCGGCGAATCCTTTGCCGCCGTGTGCCTGGTCATCGCGGGTATCAGTCCGGACGGAAGTGCCGAGATCGTCGCCGAGGCGTCGGAATGGATCCGAGAATCGCTGCCGTCCGGTCGCCGCGAGGATTGAGCCGCGACGATTAACAAGTGGGCCGTGTCCGACTCTGGCGCTAGACTTCGAAGTATCGAGGCTCACGAGTCGAGTGGGCTGATCGGACCAGAAAGCAGGCCATATTCACCACGTGAGTGAACACAGTGAACTCGACGGGAACCGTGTAACCACCATCACCGAGCGCGCTCTGCCCGCAGAGCGCACCGTCCGTTCGAGTATGGATCTGGCGCCGGAGACCGTGCGTCAAATCCTGGGGGCGACGGACGAGAATCTCACCGCGATCGAACGTGAGCTTCGTGCCGACATTCACGTACGTGGCGGAACCATCTCCTTGTCGGGGACGGCTGCAGACGTTGCGCTGGCAGAACGTGTGTTCAGTGAATTGGCGTCGCTGGCCGGTCGGGGGCAGCCCATCGCACCGGACGCTGTTCGACGAACGATCGGCATGCTTACCAACGAGGTCGGCGAGTCTCCGGCCGAGGTGCTCTCCCTCGACATTCTTTCGCGTCGGGGCAAGACGATTCGGCCCAAGACCCTCAACCAGAAACGCTATGTCGACGCCATCGACGAGAACACAATCGTGTTCGGAGTCGGCCCGGCCGGTACCGGCAAGACCTACCTCGCCATGGCCAAGGCCGTTCAGGCGTTGCAGGCCAAGCAGGTCTCTAGGATCATCCTGACCAGACCGGCAGTCGAGGCCGGCGAGCGACTGGGCTTTCTGCCCGGCACGCTGCACGAGAAGATCGATCCGTACCTGCGCCCGCTGCACGACGCATTGCACGACATGATGGATCCCGAGGCGATTCCGAAGTTGATGCAGGCCGGAGTCATCGAGGTCGCTCCGCTCGCCTACATGCGTGGACGGACGCTCAACGACGCCTTCATCATCTTGGACGAAGCGCAGAACACCACGGCCGAGCAGATGAAGATGTTCCTGACCCGCCTCGGGTTCGGTTCCAAGATCGTGGTCACCGGAGACGTGACCCAGGTCGATCTGCCGGGCGGGGCCCGTTCGGGTCTGCGTGCGGCGTCCGAAATCCTCACCGGGATCGACGATATTCATTTCGCCACCCTCGACAGCAGCGACGTCGTACGTCATCGGCTGGTCTCCCACATCGTCGACGCTTACGAACGTCACGAATCGGATCGGTCCGGCGAGTTGGCGGTCGGAAACCGGGCGCAGCGCCGCGCTGCACATGCTCATTCACCGCGGCGGTAGGCTGATCGACGCATCAACCCCTACTTTTCCCAGGAAAGAGCGTCGCACATGAGCATCGAGGTCTCGAACGAATCGGGCATGGACATCTCCGAACCGGAGTTGATCAGCGTTGCCCGTTTCGTGATCGCTCGGATGGATGTCCATCCGGCGGCCGAGCTGTCGATGGTTCTCGTCGACTCCGCGACGATGGCGGATCTGCATGTTCGCTGGATGGACCTGCCGGGCCCGACCGACGTGATGTCGTTCCCGATGGACGAACTCGAGCCTGGTGGACGTCCTGATTCCCCCGAGCCTGGACCGTCGATGCTCGGTGACATCGTGTTGTGTCCGTCTTTTGCTGCCGATCAGGCCGACAAGGCCGGGCATTCACTGGCTCACGAACTGGCACTGCTGACCGTTCACGGTGTGTTGCACCTCCTCGGCTACGACCACGCGGAGCCAGAAGAGGAGAAGGAGATGTTCGGCTTGCAGAACAGCCTCCTCGAAGAGTGGTACGAAGACCTTCGCCGTATCGACCGCGAAGCAGCACTGGCCGAACGCGATCAGAAGCTGCTCGGCAAAACCGGTTTCGTCGACGGAGTGGACCGATAACAGTCATCCGGGGGTTCTGTAGTGAGTAGCGCCATAGCGCTCTTTGTTCTGGCGATTGCTCTTGTCCCGGTCGGTGGTGTCTTCGCGGCCGTCGACTCGGCGCTCAACACCATCTCGTCGGCGCGCATCGACGAGATGGCCAAGGAAGAGCGAGCCGGTGCCGCGCGAGTGCAACGCATCCTGACCGATCGTCCGCGATACGTGAATCTGATGGTCCTGCTTCGCATTCTGTGCGAGATCACGGCCACCGTCGTACTCGTGGGCGGCCTGATCGACATCCTCTCGCTGGGCTGGGCGCTGACCGTCACCGCGGTGATCATGGTTCTCGTCTCGTACGTGGTCATCGGTGTCGGACCGAGAACACTTGGGCGCCAACATGCGTACTCCATCGCGATGGCCGCGTCGTTGCCTCTGCTGTGGATCGGTGTTCTGCTCGGGCCGATCAGTCGCGTCCTGATCCTCGTGGGTAACGCATTGACCCCGGGTAAGGGCTTCCGTAACGGTCCGTTCGCTTCGGAAATCGAGTTGCGTGAACTCGTGGACATGGCGCAGGAACGCGGCGTCGTCGCCGACGAAGAACGCCGAATGATCCAGTCGGTCTTCGAACTCGGAGACACGTCGGCACGCGAGGTGATGGTGCCCCGCACCGACATGGTGTGGATCGAGAACGACAAGAATGCCGGGCAGGCAACGTCGTTGGCAGTGCGCAGTGGTCACTCACGCTTGCCGGTCATCGGGGAGAACGTCGACGACGTGCTCGGAGTCGTCTACCTCAAGGATCTGGTCAAGCAGACCTACCACCTGCCCGACGGCGGCCGGAACGTCAACGTCTGCGACGTCATGCGGCCCGCGGTGTTCGTTCCCGACTCGAAGCCGCTCGACAGCTTGCTGGCCGAGATGCAGCGTGACCGCAACCACATGGCGATCCTCGTCGACGAGTACGGCGGAATCGCCGGGCTGGTCACGATCGAGGACGTCATCGAGGAGATCGTCGGTGAGATCGCCGACGAGTACGACGAGGACGAGACGCCGCCCATCGAGGACCTCGGGGACGGAATGTTCCGCGTATCCGCTCGGCTTCCCATCGAAGACCTCGGTGAATTGTTCGATCTCGAACTCGAACTCGACGAGGTCGAAACCGTCGGCGGGCTGATCGGATACGTACTCGGCCGAGTTCCACTTCCCGGTTCCGAAGTGGAGTACGACGGTTTGATCCTGCGCGGCGAGGGAACCAATACGGGCCGAGGACGAGTACGCATCAGCACGGTCTTCGTGCAGCGCATCCCGCGGTCCGAAGACGAAGAGACAGAAGACACCGATGACTGAGCGAGTGTTCAGCGAGGAGCAGTTATGAGCAAGAACGAATTCCGGTCAGGCTTCGTGTGTTTCGTGGGTCGACCCAATACGGGTAAGTCCACGCTGACCAACGCGTTGGTCGGCAGCAAGATCGCGATCACGTCCTCGCGCCCGCAGACGACGCGCCATACGATTCGCGGCATCGTTCATCGCGAGCATGCGCAGC
Organism: Rhodococcus sp. IC4_135; assembly: GCF_011602025.1. NCBI lineage: Bacteria > Bacillati > Actinomycetota > Actinomycetes > Mycobacteriales > Nocardiaceae > Rhodococcus > Rhodococcus sp. IC4_135. The sequence continues at coordinate 175,476 of NZ_JAAOLG010000011.1, forward strand.
TGATCCTGGTGGACACCCCAGGACTGCACAAGCCGCGCACACTGCTCGGGCAGCGCCTCAACGACCTGGTGCGTGACACCTACTCCGAGGTCGACGTCATCTGCCTGTGCATCCCCGCCGACGAGGCCATCGGGCCTGGCGACCGCTGGATCGTGCAGCAGGTCCGTCAGATGGCGCCCAAGACCAAGCTGGTCGGCATCGTCACCAAGATCGACAAGGTCAGCCGCGACGCCGTCGGCAAGCAGTTGCTCGCGCTGTCCACCCTGCTCGGCCCCGAATCCGAGGTCGTCCCGGTCTCCGCGAAGTCGGGTGAACAGGTGGAGATCCTGGTCGACGTCCTCGCCGGCCTGATGGACGAGGGCCCCGCCTTCTACCCGGACGGCGAACTGACGGACGAGCCCGAAGAGGTGCTCATGGCCGAACTCATCCGTGAGGCTGCGCTCGAGGGTCTCGGTGAGGAATTGCCGCACTCCTTGGCCGTGGTGATCGAGGAGGTCATCCCGCGCGAAGGACGCACTGAGAAGCAGGGCGAGATGCTCGACGTCCATGCGTTGCTCTACGTCGAGCGGCCCAGTCAGAAGGGCATCGTCATCGGTAAGGGCGGAGCGCGTCTGCGGGAAGTCGGCACCAGCGCTCGGCTGCAGATCGAGAAGCTGCTCGGGGTGCGGATCTTCCTGGAGTTGCACGTCAAGGTCGCCAAGGACTGGCAGCGGGACCCGAAGCAGCTCGGACGCCTGGGCTTCTAGGGCCTCCGGCCCCGTGAGCGGTTAAGGAGTCCAGGGACTGCCTAACCACTCACAGGGGCCGGAGGACCCTGAGAATCGCCGCGCCGATGTCCTGCTCGTCGACGCCCGTAGCGAGGCGTCGGAGTTGGAGTCCGGTGATGACGGCGACAAGCGTCGATGCAATCGACTCCGGATCCGGTACGCCGAGTGCCGTCAGGATCGTGACGGTCAGATCGTCGTAGGCGGCAAAGCATTCCACCGCCACCTCATGAAGTTCGTGGTCCCGGCCGGCTGCGATGTACATCTCGAACGGTGCGATCCGCTCGGCGGAGAACGACAGGTCTCGCGTCACCTTCTCGGCGATCGCCGCAGCGTCCTCGACGCTCAGACCTTTGTCGCGGTACTCCTCGGCCAAGGCACGCAGGCGCGTCGTCTCGTCGGTCACGAAACGAGACAGCGCAGCCCGAAGCATGTCCGACTGGCTGGCGAAGTGATACGTGATCGATCCGAGTGAGACGCCGGCCTGCGCGGCGATGCGCCGGTTGCTCACACCAGGGATGCCGTCGGTACCGACGACGTGCAGAACGGCGTCGAGTATTCGCTCGCGAACGTCCCGGTTACTCATCGAATCACCACCACGGCTCGGGGCGGACCTGATCCCAACGCAGGACCGATTCCAATTGTGACGCGAGCGAGACCAACAGCGGTTCGGTGTTTTCGTTGCCCATCAACTGCGCACCGATGGGCAGGCCGGCCTTGCTGAATCCGGCGGGTACGTTGACCGAGGGCCAGCCGAGGACGTTCCACGGCCACGCGTACGGGCAGGCTCCGGTCATGACCTTGTCGGTGTCCCAACCACCGATGCCGTCGATCGCGGTCGCCATGATCGGTGGAGTTGCCGTCGTGGGTGCCAGGACGACGTCGTACGTGTCGAAGATCGCTCCGATCCGCTTTCGCATCCGCGGTTCTGCGGCACGGGCCGCGCGCAGTGGCGCGCCGCGAAGTAGCTTGCCGCTGTGTGCATTTGCGCGTGTTCGGGCGTCGACCAGTGTCGGATCGGGAACGCGTCCGAGCCAGTCGTGGACCCCGACGAGTGAGCGGGGCAGAAAGTTCAGGCCGAAGATCAGGCCGTAGGCGGGATCGTCGACGACGACATGGTGTCCGAGTCCGCGCAGCGTGTCGGCTATCGAATGAACAGCCAGGCGCACTTCCGGGTCCAGCTTCACGGGAGTGGCGGTGAACGGATTACGAAGGGAAAGAGCGATTTTCAGCTTTCCGGGGTCGCGTCCCACTGCGTCGCTGACGGTGACCGGTGCCGGTTTGTGGAGATCGCCGTCGTGGTTGCCGGCAGCGACGTCGAGCAACAGTGCCGCATCGGCGACGGTGCGAGCGAGCGGGCCGTTGACCGTCAGGCCGTAGAACGCTTCGGCGTCGGGCCAGGTGGAGATACGCCCGCGCTGCGGTTTGATTCCGACGAGGTTGGTCCAGGCCGCGGGAATCCGGATGGAACCGGCTCCGTCGGAACCGATTCCGGCGCTGACCAATCCGGCAGCGACGGCCGCGGCGGTGCCGCCCGACGATCCGCCGGGAGTGTGGTGACGCGACCACGGATTGCGCGTGTAGCCGAAGGCCGAACCGCTCGTGAGCGGCCACTGGCCCAGTTCCGGGCTGTTGGTCTTGCCCACGATCACTGCGCCGGCGTCGCGGAGGCGTCGAATCATCTCCGAGTCCTCGGTCTTGGCCGGGAAATCGCCCGGGCAACCGAAGGCGGTGGGTTCGCCGGTGATGTCGACGTCGTCCTTCACTGCGATCGGCACGCCGAGAAGCGGTAGACGCTCGCCGAGTGCGAGACGTCTGTCGGCCTCGGCAGCTTCCTCCAGCGCCTTCTCGCGCCGCACGATCTTGAACGCGTTGAGGTGAGGCTGAGTGGCCTCGATGCGGCTCAGCGTTGCCTCGGTGGCCGCGACGGACGAGGTAGCACCCGAGGCCAGACTCGCAACCTGGTCGACGAGACCGGGGGCGAGATCGTGGTCGGTTCGAGAAGTCATCAGGTTCCCTTCGCAAAACTGTTCGTTCGAACGAACAGTAACTTGTTTCAGTATTAGCGAACTTTGGTTTCGCGTCAAGATCGCGTCAAGACGCCAGGTCAGTGCGTAAGTGGATCGTCAGAGACGCGGAATCAGCCTCTCTGGAGGTCGAAGCTGAGAGAGCGCATCCGGTCGAGGGCGACCGAGCGTCATGGCTGCGATGCACAGCAGCACGGCAAAAGATTTCGAAGAGGGAAGCTCATGGCCGATCTGGCCTACGTTGCTCTGATTCTCGGCGGTTTTCTCGTGTGCGCGCTGGTACTGCGCGCCCTACAGGCGAGCGCTCCCAAATGACGGTTGCCGGTGTGGTCAGCGTGGTTCTGATCGCCGTCGCCGCGGCATTGGTCATTTATCTGCTCGTTGCACTCGTAGATCCTGAGAGGTTCTGATGTCGCCCGCTCTCGCAGCCGGCCTGCAGATCGCCTTTGTCCTCGTCGTTCTGGCAATCGCCTACGTTCCGGTGGGCGATTACATGGCTCGCGTTTACTCGTCGACGCGAGATCTGCGGGTCGAGAGTGTGATCTACCGCGTCGGTCGGATCGACTCGCGGGCCGAGCAGACGTGGTACGGCTACGCCGCGAGCGTTCTCGGATTCTCGTTGGCGAGCGCATTGTTCCTGTACTTCCTGCAACGGATTCAGGGAGTACTGCCGCTGAATGACGGACTGTCCGGCGTCAGCCCTGCCGTTGCCTTCAACACCGCGATTTCCTTTGTGGCGAACACCAACTGGCAGTCGTACACGCCGGAAACGACGATGAGCAACTTCGTTCAGCCCGTCGGTCTGGCGGTGCAGAACTTCGTCTCGGCCGCAGTCGGCATGGCAGTGGCCATCGCCTTGGTACGTGGTTTCATTCGAGTGGCCAGGGGCGGTGAGATCGGCAACTTCTGGGTCGATCTCACGCGTGGCTCCCTGCGCATCCTTCTCCCGTTCTCCTTCGTGATCGCCCTGATCCTGTTGAGCCAGGGAGTGATCCAGTCGTTCCACAGCGGTTTCGCCTCCACCGGCCTCGACGGCAATGCGGTGACCAATGCACTAGCTCCCGTCGCGTCCCAGGAAGCGATCAAGGAACTCGGCACCAACGGTGGCGGGATCTTGGCTGCCAACTCGGCGCACCCGTTCGAGAACCCCACCCCGCTGAGCAATATCGTCGAGATCCTGGCGATCCTGTTGATTCCGGTCTGCCTCACCCGGACATTCGGAACTCTCGTAGGGGATCGTAGGCAAGGCCTCACCCTGCTGGCAGTGATGGGAATCCTGTGGAGCGGACTGCTCGCGGTGACGCTCGCTGCCGAATCCGGCGCACGCGGTGTTGCCGCCACAGCAGCTGGTTCGATGATGGAGGGCAAGGAAGTTCGCTTCGGAATCCCCGGATCGGCATTGTTCGCGGTGGCGACCACGGGAACGTCGACGGGTGCGGTGAACTCTGCCCACGACAGCATGTCGCCCCTCGGCGGAGGCGCGGTCCTGCTCAACATGTTGCTCGGCGAAATCGCGCCGGGTGGAGTCGGAACCGGCCTCTACGGGATTCTTGTACTCGCACTGATCGCGGTGTTCGTCGGCGGACTGTTGGTCGGTCGCACCCCCGAATACCTCGGCAAGAAGTTGGGTCGACGCGAGATCACCCTTGCAGCACTGTCGATTCTGGTCATGCCCGCACTTGTCCTGATCGGTACCGCCATCACCGTGATCCTCGGATCGACCACCGGTTATCAAGGCAACGGGGGAGATCCGGGCACGCCGGGATCGATCCACGGGTTCAGTGAGGTGCTCTACGCCTTCGCTTCCGCCTCGAACAACAACGGCAGCGCGTTCGGCGGTCTGACTGTCACCAGCGACTGGTTCCAGTCGTCCCTCGGAATCTGCATGCTTCTGGGCCGATTCCTGCCCATCATCTTCGTTCTCGCTCTGGCCGGCGCCCTGGCCTCGCAGAAGAAGGTGGCGCCGACGGCGGGCACCCTCCCCACATCCGGTCCGATGTTCACCGGCTTGTTGACCGGCACCGTCGTTCTTGTTGCTGCACTTACATTCTTCCCGGCCCTCGCGCTGGGCCCGCTAGCGGAGGCTCTTCAATGACCGTGCGTATCAGTGAGAAACCCGTGGTAGCGCAAGAAGCTGCCGACAAGGTTGATCCAGGGCAGTCCCGTCAAGTACACGCAGGCGTATTCAACCCGAGGCAGATGATCACCGCGTTGCCGGGGGCCGTACGCAAACTCGACCCACGCCACTTGGCGCGTAACCCGGTCATGTTCGTGGTGTTCGTCGGTTCCGTCATCACCACCGTCATGGCGATAGCCGACCCCTCGGTGTTCTCCTGGGTGATCACCCTGTGGCTCTGGTTCACGGTGATCTTCGCGAACCTCGCCGAATCCGTGGCCGAAGGGCGAGGCAAGGCCCAGGCGGCCAGCTTGCGAAAGGTAAAGCAGGACACCACCGCACATCGGATCACCATGAGTGGTGCGATCGAATCGGTGTCCGGCACCGAACTGGTGGTCGGGGACCGGGTGATCGTGGTTGCGGGCGAGGTCATCCCCGGCGACGGCGACGTGGTCGAAGGTATTGCCTCCGTGGACGAATCGGCGATCACCGGTGAATCGGCACCGGTAGTCCGTGAATCCGGTGGCGACCGCTGCGCCGTCACCGGTGGTACGACGGTTCTCTCCGACCGCATCGTCGTGGAGATCACCGCGGCACCGGGCAGTTCGTTCGTGGACCGGATGATCGCGCTCGTCGAGGGTGCTTCGCGTCAGAAGACACCCAACGAGATTGCGCTCAACATCCTGCTCGCGTCGTTGACCGTCATCTTCCTCCTCGCCGTCGTTGCCATCGGCCCGATGGGCTTGTACGCAGGGCACGAACAGGATCCGATCAAGCTGATCGCACTCCTCGTCTGCCTGATCCCGACGACCATCGGAGCGTTGCTCTCGGCGATCGGTATCGCGGGGATGGACCGGCTCGTCCAGCGCAACGTTCTCGCGATGTCGGGGCGTGCCGTGGAAGCTGCGGGCGACATCGACACCCTGCTGATGGACAAGACCGGAACCATCACCTTCGGTAACCGTCGGGCGACCGCGCTCCATCCGGCGCCAGGTGTAACCGCCGACGACCTCGCTGCGGCAGCACGCTTGTCGAGCCTGGCCGACGGAACTCCCGAGGGAAGGAGCATCGTCGAGTTGTGCGCAGCGGAGTTCGGTCTCGCTGCCGAGCCGACGCTGGACGAGGAACGCGCCGAGTTCGTTCCCTTCACGGCACAAACGCGGATGAGCGGACTCGACCACTCCGGACGCCACATCCGAAAGGGTGCAGCAGATGCGGTGATGAACTGGGTCGTCAGTGGCGGTGGACACGCAGAGACCGCGGTGACCGACACCGTGAACGACATCGCGCAAGCCGGCGGAACACCACTGGTAGTTGCCGTCAAGAACGGTGAGAGCACTTCGATACTCGGCGTGATCGCGTTGTCCGACGTCGTCAAGCCGGGAATGGCCGACAGATTCGCCGAACTCCGGGCGATGGGTATTCGCACGATCATGATCACCGGCGACAATCCGTTGACCGCGAAGGCGATTGCCGACGAGGCGGGCGTCGACGACTTCATGGCGGAAGCCACCCCGGAAGACAAACTGGCCCTGATCCGGAAGGAGCAGGAATGCGGACGTCTCGTCGCGATGACCGGTGACGGGACCAATGATGCTCCCGCCCTTGCCCAGGCGGATGTCGGGGTCGCGATGAACACGGGAACCTCGGCAGCCAAAGAGGCCGGGAACATGGTCGATCTCGATTCCGATCCCACCAAGCTGATCGAGGTGGTGGAAATCGGCAAGCAGTTGCTGATCACCCGCGGCGCGTTGACCACATTCTCGTTGGCGAACGACCTGGCGAAGTATTTCGCAATCCTGCCGGCCTTGTTCAGCGGCATCTACCCGCAGCTGGACGCGTTGAACATCATGCGTCTCGCCACTCCCGAATCGGCGATCGTCTCGGCCGTGATCTTCAACGCCTTGGTGATCATCGGGTTGATTCCGTTGGCACTCAAGGGTGTTCGATACCGACCGTCGACGGCATCGCAGTTGCTCGGACGTAACCTGCTCGTCTACGGTCTCGGCGGTGTGATCACGCCGTTCGTCGGTATCTGGTTGATCGATCTCGTCGTACGTTTGATTCCTGGAATTGGGTGACCTGACATGCGTTTCACTATCGGTTTTGCCAAACAGGTGTGGGCGGGTCTGCTCGTATTGCTCGCGCTCACCGTCGTTCTCGGTGTGATCTATCCTGCCGCCGTGTGGGGTGTCAGCCGAATCAGTTCGGGATCGGCCGAAGGCTCACCGGTCACCGACGCCTCCGGTTGCGTGGTCGGCAGTGCCTGGGTGGGTGTCGATCCGCAGGTTGCCGAAGGGCAGCAGGACCCGTTCTTCCACAATCGTGTCGTCGGATCGGTTTCGGACGAGGATCCGTTCGCCACCGGTGATCCCGCCGCGGCACTGCCGTCCAACCAGGGGCCGAGCAGCGAAGTTCTGGCTGGATTCATCATCGAGCGTCGGGCGGCCATCGCGGCACGTGAGGGCGTCGACCCGGCATCGGTTCCCGTCGACGCCGTCACCGGCTCGGGCTCGGGTATCGATCCCCACATCAGTCCGGCGTACGCCGAACTGCAGGTCGCGAGGGTGGCGGCGAACAACGGCATCTCGGAAGATCAGGTGCGAGAGTTGGTGGCCGAGCACACCGACGGTAGGCAACTCGGATTTCTCGGAGCCGAGCGAGTCAACGTCCTGGAGTTGAACCTGGCACTCGGATTGACGGCACCTACGTGTGCTGCGCCGACGACTGGTGGATGATTGTCACGTGAGTTCTTCGGAGAAGGTCGGTCAATCTTTCGGTAGGGCACGCAAACGCGGTGAATTGCGTATCTACCTCGGCGCTGCCCCTGGCGTCGGAAAGACCTTCGCGATGCTCGGTGAGGCTCATCGGCGTCGAGATCGTGGCTGTGACGTGGTCGCGGCCGTCGTGGAGACACACGGCCGCGCCCGCACGGCGGCGCAGATCGGCGACCTCGAGATCATTGCGCCGAAGCTGGTGGACTATCGCGGAACACGGATGCCGGAACTGGACGTCGAGGCCGTGTTGGCTCGGCGGCCGGCCCTTGTCCTGGTGGACGAGTTGGCACACACCAACACGCCGGGGAGCAAGAATCACAAGCGCTGGCAGGACGTACAGGAACTGCTCGACGCCGGAATCGACGTCCTGTCCACGGTCAACGTGCAACATCTCGAAAGCCTCAACGACGTTGTCGCGCACATCACCGGCGTGGTTCAGCAGGAGACCGTTCCGGACGCGATAGTGCGTAGTGCGGCGCAGGTCGAGCTGGTCGACATCACCCCGGAAGCGCTGCGCCGTAGACTTTCTCACGGCAACGTGTATTCGCCGGAACGTGTCGATGCGGCATTGGGTAACTACTTCAGGCGCGGAAACCTCACGGCGCTACGCGAACTGGCTCTGCTGTGGGTGGCCGATCAGGTGGACGCCGCACTGGCGAAATACCGGGCCGAGAACAAGATCACCGACACTTGGGAGGCGCGCGAGCGCGTCGTCGTTGCCGTGACCGGGGGACCGGAGTCGGAAACCTTGGTACGACGCGCATCTCGAATCGCGTCGAAGTCGAGCGCCGAACTGATGGTGGTCCACGTCGTGCGCGGTGACGGACTCACCGGGGTCTCGGCCCCCGAGATGGGCAAGGTGCGTGCGTTGGCCGTCGGGGTCGGCGCGACGCTGCACACCGTTGTCGGTGACGACGTACCGTCGACGCTTCTCGAGTTCGCCCGGGAGGAGAACGCCACACAGTTGGTGTTGGGAACGTCTCGGCGTTCTCGCCTGGCCCGCATCCTCGACGAGGGGATCGGCGCCGCGGTGGTTCAGCAGTCCGGCGGTATCGACGTTCACATGGTCACGCATGAGGAAGCAACGACGCGACGACGCATTTCGGTGCTGGGGCGCTCGGAGCGCCGAGTCCTGTCGTGGATTGCGGCGATCGTCGTACCTTCACTCGCGGCGGCGATCATGGGTCTGGTCGACCGAATTTCCGGGGTCAACGGGGAGAACGCATTGTTCTTCGTCGTGGTCGTTCTGGTTGCCCTCCTCGGCGGCGTCGGCCCGGCGATACTGTCAGCCCTGATTTCGGGACTGCTGCTCAACTACTTCTTCACCGATCCGCGGTACAGCTTCACCATCGCCGAACCTGACAACTTCATCACCACTGTCGTGCTGTTGATCGTGGCTGTGGCAGTTGCCGTTCTGGTCGATGCCGCAGCAAAGCGCGCCCGAGAGGCGAAGCGCGCCTCCGAGGAAGCCGAACTGCTCACCTTGTTCGCCGGATCAGTTCTCCGCGGAGCAGACCTGTCGACACTTCTGGCGAAGGCACTCGAAATCTATCGCCAGCGAGGGGTTTCCGTCATCCATCACGACGACGGCGTCATTGCCGCCGTGGGAACGCAGCCTCCGACCACGGACGACGAAGCGGATACGGTCTGTGAGGTCAACGACGGGGAATACGCGCTGTTGTTGGCTGGACCCGACCTGAGTGCGCGGGATCGACGAGTGCTGACGGTGGTGGCTCACCAAGCCGTCGGAATGATCCGCCAGGAGAAACTGACCGTCGAGGCGAGCAAGGCTGCCGCGCTCACCGAGGCTGATCAACTGCGTCGAGCCCTGCTGTCAGCGGTAAGTCATGACCTGCGAACGCCTCTCGCCGGAGTGAAGGCTGCGGTGTCGAGTCTGCGCAGCGACGACATCGAGTTCTCGCCCGAAGACACCGCTGAATTGTTGGCAACCATCGAGGAGTCGGCGGATCAGTTGACGGCACTGGTCGGGAACTTGCTCGACTCGTCCCGCCTTGCCGCCGGCGTGGTGAAACCCACGCTGCGGCCGGTGTATCTGGACGAGGTGGTTCACCGCGCGTTGCTGGGCCTCGGCATCGGCGGACGCTCGGATTCGCGAGCTCGCAGCGTAGTCGTCGACGTGGGTACCGTTGCAGTACAAGCAGATCAAGGACTGCTCGAGCGGGTGATCGCGAACATCGTCGACAACGCTCTGCGCTACGGGGGAGAAACCCCGGTGCGAGTCGGGGCGGCGCAACTCGGTGATCGTGTGGTGATCAGTGTCGCCGACACCGGCCCGGGTGTTCCGAGAGGTGAGGCCGAAACGATGTTCCAACCGTTCCAACGGATGGGCGATCGTGACAACACCGGTGGAGTGGGCCTCGGGCTTTCCGTAGTGCGCGGGTTTGTCGACGCCATGGGCGGAACGGTCAGCGCCACAGACACACCCGGTGGGGGATTGACGATGATCGTGGAATTGGCTGCGGCCGGTACGAATGGGAATGGATCATGAGTCGAATCCTGGTAGTGGACGACGAACCGCAGATTCTGCGGGCTCTGCGTATCAATCTTTCGGTGCGCGGGTACGAGGTGGTGACGGCGTCGACGGGCGCCGGCGCGTTGCGGGCTGCTGCCGAGCGTCCACCGGACGTCGTGGTGCTCGATCTCGGACTGCCGGACATGGATGGCACCGAAGTACTTGCCGGCCTGCGTGGCTGGTGCACGGCGCCGGTCATCGTTCTGTCGGCGCGCACGGACTCCGCGGACAAGGTCGAGGCGCTCGATGCGGGCGCCGACGATTACGTCACCAAGCCTTTCGGGATGGACGAGTTTCTGGCCCGCGTGCGAGCTGCGGCGAGGCGGGGAACCTCCGCGGCCGATACCTCGGAACCGTCGGTCGAGACCGCGTCGTTCACGGTCGACTTGGCTGCCAAAACGGTGAGTCGGCGCGGTGAACAGGTGCACTTGACGCCGACCGAGTGGGGCATGCTCGAAATGCTTGTGCGCAACCGCGGAAAGCTGGTCGGGCAGAAGGAATTGCTTCGGGAGGTGTGGGGGCCGGCGTATGACACCGAGACCCACTATCTGCGTGTCTACCTTGCTCAGCTTCGTCGAAAACTCGAGGACGACCCGGCCAACCCCAAGCATCTGATCACCGAGGCGGGAATGGGCTATCGATTCGTGGTGTGAGAAACCAGGTGTGAGAAGCCAGGTCAGAGCATCACTACCAATTTGCCACGAGCCGTACCGGCTTCCATCTTGGCATGTGCTCGCGCGATGTCCTCGAACGCGAACACCTCGTCGATCGGTACCACCGCCTCGCCGGACGCCACAGCGGAGAGGAAATCTTGCAGGACGTCGGCAGGCAGGTCGGACGCATCCCCGCCGTACGAGGTCAATCGCACTCCGCGTGGAATGTAGTCGATCGGATAGAAGTCCTTGACTGTCCACTCGTTGGACAGCATGCCCGTGAAACACACGGTGCCGTGAACGCGAGTGGCGCGCAACGTGTCGGGAAGTGTTGGTGTTCCGACCAATTCGAGGGCCAGATCAACACCGCCCGGGAGAATGTCTCGCACCTGTCCGGCCACAGCACCGTCGTCGACAACAACGTGGTCAACTCCGATCGCGGTCAGTGACGCCGCCTTGCGCTCGTCTCGGGTGGTTGCGAGAACTGTGAGTCCCCACCGCTTCGCCAGGACTGCCGTTGCCATGCCGACCGAGGAGGTTCCGCCTCGAATCAGTAGGGATTGACCGGATTTCGCATCCAGTCCCACCGTCAGCGAGCCGTACGACGTCTGCAGCATCTCGGGAACAGCTCCCAATGTCGACCAGTCCAGGTCGCTGGTGAAGGGAACGACCTGGCTGACGGGAACGCACGTGTACTCGGCATATCCGCCGTCGAAGACTCGACCCATCCCGCCCATCATGGCAGCGACCTGCTGGCCTTCGGTCAGCTCCCCACCGGGGCAGTTCACCACTTCGCCGATGGCTTCGATGCCCAGCACCCGCGGAAAAGTGACGCCTTCGGCGAGGCCGAGGCGGGTGTGAAGTTCGGATCGATTGAGACCGAAGGCCTTCACCCGGACCAGTACCCAGCCCGCAATCGGCACAGGTATCGGAATCTCCCTGATGGTCAATGCTTCTGGCGGGCCGGGGGCGTCGAGCACGATTGCGCGCATTGTGTCGGTCATGCTTTTTCCTTCGTAGTCGGTGTCAGGCTTCGGTTGGCTTCACGCAGCGTGGCCAGTGTGGCGCCGAACCGATCGAGAGCGTCGGGCGTCAGCACGGAACCGAGACGGCGTTCCAGTTCGTCGTCGAACGTGGCCTTCGCCCGCCGCAACAGCTCATTTCCCTGGGGGGTCAACTCGATGAGTGAGGATCGTTTGTCTGCCGGATTGGATTGTCGACGGCAGTGCCCCGAGGACTCGATCCGATCCACCAATTTGCTCGTGCCGCCGACGGTGATCGCGAGGGCCTCGGCAATGTCGAAGACCCGACAAGATCCGAGTCTGTCGATGATCTGCATCGGCTCGAATCGACTCAGTGGCAGGGCGTGCTCGATTCGGAGTCTCTGGTCGACGGCCGTCCACAATTCGGTTTCGAAGCGGACAAGGTTGTCGAAGTGACGGCTCAGGGCTGATCTGGTCACGAGCAGACACCGAGCTGATATGCATTCCGTGGAATCATTCTTTCAGCGTACGCACGATCCGTGATTAATTCCACGGAATCTATTCGCAGGCCTTCCGCGGTGTCGGTGGCGCATGGGAACATATGTTCGTGCCGAATGAACCGCTGGATCGAGAAACGCCAGGTAATCACCCTGGCGGTGCGCATTCTGGGGGTCTCCGACCTACGGGTGACGCAACGATCCTGCACGCGGACCTTGATTCGTTTTACGCATCGGTCGAGCAACGCGACGACCCGACTTTGGCGGGCAGGCCGGTCATCGTCGGTGGTGGAGTGGTCTTGGCGGCAAGCTACGAGGCCAAGGCATTCGGGGTTCGCACCGCCATGAGTGGTGGTCAGGCTCGATCACTGTGTCCCCAGGCGATCGTCGTTCCTCCGCGGATGTCGGCGTACTCGCAGGCGAGCAAAGACGTATTCGACGTCTTTCACGACACGTCGCCGCTGGTCGAAGGAATCTCCATAGACGAGGCCTTTCTCGAGGTCGGTGGCCTCGCCAAGATCGTGGGAAACCCGCTGCAGATCGGAGCCAACCTCAGACGCGACGTGGCCGAGCAGGTGGGACTTCCGATCACAGTCGGCATCGCTCGCACCAAGTTCCTGGCCAAGGTCGCGAGTGCATTCGCGAAACCCGACGGATTGCTGCGAGTGCCGCCGGAGGGTGAGACCGAATTCCTGCATCCGTTACCTGTCGAGAAACTGTGGGGCGTCGGCAAGATCACGGCCCAGAAGTTGCGAAACTTCGACATCGTGACGGTGGGTGACATCGCTCGGCACGACGAATCCTCGATCGTCTCGATTCTCGGGGGTGGCGCCGGCCGCCATCTCTACGCGCTCTCGCACAACCGAGATCCACGCCCCGTCCGCGCCTATCGTGGCCGCAGTTCGATGGGTGCTCAGCATGCGCTGGGTCGCGGATCCCATCCCCGCGCAGAACTCGATGCGTCGTTGATGTCCCTTGTCGACCGTGTCAGTCGGCGGATGCGTTCGGCGCAGCGGACGGGGCGCACGATCACGCTCCGGCTCCGCTTCGCCGATTTCACGCGGGCCACTCGTTCGCACACGCTGCGCCGATCCACGGATGACACAGCGGAGCTGCTGAACGCCTCGATGGTGCTGCTGGATGAAGCGATACCGACAATCTCGGACAAAGGCATCACGTTGATCGGGGTAGCAGTCTCCAACCTGGATCGTGACGGTGCCCAGCAGCTCGAATTGCCCTTCGACGGTCCAGGATTCGCGAGCCCGGACACCGCGGCCCTCGACTCGGCGATGGACAGTGTCCGGAAGAAGTTCGGCTCCGCGGCCCTCACGAGGGGAGTGCTCCTGGGGCGTGACCCCGATCTGTCGGTGCCGCTACTTCCGGACTAGGTGAGGTTTTCTCGCAGAGTCGCTCCCTCGTATTCGCGTCGGAACAACCCACGAGCCTGCAATACCGGAATAACTTGGTCGACAAAATCTTCCAGTCCCTGGGGATAGGTCGGTGGCATCAGGTTGAAGCCGTCGGCGCCGCGACCGCGCAACCAGGATTCCATCTCGTCGGCAATCGACTCCGGTGTGCCGATCATCGTTGCGTGACCACCACCTGCAGCCAGCGTTCCGAGGAGTTCCCTCACAGTCGGTGCGTCCTTCTCGACGATCCGCAGAATAGTTGCGTAGCGTCCCTGCGGCCCGGTGAATGCTTCGAGTGGAGGCAACGGAGGCACGGGCCCGTCGAGATCCCAGTTCTCGCAATCCTGCCCGGTGAACAACGAGAGTTGGCGTATCGATTGTTCGGTGGGCAGCAGGAGATCAAGTTCGGCCTTCTTCGCCCGTGCCTCGGCGACGGTGCTGCCGACGTAGGTGACCAACCCCGGCATGACGGCGACCGAGTTCGAATCCCGGCCGGCGCGCTCGATTCTCGATTTCACGTCCGCGTAGTAGCTCTGTGCGCTGGGTAGGTCGTAGGCAACCGAATAGACTGCCTCGGCGCGTCGCGCCGCCAGATCGCGACCCTGCTCGGACGCCCCTGCCTGGAACAACACCGGCCTACCTTGCGGGGAGCGCGGAACCGTCAACGGCCCGTCCACCCGAAAATGTTTGCCGTCGTGATCGATTCGAGAAATCCTGCTTGCGTCGGCAAAACGCCCCGACCGGTCGAGAATCAGCGCGTCTTCCGACCATGAATCCCACAATGCGAGGGCCACGTCGACGAATTCGTCGGCTCGTTCGTATCGGGACGCATGATCGGGCATCGCCTCGAGGCCGTGGTTGCGCGCTTCCTGGTCGAACATCGAGGTCACGACGTTCCAGCCGGCCCGTCCGCCGCTGATGTGGTCGAGCGACGCCAACAGTCGTGCTGCGTGAAACGGCGTGTAAAAGGTCGTGGAGATGGTGGTGACCAGGCCGACGTTCGCCGTCGCTCGTGCCATGGCAGTCAATGCGGTGATCGGTTCGAGAAACCACGACGCACCAGACTCGGGTTCTCGAACACTGTGACCGTCCGCGAAGAAAACGGCGTCCAGCTTCCCGCGTTCGGCGATCTGGGCAAGCGACTCGTAATACGTGATGTCGCCGAGACTTTCGACGGGTGAGTCGCGGTGCCGCCACGCCGCACTGTGGTGTCCGCAACCGAGCAGGAACGCACCTATCCGTAGTTGTGCGCCCATCAGTTCTTGACGAGTCCGCCGTCGACAACCAGGTTCTGGCCGGTCACGGCCCGCGACCAGGGTGAGGCGAAAAAGAGTGCGGCGTCGGCAAATTCGTCCGGTGTGGTGACTCGGCGCAGGGGAGTGCTCGCCGCGATCATGTCGAAGACGGCTTCCGGTGTCGCGGCACTCGCATCGGTGGTACGGAGCAAACCGCCGGAGACCATGTTGACTGTGATCCCGTCCGGACCGAGGTCGGCGGACAGTGTCCGTGTCAGTGCCAACAGTGCAGCCTTGGCGGCGGTGTAGTCGTGGTACGGAACTACCGGATTCTGGACCAGATTGGTTCCGACAGTGATGATTCGGCCGAAGCCGAGTTCGCGCATGCCGGAGAGTGCCGCCTGAGTGGTGTTGAGTGTGCCGGCAACGGCTCCGCGTAGTTGAGAGTCGAAGTCGGCCCAGGTGATCGTGTCCGCGTTCGGCCGGGCATCGCCGTTGAACGAGAAGTCGACGAGTGCATTGTCGACCACGGTCGAGATCGGTGCGTCGAATCGCTCGCGTGCGGCGGTGAACAACTGGTCTACCGAACTGCGGTCCGTCACGTCTGCCTGGACTGCGTAGGCGCGATCCTCGCCCAGTTCGGTGACCAGGGCCTCGGCGGCATCACGGCTCTTGTTGTAGTTCACGATCACCCGGGCCCCCGAGCGGGAGAATGCTCGGCTCAGTGCGGCGCCGAGCCCGCGGGCGCCGCCGGTGATCAGAACGATCTGCTCGTCCAGGTTCAATGCGCGCTGAAATTGCTGTTCGGTCATGTCGACATCCCTCCGCCAGTGCTAACTGGTCAGGTTCATCGGGTCTGATCTCAGCCGACTTTTTCGGCACCCCGTGTCGCCGTCCATGAGACCACGAGAGGTGAATCGTCCTGAACGCCGGGTGCGTAGTAACGACGGGCGCGATGAGTTTTCGATCGCTCGGGAGTCGTAATTGCAAGCGAAGTGGCAACCGGCCGCTCGCCTTCGCCCCGGGAGATTCCGATGACCACCCAGCCTGCCCACCACGACACCCTTTCCGGTAACGGCACGACGACACCTTCGGCCACGGCTCGCAAGGTCGGATACGTGCTCAGTGGCCTGTTCGTCCTTTTCATGCTTTTCGACGGCATCATCCACATTCTCAACCTTCAGACCGTCAAGGATGCCTCGGCCGAATTGGGGCTGCCGGACTCGCTGGCATTGACGGCCGGAGTTGTGCAGCTGATCTGCCTTGCGCTGTACGTGATTCCGCGAACGTCGATATTCGGCGCGATTCTGCTCACCGGTTATCTGGGTGGCGCTGTGTTGACCAACCTTCGAGCTGAACAGCCTCTGCTGAGCACAACCTTGTTCGCCGTCTACACCGGGATCGTCATGTGGGCGGGACTGTATCTCCGAGACGAGAAGGTTCGCGAGATCATCCCGGTGCGGCGGGCCTGAAATCAGACCCCCGAAGGGGTTGCGTGGGACGCGGTGTCCCATTATGTTTGACCTCATTCAAGTCCGTCGACTGCAATCGACGGACTGGCCGTGAGGAGACACCGATGGCTCGGTCAGCGTCGATCGAAGTGGAAAAGCCGTACCACGAGGTACTGCAGACTTTGTCCGAGGGCTCAGTTGCCCGCAGTTTCGATCCCTATCTCGACATCGACTGGGATTCAGCAGAGTTCGCGATCGATCCACATGATCCGAGGTGGGTACTCTCGTCCGTCTCGGACCCGCTCGGAGCGACGCAGTGGTACCAGGATCAGTCGTTGGAGCGTCGAATCGCCATGGGAATGTGGCGACAGGCGAACGTGACCAAGGTGGGTTCGGCCTTCGAGAGCATCTTGATCCGGGGAATGCTGCAGTACATCATGGCGCTGCCCAACCAGTCGCCGGAGTTCCGCTACTGCTTGCACGAGATGACCGAAGAGTGCAATCACATCCAGATGTTCCAGGAACTCGTCAATCGCATGGACATCGACGTGCCGGGTATGCGTCCGATGTTCCGGCGACTCTCGCCCGTCATCGGAGTACTGGGTGCCAAGTTCCCGGTCATCTTCTTCATCGGCATTTTGGCTGGTGAAGAACCGATCGACCATTTCCAGAAGGACTTGATCCGCGAAGGCAAGGACACTCCGCCGGCGATGCTCCGCACGATGGAGATTCACATCGCCGAAGAAGCGAGGCATATTTCGTTTGCGCACGAGTTCTTGCGTAATCACGTCCCGAGGCTCAGTCGTACGAGTCGGGCGGTTACGTCGGTGGCCTTCCCCGCTACGATGCGTTGGCTCGCGGGCGAAATCATGTCACCGCCAAAGGAATTCGCCGAAGAATTCGGCATCCCGGACGAGGTGATGAAAAGCGCCTTCTGGGGAAGCCCGCATTCACGCCGCATTCTGGGTAACTACTTCGGTGAAATGCGAGCCCTGGCGGACGAACTCGGGTTGATGAACCCGGTGTCGAAGCGCGCGTGGCGAAAGCTACGCATCGACGGCGACTATGCACGCTATCGTGGCGAGCCCAAGCGCTCCGACAAGTCCCGGAACTAGTCGGGCCGCGACTGTGCGTCGGAGGACACCAGTTCAGCGATGAGCGTGGACAATTCGACATGAGGATCTATCGTGAGTCCGCTCGAGCGGGCCACGCCGTCGAACATGTACCAGGTGTACTTCGCGAGATCGGCGACGATCTCGTCGCGGCTCGGTTTCGGATCGGCGCTTCGGACCCAGTGGGTGAGGGTGCCCTCGACCATCGTCACCACGGCAAAGGGCAGTGAATCGAAGGGGGAGGAATCGATCCCCACGGATCGACCGACTTCGGTGATGGTGGCCCGGGCCGAGTCGGCGATCGTCGCCTTCAGGCTGCTGATCGCGTCGATGCTCTCGTCGTCGTAGTCGGTGGGGCCGGTACCCATGAACTCGTGAATCCGAGGATGTTCGGTGATCCACTCCGCTACGGCACTGATGGTGCGAGTCAGGATCTCGTCGAGAGTGCCGACCGAAATGCTCATCGACGCATCCAGGGCAGCCGCGAATTGGCCGAGCACAAACGCGCGGACTCGTCGATCGAGGTCGTCTCGTCCGCTGAATTGCCGGTACACCACCGACTTGGCGAGGCCGGCACGGTCGGCGATCTGCTGAACGGATACTTCGGCGCCTGCAGCCCGCTCTTCGATCAGTTCGACTGCCGAGGTGAGTATCCGTTTCTGGCGCTCGGAGTTGTGCCGCTCCCACCGAGCTTCGCGACCGGTCAACTCTGCAGTGGCAGGTTGCGCAATTGCGTCGCTCGGCATCGGGTCAGTCTATCCGGACACCATCCAGCTCGGGATCGGGCGCGGCATCGGGATCGGTCGTCGGTACAACGTGGGACACTGGACCAGTGAGGTTGTATCGAGACACGGCAGTGGTGCTGCGCCTGCACAAACTGGGCGAGGCCGACCACATCGTCACGTTGCTCACCCGCCAGTTCGGGTTGGTCCGTGCCGTGGCCAAGGGTGTCCGCCGAACCACCTCCAAGTTCGGTGCCAGACTCGAACCGTTTGCTCACATCGACGTGCAACTACTTCCGGGCAAGAATCTCGACATCATCACCCAGGTGCAGACGGTCGATGCTTTCGCCACCGACATAGTCGACGACTACAGCCGGTACACCACGGCCTGCGCCGTACTCGAAACTGCCGAGCGGTTGGCCGGTGAGGAACGCGCGCCGGCCCCGCAGCTTCAGCGATTGACGGTGGGAGCACTGCGCGCGATCGCCGAGCAGGCGCGGCCGGTCGAGTTCGTGCTCGACGCGTTCTTGTTGCGAGCCATGGGCTATGCGGGTTGGGCGCCGGCCCTCGAAGAGTGCGCCCGCTGCAGCGCTCCGGGACCGCACCGTGCATTTCATGTCGCCGCCGGCGGAGCCGTGTGTACCTACTGTCGCCCGGCAGGTGCTGCGACGCCGTCGCCCGGAGTGCTCGACTTGATGGAAGCGCTGCTCCGAGGGGAGTGGGAGGGCACCGATTCGGCGCCCGCGACGCTGCGGACGCAAGCCAGCGGACTGGTCGCGGCGCATCTACAGTGGCATCTCGAGCGTCAATTGCGGACGTTGCCGCTGATCGAGCGTTCGAGGCCGCATGCAGCCGTCGAGGTCGACTTGCCCGTGAGGCAGGATGGAACACGTGATTCGACGACGCGAACCGCGAACTCCGCTTGACTCTGCTGCTGATCGGGTGATCCGGCCACCGGACCCACATCCGTCCGGAGCGACCCCGCCGATCCTGCAAACCGAACTCATTCCGCGCCACGTCGCGCTGGTGATGGACGGCAACGGACGGTGGGCGCAGGAGCGCGGTCTGCCGCGAACCGCCGGGCACGAACGCGGTGAAGCGGTCTTGATGGACACGGTGTGCGGGTGCATCGAGATGGGTGTCGAGTGGCTCTCCGCCTACGCTTTCTCCACCGAGAACTGGAAGCGCAGTCCCGACGAGGTTCGATTCCTGATGGGCTTCAACCGTGACGTCATCCGCCGCCGACGCGACGAGATGAACGAAATGGGTGTGCGGGTTCGCTGGGCCGGTCGTAAGCCGCGCCTGTGGGCCAGCGTGATCAAGGAACTCGAGATCGCCGAAGAACTGACCAAGAACAACACAGTCATGAACTTGACCATGTGCGTGAATTACGGTGGCCGGGCCGAAATTGCCGATGCGGTAAAGGAAATCGCGAAGCGTGTCGCGGCCGGTGAGATCAATCCGGACAAGATAACCGAGGCGACGGTGGCGAAGTACCTCGACGAGCCCGACATGCCCGACGTCGATCTCTTCCTGCGTCCGTCGGGGGAACAGCGGACGTCCAATTTCTTGATCTGGCAATCCGCTTACGCCGAAATGGTGTACCAGGAGAAGCTGTTTCCCGATTTCGACCGCCGCGACCTGTGGGCCGCCTGCGTCGAATACGCCTCACGCGACCGTAGATTCGGTGGCGTCAAATGACAGGGGAGAACATGACCGACACCACCGACGAAGCAGCCCGCCTTCAAGAACGCGCGGCCGCCTCGCTGGCGCATTTCGTGACGGTCGATGTGGCTGCGGACGGCTCGCTGGGTTTCCAGTACTCCGGCGCGCTGTGCTCGATCCAGGCAATGAATTTGTCCGAGGGTCTGGACGTGCTGTCCATGACGTGTGTTCTCGCGTGGGACCGACCGGTCAGCGCGGCATTGCACCGCAAGGTGGCCGAGCGGAACCGGACCATCCAATTCGGTTCGATCGCGGTATTCGGCCACGGCAGTCTGGCGGACGTCATTCTGCGGTACACGTTCCCGGCGGCCGGACTGGACGACGAGGCACTGACCACGATGTTGCTACTCGCGCTCACCGGCGCCGATACCGCGCGTCAGGGTTTGATTCCCTGACGTGCTCGGGCGGGGTTCCATTCCTCGACGGCCTCAGTTGCCGGCGCAATCGCGGCAGGTGCCGAAGATCTCGACGGTGTGACTCACTTCGGTGAAACCGTTGTCCTCGGCGATGGTCTGTGACCACTGCTCGACCGTCGGACCCTCGACCTCGACGGTGAATCCGCAGTTGCGGCACACCAGGTGATGGTGGTGCCCGGAGGAGCAGCGTCGGTAGACGGACTCACCCGTGTCGGTGCGGAGGACGTCGATGGTTCCGGCGTCGGAGAGTGCCTGCAGCGTGCGGTAGACGGTGGTAAGGCCGATGCCTTCACCGCGCTTGCGGAGTTCGTCGTGCAGTTCCTGTGCCGATTTGAATTCGTCGATGTCGTCGAGCAGGGCGGAAATGGCGCTGCGCTGTTTCGTGGAACGAACGCCGACGGTGGCCGGTCCACGTTTCGAGGTTGTACTGCCCGGAGTGTTCATGCGGTGGAATCTCATCCTTCTTCGGCGTGGGCGACAGCGTCGACGACGATGTGTGCGAGGTGATCGTCGACGAGTCGATAGAGAACTTCTCGTCCGTTGCGCTCGCCGCGGACGACGCCCGCTGCTTTGAGTACGCGCAGATGCTGGCTGATGAGTGGCTGAGTGACACCGAGGGCGCCGACGAGTTCGTGAACGCAACGCTCCGACTCGTGTAACTGAAGCACGATCGCGATGCGAACGGGTGCAGCCAGTGCCCGCAGAATTTCGCCGGCTGCCGCCAGGGTTTCCTTGGGCGGCACGGGCGCGGGAGGTGCGGCTTCGAACGGATCGTGCGTGTGTCCGAGGTCGGAATGATCATGGCTTTTATGGAGATCGCCGGTATCCGCAATGCTCACAGCGAGGCTCCTTCGAGGGGTAGATCACGATGTCCGGGCATAGCCATCTCACCACATTATTGCAAATCACTTTCATTTTGATATGCACAAGTATGCATGTCAACCTTGGACGGAAGTGCGTGGCAGCCGCCAGATAGGCTGATGGTGCGAAAAGCGCACGAAAATCATGCATCTATTACCCAGATGGAGAGCAATCGAGTGGCACCCAAGTCCAAGATCGAAGCCGTTGTCAATCTCGCCAAGCGGCGAGGCCTGGTCTACCCCTGCGGTGAGATCTACGGCGGTACCAAGTCCGCATGGGACTACGGCCCATTGGGTGTCGAGCTCAAGGAGAACATCAAGCGTCAGTGGTGGCGCAACATGGTCACCAGCCGCGAGGACGTCGTCGGCCTCGACTCCTCGGTGATCCTGCCCCGCGAGGTGTGGGTCGCATCCGGTCACGTCGGTGTCTTCAACGACCCGCTCGTCGAGTGCCTCAACTGCCACAAGCGTCACCGTCAGGATCACTTGCAGGAGGCGTACGCGGAGAAGAAGAAGCTCGACAACCCGGACGACGTCTCGATGGATGTCATCGGTTGCCCCGATTGCGGCACCATCGGCCAGTGGACCGAGCCGCGCGACTTCAACATGATGCTCAAGACGTACCTCGGCCCCGTCGAGAGCGAAGAGGGTATGCACTACCTTCGCCCCGAGACCGCCCAGGGCATCTTCGTGAACTTCGCCAACGTGCTGACCACCTCGCGTAAGAAGCCGCCGTTCGGCATCGGCCAGATCGGCAAGAGCTTCCGCAACGAGATCACCCCCGGCAACTTCATCTTCCGCACCCGCGAGTTCGAGCAGATGGAGATGGAATTCTTCGTCAAGCCGGGTGAGGACGAGCAGTGGCATCAGTACTGGATCGACTACCGCCTCGACTGGTACACGGGCCTCGGCATCAACAAGGACAACCTGCGGCTGTACGAGCATGCGCCGGAAAAGCTTTCGCACTACTCGAAGGGCACGACCGACATCGAGTACCGCTTCCACTTCCAGGGCAGCGAATGGGGTGAGCTCGAAGGTATCGCGAACCGTACCGACTTCGATCTCTCGACGCACTCCAAGCACTCGGGCACCGAGCTGAACTACTACGACCAGACGACGGGTGAGCGGTACACGCCGTACGTCATCGAACCGGCGGCCGGTCTCACGCGTTCGCTGATGGCCTTCCTGGTCGACGCGTACACCGAGGACGAGGCACCCAACTCCAAGGGTGGCGTCGACAAGCGCACGGTGCTGCGCCTGGATCGTCGACTCGCACCCGTCAAGGCCGCAGTTCTGCCGCTCTCGCGTAACGCGGACCTGACGCCGAAGGCAAAAGATCTTGCAGCGCAGCTGCGTCAGAACTGGAACGTCGAGTTCGACGACGCCGGCGCCATCGGTCGTCGATACCGTCGCCAGGACGAGATCGGTACGCCGTTCTGCATCACGGTCGACTTCGACACTCTCGAAGATCAGGCTGTGACGGTGCGTGAGCGTGACTCCATGGCGCAGGAACGCGTCGCCCTCGATCAGGTGGAAAGCTACCTGGCTGCACGGCTGATCGGTTCCTGATTCGTTCGAAGCTGACGGGCGGTCCTTCTCAATCGAGAAGGACCGCCCGTTTTCTCTATCCTTGACGGATCTTCAGGCGCAGGATCGAAGCTATGAGAAAACTCAGCGTGACCAACAGCGTGACTCTCGACGGTGTCATGCAGGCACCTGGTGGGCCGGACGAAGACCGTCGTGGCGGATTCGAGCACGGTGGATGGGCGGCGCCCTTCAACGATTCCGTCATGGCACAGAAAATGGGGGAGGGGATGGCGAAGAAATCCGAGTTGCTCTTCGGACGCCGAACCTACGAGAACTTCGCCTCCTACTGGCCGTTTCAGACCGACAATCCGTTCACCGAGGTGCTCGACAACACGCAGAAGTACGTAGCGTCAAGAACTTTGGGTGAACCGCTGCCGTGGAAGAACTCGACCTTGTTGAAAGGTGATGCCGCCGATGCGGTCGCCACGCTCAAGGAAAGCGAGGGCCCGGATCTGGTGATTCTGGGCAGCGGCGACTTGATCACGTCTTTGGCCGAACGGCGACTCGTCGACACCTACACTCTGCTGATTCATCCGCTGGTTCTCGGAACCGGGCGCAGATTGTTCCCCGACGGAGCTGCGCTCGCTCAGTTCACCCTCACCGAAAGTGCCCCTACGACAACAGGCGTCATCATCGCGACGTATCAGTTGAGCTGAACAGCAGTTGAGCTGAACACATCGGGGAACTCGCCGAAATGCCGGCTCTGCCAGCGCTGAGTTCTGACTGCTTGCGTGCTGGTCGGCGTAATCCAGGGCGCATAGACCCGGATGGCGCGCTTACCACCTGAGAAGTTCGTCGACACGATGTCGTGTTCGACGAGGGTTTCGGTGGGAAAGACGAAGTGCCCCACATGCTCTTCGTCGTAGACCTTCACCACGAACAGCATCACGCCGTCTCCGGTGTCGAATGGACGGATGGGCCCGGCCTCGGAACGGCGCCACAGTGTGACGAACTGACCGAGCTTGGTCGGCGTCGTCTTGGCGGTTCGATAGACGGTGGGGAGGCCGTTGACGGTCAGCGTGTGAGCGCTGTATTCCGCACCCTCGGGCTCGGGAATCGGTGTGGACCAGGTAAATCCGTCGGCGTTCATCGGGGCCGATGATGCCACGGACCACCGACAACCTTCGTGACGAAGGCTGTCGGTGGAAGTCCCGCTTCAGACCGTAGGCACCTTGTCGAGAAACCCGAGGACGAGCGTCACCCGGCCGTCGTCGTCGCGTTCGAGTACGTCGAACCCGTCGATCAGTGACCCGGCCCCCGCCGGGCCGAGAGCCCAGCCGAATCGAGCCTGTCGGTGATGCGCATCCACCGGTCCGATGAGGGTGAAGTGCATGCCCGGAAATTGTTGCTGCACAGCGTTGATCATCGCGTCGATCTGATCGTGTCCGGTGACGTCCGCGAGCGGATCGGTGTAGCGACCGTCGGGTGCGAACAGTTGCTCGATCCGTGCTTTACGGGCGGTGGTATCGGTTTCGTTCCACATGTCGATATAGGCGTCGGCGATTGCGTCG
This sequence comes from Rhodococcus sp. IC4_135, assembly GCF_011602025.1. Classification (NCBI taxonomy): domain Bacteria; kingdom Bacillati; phylum Actinomycetota; class Actinomycetes; order Mycobacteriales; family Nocardiaceae; genus Rhodococcus; species Rhodococcus sp. IC4_135. The sequence goes on from NZ_JAAOLG010000011.1 coordinate 199,854, forward strand.
AAGTCGCTCATGGTCGCTCCCTTGATCAGTGTCCGGTGGTGAAGATCCGGCGGTCGCGCCGGCTGAGACCACTGTTCCTCCGAAACTGTTTCGGGTCGATTACCTCGGAGGTCATGGCCTCGGCTACCTCGGGTCGCTAACTTGAGAGAATGACCTTCGAGACGATGGACGTGGGCACCGAACTCAAAAGATGGCGGGAGCGGCGAAGGCTCACTCAGCTAAGTCTCTCGGCAGCGGCAGGAGTGTCGACAAGGCATCTGAGCTTCATCGAAACCGGCCGCTCCAAACCCAGCCGGGACATGATTCTTCACCTGTCCGAATGTCTGGATGTTCCTCTACGACAACAGAACACGCTTCTGCTGGCAAGTGGTCATGCGCCGGAGTACTCGCAGAAGTCGTTGGCGGAAGCGCCGATGTCAGCGGTGAGTGAGGCCATCGATCGCATCATCGAAGCTCATGATCCGTATCCGGCCGTGGTGGTCGATCAGCAGTGGGAGATGGTCGCCGGGAACCGTGCCGTGGGGATCCTGACCGAGGGCGCCGCTGCATTCCTCCTGGAACCACCGGTCAACGTATTGCGACTGAGCCTGCATCCCGAGGGCATGGCGCCGCGGATCGTGAACCTCGCGCAGTGGCGTGCCCACCTGCTCGCACGGCTGGCTCGGGAAGTGGAAGTCAGTGCCGACGAACAATTGTCGTCGCTGCTCGACGAGTTGCGCACGTATCCGAGTGGAGGGGAGTGGCACGACGACCGCGCGAATTCCCTGCTGGTTCCGTTGCGGGTACGCGCCGGCGACACCGAACTGGCGATGTTCAGCACCACCACCGTGTTCGGTACGCCGCGCGACGTCACGCTCGCAGAGATCGCGATCGAATCGTTCTACCCGTCGGACATGCAGACGGCCGACTACTTCCGATCGGCCGCACAGGTCACAGAGACTTCTTGCCGAACTTGAGCTTCCACGGCACCAGCGCCGACTCCAACTGAACCGAGAGACTCATCTTGGAGACACCTTCGGTGCGCTCCTCGAAGCGGATGGGAGTTTCGGCGATCTTCATGCCACGCTGAACAACTCGGTAGTTCATCTCGACCTGGAATGCGTAGCCGTTGCTCTGCACCGATTCGACGTCGATGTCGCGCAAGGTCTTTGCATGCCACGCCTTGAAGCCGGCAGTTGCGTCCTTGACGTGCAGTCGCAGAATTGCGTTGACGTAGAAGTTCGCCCAGGCGGACAAAGCCTTGCGATGCCACGGCCAGTCACCGGCGACTGCGCCACCTTCGACGTAGCGGGAGCCGAGAACGACTGCCGCATCGGTCGTGGTGAGGATCTCGATCATCGCGGGGATCGCTTCGGACGGATGCGAGAGATCCGCGTCCATCTGAATGACGATGTCGGCGTTCTCCGCCAGAGCCCGGCTCATGCCCGCGACGTACGCACGGCCGAGTCCGTCCTTGACCGTGCGGTGAAGCACTCCGACCGGGATGGGACCATCGATACCCAACTTGTCCGCAACCTCGCCCGTGCCGTCGGGGGAGTTGTCATCCACCACGAGGACGTGCAGGTTCGGGATCTTCAACGCGGCGAGGCGATCGACGAGCTTTGGCAGGTTCTCACGCTCGTTGTATGTAGGTACAACGACGGTTATCTGCGGGGCGACGCTTTCCATAACACCTTCGTATGATCTGTGATCCCGACTTGCCGGATGAAGCGTACGACGAGTGCGGTCGTGAACAAAGTAGGGATTTTACTACCTCGACGGGATCCGTCAGAACCGGCCGCCGCCGCCTCGACTGGTGCGGCCGCCGCCACCACCGCCGAAACCACCGCCGCCGCCACCGCGACCGGAGCGTCCGCTGCTGCTCGGTCCGCCGTACGAACGCGGCCCTCCGCCACCTCGCAGAATGCTGTTGATCAGGATGCCGCCGAGGATCGCTCCTGTCGCATCGCCGCCGCCACCGCGGGGTCGTTGGTTTGCTTCCCACGTGTTGACGTCGTTCTGCGCTGCGCGAAGCGAATGCGTCGCCAGGGTGGTCGCGGCCTGGGCGTGTTGCAGTGCTTTCGACGGATCCGAAGCCTGCAATTGCTGGGCGGCCTGCAGGTGCCGCTGAGCTTCTGCGTAGCGAGTGCGGGCCTCGGCCCCGATCGCGCCGCGCCGGGTTCCGAGGAAGTCACCTGCAGCGGTCACCTGAGCCTGCGCGGCCAGAATGTCCTGGGCGAGGCGCTGCTGTGCACGTTCGAGCTGCTGCTTCTGTTCCTGAGCGTCGGCAAGCAGCGCGTCGAGTTGGGCGTCGGCCGCGACGATCTGGTTGAAGGCTGTCAGCGGATCACTGTCCTTAGACGTCTGAGCATTCGCCAACGCTGCCTGGGCCGCGGACTTCGCGTCCGCCAACTTCTGCCCGCCCTGCGCCAGGTAAGCATCCGCAGTGGTGATGCCCTGCTGGACGTCGTCCATCGCGGACGGAAGCGTCGCTATGGCGTTTCGGATGTCGTCGGCGGCGTGATCGACGCCGTCGAGTAGTTTGCGCGCCTGATCGAGAGCCGCTTCGGCAGTGCGAATCGCGGTGACGGCAGCGCCCTGCTTACCGGCCGGCAGCGCCGTCGCGTCTCGGCCTTCCTCGATCGACTTCTCGGCGAGCGTCAGGCGCTCACTCGCCATCGTGACGTTGTTCACGACAGATGCCAGCGTCGGCGCGGGAAACTGATCCTTCAGTTTGGTCAGGATCGCCTCGGACTCGGGCAAGCGCACGCTGAGAGAAACAACACTCTGCGTCAGCGCATCGAGGCGTGCCGGGGCGTTGATGAGAAGGTCGCGGAGTCCGTCGAACTCCTCGACGCGAGCTTCGAGTTCTTGGTCGGCTCGACCACACGAGGAAATGATGTCGATCAGCATCTGCCGGCGTTGATCGGGAGTTTCCGGGATGGCGTCGTCGAGTCGCTGTCTGATCGCGAAGGCGTCCGCGAGAGTCGCCTTGGCCTTGTCGAATGCGGCGGAGAAGGGCGCAACTGCGGAATCTCCGAACTCGCTGCGAGCCAGATCGAGTTCCTCCTGGCTGCCGGCGATCGCGTTGTCCGTCTCGACGAGGATCTCCTTCGCCCGCTCGTCGAGGGTGGGCAGCGGAAGCGCGTTGAGGCTGGCGAAGTCGTCGGGGGCGATGTTCTTCGCGGCTTCGACGCTTGCCTTGTTCTTGTCGTTCTTGCGCTTACGTGAGTACAGGACCACGCCGCCTGTCCCGACCACCACAGCGCCGCCCGCGATGAGAAGTGTTCCGACTCCCATTCCGCCGCTCGTGTTGTTCGCGTCGCCGAGTGCTCCAGCTGCGGCGATTGCCGCGCCGGTCCAATCATCCTCGGCGAGAGCTGGTTCCACGGCGTCGGTATTGATCGATTCGATGTCGGAATCCGTGATGTTGCTCAGCTCAGCCGGGACATCGAGGTAGTAAGCACGCTCTGCCGTGGCAACGGCAAGCAGGACGGACTTGGTACTCAGCGTCGACTTCGTGGCGGTCTGCTGTGCCCATGCCTGGCCACCCAGGTTGTTGAAATCGGGGACGAACGCGACCCACAGATCGATCTGGTGGTCCTCGCTTAGTTGATCGATGGCGGCTTGGATATCGCTGCGTTGCCCGGCGTCGAGGACCCCGGAGGTGTCGGTGATGTGATTCGGCAACACCATCGGGGCGTCCGCCGAGGCGAGCGCGGGACTGAAGACGAGCGCCAGCAAAGCGAAAATCGCAGCGACGGCTGCGGCGCTTCCCCGACGCCGAACGGGTCGGGTGGTTGTCCGACTCTGCTCTACCGAGGACAACTGCGCGAAGTGTGGTGCGAGGGCCATGACGCAAATCTATCCGTTGTGGCGCGTCGGCATCGGAGGTGATCGCCGCGAACTGGCAGAATTGCGGGAGTGAAACCTGCTTTCGGTAACCGCCCCCACGACCCATCACCCTCACGGGCGGGCGGCTTCGGGGCAGGATTGGCTCGCTGGACGCGCCGACTGATCGCCGGAGCGCTGTTGATCGCCGTGGTTCTGGTCGGGGGTACTGCGTTCCGGGTGTGGCAGGTGGCACGCATCGACGACACACGACCGGCCGACGCGATAGTCGTTCTGGGCGCGGCGCAGTATTCCGGCACTCCGTCGTCCGTGTTCGAGGCCCGACTCGAGCAGGCGTACAAGCTGTACAAGCGCGGAGTGGCTCCGCAGATCATCACCGTCGGCGGTAAACAAGAAGGTGACGAGTACACCGAAGCGGCGTCGGGAAAGATGTATCTGACCGATCGCGGAATTCCCTCGAGTGCGATCACCGCTGTGGAGACCGGTTCGGACACACTGCTCAGCATCGACGCGGTGAGTGCCGAGATGTCCTCGCAGGGAATCAATTCCGCTGTCCTGGTCAGTGACCCGTGGCACTCCTTGCGAACACGGACGATGGCCCGCGACACGGGGCTCCAGGCGTGGACCGCCCCTACCCGTCAAGGCCCGGCTGTCTTCACCCGCGAATCCCAGTTGCACGGAATCGCCCGTGAAACCGGCGCGCTGCTCTGGTATCAGCTCACGCACTTCTCGGCAGACTTCCCCTACACGGCAGGGCAATAGAACCATGACAGCTCACACCACCTACGGAGGCGGCACCTACTCCGAACACGACCTCGAACGTCGTGTCGTCGAGGCGCCGAAGCGAGCGGGGTTGCCGGGTTCGCAGATCGCAGCGGCGCAGCATCGTTCGGACTTCTCGCGAGATCGGGCCCGTGTCCAACATTCCGCGGCTTTGCGACGCTTGGCCGACAAGACCCAGGTTGTCGGCCCGCGCGACGGTGACACACCTCGTACGCGGTTGACGCACTCGATGGAGGTCGCACAGATCGGGCGAGGGATTGCCGACGGACTCGGGTGCGATCCGGACCTGGTGGACCTCGCCGGTCTCGCGCACGACATCGGGCACCCACCGTACGGTCACAACGGCGAGAAGGCCCTGGACGAAGTCGCCAAGGACTGCGGAGGTTTCGAGGGCAATGCGCAGAATCTGCGGATACTGACCAGCCTCGAACCCAAGATCCTGCGCCCCGACGGTCTGAGCGCAGGCCTCAATCTCACCAGGGCGTCACTCGACGCAGCCATCAAGTACCCCTGGACCCGCCCTGAGCCCGGCGCGAAGTTCGGGGCATACGACGACGACGCAGAGGTGCTCGCCTGGGTTCGAGAGGGGGCGCCCGACCGACGGCAATGCCTGGAAGCTCAGGTCATGGACTGGGCCGACGACATCGCGTATTCCGTGCACGACGTGGAGGACGGCGTGATCGCAGGCCGTATCGACCTTCGCTCGCTTGCCGATCCGTCCGAGCAGCGCGCACTGGCAGAACTGGGGGCCTCCGAGTTTCGGGGGTTGGTAGTCGACGATCTGATCGAAGCCGCTCAACGGTTGTCCGAACTCCCTGTCGTACGCGGGGTCGGAAGTTTCGACGGAACGCTCGGAAGTTCCGTCGCGCTGAAGAATCTCACGAGTGAATTGGTGGGTCGCTTCGCCACCGCGGCGATTGCCAGCACCCGGCTGACACACGGTGACCGACCCCTCTCGCGGTATCAAGCCGGCCTCGACATACCCGAGGCCGTCGCATCCGAGGTGGCATTGCTCAAGACAGTGGCGCTGTACTACGTGATGTCCGACGCTGGACACAAGGCGCGTCAGGATCGGCAGCGTGATCGTGTCCATCGCGTCGCGGAATGGCTGTTGGCAACCGCGCCGGCCGGGCTCGATCCGATACTGCTGCCCGCGTGGGAGCGAGCCGCGGACGACGGCGCTCGGGTCCGGGTAGTGGTGGATCAGATCGCGTCGTACACGGAGAGTCGGCTGGAACGGGTGGACAAAGCGAGCCTGGGCGCGCAGGCCAGCTGGGGCTGAGCCGCTCACGCCCTCAGCAGGTCATCCGCGTCGACGGGTCGGTAGTGGTATCGAGCCACTTGCCGTAAGCGTCGCCGCCTGCTGCGCGAACGTCCTTGCAGATCTTCGACTCGGTGTTCCCGGATTCGCGATACACCGTGTAGATCGCCGTCCCCGAATCGGAGACTTGACGCAGTGACGGGCAGGACCCGTCTGTCCGTAAGTATTTCGAGCCGGGGAACGCGTCGAGGTAGTTCTGGATCTCGCTGGCGTATGTTGCCGGATCGGTGGCATTGGCCAACACCACGATTCCGGTTCCTTTGCATGCGGGGACGGTGATCGGCTTGCTCACCCCGAGGTCGCCGTTTCTCGCGGACGGGTTCGACGCCCGAGTGGTTGTGGTCGCTTGCAGTCCGGCGGTGGGTAGCGACTCGAGCTTCGGCGTTCCGACCGGCTCCTGAATGGGTTCCTGTGTCGACGTAGCGGTGGAAGCCGCTGCAGTGGTTGGTGATTCCGGTCCGGAGTCTGTGAGCACCGCCCACGCCGCTGCGCCGCCCGCCGCCAGGATGAGGGCAAGACCTACTGCACCGACGACGATCGGCGCTCGATTGCGCTTGGTCTTTGTCGCGATGTGCGCGTAGGTCCCGTGAGCGGGATTCGCCGTGGTGTAGGTAGGCGGGCCGACGAGCGTGGGGTGCAATCCGCCCGCCGCACCGGGGGTGTGGTTCGTCGAGAGGGCCTGCCGCGCTTGGAGTGCGAGCGCTCCCGTTGTCGGATAGCGGTGTGCGGGATCCTTTGCCATTCCGCGAGCCACGATGGCGTCGAAACCTTGCGGCAACGAGGGAACCGTCAGCGTGGGGCGTGGCGGCGGAGCGTTCAGGTGCGAATTGACCAGGTGCTCGATGCTTGTGGTGTTGAAAGGTGTTGTTCCGGTGAGTGATTGGTAGAGGACGCAAGCCAGAGAATAGACATCTGCTGCGGCCGTCGGTGTTTCGATTCCGAACCGCTCCGGCGCCATGTATGCATACGAACCGACTGCGCTTCCCTCGGTGGTGATCTTCGTGTCCGTCTGTGAGTATGCGATTCCGAAGTCGACGAGGTAGGCGAAGCCGTTGTTCGTGAGAATGATGTTGTCTGGTTTGACGTCACGATGGATGAGCCCGCGGGCATGTGCGGCGTCCAGCGCCGACGCGATTTGCGAGACGATGTCGACGGCTCGTGCAGGCGTGAGTCGGCCGAACTCGGCCAACTCGGCTCGCAATGTGTGGCCTTCGACCAAGCGCATGTCGATGAAGAGGACTCCGTCGATCTCGCCCCAGTCGTGCACAGGGATCACGTGAGGTTCGTTCAAGGCGGCGGTGGTGCGAGATTCTCGGCGGAAACGAGCTTGGAATGACGGGTCGGCCGCAAGCTCGCGATGGAGCAACTTGAGTGCGACCAGGCGATCCTTCGAGGTGTCGTACGCCTCGTACACTTCACCCATTCCGCCTCGGCCGAGGAGGCGACGCAACTCGTAGACGCCGAATCGGGTTCCCGATCGCCCTTCGTGCGAGCTCGAGGCGTTTCCAGTCATCGTCGGTCCCATCGCTGCGGTGCAGAGTCGGCCATCAACATATCGTTGTCAGGAGGTGTCGGGGGACCGCCTAGACTGATGTACGTGGCGGGCCGAATTTCTGACAGAGACATCGCGGCCATTCGCGAACGCACTCGCATCGAGGACATCGTCGGTGAATACGTTTCACTCAAGCGTGCCGGTGGCGATTCGATCAAAGGTCTGTGTCCCTTTCACGACGAGAAGTCGCCGTCGTTCCACGTGCGACCCAACCACGGCCTCTACCACTGCTTCGGCTGCGGTGAGGGTGGGGACGTGTACTCGTTCCTGCAGAAGATGGACCACATCAGCTTCGTCGAGGCTGTCGAGCAGTTGGCCGATCGACTCAGCTACACGATTTCGTACGAGGGCGGTGGGCCGTCCGTTCAACGCGATCGAGGCACCCGTGCACGCTTGATCGCAGCAAACGCGGCGGCTCAGGAGTTCTACGCCGCTCGTCTACGCGAACCAGATGCCCAGGCGGCGCGCGACTACCTCACCGAGAGAAACTTCGACGGCGCCGCTGCGCTGCAGTTCGGGTGTGGATACGCGCCCGAAGGTTGGGACACTCTCACAAAACACTTGATGTCCAAGGGCTTCGAGTTCAAGGAACTCGAAGCAGCCGGGCTGTCCAAAGAAGGCCGACGAGGCCCGATCGACCGGTTCCATCGCCGACTTCTGTGGCCGATCCGCAGCGTCGCCGGTGACGTCATCGGCTTCGGTGCCCGCAAGCTTTTCGACGACGACACCATGCCGGGTAAGTACGTCAACACGCCGGAAACGATTCTCTACAAGAAGTCTCAGGTCTTGTTCGGCTTGGACCTCGCCAAGCGCGACATCGCCAAGGGGCACCAGGCGGTAGTCGTCGAGGGTTACACCGACGTCATGGCGATGCACTTGGCCGGCGTCAAGACCGCCGTCGCTTCGTGCGGAACCGCCTTCGGTGAGGAGCACCTCGCGATGCTCCGCCGACTCCTGATGGACGACAGCTACTTTCGTGGTGAAATCATCTACACCTTCGACGGTGATGCCGCGGGGCAGGCCGCTGCGATGAAGGCGTTCGAGGGTGATCAGAAGATGGCCGGGCAGACGTTCGTCGCCGTCGCTCCCGACGGAATGGACCCGTGCGATCTGCGTCTGAAGTCCGGTGACGCCGCCGTTCGCGACCTCGTGGCACGGCGCACTCCGATGTTCGAGTTCGTGGTGAAGTCCATCCTCACCGAGCATGATCTGGAGACCGCTGAAGGTCGCGTCGAGGCACTGCGTCGTACCGTCCCCGTCGTCGCGCAGATCAAGGAATCAACTCTGCGCGACAGCTACGCAAATCTGTTGTGCGGATGGGTCGGTTGGGACGATCTTCCGTCGGTTCGACGACGCGTGCGTGACGAAGCTCGCAAACGGGCGTCGACGCGTGGATCTTCACCGGCGCCCAAGCGTCGTCAGGTTGTCGACCCACCGGCCGCCGATGCGCTTGCGCTGCCGATCGGAATCTCCAGGCCCCGGCCCAACGATCCGGCGCTCTCGACGCAGCGAGCTGTCCTCAAGGCCGCATTGCAGCACCCTGGCATCGCCGGCAGTGTCTTCGACTCGTTGCCGCCCGAGACATTCACCCACCCCGCTTACGTTGTCATCAGGCAGGCAATGGCTGACGCCGGTGGAACGAGCAAGGGGCTCGGCGGCGCCGAGTGGATCGAAGTCGTCACCAAGGGCGTCGAAGACATGACGGTGGCCTCGGTTGTGTCGGAGTTGGCCGTCGAACCGATGCCGTGCGACGAAGACACGGTTCCGCGCTACATCAACGGAGTGCTCGCACGACTGCAGGAAGCGTGGGTGGGCGAGCAGGTTGCCGACCTCAAATCCAAGCTTCAGCGCGTCTCACCTGCCGCGGCCCCCGAGGAGTACAACTCACTGTTCGGCGACCTCGTGGCCCTGGAGCAGTATCGCCGACAGCTGCGTGAGCAGGCTGTCGGCGACCAAAGCGTCTGACCTAGCGGTTTTTCTTCAACTGGTCGTGAGGGACCAGAATCGTGGTCTCCTCGTTGATCGGCTTCATCGGCTCGAGCTTGGGCTGAGTACTCAGTGAGTCGGCCAGCTTCTGCCGTGACGCGTCCAACACCTTCCTGGTGGCCGGACTAGTGGCCACCGCCTTCGCGGCCCGGCTGATCTGCTCGTATCGTGCGCGGCCCGCTTTGGTTCCCAGGACGTACCCAGCTGCAACACCGATCAACAAACGCATCATTCCTGCTTCCCTCCAGCACCGATCGTCCTGACTCCATCCTGCCTGATGACTCGCTGGGCAGGCGATTTGGTACTTCGGTGGAGGATTCGCTACAGTTTCTCAGGCAACGCCGGAACGGGCGAAGCGAGCAAGACAATCCCCTGTAGCTCAATTGGCAGAGCTTCCGACTGTTAATCGGACGGTTGCTGGTTCGAGTCCAGCCGGGGGAGCAAAGAACCCCCATCCGGTCCTTCCGGGTGGGGGTTTTCTGTCGTCCCCTCCAGAAGCCACTTCACTGGCACGCCGGTCACCAACGCCCATGCGTTGAAGACGACCTTTCTCGGCATCGACCTGCCGCTCTCAGCATTGGACACGCTTGTCCGCGAGATTCCAATCGAATCCGCCAACTCGGTTTGATCAAGGCCGGCCTCCTCGCGCGCAATGCGCAGGCGGTGACGCGGCTTGATCTGAGGGACTCGGCCTTGGTCATAAACGGTTGTCATAGGTACGGAGTTTAGAACCACGTTCGTAACTTGGCAACAAGTGTATCTGCGTGCGAAGAGTCACATGTACGTCAAATGTCCATTGTGAGCATCCGCCAAAACAACACGCATGTGACCCTGTAGTTGACATGTGCCAAGTTTGAGCGGTACAAATCACCTATGCCGAATTTGGAACAGTGCAAAACCGCAGCGCAAGCAGCGGAGCGGTTGCGGATAACTCCCCGCGCTGTTCTCCAGGCGATCGCCCGGGGCGCAATGAAGGCGGAGAAGCTACCCGGTCGTACGGGTGCTTATCTGATTCCGAATGAAGAGATCGAGAAGTACGCAACGACCCGGCATGGTGCGGAATGAGTGCGCCGTACGCCGAGTGTGATCTCGACGCCATCGTCGCCGGAGTGCAGCGTCAGTGGCTGCAGTACCCCACTCTTCAGCTCGACGAATACATCTCGGCGGGGGCAATTCATCGTGATGTCGCCGCATTGTCGCTGAATACCGCTGTCCCCGAGATGCTCTACACAAATCCGTCCCCAGTCGCCGCCCCCTCATCGGCAGGCGCGGGGATACCGGCGGCGAGCGAAGGTCACCCCACCCCGCTCGCCGCCACCTGATCCCCGGCGACACCACGGCACCCGTTTGTAAGACCGTTCTCCGGCCCCGATGGCCGGACGCGGTGGTGTCGCCGGCCAAAACAAAACCCGCCCCGAATTGGCGGGGCGGGCTCTTCATTCACTTTCGAAAGGCGAACTGATGACCAACACATCTGTAAACGCTGACGTGGCCCGTGCTTTCGCGACGGCCCTCGATCACCTAGAGCTCTTCAAACTCTTTCTCAAGGGTCTCAATGTGGGTGATGACATCCTTGGTGGTGGTGATCGTCACGGGGGTGGTGGCATTGACGAAAACTATGTCCGCCGAACCGTCGTCAAGGTTGAAAGTAAAGATCTTCCCGTCACCGTTGCGTGCTTCGATGATGAGCCGGTAGGTGTCGACGACCTTATCGGGCTCAATGTTGTAGGTCTCTCCGTTGACACGGACAAAGTGCTCGCTCATGATTCTTCTCCTTCAGTTGATGGAACTGGCTCCGTAACTGTAGGAGACGGCGAGGACGCCGGAGCAGCTCCGGCGTCCTCGCAGCAAAATCTCGCTGACCGAGGTTCGGTTGATCACTTCACGTCTCGGTCACTGTCGAGCTTCACTGCTGGCGGTCTGGTCTTCGTTGTCGCACACGACACCTTCCCTGGCCGCAAGTCCGTACTCACAGTGTCGAACGCGTGGGCCGGAATCTCTATGAAGACAGAACTTCCCGCCCACAGAACCGTCGGCGATTGAAATGTGCCCCATGAAAACGGGAAAGCGGGCCACCCCTTGCCCGGTATGGCCCGCTGCCTCACTGAATCCTCGAAAGGATCTCTCCCCAATGAGTAAAGCCACTGTAACCCAGTACCGCCGCCCTCGTCACCGCCGCAACCCCGACAGCTTGGGTTGGTCCGGCTGGTTCACCCTCGCCTCTCTCGGCTGCGCGTTCGGCGCCATTGCCTGGGTGACTGTGGGTGCCCCGACCGTCGTCCTCTGATGGCGCGCCCGGACTTCGAGCAGACGTGCGGTGACTGCAACCGCCGCGCTCGCTGGGTGCAAACGGTACGCGGGAAACGAATCCCGCTGGTGCTGTGCCCCCGTGAGGATTCCGGGAACTACCAGATCACCCGCATTGAAACCCCCGACGGCACAGAGAAAGTCGCGTTCAAACTCTTCGGCGTCGATCTGATCGAAGCCCGCGAGAACTCCGACGCCCCACTCTTCCGTTGCCTCCACGACCAATGCCCCAGGAGCACCCCATGAGCTATTCCTACGAAGAACGTCCGGCCATCAACCTGATTCAAGTTCCCGTGATGATCACTCAACGTGAATCCGGAAGCGAATTCATCACCGTCACAGGCGAAACCACGAGCAGTCCCCATTTTGCGCTCACGCCCACGCTCCGCCGCGACGACCGGGGCACCTACTTCGGTTGGGGAATGTCCGTCACTCACATTCCCTCCGGGCTCACACTGCCAACCGGCGCTGCCGACAAACGCCGAACCGTCCACGCAGTCAAAGACCTCATCGACTGGTCCAGCACGACGCCCCTAGCCGAGCCCTCCGACAGGGAACTCGTTACCAACGCTGTCCGGGCTCTGATCGAAGCCGCAGACGCTGACATTCCGTGGCCGAAATGGGCAGGTGACAAATCAACACCCGCGCTTTCCCTGCTCGTCGAACAGCTCGACGACGGTATCGAAAACTACGGCAAGCGCCAGAATTCGCGCGATGAACTCGTTGGTGAGGTCGCAGCATTCGACGCGCCGCTCGCGAAGAAGGTCGGTGGCGCTCTCGACGCTGGCCGTATCGGCATCCAAGTCCAGACCTACGGCACAGCATGGCTCCTCGCAGTCCTGATCCGACTCGACCCCGACATCGCAGACCAGGCAGCCCGCGAACTCGTCTCATCATGGGAAGACGGCGGAACTCCGGACGAGCACATCTACGAATGGCGCAACGACATCGCCAACAACCGACAGCTGACTCTTTACGGGATCACCTTCCCCACACCAGCACTCGCACTCAGTGACAGTTAGGACCACCGCCGCCTCCGGCGGGAAGTAACGGGCATCCGGTGTGTCCGCAGGCCCTCTCCGTTTGCGGCTCACCGCCAGAAACACCCGTCCATCCTTTGAATCCGTTGCCCCGGGAGCAAACCAGTGAGCATCAGAATTATGACGTGGGTTCTAGACCAGGCCCCCGTCACCGACTCCACCCAGGCATTCGTGCTGTGCGTACTCGCAGACTGGGCAGACGACAACGGCTACTGCTGGCCCTCAGTCGACCGCGTAGCCTCCCGCGCCCGCTGCTCCGAGTCCACTGCCCGCCGCCACATCCGCGCCCTCGAAAACGCCGGCCTCGTCGTCCGCACGTCCGCGTCACACGGACGAGCAACCAACACCTACCGAATCATCGTCACCACCCAACCCGGTCAAAATGACACCCCCGTCAATATGACCGGGTTCGCAGCCCCGTCACCTGCACAAACGGGAGTTATCAACAGGGTCAATCTGACACCCCGTCAAAATGACCGGGTTGGCAACTCAACCCTGGCACCCATGACCGCCAACCCTGGCACCCATGACACCTCAACCCTGGCACCCATGACACCCGAACCGTCATTGAACCGTCATGAACCGCCAGCAGCACCCCGCGAGCCGCAGCCGCCGCAGCCCATCCAAGAACTCGAAACCGCAATCCGCACCGCCGGACTCGGTGCC
>NZ_JAAOLG010000120.1:0-722 GCF_011602025.1 Rhodococcus sp. IC4_135
GGAGACGGGAAGCGAGTCGCTTCGCTCCCCGCCAGGGAGCCGCTGCGCGGCTCGCAGTGGGTCGAGTGCCGTTGCCGTCGATCGAGTCGCTTCGCTCCTCTGAGATTCGAATTTTGGTTCTCACCAATCGAATTCATCGCAACGTCTGAACCGGTACCCGACACCCGAACGAGGCTGGGGAGGAGGGGAAGGGTCACGAAAAGTGCCCCGTCTCGCGTCCACTGCCTCGTCATCATCATGCTCCCAATCATACACCCCCACCCACCAAACCGCAAAACAAACAGAAAACCGGTAACGCCGTAAACCCCACTCCCCCAACATAATTAGACGCCAACAAAAACACGATCGTGCATAACACGTCAAACCGGCTCTACACCAAACAAATAACGAAACACATTGGCACACAACACCATTCAAAAACAGTCTTGGTCTCAACACGTCAACGCATCACTACTGGTGAGATGATGCGTGATCGTGGAGGCATGGATGGGCAACAAGGCGCTCGGGTTCACTATGGATCAAGAGAACACGATCTGGGAGATGTGGCGTCGCGGTGATTCGCTGAGTGCGACCGGGCGGGTCCTCGGGGAGAGTGTCCCTCAGATCGGCCGGTTCCTGCGTAAATCCGGCGGTATCCGGCCGCTCCCACGTCGTCGGCGAGCATCTCATCTCACGGCCGGGGAGCGTGAAGAGATTTCCCGTGGGATCGCCGCCGGTGACAG
>NZ_JAAOLG010000121.1:0-722 GCF_011602025.1 Rhodococcus sp. IC4_135
GCGGGTGAGATGTATGTCTCGGGTGTGCAGTTGGCTCGGGGTTATCTGGGTCAGGCGGGGTTGACGTCGACGCGGTTTGTGGCGAATCCGTTCAATGCGGGCGAGGTGTTGTACCGCACGGGTGACGTGGCGTCGTGGAACAGTGCTGGTGATTTGGAGTATCTGGGTCGCGCGGATGATCAGGTGAAGATCCGTGGTTTCCGGATCGAGATCGGTGAGATCGAGTCTGCGGTGTTGGCGGATGTGTCGGTGGCGCAGACGGCGGTGGTTGTTCGTGAGGATTCTCCGGGTGATCAGCGGTTGGTGGCGTATGTGGTTCCGGCTGCGGGTGTGAGCGTGTCGGTCGACGATGTCCGCACCGGTGTGGGTTCGTTGTTGCCGGAGTACATGGTGCCGTCGGCGTTTGTGGTGTTGGATGCGATTCCGTTGACGGTGAACGGGAAGTTGGATCGTCGGGCGTTGCCGGTTCCGTCGTTGCAGGTTGCGGTGTTCCGTGCTCCGACGTCGGTGGTGGAAGAGGTTGTGGCGCAGACGTTTGCGGATGTTCTGGGCGTCGAGCGTGTTGGTTTGGATGATGATTTCTTTGCTCTCGGTGGTAATTCGCTGATTGCGACGCAGGTGACGTCTCGGTTGGGTCAGGCGTTGGATGCTTCGGTGTCGGTGCGGGAGTTGTTCGAGGCGTCGACGGTGGAGGCGTTGGCTGCTCGTTTGGGTTCTCATGT
>NZ_JAAOLG010000122.1:0-721 GCF_011602025.1 Rhodococcus sp. IC4_135
GTAATTCGCTGATTGCGACGCAGGTGACGTCTCGGTTGGGTCAGGCGTTGGATGCTTCGGTGTCGGTGCGGGAGTTGTTCGAGGCGTCGACGGTGGAGGCGTTGGCTGCTCGTTTGGGTTCTCATGTTGGTGGTGGTTCGCGTGCGGCGTTGACTGCGCAGGTGCGTCCGGCGCAGGTTCCGTTGTCGTTGGCGCAGCAGCGCATGTGGTTCCTCAACCGATTCGACACGGCATCGGCTGTCAACAATGTCCCTGTTGCCGTTCGGCTCACGGGTGCGCTCGATCCGGCCGCCCTGAATTCGGCAGTTCACGATGTTATCGGTCGCCACGAGGTTCTGCGCACGGTCTACCCCGAGGTCGACGGCGTCGGCTACCAGAAGATCCTCTCGGCAGGAGATGTCTCGATCAATCTCGGTGCAGAACGCGTCACAGACGACCGAATCCAGGCGGAGCTGTATTCGTTCTTCGCCCAGGGTTTCGATGTCACTGTCGAGGTTCCGTTGCGTGCCAAGCTTTTCCAGGTCGCCGATGACGACTTCGTGTTGTCGTTCGTGATGCATCACATCTCGACCGACGGTTTCTCGATGGGCCCGCTGACCCGTGACGTGATGACCGCCTACTACGCGCGAACCAACGGCCAGGCTCCGACCTGGACGCCGTTGCCGGTGCAGTACGCCGACTACTCGTTGTGGCAGCGTGAGGTTCTCGGGTCCGAGGACGA
>NZ_JAAOLG010000123.1:0-717 GCF_011602025.1 Rhodococcus sp. IC4_135
CCCCACCACGAAATCCGGCCCGCACCGATTCGATTGCGACAAGCCGACAAACGCTGACACAACACAGCCACTTTCTGGGGAAGGTGCGGCGCTGGCCGTCGCGGACGACGATCGTTCCGTCTGCGGTCCGGACGGCGCTGATCGCTTCGAGCACTCCGTTTTCACGGATGGATTCGACGAAGTCGGGGGTCTGCGCCAGATCGACGCTGTCGCGGACGTTCTCACCGATGTCGAGGGCGTCGGGGTGCAGCTGCGCGACCTCGATCGCTGCGGCGGGGGCGGTGTGTGTTGCGGTCATCGCGATTCCTCTCGTAGACTTTCGGACACAACACCGGGCAGGTACCAACTGCCCGGTGTTGTGTTGTTTCCGTAGGTTTTTCGATCTCAAGCGGTGGCCGGTTCCAAGATCACTTGATCGGCCGTGGGGTGACGGTCTCGGCAGCTATCGGCCTCGATGTGTGCGTCCATCAGGGCGGAGGCGTGGCCGTGGTAATCGAGTGCGATGAGCAACTCCACGAACACGTCGATTTCCGAACAGCAGTTGTGCTCGACGACGCTGTCGAGATACTCGGCTGTCTCGAACAACTTCGCCCAGGCATCTGCTTTCTCGCAGATGTTGTGCAGGTCGTAGCCGTACATCGTTTTCTCCTTCGGTCGTGCGGTTGTGGTCGGTCATGCTGCGCGTCCTTGCTGGTGACGGATGGGTGGGTGGTTAGT
>NZ_JAAOLG010000124.1:0-704 GCF_011602025.1 Rhodococcus sp. IC4_135
GGAGTTGGTGGTGGCTGCTGCTTTTGCGGTGGTTTTGGGGTGTGAGTCGCGGGTTGGTGTGGATGACGATTTCTTCGTGTTGGGTGGTAATTCGCTCAATGCGACTCGGCTCATCAGCCGCATCAACGCAGACCGAGGCACCGACATACCGCTGCGAGCCATCTTCGACTCGCCGACGGTAGCCGAACTCGCCAGGGTTCTCGACGCGTCGGCGTCTTCGAGTCGGCCGGCACTGACAGCTCGGGTGCGCCCGTCGGCGATCCCGTTGTCACCGGCTCAGTCCCGTATGTGGTTCCTCAACCGCTTCGATCCTGATTCGTCGGCGTACAACATGCCGGTGGTCCTTCGCCTCTCCGGCGCCCTCGACGTATCGGCGCTAGCTGCGGCAGTGGGTGATCTGGTGCTGCGCCACGAAGTGCTTCGGACGGTGTATCCCGAAGTGGCGGGCATAGGCTTCCAGAGGATTCTCTCGCCAGATGACGCGCTCGTGGAATTGACGACCGAGCGCGTCTCCGAAAGCGTTCTGCTCGAACGAGTGTCAGATGTCCTCGGTGCGTCGTTCGACGTCACGTCCGAGATTCCCGTGCGAGCTCATCTGTTCCAGCTCGACGAGTTCGAGTTCGTGCTGGCGATGTCGGTGCATCACATTGCGGGTGACGGTTTCTCGATGGGTCCGTTGACGCGTGATGTGATGGTGGCGTACG
>NZ_JAAOLG010000125.1:0-662 GCF_011602025.1 Rhodococcus sp. IC4_135
CCCTTCCGCCACCACCGCCACCCCCGCCCCCACCTCCTCCTGGTGGGGAGCAGCAGTACAGGAGTGCCCAACCGCAGGGCGGTCTGTACCAACCTCCGACCACGAACGGCCTCGCAATTGCCGCCCTGGTCGGGGCGCTCGTGCTGGCACCGGTCGGCATTGTGCTCGGCCACATTTCGCTGGCGCAGATCAAACGAACCGGTGAGCAGGGGCGAGGACTTGCAATCGCCGGTCTGGTCATCGGCTACATCTTCACCGGGCTTCTGGTGCTGTCGATCGTGTGGATGTTTCTCATTGCCAATGCTGTCACCCGTGCGTTCGACGACTACGACAGCGCGTCTTCTCTCTACTACACATCCGAATCGTCGAGTACGACTTATCCGACGTACTCGACCACCACATCCCGGACGGTGGCGCCGACGTTCAGCGGTAGCGACACGGCATCGGTCATCGCCAATGCCTCGGTAGGTGACTGCATCGTCCGAAGGCTCGGGGCAGACAAGGGCGACGGGACCAGCGAGACATACGTCAGTCCGGTCTCGTGCAGCTCGAGCAGCGCCACACACCGGGTAGTCAGTCGCGGCACGTCCACATCTTCGTGCACCGCCGATTGGGTCCGCAAAGAGAGTCCGGTCGTAGTGCTTTGCCTAGCGGACGAATGA
>NZ_JAAOLG010000126.1:0-563 GCF_011602025.1 Rhodococcus sp. IC4_135
CCCTTCGGCCGACCCGTCGACCCCGACGTGAACATCACATACGCCGCATTACCCGACCGCAACGGCGCAACCCGATCACCATCAGACACCGGACCACCCGACAACCCACCCACATCAAGACCGTCCAGAACAACAACATCCACACCCACAGGCAACACACCCACAAACGCAGACACAGTCAACACAAGCTGCGGCGCAGCCGACTCGACCACAAACCCGATCCGCTCCACCGGCAACTCCGGATCAATCGGCACATACGCACCACCCGCAGCAACAACCGCATGCATCGCCACGATCATCTCCACCGAACGCTCCACCGCAAGACCCACCAGAACATCCGGCCCCACACCACGCCCGATCAACCACCGCGCCAACCGATTCACCCGCACACCGAACTCGGCATACGTCAACACCACATCACCGAACACCACAGCAACACGACCCGACGACACCTCAACCGAAGCCGCCACCAGATCCGCCAACGTCACATCCTCAACCCAACGATCCGTAACGTTCACACCCCCCAACACCAACCCACGCTCAACCACAGACTCCACGGCGAA
>NZ_JAAOLG010000127.1:0-536 GCF_011602025.1 Rhodococcus sp. IC4_135
CCGAAGCCGGTGGCTTAACCCCTTGTGGGAGGGAGCCGTCGAAGGTGGGATCGGCGATTGGGACGAAGTCGTAACAAGGTAGCCGTACCGGAAGGTGCGGCTGGATCACCTCCTTTCTAAGGAGCATCTCTTTCGCTCGCTGCACACAGGTGTGGTTGAGGAAAGCAGAGGCCATTTCGTTCCCGTATGTGGAACGGTGGTTGCTCATGGGTGGACGCTGACAAGCATTCGTTTTCGTTACTGCCGGCCTCAGTGCTGGTGGGAGAACAAATTATATCGACATACTGTTGGGTCCTGAGAGAACACGCGAGTGTTTCCTCTCTAGGAAGTAACGACAACACTGGAATGTGGGTCATACCGCGGAGTTGCAATGATTTCGATCATTGTTTTCTTCGGCTGGTGCTCACGAGAGTTCTGGGGTTGTGTGTTGTTTGAGAACTGCACAGTGGACGCGAGCATCTTTGTTGTAAGTAATGAAGAGCGTACGGTGGATGCCTTGGCACCAGGAGCCGATGAAGGACGTAGGAGGCTGCGAT
>NZ_JAAOLG010000128.1:0-527 GCF_011602025.1 Rhodococcus sp. IC4_135
CCGAAGCCGGTGGCTTAACCCCTTGTGGGAGGGAGCCGTCGAAGGTGGGATCGGCGATTGGGACGAAGTCGTAACAAGGTAGCCGTACCGGAAGGTGCGGCTGGATCACCTCCTTTCTAAGGAGCATTCTCCAATCCAATATCCACACAGGTGGATGGTTGGTTGGCAGAGCCTGTTTCGGACCCACTTGTGGTCCGGCGGGAGCTCATGGGTGGACGCTGACAAACTTCCTCGCATCACGGCAGATCACATGATCTGCCGGCGAGTGCAATATATCGGCATACTGTTGGGTCCTGAGAGAACACGTGAGTGTTTCCTCTCTAGGAAGTAACGACAAATGACTGCAGTTGTCATACCGGTCCACTTTGGTGGGTGTTGGTGTCAACGTGTATGTGGTTGTTTGTGTGTTGTTTGAGAACTGCACAGTGGACGCGAGCATCTTTGTTGTAAGTAATGAAGAGCGTACGGTGGATGCCTTGGCACCAGGAGCCGATGAAGGACGTAGGAGGCTGCGATAAGCCTCGGGG
>NZ_JAAOLG010000012.1:0-187772 GCF_011602025.1 Rhodococcus sp. IC4_135
CGTCCGGACAGTGACCCCGGACGGACGGGTGATCATCCTGAACGACAGGTCGACGACCACGGAACCCGACCTGTCGAAAGATTCCACCAACGGCCCGATCACCGTCGGATCGAGCGACGGTTCGGACGTGAACTGGCGAGTTCTCACGACGGTCCGCGACGGCACGACCACGACTATCGGTGTGCGACTGACGGATAACGAGCAGACCGTCGACGACTTGGTCGGTCTGCAACTCGGCATCGGCCTGGTTGTCCTGCTGATCCTGGGCGGCGGAGCGTATTTCGTGGTTCGTCGGAGCCTTCGTCCGCTGGTCGAGGTGGAGGAAACTGCCGCTGCCATTGCCGCCGGCGACCTTCATCGACGCGTTCCGGAGCGTGACGACCGCACCGAGGTCGGCCGACTGTCCGTGGCGCTCAACGGAATGCTCGCGCAGATTCAACACGCATTTGCGGCGACCGAGGCTTCGGAGGAATCAGCACGGCGTTCCGAGGAGAAGATGCGTAGATTTGTCGGCGACGCGAGCCACGAGTTGCGCACACCCTTGACGACTATTCGTGGATTCGCCGAGCTGTATCGCCAAGGGGCCATGACCGATACGGAAACGCTGATGAACCGGATCGAGGGCGAGGCGTCGAGGATGGGACTTCTGGTCGAGGATCTGCTGATGCTGGCCAGGCTCGACGAACAGCGACCGCTCGAGAACGCGCCGGTGGATCTGCTTGCAGTTGCGGCTGATTCGGTGCAGGCGGCGCGTGCGATTGCACCGGATCGAACTGTCAAACTTCAGATGACCGGCGGCCCAGGGCTGCCCGAGGTGCACGGTGACGAGGCCAGAGTGCGTCAGGTCGTCGCCAATCTGGTGGGCAACGCGATCAAACACACCCCGCCGGATGCGCAGGTCACCGTTCGTGTCGGTACGACCGAGAACTCCGCGGTGGTCGAAGTTTCGGATACCGGTCAGGGTTTGAGTGACGAGGATGCCGCGCGTATCTTCGAGCGTTTCTACCGCGCGGACACCTCTCGCACCCGCGAGACCGGGGGCGCCGGTCTCGGCCTGTCCATCGTCTCGGCTTTGGTTGCAGCGCACGACGGAACCGTCGGCGTCGAGACGGCCCTCGGGCAGGGAACGACGTTCCGCGTCGAATTGCCGCGTGACCCGAAGGACGACTGACGAGGACTTACGGGCGCTGTTTCTCAGAAGTAGGTGTGCACCGTGCCGACGACGCGGTATTCCGAGTCGACCTCGGGAATCAGTGACCACTTGTCGAAAGTGGTGCACGGATGCGAGATTCCGCAACCGAGCAGATCGCCGACGGTCACGTCGAAGTCAGCCGGAACGTCGACGTACGCGTGCTGGTCGTTGAGCGCGGTGATGGTCAGTTCTCGCGCCGAGCGGTTGGATCCGTCGCGTCGGCGCCACAGGACGATGGGAAAGCCTGCGTCGGAACCGACGTCGCGACGCCCGAAACCCAGGATCGCGCGGCCGGGTTCCGGAATCGACAGCACGACAGCCCAGACTTCTGCGGCTCCCTGCAGAGTTCGCGGACCGTCCGCCCACGGCGAAGTCTCGGCATAGAGACCGTGATCATGGGTGATGTAACAACCACTGCGCAGTACGACGCGTACGCCGTTGTCGAGCGCCCACCGGCCGGCCAGTTCGCGCACCACGAGATCGTGAAATGCACTGCCGCCGAAAGTGACCAGCGGCCGCGGAGCCTTCGCGGAGTTGTTCTCGAACAGGTTCTCGGCCGCACAGATTTCCGTGAACACCCGCGCGGATTTGAGATACGAATCGACGGAGATACGGCGGGCGGCTACCGAGGCTCCTGGCATCATGCCCTCGAACCCCTCGACTCCGGTGAGAATCAAGGAAGGAGCCTGCGACGCTGCGCGTGCAACATCGAGTGCCTGCTCGACGGTGCGAGCGCCGGCGCGCCCGCTGTCGTAGCCCAACTCGACGAGAACCCGGATACGGCTGGCCGGTGAGACTTTCGCGATCAACTGTTCCATCAGCCGGACGCTCTCGACGGAGTCGACGAGGGTGGTGACGAAGAAATCGGGATCGGTGGCCTGGGCGTCGCAGATCCACCGAATGCCGGCGGGATCGAGAACCTGGCTGGCGATGACGATGGTGTCCACACCGAACTCACGCAGGATGCGTGCCTGCGCAACGGTTGCCGCCGTCATAGCCCATGCCCCGGCGTCGAGTTGCCGACGAACCAGTTCGGGGCTCATCGTGGTCTTCGCGTGGGGCGCCAGGTCCACATCGTGATCGGAGCAGAACTGCGCCATGAGGTCGATGTTGTGCGCGATCGCTGCACGGTTGAGTGTCATCACCGGCAGCAGGAGGTTGCCGTCGAGTGCCGAGATCCCCAGCGGCTCGAGGTCGGAACCGTCGCGACCTTCGAGGTCGGTGCCGAAGGCCTTGTGCTGCCAACCGATCGGGGGGTTCGCGAAATCCGTCATGGCATCGATTGTGCCGTTGATTGCAGACGATGTGTTCATGTGTGGTGACTTTCTGTCAGAACTATGCAGGTCAGAAGGTGATTCGGCTACGAGCGGCGTACCGGGCGACCGGGCAGCGCGTCCTCGACCACGACACCGCCTTCGACGACGGGTACTCCGCCGACCAGCACGCGGCTGATTCCGCTGGAGGGACGGGTGCCGTCGATGTAGGTGGCGTTGTCGGTGATCCGCTCGGGATCGAAAACGAGGATGTCGGCGTCGCTACCGGGGCTGATCCGACCTTTCGTCGCCATCGAGGGAACCGACTCCTCGAGGATCTGCGCGGGGATCAACGAGCAGCGCGCGATGATCTCCGACAACGACAGCAGTTGACGCTCGCGATACAGCGTACGAATCGCACGTGCGTAGGTGCCGGCGCCGCGGGGATGACCGAGTGCTTTTTCGGGCAATGGCCACTGCAAAGCATCGGCGGGTGTACGGCCGGGCCAGGTCAGTGGCATCGCGTCGCTCGCGATGGCGGCGCGATCGAAAGTCATCGCCCGTTCGAGGAATTCGCGCTGCACGGTGTCGTTTTCGTCGAGGAACTCCACCAGTACCAGCCCACCGGGGTCGGTGGCCCGAAGGTGTTCGAGCTGTTTGCGGTCCGCGATACGTTCACCGGTGGGCACGAATGTCAGCGACCGTGGTGTCAGATTCATCAGGTGCAGCTTGTCCGGATCGAGAAACGCAGCTCCGACGGCCGTCGACCCGGAACCGTACGGATACGCCTCCGTCGTGACGCGTGATCCGGCTGCCTGGACCTGCGCCACCACCGACAGCGCGTGGTCGACGTGCATCCCCGAGGTGCTGTTGACGTGGCAGTAGTGCATGTGTGCACCGGTTTCGGCTGCTGCACGGGCGATTTCGACGGCGCCGTCCACCGGGCTCGACGGATCGGCCGAGATGAGCGGGCGCGCATGGGTGTAGGTGGGGACACCGGCTCGGGCCGCGAGATCCGCCACCTGCAAGTACTCCACCGGATCGGATTTCGGGGCGTACCCGACGACGACGCCGATGCCGAGAGCGCCTGCGGCCAGATCGTTTTCGAGGAGTTCGAGAATGTGTGCACGCTGGGAGGCGGTGGGCTCGCCCTGCCAGCTCGGGGAACCGAGATGGTGCAGGAGAGTCCTGATGTCGCCGTCGGGATCGGCTCCCGAGAGCTCGATCATTCGGGCGTGCGCCCACGACGTCGCGTAGCCGTAGTTGATCGGGCGTCCCTCGGCACCGGCTCGCGCATATGCTTTCGCGACGGGAATGACGCCGGCCTCCAGCTCGAGGGCCGTCGTGACTCCGTCCAATGCTTGAAGTCGCTGCTCGGCGATTTCCTGCCCGTGGCTGTGCAGGTCGATGAATCCGGGGCAGATCACCTGACCGGTCACGTCGATCGTCTGCCGGGCTTCGATCGCGTCGTGACCCCACGCGGAGACCTTGCCGCCGGTGATCGCGATACCCCGAACCTCGTCGGTCCCCGATGCGGGATCGACGACGCGGCCGCCGGTGAACACGATGTCGTGGACCTGCATCAGCGCTGCACTCCTGTCGTTGGTCGAACCGCCTGGCCCGGCGAATGTCCCGATGGTTTCACGGCTCGGGTAGCGGAATCTGGTGTGAACGTCCCAAATGGAGGCCGACTCACCGTTCGACCGGACAAGAAACGAATGCAGCCGAGTGTGAAGGTGAAAGCGAAGTTATCAATTCGGCCGATTGAGATCGATGGAGGACAGGAATGCACGTCTATATTTCGGTGGACATGGAGGGTATCGCGGGTATCGCGACGCTCGATCAGACGATCCGTGGCGGTGGCGGCTACCACCGTGCGCAGATGCTCATGACCGCCGAGACCAACGCTGCGATCGCGGGTGCGTTCGACGCCGGTGCGACGAGCGTCCTGGTCAACGACAGCCACGGAACGATGGACAACCTGCTTCACGCAGACCTGGATCCACGGGCGCGTCTGATCTTCGGAACACCGAAGATGCAGTGCATGGCGGAGGGACTGACGTCCGATCACGACGTCGCACTGTTTGTCGGCTACCACGCACCTGTCGGCGGCCCCGGCGTTCTGGCGCACACGTTCTCGAGCTTGTTCGCCGACGTCCGCCTCGACGGTAAGTCCGTCTCCGAGACCGACGTCAACACCCTCTATGCCGCCACGCAGGGCGTTCCCGTCGGGTTGGTGACGGGTGACGACATCATCTGTGGCCTGGTGGATGCGGCCTCGCCGACAACCGAGACCGTCGAGGTCAAGAAGGCGCACGGATGGTCGGCAACCAATTCGCTGCCGCCTTCGCTGGCGTGCGAGCAGATCCGAGCAGGCGCCGAGCGTGCAGTGCGCAAGGCCGACACACTGAAGCCGGTCGAGCTGCGTGACGAATGGACCCTCGAGATCGTTCACCCCACCACGACGGGAGCCGAACTCGCCGAGGCTGTTCCCGGCTCGCGACGGATTTCGGACCGCACGATTTCGCACACGCTCGGTAGCGTCGACGACATTCTCGGTCTGATCACTGTCAATGCTCGGCTCGCAGCCGCAGGTGTCTCGACGATCATCGCAGTCGCCAATCGCACGTAATGAAGTAGCGACTCTATCGCGAAATGCCGCCGACGCCGTGTGCGTCGGCGGCATTTGTCATCTCCTGGGGCAGAACATGTTCCGAACAACCAAACGTTGCTTCGGGTATTGGTGAAACGGACCAATGCGGTAGACGTGTTCGCTGTCACACTTCATCAGTCTTTCAATGTTCCAGTCCATGCGGCACAAGACAATTCGGGAGGCTTGATGAAGGCGGAACGCGTCACAGTGGAAGAATCATCGCGGAGGGTCGACGGTTCGGTTCGAAACATGATGGACAACAAGTCGATTCGTCGCACGACCACCGTTACAGTGGGGCTGCTCAGTACTATCTGGTTGATCGACATGGTGGATCGCGTCATGATCGGACTTGCGCTTCCGATGATCGGCGACGAATTCTCGCTCAGCAGTACGCAGTTGGGTGGCGTGGTCTCGGTCTTCGCGATCTTCTACATGCTCGGGCAGGTTCCCGGCGGAATGTTGGCCGACCGCTTCGGACCCAGGCCGCTGTTGATCGTTGCTTTGATCCTGTGGTCGGTGTTCACAGCATTGACAGGGTTCGCGTGGGGGCTCATCTCGTTGATGGTCATGCGTGCGATGTTCGGCATCAGCCAGGGGCTCTTTCCGGCGGCGTCGTTCAAGGCTTTGGCTGAGCGGACGCGCCCGAAAACCAGAGCGACCGCGATGGGTTTCATGCTCGGTGCCAACAACCTGGGCCCCGGCGTCGCGCCGCTGATCATCGCGCCGGTCCTCATGGCCGTGGGGTGGCGTGACGCGTTCTGGCTGGTGGCGATCGTCGGCGCCGTGATCGGCACGGTGGTGTGGTTGGTGCTGCCGGCGCCGTTGGATACGGAAATATCGGAAGATCCGGAGGCTGCGCTGCAACCCCTCGCGAGTGAGCATTCTCGCGCCGCGGTGTTCAAGTCCGCGTCGGTGTGGAAGTTCGCGATTCTGTTCTGTCTGGCCAACATGTCCGCGTACGGGCTGATGACCTGGGTGCCGAGTTATCTGCTCAACGACAAGGGACTATCGCTGATCGACACGGGAATCTTTGCCGCGATCCCCTTCATCGTCACGGCGCTGGCCACGATTGTGGGCGGGCGGTTGGTGGACAAGTACTTCCACGACCGGGCTCGGATTCTTCTGGTTCCGTGTATGGCCACGTCGGCCGTCCTGTTGTTCCTGATGACGACTGCTGACACCGTCGCGATGTTCACGTTCTACGAGACCTTGGCTCTCGGCATCAGCGGTCTGTGCTCGATGTCGATCTTCGCGATGCCGTTGCGGGCACTTCCCTCCGAATTCCTCGGTTCCGGAATGGGTTTGATCAACGGGTGTGGTCAGTTCGCCGGTTTCATCACTCCGCTCGTGATGGGATGGATGGTGGACCAGTTCTCGTACATGGCTGCATTCGGAGTCCTGGTCGGAGCGACGAGCGCTGCCGCATTGGTGGCCATGATCGTTCCGCAGACCCCGGCGAAATTCTGAGAAGGAGACCGAAGATGTCGGCAACGGACGGCACACGAAAGATCGAAGACGACGTCGTCACCGATTTTTCCGAGAAGATGAGTTACGGGGCCTACCTCGGACTCGACACCCTTCTGGATTCGCAACACCCGGTGAGCGAGCCCGAACACCATGACGAACTTCTGTTCATCATTCAGCACCAGACCAGCGAGTTGTGGCTCAAGCTGTTTCTCCACGAGATACGGGCGGCCAGAGCGGCGATCGTTGCCGACGACATCCGCGTCGCATTCAAGCGGATCGCACGCGTCAAACACATCCAGGCCACTCTCACCGAACAGTGGTCCGTGCTGGCGACACTGACACCGGCGGAGTATGCGGAGTTCAGGGGCGTTCTCGGCAACTCCTC
Organism: Rhodococcus sp. IC4_135; assembly: GCF_011602025.1. Lineage (NCBI taxonomy): Bacteria > Bacillati > Actinomycetota > Actinomycetes > Mycobacteriales > Nocardiaceae > Rhodococcus > Rhodococcus sp. IC4_135. The sequence continues at coordinate 6,951 of NZ_JAAOLG010000012.1, forward strand.
GGGATTCCAGTCGTACCAGTACCGCGCCGTGGAATTCGTGCTCGGAAACAAGAACGCGGGCATGCTGAAGGTGTTCGAATCGGATCCGTCCGCCCATCGATTGTTGGAGACCCTGCTCGGGGAGCCGACACTGTACGACGAGTTCTGGCGGTACTTGTCCAGGCAAGGTTACGACGTTCCGGCGTCGGCTCTCGAGCGAGATGTCAGCGCGCCCTACGTGCGAAACGACGAACTGATTCCGCTGGTCAAGGCAATCTACGAGAACGTCGAGCAGCACTGGACCGCGTACGAGGCGTTCGAGGAGTTGGTCGACCTCGAGGAGAGCTTTCAGCTGTGGCGGTTCCGGCACCTTCGGACCGTGCTGCGAGTGATCGGCATGAAGAAGGGGACCGGCGGTTCGAGTGGCGGTGCCGGGTTCTTGCAACGTGCGCTGGAGTTGAGCTTCTTCCCCGAACTGTTTGCCGCCCGAACCGAGATCGGAACCTGACGCACCTGCTTGTTGCACCCAGCTGTTCGTGACACACGACGAATCCGAGCCCGAAGGACAGGAGTCTTGGACAAGATCCGACAGGGTCGCTTCGACCAAGCTTGACTGCGAAGTTGCAAGTCGGTGACAGGAGAGCGTCGGAGTGGACAAGAAATCAATGGTGGCGGACCTGGCGGCGTTGGTAACCGCCGAGTCGCCCAGTTCCGATCTCGGCGCAGTCGATGCATGTGCGGACGTGGTGGCCGAAATCGGCGAACGTCATCTTGGAAGCGCTCCCGAACGTATCCGCATCGACGGTCGCCAGCACTTGCGCTGGTCGTTCGGCGCGGAGCCGAAGGTGATGCTTCTGGGCCATTTCGACACCGTCTGGCCGCTCGGAACGCTCGCGGAGTTGCCGTGGTCGGTCACCGACAACATCGCCACCGGACCCGGAGTCTTCGACATGAAGGCCGGCATCGTTCAGCTCTTCCATGCGTTGGCGTCTCTTCCGTCGCTGGACGGGGTGGTCGTGCTCCTCAATTCCGACGAGGAAATCGGCTCCCCGACCTCGCGCGCACTGATCGAGGACCAAGCACGTCAGGTCGACGCGGTGCTGGTCCTCGAAGCCGCGGCCGACGGCGCGGTGAAGACAGCGCGCAAGGGAATGTCGCTGTACTGCGTCGACATCGAAGGACGCGCAGCACACGCCGGACTGGAACCAGAGCGAGGCGTGAACGCTGTCGTGGAACTCGCACATCAGATTCAGGCCGTGGTGGAGCTCGCGGACCCGTCGGCAGGAACGTCGGTGGTGCCGTCCGTGATCAGTGGCGGTACCACCACCAATACCGTTGCAGCGCAGGCGAAACTGTGGTGTGACGTTCGCATGTGGTCGGCGAAGGAACAGGAACGCATCGATCGTTCGATCCGCGCACTGACGCCGGTGCTGGCCGAGAGTCGAATTTCGGTGTCCGGAGGACCCAACCGTGGGCCCTTGGAGTCCGTGTCGTCGGAGAAGCTGTACTTTCTCGCTCACCAGGTCAGCAGCGAGAACGGGCTGGGAATGCTTCGCGACTGCGCTGTGGGCGGCGCCTCGGACGGAAACTTCACTGCCGCAGTCGGAACTCCCACGTTGGACGGCCTCGGCGCCGTCGGCGGTGGTGCCCACGCAGCGACAGAACACGTAGAGATAGATCAGATGATCCCGCGCGCCACCTTGTTGGCCGGTCTGGTGACTCGAATCCTGGAGGGAGGACTGTGACGATGACGTCGCCGAACAATGTCCAACGCAAGACCGTTCAACCATTCGGAGGTGTATCGCCTTCACGGATGCGGCAAGCTATCAGCCAGGCCGAGCAGGCCGCTCTGCTTGCATGTGTGACTATCGAAACCGTCACCGGACATGCCGAGTTGGAACAGGTATTCGGTCTGTTCGAGAAGGTATGGCAGCCGGAGAGCGGTAACCCTCCCGTCCATCGGGACATGATGAAAGCGCTCGCGCACTCCGGTAACTACGTCGCCGGCGCTTTTCGTGGCGGAGATCTGATCGGCGGCTCGGTCGCATTCTTCGAGGAACCGCAACATCGTTCGTTGCATTCACACATCACGGGGATCCTCCCGAACGTGCAGAACGGGCACATCGGCCTCGCGTTGAAACTGTTCCAGCGAGCATGGGCACTGGAACGGGGAATTCTCCACGTGCGGTGGACTTTCGACCCGCTCGTCGCGCGCAATGCCTACTTCAACGTCTCGAAACTCGGTGCGTTCCCGATCCAGTATCTGCCGCGTTTCTACGCGCCGATGAACGACAGTCTCAACGGCGGCGCAGACAGCGACCGGTTGCTGATCGACTGGGAAATCGGTAGCAGCAAGGTTTCCGACGTCGTCGCCGGTTCGGGAGAGGTCCCGACTCCCGAGTCGTTGGGAGCCAGCGAACTGTTGTCCATCTCCGAAGCCGGCCTGCCCGTGTTGAAGTCGACGAAGAATCGTTTCGTCACGGTGGCTACACCGAATGACGTGTACGCACTACGTAAGTCGGATCCGGCGGCAGCGAACGACTGGCGTCTGGCAGTCCGCGAGACTCTCGGCGGTGTGCTCGCCGAGAACGGAGTGGTTCTCGCTGTCACCAGGACCGGAAAGTATGTCCTGGACCGTGCGCCGGGAACACAGGCAGGCAGGACAACAGCGGAGGTTACCTCGTGAAGATCGACGGAGTTGAATTACGCCGGGCAGCACTGCCGTTGAAGGCGCCGTTCCGGACCTCGTTCGGCACGGAGACCACCAAGGACGTGCTGTTCGTCAAGGTCGTCACCTCCGAGTCGGAGGGCTGGGGCGAGTGCGTAGCGATGTCCGAGCCTCGCTACTGCTCCGAATACACGGACGGCGCCGCCGAAGTACTTCGCAAGTTCCTGATCCCGTCTCTGGGCGAACTCACCGATCCCGACGTGCACGCACTGAGCGCCGCGATGGAACAGTTCGCCGGACACCCGATGGCCAAAGCGGCCTTGGAAACCGCTTTCCTCGACGCCGAGTTGCGCGCCTGCGGGACGAGCATGTCTTCGTACCTCGGCGCAGTAGTCGATCGCGTACCGGCCGGTGTCTCGGTGGGTATCAAGAACTCGATCGACGAACTGCTCGAGGAGGTAGGCGGCTTCCTCGATGCCGGATACCTTCGGATCAAACTGAAGATCGAACCGGGCTGGGACATCGAGCCGGTTCGCGCGGTCCGCGAGCAGTTCGGCGAAAACGTACTCCTCCAAGTCGACGCGAACACCGCGTACACCCTGGCTGACGCGCGCCATCTCCAGCGGCTCGACGACTTCGACCTCCTGCTGATCGAGCAGCCGCTTCCCGAAGAGGAACTACGCGGCCATGCCAGGCTGGCCGAGATGATGCGGACGCCGGTCTGCCTCGACGAGTCGATCACCTCCGCCAAGGTCACCGCCGACGCATTGGCCATCGGTGCGTGCAGCGTGGTGAACATCAAACCGGGACGTGTCGGCGGCTATCTCGAATCGCGCCGTATCCACGACGTCTGCAAGGCCAACGGAATTGCCGTGTGGTGCGGCGGAATGCTCGAGACCGGAATCGGTCGAGCCGCCAACGTTGCTCTTGCCGCGCTCCCCGGATTTGTCCTACCAGGTGATACGTCGGCTTCCGACCGGTACTTCGCCGAAGACATCACCGAGCCGTTCGTTCTCGACAACGGTTACGTGAAGGTCCCGGAAGGACCGGGTATCGGCGTCGAACCGATCCCTGACCTGCTCGAAGCGATTACCACGTCGGTCGAATGGATCGGCATGGATCGGTTTTGACGAATCACTATGACACACTTCGTTCACAGGACGAAGGAGTGATAGACGTGGGCACCGTACGACCTCGCATCAGTTTGGTGCGGCTTCTCGAAGACGTGGGAACTACGGTGCTGAATCCGGTTGTCGGTGACCCGGAGGCGGTCGAGGAGATCGCTTCGGTGGTCATTCACGACCCCGACGACGACTCACCCTCGACGCCCGACTCCATGGTGCTGCTGGTCGGCATCACCGGCGGTGAACGTATCGCGGAGTCCGTCGCAGGACTGGCCGAGCGCGGAGTGCGAGTGGTGGTCGCGCGAGTGACCACCGAGGTCAGCGACGCAGACCGCGAATCCATCATGTCCTCGGGCGTCGTCGTGTTGACGTTGGCCCGCGGAGTCTCGTGGGTTCAGCTGACCAGTCTGCTTCATTCGGTGCTCTCGGCACGGAACGAAGTCGGGCACATCCATTCACGCGGGGGTGGTCCGGCGGGCGATCTGTTCGCCTTCGCCAACGCCGTCAGTGCGCTGCTGGACGCGCCGATCACGATCGAGGACCGAAGCTCGCGGGTCATCGCCTTCTCGGGCCGCCAGGAAGAAGGCGACGGTCCACGTATCGCGACCGTTCTGGAGCGGCAAGTTCCTGACCAGTACATTCGGGTGCTCGAAGAAGCCGGGGTTTTCGACCGACTCTATCGCAGCGACGATCCGGTGTGGGTCTCGGCCGAGACCCTCGGTACGAAAATGGGTCGTATCGCCGTGTCCATCCGGGCCGGCGACGAGTTCCTCGGCTCCATGTGGGTGGCAACCGGTGAGCCGATGTCCGAGGACCGGATGCGAGCCTTGCGCGATTCGGCCGGGTTGATCGCGCTGCAGATGTTGCGTTTGCGCGGCGGCGCGGACGCCGAACGTCGACTGCGCGCAGACCTGATCGCAACCCTTCTCGACGGTGGGACCGGTGCGGTCGACGCGATGAACCGCCTGGGTCTCGGAACCGGCCCGGCACTCGTAATGGCTTTGGGCCGAAGGTCTTTCGAAGGTTCGTCGAAACCCGATGACGCTGCCCACGTGGTGCGACTGACCGACGCTCTGGCCATGCACCTCGGCGCCGTCCACTCACAGTCGGCGGCTGCCTTGGTCAACGGGACCGGCTACGCAGTGCTGTCCGTTCGCGGGCATTCCCCGGCCGAAGCCGAACTGCAGGCGTTCCGTGTGGCTTCGGATTTCCTGGACCGTACCGGAGCGTCCGGCGACACGATCATCGGAATCGGTCGGGTCGTGACCAGGCCGGCACAGTTGAGCCGATCGAAGCGTGATGCCGAACATGCCCTCGAAGTGTTGTTGGCGGGACGAGCGTCGGGCAGCGTCGCCACTTTCAGCAGTGTCCACGTCGACGCCATTCTGCTGGAGATTGCGTCGGAAGCCGCAGCCGAAGGCTTTTCGGACCTGGGGCCCATCGAGGCGATCGCCAGCCACGATGCTGCTCATGCGACCTCGTTCGTCGACACTCTCGATGCGTGGCTCAACGCCTTCGGCGATGTCGGTGACGCTGCAGCGTCATTGCACGTGCACCCCAACACCTTTCGGTATCGGCTCAGTAAGCTCAAGGGTATGGCCGCGTTGGATCTCGACGATCCCAACGTCCGGTTCCGCTTGATGGTGCACCTTCGTCTGCGCGGTCCGCGCTAGCTCGAAAGCCGAAAAGTGCGGGTCGTGCTGATTTCTCAGCGCGACCCGCACTTCTGTCAGCGGGTACTGCTCAGCTGTCAGCGGGTACTGCTCAGCTGTTGCGGAGTGCTTCGACGGCGATGCGGCCGACGGTTCCGATCGAGGCGTCGATCTTCGGGGCGCGATGCGTGAGTTCGTGGGACTTGGTGAAGACGCCGACGGCGTAACGCTTGCCGTCGGGGTACGCCACGACACCGGCTTCGTTTCGTACCAATCCCAGCGTTCCGGTCTTGGCGGCGACGGTGACCTCGTCGGGGAACCCGGACGAAAGGCGGTGCGGCCAGACCTGCTTGCTCATGATCGTTCGGACTTCCTCACAGGCTGAAGCGGGCCCCGCTTCGTCCTTCCAGATTGCAGCCAGCAACATTGTGATCTCACGAGGAGTGCTGGAGTTGGAGCGAGCCGGATCCATGACGGAAATCGTCCGGAGAATTTCGATCGGGGGCATCTCCAGCAAGGTGCCCTTGTCGACGCCGAGGTCGTCGTAGACCGATTTGAACAGACCGCGGCAGTCACGAACCAGGTTGGTCTTCTCCAAACCGAGCCCACGCAGCGTCGCGACGATGTTGTCGAGTCCGAGACGCTCGTACAGGAAATCGGTGGCGGCGTTGTCGCTGAAGCTCATCATGAGCAGAGCGAGATCTCGCCAACTGGCCGTGACGTCGTCGGCGCAACCGCCGATACCGATGCCGCCGGAGCGGAACTCGGCGGTCACGGTGGCGTGCTCGGTCGGATCAAGGGTGCCGGCCGCAACTTCGCGGGCGTACTGCAGTACGACAGGAATCTTGAAAACGGAGGCGAGGATGACACCCTCGTCAGCGCCGTAGCCGAACTCTTCGCCCGAATCGATGTCGCGTGCGTGGACGAACGCATCGGTCTTCGCTTCGGCCAGTACAGCAGCGATCTCCTGCTGCGCGCTCTCAACGTACGTGGCGGTTTCGGTCATTCGAGAAGCCCTTTCGTCGGTATCCGTCTATCTGGGTTATTCGTGGATCTGACGATAGTGAGTCGACGACGGGGGGTCTTGTACGAATCGACGAAGGTTGGCGCACGGTTCGGTGCCGATACGCCGAATCAATCGATTGTCAGGGTGTTCCGGGGTCAGGACGCATAGGTTTCGAGGCGGCATCCGACCAGGTCGGCGACCTCGGTGCGGCGCTTGTCCGAGACCACACCGGCCAAGAGCAACGAGAACAACTCGTCGATACGATCGTTCAAATCGCTTCGTCGGGTGAGTACGTTCGATACCAGCTGAACGCCGGTGAACGCCGAGATCACCACGCGACCCACCGATTCCGGCTCCACGTCTTCGCGGATATCGCCTTCGAGCTTCGCGGTCTCGGCCAGTTTTCGAAGGTCGCGGATCCACGCGAGGTACGGGCCTTGCGAACCGTCGACAGAGGCCAATTCGAGGTTAAGCCGGACTCCCGCACGAACAATCGAGTCCGCGACGAGTTGGCGGCCCATCTCGTGGCACACCATGACGAGCTGTTCGAGTGCCGGTGCGCCCGTGGCGGCTACCGCGGAGAAAGCCGAGATCGAGATCTGGTGTTGCTCTTCCATGACGGCTTGGGCCAATTCGTCTTTGGACGAGAAGTGAAAATAGACCGCACCCTTGGTCATCCGTGCCGCGGACACGATGTCGTTCATGCTCGTGCTGCCGTACCCCGTGACTTCGAACCGATCAGCAGCGCCTTGAAGAATCTGTCGGCGACTGATCTTGGCACGTTCCTGCATTGCTCCCTTGTCCTCCGACTGTTAACACGTGAACTAGTTTTAGGGCCCTAGGTCCCGGACCGGCGCCCCACGGTAGCAGCGAAACTCGTGCTCGCGCGACAGCGCGAAACGGACTGTTCGGTGTGCAATCGCAGGTCACGGTCGGTAGGAGCGACAAATGCGACCGCCGCAGCCTCCGGGGGAGGCTGCGGCGGGGAGTCCAGTTATCGGCCAGCGAAATTCGGTCGAAGGTACGCGATCAACGAGTCGAGACGGTTGCCTCGAAGCCGAGGTCGCGCAGTGCCGACTTGAGTTTGGTCTGTGCCTCGTCGAGAGATTCGGGTGACGGCGAAGTGTCGGCGCCGCTGATGTCGAAGTTGCCCATGTCGTACGCGGGGAAGACGTGAACGTGAAGATGCGGAACTTCCAGACCTGCGATGAGGAGACCGGCCCGAGGTGCGTCGAACGCCTTCCTCACGGCCTGACCCAGGTTGCGTGCAACCGCGGTGACCTTGGCAAAGAGGTCAGGATCTACGTCCTGCCACTGATCGACCTCGGCGCGCGGTACGACAAGCACGTGACCTTGCGTGACCGGTGCGATGGTCAAGAACGCGACAACGTCGTCGTCCTCCCACACGAAACGTCCTGGTAGATCCCCGTTGATGATGGCGCTGAAGACTGAAGGCATACCCCGAGATTAGCCCGCGTCCGGTTGCCAGGAAACTCCCAGGCTGGACGCAGGTTCGTCGGAGCCGGCCCGACAAATCTAGGACGCATGACGACAGAAGCCATGCAGACCGCGGGCAGCACGGACGCAGGGGAGCTTTCCGCGACGACTGTAGTGCTGGACGTGGTCGTCCCGGTATACAACGAAGAGGCAGGCCTCGAGACGTGCGTGCGGCGCCTGCGCCGGCATTTACGCACACAGGTGCCATTTTCTGCACGAATTACCATCGCGGACAACGCCAGTGTCGACGGCACGTTGGCGCTCGCACGTTCCCTCGCCGAAGAATTCGACGACGTCCGGGTCGTCCACCTGGACGCGAAGGGTCGCGGCCGAGCATTGCGGCAGGTGTGGAGCGACTCCGACGCGGATGTGGTCGCATACATGGACGTCGACCTCTCTACCGACCTCAACGCCCTGATGCCGTTGATTGCTCCGTTGCTCTCCGGGCACTCGGACATCGCCATCGGTTCCCGGCTGGCACGATCGTCGCGCGTGGTGCGCGGCCCCAAGCGTGAGTTCATCTCGCGTAGCTACAACCTCATCCTCCGAAGCGCACTGCACGCTCGCTTCTCCGACGCCCAGTGCGGATTCAAAGCCATGCGCGTCGATGTTGCGCGGCAACTACTTCCGCTGGTGGAGGACACCGGGTGGTTCTTCGACACCGAACTGCTCGTGTTGGCCGAGCGAGCGGGCATGCGGATTCACGAGGTGCCCGTCGACTGGGTGGACGACCCGGACAGTCGGGTAGACATCGTCGCCACGGCAGTCGCCGACCTCAAAGGTGTCGTCCGTGTCGGACGAGCACTGTCGACCGGCTCGCTCCCACTGGCCGAGCTCAGGGCGAGTTTCGGACGTGAACCACTGGTTCCCGGAGTTCCTCGAGGAATGGTCGGGCAGCTCTCACGCTTTGCCGTGGTGGGAGTCATTTCGACGCTCGCGTATGCGCTGCTTTACCTCGCACTGCACTCGGTGATGGGTGCGCAGTGGGCCAACGCCGTCGCATTGCTGGTGACGGCAGTGTTCAATACCGCCGCCAATCGAGCCTTCACCTTCGGGATTCGCGGGTCGGAGGGATCCGCCCGTCACCAGATGCAGGGCTTGCTCGTGTTCGGGTTCGGTCTACTGCTCACCAGCGGATCGTTGTTCGTCCTCGACGTTGTGGCGCCTGACGCGTCCAAGCACGTCGAACTTGCACTACTCGTCATTGCCAATCTTGTTGCCACAGTGAGTCGATTCATCGCACTGCGCTGGGTGTTTCGCACCGCACAACCCGTAGGAGCTAATCGATGACCGCCACTGCAGAGAGATTGGCCGCACCGGTCCCGGCGCCGGAACCGCCACGTCAGGCGCGCTGGGAACCGTGGGCGCTCGGAGTGCTGTTGGTGGGCACCGGAGTCGCCTACATCTGGGGTCTCGGCGCCTCCGGTTGGGCCAACTCGTTCTATGCCGCTGCGGTACAGGCAGGTTCGGTGTCCTGGAAGGCCTTCTTCTTCGGCTCCTCGGACGCCGCCAACTCGATCACCGTCGACAAACCCCCGATGTCCCTGTGGTTGATGTCGCTGTCGGTTCGCATCTTCGGACTCAATTCCTGGGCGATGTTGGTGCCGCAGGCGCTGCTCGGTGTCGGGTCGGTAGCGCTGTTGTGGGGAACGGTGCGACGGTACTTCGGTGCGGCCGCCGGCCTCCTCGCCGGTTTGGTTCTTGCTCTCACTCCCGTCGCGGCGCTGATGTTCCGGTTCAACAACCCGGATGCCCTGCTGGTGCTCCTGATGATCGCGGCAGTGTGGGCGATGATGCGCGCGGTTCAGGATGGTCGCACCCGCTGGCTCGTGTTGGTCGGTGTCTTCTGTGGATTCGGTTTCCTGACAAAGCAATTACAGGTCATGTTGGTGGTACCGCCACTGGCGCTCACCTACCTGATCGCCGGTCCGCCTAAACTGGGTAAGCGGGTACTTCAACTGTTCGCTGCACTGGGCGGGCTGATCGTCTCCGCCGGATGGTGGTTGGCAATCGTCGAACTGTGGCCGGCCGACTCACGTCCGTGGATCGGTGGTTCGCAGAACAACTCGATTCTCGAACTGACGCTCGGCTACAACGGACTCGGACGCCTGAGCGGCAACGAGACCGGAAGCGTCGGCGGCGGCGGAATGCGCGGTGCTGGTGACGCTGCGACCGGTGCTGTCGGTGGTTTCCCCGGAATGGGCGAGGCCGCAGGTGGTATGGCAGCGGGAGGTATGGCACCAGGGGGCAGGGCAGGCGGTGGTATGTGGGGGAGTACCGGCATCACCCGATTGTTCGAATCTGCCCAGGGCGGCCAGATTGCCTGGCTGATTCCTGCCGCACTGATTCTTCTGGTGGCTGGAATCGTGCTGCGGGGCAAGGCGCCGCGCGTCGACACACAGCGCGCTTCATTCATCGTCTGGGGACTGTGGCTGTTGGTGACCGGACTGACCTTCAGTTTCATGGCGGGAATCTTCCACGCGTACTACACGGTTGCGTTGGCGCCGGCGATCGCCGCGCTGATCGGTTCAGGATCCGTATTCGCTTGGCGTCATCGTGACGTTCTCTGGGTTCGCCTCGTTCTGGCAGTGTCGTTGGCCGCAACCATTGCGATGGCGTGGGTACTGCTCGGACGTTCGCCTTCGTTCGTACCGTGGCTTCGCTGGGCGATTCTGGTCGTCGGCATCGTCGCTGCTGTGGCAGTGCTGATCCCGGCAGTGACGCGAGGTCGATTGGCTGCGGCAGTGATTCTCGCGGCGATCTTCACCGGTCTGGCGGGTCCGACTGCGTACGCGATCGACACGATCAACACTCCGCACACCGGTTCCATAGTTTCGGCCGGACCGAGCGTCGAAGGTGGAATGGGCGGGCCCGGCGGTGGTCGTGGAGGATTCGGCGGATTCGGTGGCATGGCTGACGGCGGTAACCGCCGGACGGACGGTACCGGGGCAGGAGCAGGGACAGGGGCAGGGACACTGGGGGTGCCGCCTGCGGGAATAGGTCAGATACCAGGGGGTGCAACAGTTCCGGGCGGCACCACATCGACCACTGACGGATCACGCGGCGCAATGGGCGGCGGAGCGGCCGGTGGTTTGCTTCAGGGCAGTACACCGGGAGCTGCGGTCGTGTCCACACTCGAAGAGAACTCCGATCAATTCACGTGGGTAGCAGCGGCAATCGGATCCAACAGCGCCTCGGGCTATCAGCTTGCGACGCAGTCACCGGTCATGGCTATCGGAGGCTTCAACGGGAGCGATCCGTCCCCGACCCTCGCGCAGTTCCAGCAGTACGTGGCAGAGGGCAAGATTCACTTCTTCATCGCCGGCGGGGGGATGGGTGGCGGTATGAACGCCGAAGGCACCGCTACCGCCATCTCGACGTGGGTGACCGAAAACTTCACCGCCACAACGGTGGACGGAGTGACCCTCTACGACTTGACGGTTGCAGGCTGAGCAACATGAACGCACGCCAGGTCCGCATCGGAGGTGCTCCCTCCGATGCGGACCTGGCGTGAAGTTGTATGCCCGAGGTTTGTCCTCAGGTTGTGAAGGTGGTGTTCGCCGGCCGCGGGTGCCGCTGCGGGTCGATCGACGGTGGTGGGATGAACCAGGGTTTGTTGTCGACGCCGATCCGGATCTCCCATTTGCCGACGAACCCGGATTTGCGATGCATCAACCGATGATGCGAACGGCACAGCAAGACCAGGTTGTTCATCACCGTCGGGCCGCCGTTGGCCCAGTGCCGGATATGGTGCGCATCCGTCCACGCCGGCACACACGTACAGCCGGGGAACGCGCAGCCTTTATCTCTCGCGATCAGCGCGACGCGTTGTTCGGCGCTGACCAACCGCTTCCCCGGTTTCGCATCGAGCGGCGCGCCGTGATCATCGAGCAGAACAGTGGACAGGAAGCAGTCGCACCCGAGGAGTCTGGTCTGCGATACCGACAGTGGTCCCAGCCACGGCATATGCCCGACATCGAGATCCGACACAGACCCGCCACCATCAGTGGGTGTCGCGGCGCAGTCCCGGTGCTCGGCCAGATCCCGGGCATTGATGTGAACGTTCACGTGCGGACGCTGACCACCATCCATACCGGTCTTGGCGCAGTCCAGATAGCGGCGGATCAGTTCGGTGAACCCGTCCGCGGTCCGCTTCGCCGCCGACCGAGCATCGGGGGTTCCATCGGGTGCCGGGGTCGGCATCGTCAGATTCGACAACGCCGACAACAACATTTCGCCGGTGAGGGCGTCGAAATCCCCACGCACCACCACCCGACCATTCAGCGTCGACGCGATGCGGAGTTCGTTGCGGTCGACGTCTTCGGCGGGCGGAATTTCATCGGATTCGAAGATTCGCTCCAACGTCGCGATGACGTTCCGCACCTTTGTGGTCGTTGCTTCCACACCTGACGCTGCAGCCAACAACAAGTCGATGCACTTCGGTAGCGCTTCCTCCGGCATTCCCTTCGGCGGCGACTCGCAGAACGCCACGATCAACACGGCGTGCTCGAACGAACAATCCCCGCAATCGAACCGGGCTGCCACTGCCGGAAACGGCCGCAGCGCCGCACCGAGGGCGGCGATCTTCTTCCCGTCCCGCACCTGCAACATCGTGTTCGCCGCCAACCACGCACCCACCCCGCGGCTCGCGATCACCTGATCATCCGGACGCAACGACAACTCGTCCACCACCGCCACCCGCACCGCTTCCAGGCGCAGAATCTCCGCACTCGCCTCGATAGCAGCAGCACGCAATTCCGCCGTGGTCAGCTGCCACAGACGTCCGCGTAACCCCACCGCAGAACCAGACACCACATCCGACAACAGAACACTCATTGAATCCCCCGATCCCCTACACAAAGCATACTCGAACATGCGTTCGAGTCAAGGATGGATTTCGGGGAGGCTAAGCGCTGATACTGTCGAGGTCGTGGACCAGGTCGCAGCAGGCGTCGAGTAATTCGCGATCATGGCTGATAAGTAGTACGCCGACGCCGGTTTCGGTGGCGCGACTCTTGATCAGCCGAACGAGCGCGGCCGTCGTGGCAGCGTCGAGCATCGCCGTCGCCTCGTCGCAGATGAGGTATTTCGGTTGTTGCGCCAGCGATCTCGCCAGGCAGGCTCGCTGCAGTTGGCCGTCGCTGACCTGGTGCGGTCTGCGCGACAAGAGATCGGGAGTGAGGCCCACTTCTGCTGCCAGTGCGGCCACATCGATTGTCCTACCGGCAATATCACCGGGTTGGCCGATGATCGAGGCGAGCGTCTGCCGAGGGTCGGTTGATGCGCGAGGTGACTGAAACAGCATGGACACCGTGCCGCGCAGTGCTGCGGGTACCGAGAATTTGGTACCCACAACGGGCGATCCGTCGATCCGCACTTCGCCTGACCACGGCGCGTCCAGTGAGGCGAGAATCCTTGCAAGTGTTGATTTTCCGGTGCCCGAAGGACCGGTCAGGCCGATCAGTTTCCCAGGCGGAATCTCGAGCGAGACGTTCTCGAGAACTGGCCGGTTGCGATGGTAACCGCTGGTGATTCCCAGAGCTTGCAGACTCATGTCAGCCCACCCTCCGCAATGTTCGGTATGTGCGTTCGCCGAGGGTCACCAGTTCGGTCGGGCCACCGGACTGTTTCGACTCCGGGCGTCGTAGGTGATAGACGCAGTCGTCGGGGAGGTCGGTGAGTTGCGGTGGCGAGCCCGGTATCGGATGCAAGCCGCGGGAAGGTAAGGCGCCGAGAAGGTCTCGGGTGTAGTCGTGGAGTGGATCCTGAAACACCAGGGCGGCCGGTCCGGTTTCCATGATGCGTGATGCGTACATGACGGCAAGTCGATCCGCGACTCCGCTGCGGGTAAGTGATGCAAGGTCATGGGTGATGAGCAGGACCGCCGCCCCGGCGTCCGCGCATTCTCGAAGTAGTTCCATGACGTGGTCGGTGAGTTCCCGGTCGAGGTTGGCGGTGGGTTCGTCTGCCACGATCACCGACGGATTCCCGGCCAGCGCACCGGCAATGGCAACGCGTTGTGCCATGCCGCCCGACAGTTCGTGCGGGTAGCAGTTCAGGGCCGAGGGGTCGAGTCCGACGCGAAGTGCCAAGGCGTCGCAAGTGTGATCGCCGCCGAGTGCGTCGATCGTTTCCTGTAGCTGCGATCTCGCGGTCCGGACGGGGGTGAGATGTGTTGCGGCGGATTGTGGAACGAGAGCCACGTACCGTCCGCGGAAGGGGGTGCCGGAGAAGACGTCGATCTCGACGTCCGGGGTACCGACGGTGACCGATCCGGTTCGAGAAGCGTTCGGCGGCAACATGTTCATGACCGCGGTGGCGATGATCGACTTGCCGCACCCGGATTCGCCGACCAGCGCGGTCACCGTGCCGGCTGGAACGTCGAGGTCGATGTCGCTCGCAGCGTGGACTACGGATCCGCCGCGCAGCGGGATCTTGACGGTGAGGGATTCGATGCGTAGGCCGGGGTTCACAGTCGTAGCTCCGAAGGTCGAGGGGGCGTGAGCATCGACCGCAGGGCCGAACCGGCGACTGCAACTGCGACGGTGGCGATCACGAGGACTGCGGCGGGGAATACCAGCGTCCACCAACCGCCGAGGAGCAGAGAACTGCGTGCCTCTTCGAGAAGCGTTCCGAGACTGGGCTTGTGCGGGGGTAGGCCGAAACCCAGGAACGACAACGTCGATTCGTGCCAGACGGCGTGGGGCAGCAGGAGAACGACTGCGATCAGGGCCTGCGGCGCCGTCGCCGGCACGAGGTGGCGCGTGATCACATGACGTCGACTTGCCCCCGCGAGAATGGCGGCGTCGATGTAGGGACGCTCACGCAGACTCAAGATCTCGGAGCGGATGATCCTGGCCACTTGCGTCCAGTGGGTCAGTGCGATCGAAAGCACGATGGCGGCGATGCTTCCACGGAACATCGCGACGATGACGATGCCGAGCAGTAGATGGGGGAGAGCGTTGACGGCGTCGGTGCCGCGCATGACGAACCTGTCGACCCAGCCTCCGACCAGTCCGGCCGTGGTACCGACGGCGACGCCGATCACCGTGGCGAGCAGTGCGCAGGCGAGTGCGATGAGAAGTGAGGTTCGAATCCCTGCAGCTATGCGCACGAACAGATCTCGTCCTGCCGAGTCCGTTCCGAACGGGTGATCGAAGGACGGGGCCAGGCGAGCCGCCGAGAAGTCTGTGACTCGGTCGTCGACGTCGGCCAACCATGGGACCAGCGCCGCGTACAGCGCAACGAGGATCAGCACGCCGAGGGCGATCTTGAAGCGTCGCTCAGCCATCGGTACTCACTCTCGGGTCGAGTACTGCAACCAGGACGTCGGCAAGTAATGAGCCGAGCATGACCGTCAATGTCGTACCGACGGTGAGGAACGCGAGAAGGGCCATGTCGAGGTCACGCGCAGACGACACGATGGCCCCGGCGATCCCTGGCCAACTGAAGACTTCTTCCACCAGAACTGCTCCGACTATCAGTTCGGGCAATCGCACGCCGACGATGTTGACGAACGGTGCCAGCGATGTGGGCAGTATGTGGCGTTTCGTGATGGTCGGCGTCGGGATTCCGCGCGCTACCGCGCCCGCGACAAACCCCTCGCTTTTCGAACCCACGACGGATTCTCGGACCGCGAGTAGGAGCCACGGCATCTGCGAGATGGCGAGGACCGTCACCGGCAGCACCAAGTGCCGGATCACCTGTCCCGGTGTGGGATCGGCACCCCCGTCGGTCAGTCCGGCGACGGGGAGCCAGCCGAGACTCAACGCGAAGAGGGCGATTGCCCCCAGAGACAAGACGAACGGCGGAAGTCCTTGGATTACGACGCTCAGCCCTGACACGGTCTTGTCCAGGATTCCTCCACTGCGGATTCCGGCGAGAACACCCAGGGCAAGCGAGGCGAGAATCGCAATGAGAAGTGAGATGCCCACCAGCAGCAGGGTCCATGGCAGACGTTCGGAGATGACTTGGGAAACAGGTTGATTGAACGACCTGGAAATCCCGAGATCGCCGGTGAATACTCCTTGGAGCCAATTCCAATACGTGCTGTACCAGGGGTTGTCGAAACCCATTTGGTCGGCGATCAGCGCTTTGTCCGCGTCGCTGGTCGTCATGTATCGCGTGCCTAGATAGCCGACCAACGGATCGAACGGTGAAATCGCAGCGGCAGCAAAGAGTCCAGCGGACACCACGACGATCACCGGCACGATGAACAACACCCGCCGACCGACCATCGTGAGGATGGCCTTTCGGCGGGAGTTGTCACGGTGGCCCTGCGTCGGCCGCGTGTCTGCCCGAACGTCGACCGCTGTCATTGCCCTCTGGCCCACGTCTGCAGTGACCACCACGGACCCCAGGTCACACCGTGTGAGTGTGGTTCGAGTACCGGCCCGGACATCTGCCAGTCGGAATCCTTCGAAATGTACGTATGGTCGAGGAACACGAGGATGACAAATCCGGGATCCTCGACGTACGCCTGCTGAACGTCGCGATACGCGGCGTCACGCGTTGCCTGGTCGAGGCTGCGGCGTCCTACTTCCAAGCCTGCGTCGACTGCTGGATTGGAGTAGTCGCTGGCGTTGTCGTAGATGCTGCCGACCCCGGGTGCGATGTACTTCGAGTTCAGCGCGTCGTACGCCTGCGTGTCGGGGTCGAAAGGTTCGTCTCCGCCACCGAGAAGTGTCGAATCCTGGTTGATTCGAGGGTCTATGCGGTCCCAGGAGAGCGCCTCGAGATCCACCTCGATGCCGACCGCAAGGGCGTCGGAGGCAAATGCCTGAGCAAGATCACGTCGAACGGTGTCGACGGAGTTGTACATGATCGTGAACTGCGCCCGCTGACCGTTTTTCGAACGGATTCCGTCGGCGCCTTCGATCCAGCCCGCTTCGGTCAGAATTCGCTCGGCCTCGGTCGGGTCGTAGGCGAAGGTTGCGTTCGGGTTGTACGAGTCGCCGTACACCTCGGGGATCGGAGTGGCGGCAACGCGGCCGTGTCCGCCCAGGACGTTGTCGATCATCGACTGGCGGTTGGCGGCGAGATTGAGTGCCATCCGCACGGCTTTGTCGCCTGCCACGGGATTGTTCGTCGGGAGTGAGAGGCCGCGCCAGTCTGCTGACTGGTGGGCCGTCACGGACATGTTGTCTTTGCCCGAAAACGTATTGGCAAGCAGTGGAGGGAGATTGGTGCCGTCGATCTCGCCGGACACCATGCGCTGGGCTCGGGTGTTGTCGTCAGGAACGTAGAGGAGAGTGAGTTTCTTGATCTCCGGTGCACCGTCCCAGTAGTTCTCGTTCGCCTCGAAGACCGCTCGATCCGGTGAGAGGTCGACGAGTGTGTAGGGACCGGTACCGACGGGCGCGGTGTTCAACGGCGACTCGGCGGCAAGCCCGGGTGTCGCGAGGGATTCCGACGGAACCATGCCGATCAGCATTTTCGTCAGCAGCGGCGCATACGAGTAGGCGAGGCGGAACTCGACTGTGCTGTCGTCGACGGCCACGACGTCGCTGATCATGTCGTACGACGACCGCGCTTCGGAGGCGGAAGCGGGATCGAGGATCGCCTTGTACGTGGCAACCACGTCGGCGGCGTCGAAGGTCGATCCGTCGGAGAAGGTGACCCCGTCGCGGAGTTTGACCGTCCAGACTGTCGCGTCGGCGTTGGCAGTGGGCATCTCCGCCGCCAGAGACGGCTCGAATCCCGGCATGCCGGTGCCTCCGGTGAGCCGGACGAGACCGTCGTACATCTTGGCTTCACCGGCGGCGCCGAAACCTGCGACCGGGTTGTAGCCGCCCAATTCGTAGCCGTCGGCCAGGACCAGGCCGTTGTCGTTGCCCGATGAGTCGGTGCCAGTCGGGCTACTGCACGACGTGATCAGAAGTGCGCCGATTGCGGCGGTTGCGGTGAGCGTCAGAACGCCTGGTTTGTGGAGTTTCACGGGTGTCCTTTCCTTGGTGGACAGGTGTCCGAAAACATCTGTTCACCTATTCAGGTATTCATATGATCGCATCTCGAAACGGATATTTCGCACAAAGGTCGAACGCTGGGACCTTGGCCCCGTCAGTGGCACTCCGAGAGCGCTGTTATCGCAGGCCGTAGTCTGTTCCCCGTGCGCGTACTAGTAATCGGCTCCGGAGCCCGTGAACATGCCCTCCTTCTCTCTCTTGCTCGCGATCCAGGTGTCACGGCCCTGATCTGCGCGCCTGGCAATGCCGGGATCGCAAAAATCGCCGAGCAGCACCCCGTCGACGTCGCTTCGGGTGACGCGGTTACCGCGCTGGCCCAGAAGGTCGACGCCGACCTCGTCGTCATCGGGCCCGAGGTTCCGCTGGTCCTCGGTGTCGCCGACGCGGTGCGTGCAGCAGGTATCGCCTGCTTCGGGCCGTCGGCCGACGCCGCCCGCATCGAGGGCTCCAAGGCTTTCGCCAAGGATGTGATGGCTGTTGCCGGCGTCAAGACCGCGCATAGCGAGATCGTCGACAATCCGGCCAAGCTCGACGAAGCGCTCGACCGCTTCGGGCCGAACTGGGTGGTCAAGGACGACGGACTTGCCGCGGGCAAGGGCGTTGTCGTCACGACGGATCGTCTCGCCGCACGCGACCATGCCGCGGAACTGCTCGAGACCGGACATCCGGTTCTCCTCGAATCCTTCCTCGACGGTCCGGAAGTTTCGCTCTTCTGCCTCGTCGACGGCGAAACCGTGATCCCGTTGCTTCCGGCTCAGGACCACAAGCGCGTCGGCGACGGAGACTCCGGACCCAACACCGGCGGCATGGGCGCGTACACCCCCTTGCCGTGGCTGCCCGACGAGATGGTCACGCAGATTGTCGACGACGTCGTCAAGCCTGTCGCTGCCGAGTTGGTGGCACGCGGTAGCAGCTTCTCCGGTCTTCTCTATGCGGGTCTGGCGATCGGAGTCGACGGCCCGGCCGTGGTCGAATTCAACTGCCGGTTCGGTGACCCCGAAACGCAGGCCGTGCTTGCTCTCCTCGAAACACCTCTGGGTGGCCTACTCAATGCGGCCTCGACCGGAACACTCGATTCGGTCGGTCCGTTGCAGTGGCGCGACGGTTCCGCTGTCACGGTCGTGATTGCTGCCGAGAACTACCCGGCGACTCCGCGCACCGGCGACGTGATCACCGGAGCCGACGCCGACGGAGTCCTGCACGCCGGTACCAAGAAGCGTGAAGACGGAGCCGTCGTCTCGGCCGGTGGACGTGTGCTGAGTGTTGTCGGAGTGGGCAAGGATCTGACCGAAGCGCGCGACGACGCCTACGCAAAGATCGCCGACGTCAAGCTTCCCGGCGGTCATTTCCGCAAGGACATCGGACTCGGCGCCGTCGAAGGTCGCATCTCTCTTCCCTGACTCGTTCTTTCGGAGGGCCGGTGAACTTTCTGTTCATCGGCCCTTTTCGTGGAAAATCAACGGTTCCTTCAAGTTACCCACGAGTATGGACTTCTCGTTCGGTTTCTCCCGGTATATCTCAGCGCGGGGGTCACGGAAAGAGAAGGGCACACTTGAGCATTCGCGCTGGATCCAACGAACGGCACGCACGTACCAATTCCACGCTCTCGCGTAGAAACTTCTTGGCAGCAACAGGATTAGCTGTGGGGGCCGCCGCGCTCTCGTCCTCGTGGACCACGGCGGCCGCGGCGCCCAGGCGAGCATTGAACGACGGAGACCGTGTCCCCGCGCTCGTGATCGGCAGCGGATACGGCGGGGCCGTTGCGGCTCTTCGGTTGACGCAGGCCGGAATCGACACACACATGGTCGAAATGGGGAAGTCGTGGACCACGCCAGGGTCCGACGGCAAGGTCTTCTGCCCGATGCTCTCACCTGACGGCCGTTCCTTCTGGCTCAGAGACCGTACAGTTCAACCGGTTTCACACTTCTCCGGCGGCTCGGTGGACAAGAACATCAGTCGCTACGTCGGTGTTCTCGACGCCGAGGACTTCGGCGGGATCAAGGTCTACCAAGGTCGAGGGGTCGGCGGCGGATCGTTGGTGAACGGCGGCATGGCCGTCACACCCAAGCGCAACTATTTCGAAGAGATCCTGCCCGGAGTCGATTCCAACGAGATGTACTCGACGTACTTCCCGCGGGCCAACGCTGCGCTCGGAGTCAACAACATCGACCCGGCTTGGTTCGAGTCGACCGAGTACTACAAGTTCGCACGGACCGGGCGAAAGACCGCTGAGAGATCCGGTTACACAACAACGTTCGTGCCGAATGTCTACGACTTCAACTACATGAAGCAAGAAGCTGCTGGTCAGGTCACCAAGTCTGCCCTGGTGAGTGAGGTCATCTACGGCAACAACGCGGGAAAGAAGTCGCTGGACAAGACGTACCTCGCTGCGGCATCCGCCACCGGCAAGCTCACGATCTCGGCGCTGCACGTCGTGACCTCGGTTGCGCCGGCCGCGACCGGCGGTGGCTATCAAGTGGTGATGAATCAGATCAACGAGCAGGGCAACACCGTCGGCACCAAGACGGTGACAGCCGACAAGGTCTTCTTCGCGGCGGGCAGTATCGGTACCAGCAAGCTTCTGGTCTCGATGAAAGCGCAAGGGCAACTGGCGAATTTGCCGGGTGCTGTGGGGCAGGAGTGGGGTCACAACGGCAATGTGATGGTGGGCCGTGCCAATCACATGTGGGACGCGACCGGCGCGAAGCAGTCGGCGATCCCCGTGATGGGTATCGACAACTGGGCCGACACATCCGCTCCCGTCTTCGCGGAAATCGCGCCCTTCCCGGCGGGTACCGAACTGTGGGTGAGTCTGTACTTGGCGATTGCAAAGAATCCGCAACGTGCTCAGTTCCAATTCAACTCGGCAACCGGCAAAGTCGGACTGAATTGGCAACGCTCGCAAAACCAGCCGTCGATCGACATGGCGAAGAAACTCTTCGACAAGATCAACAAGAAGGAAGGCACGATCTACCGGACCGACCTCTTCGGCCCGACGCAGACGTGGGGCGACCAGTTGACGTATCACCCCCTCGGCGGTTGTGTGCTGGGCAAGGCGACCGACGGCTATGGTCGTCTGCCGGAGTACCCGGGTCTGTACGTCATGGACGGATCCCTCGTTCCGGGCAATGTCGGCGTCAATCCGTTTGTCACCATCACCGCGCTTGCCGAACGGAATATCGAGAACATCATCGCGAACGACATGAACTAGCGGGGTAACTCGCGGACAGGTGCGGTGGGATCGGTTTCTGCCGCACCTGTTCGGTATGCCCAGGGGTTAGAGTCACGTGGACAGGCGACGCTCGACCCAGGGATGTAGACGTGAGGCGGACAAAGTCCGAGATCGACGGTGATTGGCTCCGGTGGGGCGTGCCGTCGAACGACGAGTTGGTGGTATCCGAACACGAATTGGACGACGAGCCTGAAGATTTGGTTCTGTGGGGTGGTGCGTCGAGTGCTGATCAACCGGTGACGTGGGAAACCCACTCACACCGATCGAACGAGATATTGTTCCCTCGTTCCGGCATTGTGGTTGTGCGCTCAGGCGCTCAGATGTGGACGTTGCTCCCGGGGCGCGGGCTGTGGATACCGGCACTGCTTCGACACTCGGTGCGCGTTGCCGCGGGTGCGCAATTCTTGACCGTGTATTGTGCTGTCGGACAAGGGCCTTCGCTCGGCGATCATCCGGTTGCGGTACATGGCACGCCACTTCTGTACGAACTGTTTCTGCATCTGAGTGCTCGCGAGATGTCGGACGATGCGAGGGGCCGCGCCGAGCGAGTGTTCTTCGACCTCGTTGTTCCCAGCGACGCGCGCGGGGCGATCAAGATTCCCGATGCGGGCCCGGTCGGCCGGATTGCGCGCGACCTGTTGGCTCGACCGGAGGACCCGCGCAGTTTCGAAGACTGGGCGAACGAGATCGGTGTCAGCACCAGCACTTTGGCTCGTCGATTCAAGGTGGACACCGGAGTCAGTTTCGGCCAGTGGCGAGTGCTGCTTCGGATGAACGTGGCGATGTCCCTGCTCGGCCAAGGGGCTGCGGTCGCCGACGTGGCAGAACGCATCGGATACTCGACGCCCAGCAGTTTCGTCGCCGCCTTCAAACAGTCCACCGGTGTCACGCCGATGGTTTTTCGAAAGAACGCGGATCGTTGATCCGATTTCGACATTCTCTGACAAAACTCCGCGATTGCGTCAACTGCTCATCCACTACCGTTACCCATGTAGGCGAGGCTTACTTTACTTTCCGGGTTCGGGGTTCTCCCGAAACCCGCTCGACAGCATGGGGCAGAAGTGATCGATTTTGTTGCGCCGCGTTCGAAACGCGGTAGCAGAGCCATCTTCATGGCTGTGGCAGTGGCACTTTCGACGGTGCTGGCTGCGTGTGGCACCTCGACGACCGACACGACGGACGACGGTGAAGCGTGGACGTACGTAGATGCGCGTGGTCAGCAGATTTCGCTCGACAAGATCCCCGAACGCATCGTGGCGACGGCGGACACCGCGCCGGTACTGCTCGAATACGGCGTCGTTCCGGTCGGCATCATCGGCTTCTCCAGGCTGGACGAATCAACGTTGAATGCATTCGACTTCAGCGGAATTGCCCATGTCAGCGAGACCGACACGGACATCAGCGCCGAGAAACTTCTGGCCGTGGACCCGGATCTTGTCATCGACATCTGGAGTTCGTACAACGGTGGCAACTTCGGCAGCATCTGGGGTGGCGACATCGCTCGCGTCGAAGAGGTTGCTCCCATTGCAGGCGTCAAGATCACCGATGGGGCGCAAGCGGCGCTGGACAGCTTCAGTTCGTTGGTCCAGGGCATCGGTGGCACCGACACCTCGCCGGTCTACGCGGCGAAGCGGGACGAGCTGAGTGCGCTCGGCGCTCGGGTGCGCGAATTGGCTGCAGCGCGGACGAATATCTCTGTTGCATACGTGATTCCGTTGGAATCGAGCCTGGACTACGCCGTGCCGGGATGGACTTCACTCGGAAGTATTCTCGAAACGATGGGCGTCGAATTCGCCAAGCTCGACAGCGAGGACGGTTTCTGGGCATCGGCGAGTTGGGAAGAGCCAGGCATCTTTCCGGCCGATCTCGTTCTGATTCCGCCGACGTGGTCGGATGCGCCGGAACTCGATTCGCCGACGTTCACGAGGCTTCCGGCCGTGGTTTCGGGCCAGATCGCGTCGGTGGAACTGCGTACGGGGTACAGCCTGACGGGCATCACGGAGCAGATGAAGCGTTTTGCCGACGTCTACGAGAAGAGCGGGAACGTCACCTGAGCAGCATTACCGCGGCGCATGAACTCTCAATGATCGATTGACTCGGTCGAGGATGCCGATGGCAGCGGTCAGTGTGTCGAGGTCACCCTCGTCGAGACCTGTCAGTTCTTGGGCCAGGACGCCGATGCGAAGTTCGGACCGACGGTCTCGACGCGCGCTTCGCTCGTCCTTCACGAAAAGTGTGCTCACTCGGCCGTCCGTGGGGTCGGGTCGCCGCTCGATCAGGTCCTTGTCGGAGAGGGTGCGCACCAGTGTGCTGATGGTGTTCGGGCGCCGGGAGAGTCGATCGGCCACAGCCCCGATCCGAGTGCCCGGATGACGTGCTACATCGTGAAGTACTTCGGATTGTGCCTCCGGCAAAGTCGCGTCGGTGCCCGACGCATCCATGTATTCGCGCAGCGCTCGACGTAATTCGAATGCTGCAGCGATGAGTGATCTCGACGTTTCTTCTGCAGTGGGCACGCGATCAGAGTAGTGATCGATCTCGTGTGATCCACGCCCTGAAACTGTATCTGACACAGATATAGTTTACAGTTCTTGAAAGGATAGGGTCACCTAACCATGGCGGAAGAAAAAGCTGTCATGCTTCACGACGTACGGGACACGATCATGAATTTTCGAAAGAAGTCACGCAGTGCAATGCTGATCGGCGCGCTGGCATTGGCGGCAACTCTCAGTGGCTGCTCGAGCGAGGACGCTTCGACCACAGATACGGGGACCAGTGCGTCGGCGCCGACGGGCTCTGCGTTCGTCGCTCCGCGAGCAGTCCCGGCCGGAATGGGGAGCGGAAAGTCGGACGGCGAGTTTCCTCGCACCGTCTCTCACTTCAAAGGAGACACCACGATCGAATCGCAGCCGCAGAAGGTGGTGGTGATCTCGACCGGACAGGCCGACGCACTGCTGTCGCTCGGTGTCGTGCCCGCAGGTTCGACGCGTGGTGACGGTGCGGACCTGGTTCCGCCGTACTTGTCGGCTGCCTACCCGGAATTCCGTACTCAGCTAGGCGATGTCGTTGACGCTGGTGGTCGTTTCACCCCGAATTTCGAAGCGATCGTCACGCTCGATCCTGACCTGATCTTGATGAATGTTGCAGGAAAGGACGCTGATTCGCTCTACGACCAGCTTTCGGCTATCGCACCCACGGTGGCAACGCAGGGGACCGGTGTCTACTGGAAGCAGGACTTCCTGCTGGTAGCCGACGGAGTCGGAAAGACGCAACAGGCGACGGCGCTACTGGATACGTTCAACGCCGACGCGGCGGCGCTCGGTGCTTCCCTGTCATCGCCGCCCACGGTGTCTTTCACCCGACAGAACGGAAATCGCCTGCGCATCTTCGGTATTCCTTCATTCACCGGAAGTATCGCCCAGGATGCCGGTCTGGCGCGTCCGGAGTCGCAGCAATTCGACGACACTTCGAGAGACATCAGTGAGGAAGAGCTGAACGTGGCGGATGCTGATTGGATCTTCTACGGGGTGCAGGGCGGGGACCCGGCGACATTGACCAACGCGCCGTTGTGGGCGCAGTTACGTGGGGTGGCCGCCAATCATGCCGTTGCTGTCGACGACGACGTCTTCTACCTCAATACCGGGCCGACTGCGGCTCGTGAAGTACTGAAGGTTCTGCAGAGCACGCTGCAGCAGTAGTTGATTCGGCTTGTTTGTGCGTGCCGACGAACCGGAAGACGGCTCCTCCCACAGTGACCGCAAGCGTAGCGAGAACGGCTCCGGCAACGACGTCGGTGAGCCAGTGAGCTCCCAAGTAGAGGCGAGTGAGCGCGACGACAACGGTGACCGTCACGGCGAGAAGCATCAGAAGGCGTTTGACGGCCGGCGTTCGGTCGACGCTCACAACGAGAACCGCAATGCCGAAAAGCGCTGCTGTGCCGGTCACGTGACCGGACGGGAAGGAGTGGCCGGTCTCGAGAAGTACTTGGATACTGGTCGGCGGACGTTCGCGGCCGACCAGTGCTTTGACGACTGTGCAGGCGACTGCTGCACCGCCGACGGTTCCGATCACGATCAAGCCTGGAACTACCGAACGCGCTCGCCACGAGATGAGCACTCCGCACGTGATCCCGAGCAGCGCGGTGGCTACCGGGCTGCCGAGATCTGTGACTGCGACTGCGATCTGGTCCAGGGCGCCGCTCCGATGATCGACCATCCAGTTGGTCAGCGGTTCGTCGAAGCTCGTCAACCATCCGTTTCGATACACCTGGATCGAGAGCGTCACGAGTGCGAGCACGAGTCCGCAGGCGCGGAGCGCTGTTGACCGAACGCTGGACGCCCGGTAGATCGAACCGAAGGCGAACAGCGCGGCGGCAACCACGATTGCGGCAACCGCAATTTCTGCAGTGGTGCTCTCGGTCAAGACTTCGGTGACCACGTTTCGCACGGTCGACACAGTTGCTGGCATGAATGCAGTGTGACGATCCGAAGCTGAAGAAATGCTGAACGGAACTCGGTCATGGGCCTACCGTCTGCTCTACTGGGTGCATCCGAACAACTGCGTGTCGACGAAACGGGGCCGGCGGTGCGAGTACTGGTAGTCGAAGACGAAGTGCGCCTGGCCGAGACGATCCGGCGGGGATTGGTAGCCGAGGGATTCGTGACCGCAGTGGAACTCAACGGGGACGACGGCTTCGCGACTGCCTGCAGCGACGAATTCGACGTGATCGTTCTCGACATCATGTTGCCGGGCAAACACGGATACGACATCGTGCGGGACCTACGCGCCCGGGAGGTCTGGACGCCGATCCTCATGCTCTCGGCGAAGGACGGCGAATACGACCTCGCTGATGCTTTCGACCTCGGTGCCGACGATTACCTGGTCAAACCCTTCTCGTTTGTCGTACTCCTAGCGAGGCTCCGCGCACTGGTCCGGCGCGGCGCTCCCCAGCGTCCATCGATACTCACCGTGGGAGACCTGTCCCTCGACCCCGCGAAACATCAAGTGATCAGAGCGGGAATCGAGTTGACGCTGACGCCACGCGAGTACAGCGTTCTCGAGTTCCTCATGCGCAACAACGGAGTGGTGGTCACCAAGAGCGAGATCGTTCGCTCCGTCTGGGACACCAACTACGAAGGTGACGAGAACATCGTCGAGGTCTACATCGGATATCTACGGAAGAAAGTCGACCTCCCATTCGGAACCCGCAGCATCGAAACCATTCGAGGCGTCGGGTACCGCTTTGTCGGCACTGCCTGATCGTCAGTCGGTCGGTAGCGGAATCGTCACCTCGAATCGACTCCCGCCGCCGGCACTCTCGTCGACGGTGATGGTTCCGTGATGCGCCACAACGATTTCCGACGCGATGGAGAGCCCGAGTCCGGAGCCACCTCCCTGCCTCGACCGCGGCTGGTCGAGGCGGACGAAGCGTCCGAAGATTCG
Source organism: Rhodococcus sp. IC4_135 (assembly GCF_011602025.1). Taxonomy (NCBI): domain Bacteria; kingdom Bacillati; phylum Actinomycetota; class Actinomycetes; order Mycobacteriales; family Nocardiaceae; genus Rhodococcus; species Rhodococcus sp. IC4_135. The sequence continues at coordinate 33,516 of NZ_JAAOLG010000012.1, forward strand.
TTCGCGTTCTGCTGCAGGGATTCCGGGCCCGTCGTCCTCGATCACGATCTGGGCGTCGTGGCCGTCTTCGGAGCATTCGAGATGCACCATGGTCTCGGCGTGCCGCACTGCATTGTCGACCAGGTTGCGAACCATACGCGCCAACGCTCTCGGGTCCCCGGAGACGCGAACCGGAGCAACACGGGCGGTGACCGCGATCTCCGAGATACCGTCGATCCGCTTCTGCTCGGCGAACAGAATGTCGTCGAGGTCGACGTCCACGACGGTACCGGCGGATTCGAGTTCGCTTTCGTCCGAGCGCGCGAGAATCAAAAGATCCTCGATCAATTGCCGCATCCGGCGCGCCTCGGGGAGTAGTGCGTCTTCGATCAACGCGTCGTCGAGGAGATCCGGGCGTCGGTGTGCCAGTTCCAGAGCCGTCGTGATCGTGGACAGCGGACTGCGCAACTCGTGTGAGGCGTCGCTGACAAATCGTTGTTGAGCAAGTGCACCCTCGTCGAGGCGCGCGAGCATGTCGTTCATTGTTGTTGCCAGCCGGGCTATCTCGTCGTTCCCGGACGGAACCGGAACTCGTTCACCCTGGCGCCCACTCGAAATCGAGGCAACGCGAGCGCGGATGCGTTCCACGGGAGCGAGAGCCGAACCCACCAGGCGGTACGTGGCGAACGCGGCAAGTCCCAGAACCAGGGGCCCGGCTATGGCCAGCAGAACGGCAACAGTGGTCACCACGGTTTCAACGGGTTCGCGGTCGGCGCCGACGAACACGGTGACCGGTCCGGTCGGCGTCTGCGCGCCGCGTCCGATCAGCCAGTAGTCTTCGTCGTCGGACTTCTTGACCCTCCCGTAGGCGTCCGACTCGTCGGGGCCGAGACGCTGTTCCGACAGCAGGCCGCTCTCGGTTCCGGGAGACTGGGCCGCTATTCGATGATCGGCGTCGACGATCTGAACGATTCCGACCTGACTGTCGGTGGACAGGAGTGACGGGTCGAGATCGGCTGGGCTCTTTCCGCCGAGTTGCTGGACCAACTGCGTGGCGCGAGCTTCGGAGCTGTTCAGTGCGGACAGATGGAGGGAGTTCGCCAGAACGAAAACCAGTGCAAGCCCGGCGATCACCAGGCAGAAGGCGATCACGAGCGTCGATGCCACGGTTGTCCGGGCACGCACGCTCCACCGGGACGGGTGCAGAATCGACTCGCCGATGACGTTCATGGCGTCCAGTCTGTACCTTCGCGGCTGTGTACATGCAAAGGCTGTGCATATGCAAAGGCTGTGCATATACAAGGACGGGTGACGCGGCCTCGTGATCGGACCGCGTCACCCGTCTAGAGGATCAAGCCACTCGCTTGGCTGTTCGGCCGCCGAATTCGAGCATCACGGCGCGTCCCGTGTCGTCGGTGACGAAGCGCCCCAACGTCCGCGTGGTGTCGGCGCGCGAAGCGAAGTCGAGGTCGTTGAGGAAGGCGATCGGGATCGCCGGCGGCCAGACGATGTCCTCGTATTCGCCGAGGTCCTGCGCACTGCCCATGCGGACGCCGATTCCCTCGTCGCCGGGGGCGACGGTCATCGTCAGGTTGCCGGCCTGGTACTTGCCCAGGACGGCGTCGACGGCCGACGGAGCGGGTTCGACCACGTCGAGAGATGCCGGAGCGGGCAGTTCCGCGAGGTTTGCCATGCACCAGTCGACGATCTTCTTGCCGATTCCGCCGCCGAGTGCGTTGGTGAGCACGGTGACGGCGAAGTTCTTCTCGGGCACCGTCAGGAACTCGGAGACCTGGAGGTTGCTGACGTTTCCGCCGTGCCGCACTACCTGGGTGGTTCCGTATCGAGTCAGCAGCCAGCCGATACCGACCTCCTCGAACATCATCGCTGCGGGACGTTGCGGCTTCTGCATCAGCAACCGGGTGGACTCGTCGAGCGGCTGTCCCTCACCGGGGTGTTCGCCCGAAAGTGCGTAGCGTGCCCAGACGAGCTGATCGCGCACCGAGGACCACATTCCGCCGCAGGGCGTCATGCCGCGGTCAAGCCCCGTCTCGTTGGACACGAACGGCTCACCGTCGCGGATGTAGTGGCCGAGTGCAAACCGGTGAGTCATCACGTCCCAGGGCAGGAACGCCGAGTTCTTCATGTCGAGTGGGTCCAGAACGCGCTGCTTGACCAACTCTTCGAAGGTCAGTCCGCTGATCTTGGCCACGACGTATCCGGCGAGAACGAACCCGGAGTTGCTGTAGGAGAAGACTTCTCCGACGGGAAATTCCTGTCGCAGTTCTTTCAGCCGTGAAATCGACCGGCCCAGGGCGTCTTCGCCCCAACCGGCCGAGAGGCTGGCGTCGCCGGTGAATCCGCCGGTGTGCGTCAGGAGGTGACGCATCGTGACGGTGCGGGTGGCTTCGTCGTCGGCGAGGGTCAGTTCGGGGACGTACTCGATCAGCGGGGTGTCGAGATCGAGAAGGCCGTCCTCGACCAGTGCCATCGCGGCAGTTGCAGCAAAAACCTTTGTGGTGGAACCGATCATGAACATCGTCTTGTCGGTGACCGGGAGCTGGGTTTCGATGCTCTCGATGCCGCTGGTGACGACGATGTCCTTGTCGCCATGCACAATTCCGACCGAGACGCCGGGGATGTTCGCCTCGACCCTCCACTGATCGACGAGTTCCTGAAGCTGTTCTTGCATCTTTGATTCCTCGAGTTCGCTGGCGTTCGGTGTTTCGGCGTTCTGTGTTTCCGTCATCGTATGTGTATCGGTCGTCGTCACGCGTTGACCCGTGGTAGGAAGCGGAATCCGACGTACACGCCGTCGCGGTGCGGCCGTACCGTCGTCCAACCGGCGGCCCCGGGTTGACGGGTGGTCCAGGTCCCCGGAATCTGGGACGGCACGAGAGTGGCTACCGTTGCAGGCTTCTTCGGAGCTGTTTCGTCTTCCTCGGGATTCGGGATGACGTCACCGATGACGGTGATCACGGCTTCGTCAGCGGACTCTCCACGGCGGAACTCGATTGCTATTCCGCCCGAGCTGTACTTGCCCAGAACCGAATCCGGAATCGACTCCACACTCGCGGGGTTCGGGGCGAGGGCTTGCGGAGGTTCGAGTCCGACCAATGCGGCTGCGGCTTCGGTGAAGAGATCACGATAGAGGCCGTCGGCCTTCCCGCCGCTGGTCAGCAACGCGATCGCGACATTGTGGCGGGGGAAGATGCGCAGATACGCATGCTGCCCTATGGTGCTGCCGTCGTGGCCGAAAATCTCTTCGCCCGACCAGGTTTCATGGAACCAGCCCAAGCCCCAACCCGACTTGTCCGGGAACAGATCGCTGATGTCGATTTCGGGTGTACGCATCGCGGCGGCTGATTTCTCCGACACGATTCGTACGCCGTCGACGCTCCGACCTTCGAGAAGACCGAGTTCGGCGAACGTGAGCAGGTCTCCGATGCTGGCGGTGATGCAGCCGGCCGGCCCCATCGAGCGCGTGATCGGCCAGACGGGCATCACGACGGAGTTCCCCGTATGACCAGCGGCCACAGAGTATCTCGGAGCATCTCCGGTCAACGTGAGTGTGTGCTCGAGACCGAGCGGGTCGATGATCCGCTCCTTGAGGATGTCGTCCCAGATGCCGCCGCGAAGAACCTCGACGATACGAGCTGCCAGGACGTACGCGGAGTTCGAGTACGCGAAGCCGTCCTCGAGTGGATGAACCTGGCGGAAGTCGCGCAGGCCCTCGACGTAGCGTTCGACGACGTCGTCTCCGCGCCCCTTGTCGATGAACAGGTCACCGTCGATTCCGTTGCGATGGTTCAGAAGTGCCCGAACCGTGATGCGGGCAGCTGTTTCCTCGTCCTGCAGTGCGAAGTCGGGCAGGATCGACCGGACGGTTGCGTCGAGGTCGAGCAAACCTTCGTCGACCAGTTGCATGACCAGCATTGCGGTCCACACCTTGGTGATGGATCCGATCTGGAACAGGGAGTCGGTGGAGACCTCGACCCCGGTGTCTGCATTGATCACGCCGGAAGCCACCGTCGTACGGGTGATTTCCTTGCCGCTGGAATCGAGTGTGAGAATACCGAATTGAGCACCGGTGACGCCGTAACGCTCACACAGTACGTCCAGTGAACGCTTCCAGGCATCGGCTCCGGCAGAGGCGTTGGCCAGGCCGGTCTTGGGCAGCTTCGCGGAGGTGTATCGCTTGACCCACTCGATGAGCCGTGTGCTGTAGTCGATTCGGTGCGAGATCGAGCCGTTGACGAGGAACCCGTGGCTTGCACCGGGATACGCCACCAGTCGGGTGGGTACATGCTGCTGGCGCAGTGCGGCGAACCAGGCCTCGGCCTGGCCCAGCGGGCACCGCTCGTCCGACTTTCCGTGCAGGATCAGCGTCGGGGTCACCACGTTCTTCACGGCGGCAAGCGGTGAGGCGGCCAGGAGCCCCGCGGAGTTCTCGGGAACAGTGGTGCCGGTCGCGAGCGATGCGAGGTGCGGACCGAAATCGCAGACCCCGGCCATGGCGTTGAAATCGCAGATCAGGCCGCCGGCAACCGCGGCGGCAAAACGATCTGTTGCCGACGTCAGGTGACACGTGCTGTATCCGCCGTAGCTGTACCCGGTGATCGCCAGTCGGTCCCCGTCGACAAGTCCCTCGGCGACGAGCGCGTCGATCGGCTCGAGGAAGTCGGCTTGGTCCGAGGTACCCCAGGCGCCGTTGACGGCGTACATGAAGTCTGCACCGTACCCGTCCGATCCACGTGGATTGAGGGTCAGGATGCGCCAACCTTGCGCGGCGAGAACCTGGTGGGCGGGGTGATAGGTATCGGCAACGCCGGTCCACGCGTTGTGCGGTCCGCCGTGAATGTCGAGCAGAAGGGGTGCGGCGCCACTGGTTTCGGGAGCGGACAGCAACCAACCATGCACGGTACGGCCGTCGGAGATGGTGAATTCGCGTTCCTCGGCGGCAAACAGGGTCACCTCGGGGAGCGCTTCTGCGGTGAATTCTGTCAGCGTGGTGACATCGCCGCTGTCGAGATCGACGAGCGCGACCTCGCCGAAGGACTGCTGTGTGGTGATGATGACGGAGGCGACGCGGGCGTCACGGGCAACGGAGAGCGCCGAGACGACCTCGTTGGGATTGGCGACGAGGGAGCGGGAGGTACCGGTTTCGATGTCCGCTGCATACAGATGCGTCCATCCGCGATCGCGGAGGCAGAACACGATCTCGTCGCGAGTATTCGACAGTGCCGGTGTGCCACCGGGGTAACCAGGCGCACCGGGCATCACGTTTCGATCGAGATGAGCGGTGAGAGTGACGTCGACCGGTGTTTCGGTAGGGCCGGGGACGGACAGACGGATCAGGTCTGCAGTTCCGACACGGACCTCGGGGGTGCCGATGGCGACAACCGAATCTCCGTTCGGGTGCCACAGTGTTGAACCCTGCACTCCGGTGGCGTGACCGAGTCGCTGCGGCGGAACCGACAGATCGTCGACGAGGATGCGGTAAGCGCTGAAGGTGAGGTTCAGATCGCTGTCCGGTTCGAGATTGGCGGTGAAGGCAAGCGCCGTGCCGTCGGGTGACCAGGACGGCACGTCTGCATTCCAATCACCGTCGGTGAGCCGCCGAACCGCCTTCGTCTCCAGATCGACGGTGTGCAGGTGGCGCCGGAAGGTGCCGAGCCAACCGGCGCCGTCCACCTTGTATCCGAGCCGGTCGGTCACGATGGGTGCATTCGGATCGGTGGAGTCCGAACGTGAGACCACTGCGGCGAATGCAATGGCTTTGCCGTCCGGGCTCCAGGCCGCTGCTCCGGCGCCGAGGGGGAGTGATGCTGCTGTGGTGAGGGTTTCGGCCTCGCCGCCGGTGAGTGGGATCAGGTGCAGCTGCGCGGAGTCGCCGACCTTACGGAGGAAAGCGATCGAGGTTCCGTCCGGAGAGAACCGAGGGGCAGAATCGGCGGGCCCCGTAGTGAGACGGCGAGCCTGGGAATCGCGGGACACTGCCCAGAGCGATGTAGTTGCCTTTCCGGCAACAATTTCCGAGCGAACGAAGACGACCACGGTGCCGTCGGGAGAGAGTGCGGTTTCGGTGGGCGTGACCACACGGTGGAGGTCGTCGAGAACAAATGGACGGTCAGTCATGTAGATCCTTCGAATCGGAGAAATAGATGCAGACGTAAAGCTTTGTCTTCCGGCTTATTTCAGAACTCGGATGCCTGGGCCCGCCAGGGTGCCACCAATCGGCGCGTACAGGGACGTCGCACCGTTGAAGAACATGAAGTTCGGCGACGTGGACACCGGAACGACGTCAGAAGAGGTGAACAGCGCCTGTTCCGCTTCCTCCCATACCGAGCAGGATTCCTGGCCGGGCAGAACCGAGGCCTTCGCAGCCAGTTCGGTGTACTCGGGATTGTCGATCGATGCGAAGTTGACTCCCGCAGGCGGGACAGGGCCGGAGAAGTACGGAACGAAGATGCTGGGAGTGTCACTCTGGACGGTGAGACCGATCGAGATCGACCAGGACGTGAGGTCCTTTGCCGCGAACGTGTTGGAGATGATGAAGTTGTTGTCACCACCACGAAGTTCTACTTTCGCGCCGAGTTCCTGCCACTGCTTCATCGCGTATTCTGCTGCTGCAGAGGTGGTATCGCGGTAGTTGGCAAAGATGACGGTCAACTGCAGCGGTTGACCGTCCTTGGTCAGAACGCCGTCCGATCCGGGCTTCCAGCCGGCGTCGGCGAGGGTCTTCTTCGCCGCGGCCATGTCGAACTTCGGAACTACACCGGTCACACTGTCGTAATCACATGCTCGCGGATCGACAACGGCCAATGCCGTAGCGCGCGAACCCTTGCCACCGGTGTTGATGTCCGTGTAGTCGTCGAGATCGATTGCCTGCACGAGCGCGCTGCGCACCGCTTCGTCCTTGGTGGGAAGAGCAGCATTGTGGTTGAAGATGAACTGCCCGCTCAAGGTGTTCGACGTCATCGACTCCAGTCCGGACGCTTCCACACGTTCGATATCCGCACCGGCCACCGGTGCTGCGTTCACCGTTCCGGTGAGGACCAGGTTCGCCGTCGTCGCCGCGTCGGTCACGATCTTGATCGTGACGGTCTTGGGCACTCCGAGGGTGTCCGACGTGGTTTCGCCGTTCGGTCCCCAGTTGTATCCGTCGCGGCGCTCGAGCGTGACGTGATCGTTGGCCACTACTTCGGTGACCTTGAACAGGCCGGTTCCGTTGCTGCTGCTGCGAACACTGGCGGGGTCGTCGAGTGCTGCCTGGCATGCCAGTTTGAGAGCACCGATGCGCTCGAGCAGGAAGGGCGCAGGTTCCGCTGTCTTGATCGTGAGCTCGTCGCCGTCAGCGGTTGCTACCGCAGTTTCGGGTACCGACGCTCCCAGCCACGGCGAGCCGTTCGTCTTGTCGACGACCCAGTTGATGTTGTTCGCCGCTGTCTGGGCAGTGAACGTCGTGCCGTCTTCACACGTGATCCCCTTTTTGAGGGTGAAGTTCAGCGAAGTTCCGTTCTCGCTCCATTTTTCGGCCAGATACGAGCCCGCTGCACGGGTTTTGGGGTCGATGGCCAACAGCGAGTCGTTGGTATAGCTGTTGATTGCCTGCGTGGCAGTCAAGTTGGTGATCAGAGGATGAAGGTTGCCGGGGTCGGTGTTCACGATCGTCGTGAAACTGCCGTCCTTGGCGTAATCGCCGGAGGACTCCCCTCCAGGATCAGACGAACTTCCGCACGAGGCAACGGTGAGCACGCCGATCGTGACCAGAGCCGCGGTGGGCACTGAGCGAACTTTCATCTGATGCACCTTTTGATCGAAGGAAGTCGTTGATCAATGTTGCGCGAGAGACGTGGCCCAGGTCTCGTTCGATCGACTCACACTGAGCGCCTGAATCTGTCGGATCGTCACTATCGGCAGTCGTCGTTTTATGCGGAACCACAGTTCGGCTACCGTCGGGGTGTGCGCTCAGAATCTCGTCGATCAGATATTCAGACCTTCCATGTCATGGATGTATGGAAGGCCGCGACCGAACGTCAGCGGACACACGGCGACGTTCTGACGTTGGCTGCCGGTCAACCGTCGACTCCCGCGCCGGCACCGGTGCTACGTGCGACGCGAGAGATTCTGGGCACCGAACTACTCGGATACACCGAAACTTTCGGGATCCTGCCGCTACGCGAAGCTATTGCGCGCTACCACAGCGAGCGATCGGGGATTGCGGTCGACGCCGAAGACGTGGTGGTGACGACCGGTTCGTCCGGGGCGTTCACCTTGCTCTTCCTCGCCGCGTTCGACGAGGGGGACACCGTTGTGGTTGCTCGGCCCGGCTATCCCGCGTACCGCAATACCCTTGCCGCTCTCGGCTGCAACGTCGTCGAACTCGACTGCGGGCCGGCAACCCGATACCAGCCGACCGTGGACATGCTGGAGGCTTTGCCGTCGCCGCCTGCCGGTCTGATCGTCGCCAGCCCCGCAAATCCGACGGGCACGGTGATCTCGCCCGACGAGTTGGCCGCCTTGGCGGCGTGGTGCGACGAGCACGGAACTCTTCTGATCTCGGACGAGATCTACCACGGCATCGGATACGGCGATCAGCACACGTCGAGCGCCTGGGAGACCTCACGCGAATCTGTTGTGATCGGCTCGGTGTCCAAGTACTTCTCGATGACCGGTTGGCGACTCGGGTGGATGTTGGTGCCGACGTATCTGCGACGCCCGCTGCAGAGACTCGCGTCGAACATGACGGTGTGCCCGCCCGCGATCTCGCAGTACGCCGCGATCGAGGCGTTCTCGGACGAGGCGAAGATCGAGTTGGACGGGCACGTTCAGCGGTACGCCGTCAATCGTGAACTGCTGTTGACCGGCCTGCCGAAACTGGGCATCACCGAGTTGGCCCCGGCCGACGGTGCGTTCTACGTCTACGCGGACATCGGCCATCTGTGCGGCGACGAGGGCGCCACCGCGTGGTGTGCCCGGTTGCTGACAGATACCGGGGTCGCGCTGGCGCCGGGAATCGATTTCGACACCGTCCACGGAAACCGGATGGTCAGACTCTCGTTTGCAGGCGCAACTGCCGACATCCAGGAGGCACTGATCCGCCTCGAGAAGTGGCTCGGGTAACAAACAGCGGGGTCTTCGAGCTGTTTCGCCATGCGGAGGTGCCCCATGCTGGCACGATGTCGTGGTGTCTTCCGCAGCTACGCCCAAGGGTGAACGACGTCGCCAGGCTCTGGTGGCGTCCGCTGCTGAACTTTTGCTGGAGGGTGGGTTCGACGCAGTTCGTCACCGCGCCGTAGCCACCAGAGCCGATCTTCCGCTGGCGTCGACGACCTATTACTTCGATTCACTCGACGATCTGATCGCGTGTGCTGTCGAGCTCAACGGCAACGCCGACATGGAAGCGATGCGCGCCAGAGTGGCTGCGGTGACCCAACGTCGGCGGGGCGCGGAATCGACGGTCGAACTATTGGTCGAGTTGCTGCTCGGCGACGAAGAGAAGCGGCCGGAGAGTCGCGAACGATTGATCTCGCGCTACGAACGATTTGTGGCGTGTGCCCGGCATCCCGCACTTCGTGACGTGCAGCTGCGCCTTCGTGCCCAGCTCGACGAGCTGTTGACCGATGCGCTCCGGCGTTCGGGCCGGTCGGCTCCCGAGGGGCAACTGCGTCGTCTCGTCGCGATGGTCGACGGCGCGATGATCACGGCGCTGGGGGAGTACGACCCGGACCCGCGGGGGTTGGCCCGTGGAATGCTGTTGGAATCGATCGACGTGATGGCGCCGCCGGTCGTCTAGCTGGGGGGTGACAGCTGCTCCAGCTCGGGGGTAACAGCACTGCTCGGCCACCGTTAGACTGAGGCCTCGTGAGCCGCATCCCGAATGTCCTTGCCAACCGTTACGCCAGCCCGGAGCTTGTTGCTCTGTGGTCTCCCGAGTACAAGATCGTGCTCGAGCGCCAATTGTGGGTGGCGGTGTTGCGTGCGCAGGCAGAGCTGGGCATCGACATTCCGGCCGACGCGATCGCCGACTACGAGCGCGTCATCGACAACGTCGACTTGGAGTCCATCGCGGACCGCGAGCGGGTCACCCGTCATGACGTGAAGGCACGCATCGAGGAATTCAACGCACTCGCCGGACACGAACAGGTCCACAAGGGCATGACCAGCCGCGACCTCACCGAGAACGTCGAGCAGTTGCAGATCGTGCGTTCGCTCGAGCACGTCTACAACCACGGCATCGCCGTCGCCGCCCGCCTGGGTGAGCGCGCTGCCGAGTACTCGTCCATCGTGATGGCCGGCCGCTCGCACAACGTCGCAGCTCAGGCCACCACCTTGGGTAAGCGTTTCGCTTCCGCGGCCGACGAGCTTCTCGTTGCACTGACGCGTCTGCGCCAGCTCATCGACCGCTACCCGCTGCGCGGGATCAAGGGTCCGATGGGTACCGCTCAGGACATGCTCGACCTTCTCGACGGCGATGCGGCCAAGCTCGAGCAGCTCGAAGCGAAGGTCGCGGAGCACCTCGGATTCGCTCACGTACTGACCAGCGTCGGCCAGGTGTACCCGCGTTCCCTCGATCACGACGTCATCTCCGCGCTCGTCCAGGTCGGCGCAGGCCCGTCGTCGTTCGCACACACGATCCGCCTGATGGCCGGCCACGAGCTGGTCACCGAAGGCTTCCAGCCCGGTCAGGTCGGCAGCTCGGCGATGCCGCACAAGATGAACACCCGCTCGTGCGAGCGCGTCAACGGTCTTCAGGTGATCCTGCGCGGCTACGGCTCCATGGCAGCCGAGCTTGCGGGTGCACAGTGGAACGAGGGCGACGTCTTCTGCTCCGTCGTGCGCCGTGTCGCGCTGCCGGACGCGTTCTTCGCGATCGACGGCATGTTCGAGACCTTCCTGACCGTGCTGATCGAGATGGGTGCGTACCCGGCCGTGATCGAGAAGGAACTGACGCGGTACCTGCCGTTCCTCGCGACGACGCGAGTCCTCATGGCTGCCGTCCGCGCGGGCGTCGGACGAGAGACCGCACACGAGGCGATCAAGGAGAACGCCGTCGCAGTTGCACTGGCGATGCGTGAAGAGGGCAAGGAGCCCGATCTGCTCGATCGCCTCGCCGCCGACGACCGTTTGCCGCTCGACCGCGCTGCACTCGACGAGGCTCTGGCCGACAAGGCCGCTTTTGTCGGCGCCGCTTCGGCTCAGGTCGATGCCGTTGTCGCCGAGGTGCAGAAACTTGTCGACGCCAATCCCGAAGCTGCGGCGTACGCGCCGTCGCCGATTCTGTAAGGGCTACGCCCCGTGCGCCTTTTCGGTGGCCGTCACCACCGAAAAGGCGCACCGGGTCGAAAAGCATGAACTGCATCTTCTGTTCCATCATTGCCGGTGAGGCCGAGGCCAGTGTCGTCTACGACGACACGAATGTTCTTGCCTTCATGGATATTCGGCCGTTCACCTCCGGCCATCTCCTGGTCGTGCCGAAGCGCCACGCCAGTGGATTGTCCACGCTCGACCCCGACGACGGCGCCAGGATCTTTGCCGTCGCGCAGAAGATTGCCGCAGCGATGCGTACCGGCCCCCTCCCCATCGACGGGGTCAACCTGCATCTCTCCGACGGAGCTGTTGCGGGGCAGGAAGTCTTCCACGTTCATCTGCACGTCATTCCGCGCAATCGCGACGACGGGTTCGGTCTGCGCGCGCTTCCTCGCACACCCAATCGGGCAATACTCGACAGCACGGCTGCTGTCATTCGCGCCGCGCTGAACTAGAGGTTCACCCGGTGCGGGTGATTCGCGCCGAGGTTTCTTTCAGCACCATCTGGGTATGGCCGACATCGAACTGACGTATTCCTCCGGAGTGGTCCCCAGGGACGCAGAGCTTCCCGCTCGCGAGAACATCGCAACGGTGTTCGACGAGTTCGACTTCCAGACTGCGGTCCAGGCGTACCTGTGGGCCATCCCCATCGTCTCCTGGGCGCAGTGGATGGACGTGCATACCAACATCTTCGGAGCAACCGCGTCGGATATCGTCGTCTATCGATCGTATCGCGACCGACTGGGGCTGATCACCGCCAACGCGACGACGCCGTACATCTTGAACTTCTTCGATCTCGGTGTATCGGGGCCGTTGGTGATCGAACTGCCGCCGGGTCCGACAGCCGGGGGTATCGCGGATTTCTGGCAACGGGAAGTCGCAGTGCTCGGTGAGATGGGCCCCGACGCCGGCAAGGGTGGCAAGACAGTGGTGGTCGGCCCAGGCCAGAGTGCTGAAGACACAGGTGAATACACCGTCGTCCACTCCCCGATGATGCACATCATGTTCGGCTTCCGCACGCTCGATCCCGACCCGGCGCGTTCGAGTGCGTTGGTCGAGGCAGTGCGCGTCTACCCCTACGCCGATCGCGCGAATCCGACTCCCACTCGGCTCGTCTCACCGGACGGCAAGCCCTGGAGCGGAATTCAGCCGCGAGGTCTTCGCTACTGGGAGCTCCTACACGACATCGTGCAGGACGAACCCGTCGAAGAGCGCGACCGCTTCCCGATGGCGTGGCTTCGGCAGTTGGGGATAGAGAAGGGCAAACCGTTTGCCCCGGACGACCGCTTGCGGAAGATCTTGCAGCGGGCCGTCGAGGTGGGGGAGGTGTTCGCGCAAGCGAATGCATTCGTCAAGCGGTTCCCCGGCTCGCGCTACTGGCCCGATCGTCAGTGGGACTTGGCGATTGTTCTGGACAACTCTGCTCAGCGGGCGGACAACTACGACGAGTTCTACGAACGCGCGTCGTGGTTCTACGAGGCAGTCAGTTTCTCGGAGGCGATGAAGAGTACGACGCCGGGGCTCGGCCAGGCGTATCTGGGTAGTTACTCCGATACCGACGGCCACTGGTTGGACGGAGGAAAGAGTTACACACTCCACGTGCCCGCCGATGTCCCGGCAAAGCTCTTCTGGTCCGCGACGGTCTACTCGATCGACACCCGGTGCCTGGTCGACAACGAGCAGGGCAGAGGCGACCGTGGTTCGCGAGATCCCGATCTTGTTGTCAACGACGATGGTTCAGTGGATCTCTACTACGGACCTACTGCCCCGGAAGGGAAGGAATCCAATTGGGTTCAGACCATTCCGGGCCGGCACTGGTTCTCGTACTTCCGCTTCTACGGACCTCTCGAGCCCTATTTCGACCGGACATGGAAGCTTGGTGACATCGAGCCGGCCTAGAGCGTTGTCCGTCTCACGGACTGCCGATCAGTTCGACAACGGAGTCCAGAAGGGCACTGCGCCAGCACAACCAGTCGTGGCCGCCGTCGAAGATCCGATACGACACTTGTGCTCCGGCGGCCTCCAATGCCTGGGCGACCGCTGCGCTGTGCCCGACCATGTCGGACTCGTGCTTACCTACTTCGAGGACAACGCGTAAACCGTCCGGCACGCCGTCGCGCTCGATGCGTGCGGCTATGTCTCCGCCCGCCGGGCCGTCCTCGCCGCGCTTCAAACCCGTTGGCCACCAGAATGATCCGGACCCACTGGCGACCAGAGCGAAGTGTTCGGGAAATTCGAGTGCTGCGAACATCGAGGACAGACCGCCGAAGCTCTGCCCCGAGACGACGGTTCGCGTTCGATCAGATGACAAGGGTGCGACGGCGCGTACCTGCGGAAGCAGTTCGTTGACGACTGCACTCCAGTATTCGCGGTTGCACGGCAATTCCTTCGAACGACGTTGATTGTCAACGGAGTCGATCGCCAGCAGAACGCAGGATTTCAGTTTGCCGGTCTGGACTGCACGATCGAAAGCGGCACCCGCGGGCATGACCTCGGCCCAGTGGCGCCCGTCGAGAAGAATCACGAGTGGGCGTTCTTCGAGCGGTGTCAGCCCGTCGTCCACGGTCTCGTAGATCCACACCGGTCGTTCGACGCCTAGAGCCGAACTGTCCCAGGCGAGCTGCACCGACTTTCTGAAAACCGGAGCATCCCAGCCGAACTGGACCGGCGCCGAGGGCATCTCGGCGCCGGAGCGTCTTGTGTCCACGCCCGCGGAGAGCGGATTGAGCGGGTCGGCGATTCGGTGTTCGAGCAACCCCAGCCATCGGGTGCGGCGAGTCGTGTCTTCCTTGCCTGCTCCGGGATAGTCGAGTTCGTCGACTACGGACTTCGGTACCGGGATGAAGCTGTAACTACTACGCCAGGTGTTCGAGACTTCGGTGGCGTAGAACCACACCGGACTATCGCCGATCCTGTGCATCACGCTGAGCTGTTCCGCGTGGTGGTCGGTCAGCGAGTTTGCATCCAGGTAGACGCGCTCGACCTCCATCTCGTCGGGCTGCCGCCAGAGGAATGTGACCCGAACTTTCTGTGGATCAACGCTTTCGATGATCGGCGTGCCCTGTTGCACTATCCGGTTCCAGAACGTGTCGATGTCGGGCGAGGCCGCGAGGGAAGCGGACAGATCAGTCGCCGGCTGGGTTAGCATGAGCACAGCCTAACCTAATTTGATGGGCTTTTGAATTCGAGGAGTGGTCCGCCAGTGGGCGTCACAATGAAAAAATCACGCACCCTGAAGGTGCTCTCCGCAGTCTTGGTCGCAGGGTTCGCCCTCGCCGGATGTAGTTCTGCGGATGCCGATTCCGATGCTGACTCAGCTGTCTCGCAGGGTAATTGGCCGCGCACCGTGGAAACGCCGAAAGGCCCGGTGGAGATCACGTCGAAGCCGGAGAGAATCGTCTCGACCAGTGTGACGCTGACGGGCACACTGTTGTCGATCGACGCTCCGGTGGTGGCTACCGCATCGACAGGACCGAACACCGATGTGTCCGATGCGCAGGGATTGTTCACACAGTGGGGCGACATCGCGCGAGAACGCGGACTTGCCGTGTTGCCGATGGGCGGCGCGAACGCAGAATCCGTTCTGGCTCAGAACCCGGATCTGATCGTCGTCTCGGCGACAGGCGGTGACTCCGTCGTCGACCTGTACGAGCAGTTCACGGCCATCGCTCCGACGATCGTGGTGGACTACGGCGGAAGCAGTTGGCAGGAAGTTGCCTCTGTTCTGGGTAAGGCGACAGGTCTCGAAGACAACGCCGCGGCTACGGTCGCGAAATTCGACAACGCAGTAGAGGCTGCCAAAGCCGAGATCACGCTTCCACCGCAGCCGACCACCGCGCTGGTCTACTACGAGGACGGCAGCGGTGCCAATATCTGGACGCACGAGTCCGGGCAGGCGAAGTTGCTCACGGCGATGGGTTTCACTGTCGCCGACATTCCCGAGTCCGCGAAGAGCAGTGAGTCCATGGGCAAGCGTAAGGACATCATTCAGGTCTCGGCCGAGAACCTCTACGACGGTATCGCGGGCAACACCCTGATCTTGGTCAGCGCCGACGACGGCGCGGTGAAGGCGGTCGAGGCACTTCCCCTGTTGGCCCAGCATCCGGCAATTCGTGATCACCACGTCTACGCCGTGGGGCTGGACACCTTCCGTCTCGACTACTACAGCGCCACCAATATGGTGAACCGGTTAGTCGAACAGTTCAGCTGATCCATAAGTACTAGTACTTTCACCCGAACTAGTCCTTTGGTCGTAACCGAGAATCGAACATTCCCTTCACGTTCGTCGAATGTGGGACCAAGTGGTGCGCGCATGCCACCATGAACGTCAATCACTGGATGCGGAATGGGGAGTGGATGTTCGACTCGGCTGGTCAGAATGCCCCGGGGCAAGCCCTGACATCGCGAGGGTGGGGACGTTTCAACCTGAGCAACCCGGCTACGGCGGCCGTGATCGTCGGCCTGTTGAGCGTGCCCTGGGTATTCGGCCTCGCCAGTCTCAAGACTGAACCCGAGACGAGCAATCGAGTGCTGAGCGATCCGGCGACCGTCGTCGGCATCATGGGTTTCCTGACGGCGCTGACCGTGGTGGCGTGTGCGCGCCGTCGATACCCGATCGCGTACTACCTACTGACGCTGGCAGGATCCGGCGGGTTGATGCTCTTCCTCGGCAGTCGATCGCTCGGGGCAACGCCGCTTTTCTGGTTCGCGATCATGGCAGTGTCCATCCGGGTGACAGGCATGCGCTTGGCCGGACTGTTGGTCCTCGGAATGGCGATGGACGTGATCTTGGCGATGTATCTCACCGAACGGGACGGGCTGACGGTCGCCGAGGTTCAGGTGGGGGAGTTGCCCCACCTGTTCCTCGAACCGGCGGCAAACACCGTCACCAGTTTTCTGGTTGTCGCCGCCATGGGAAAGATCGTCGCGCGCCTGCGAAAGCAAGCTGTGGAGAACAGTCAGGCAGTAGCGGATCTGCACCGGGACCGCGAACGCAAGATCGCGAATGCCGTTGTCGCCGAACGTCAGGACATGGCACGTGAGTTGCACGACGTCGCGGCTCACCACATGACCGGCATGATCATCCAGGCCCGTGCCGCCGACAAGTTCTTCTCGAGCAATCCCGAACAAGCGCAAGCCCTCCTGGGCGGCGTCATCGAGCAGGGGCAGCGAGCCCTCAACAGCTTGCGGCAGATCGTGGGGATACTTCGCCTGGGTGAGGAAGACCCCGATTTCCCGACGCCCATGGTCTCCGACATCGACGAGTTGGTGGACGACTGCAGGCGCACCATCTCGTCGATCTCGCTGGAGAAGGTCGGCCGCTTCGACGACCTGGACAGCGGAGTTCAGTTGACCTGCTACCGCATCGTGCAGGAAGCGTTGTCGAACGTCCTTCGTCATGCGCCGGGCAGTGAGTCCAAGGTGTGCCTGAGCCGAGAAGCGGGCGCGGTGAGGGTACGGGTGATCAACACTCTCGGTAATTCTCGCCCGGCCTCCGACGGGCAAAACCTCGGAATTGTGGGAATGCGCGAACGCGCGACGCTCATGGGTGGTCAACTGGACGCCGGACCGAATTCGGAAGGTGAGTGGGCTGTGCAGGCACTGGTGCCGGTGAACGGGAGGATCAACGCATGATCGATGTCCTTATTGCGGACGACCAGCAGGTGGTACGGCAGGGTTTCGAACTGTTTCTCTCCGGTCACCCCGAAATTCGCGTCGTCGGGCATGCCAAGACGGGAGTCGAGGCGTACGAGCATGTGCGTGCACTGCGTCCGGATGTCGTGCTGATGGACATCCGCATGCCGCACGGCGACGGATTGACTGCGACCCGGGAGGTTCTTGCCGAGTTTCCGGCAACCCGCGTCATCGTGATCACCACGTTCGATCTCGACGAGTACGTATTCGAGGCACTCGACAGCGGCGCCGCCGGGTTCTTGCTCAAAGACGCCGATCCCGAGGAACTCTCGTCGGCAGTGTTGACCGTGGCCGAGGGTGGCTCGGTGCTCTCGCCGAGATTGACCTCGAGACTGATCGTGGAGTTCGCGAGGCGCAAGCCTGCACCCATGTCCACAGCGCGCTCCGGATCGGATCACGGTCTCAGTGCACGTGAAATGGATGTGGTGCAGTTGCTGTCACAAGGCTTGGGAAACAACGACATCGCCGATTCCCTCAGCCTCGAGCAGAGCACGGTGAAGTCGCACATCAGCAACATCTGCAAGAAGCTGCAGGTGCGTACCCGTGTGCAGATCGTCATCTGGGCGTACCGAAACAACGTGATCGCCGTATCGCGCTGACGCACGGGGCGCTGCGGCGCATCCGGCACGGCACGGGCAGAGAAGTGCACGTGCCCCGGGCTCGATCCCACGTCGAACCCGGGGCATCTGTTCGGCTCAGCCCAGCAGTTTGGCTTTGAGTGCCATGACAGTTGCCGCACTCAGGCCCAAGCCCTCGGTCAGGTAGCGATCGACCGACCCGTAGGTCTGGTCCAACTGTGCGAGGCCGGCATCGAGATAGCTTGCCTCGACACCCAATAGGGGCTCCATGTTGACCGCCATCTGCTCTCCCAAGCTCGCCGCAATGCCCGCGCGCGTGGCCTTCATGCCTTCGGCCGTGTACTCGTTGGTCAGGAGGTAGTCGTTCATGATCACCGAGCGGTCGACGCCGGCGATGCTCAGCAGGAGAAACGATGTCCAGCCGGTGCGGTCTTTGCCTGCGGTGCAGTGGAAGACCTGTGCGCCTTCGGTTTCGGCGAGGCCTGTGAGCAACTGCGCGAATCCGGCTCGTTCCGTCGCTCCGGTGACGAAGGCGCGGTTCATGTCCTGCATCATCGATCGAGAGTCCTCGGGGGACTTGATCTTCGCGACCATCTCGGCAATGTTCCCGGACAGGATCGGAATGTTCTCGTATGCAACCCCGTCGGGCAGGACATCCGGCTTACTGGCGATCTCGGGTTCGGTGCGCAGATCGTAAACCTTTGTCAGCCCAAGCTTTTCGAGAATGCTCATGTCATCGCCCTTGGGCGTGATCGCGTTCGCGCGGTAGAAGACCCCCTTGTTGACGGGCAGACCGAAAGTTCCCGAGTATCCGGCGCCGGTGCCTGCGACATCGCGGAAATTGTCGATCCCGGTCAGCCGCGGGGCATCTGGGGTCTGCTCGGCACTGCCGAAGTCGCTGGATCCGAAATCAAGCGAGCCGAACTGTGGAGCAGAGGGGGCAGGTTCGGCCTGTGCGATCGAGGCGCCGAAGCCGGTGATGAGAAAGCTACTGGTCAACGCAATGGCCGCGGCAGACCGTAGTGAGCAGGTACGCGTGGATCGGGACATGTGTGAGCCCTTCGTCGAGCGGAGAGAGTGGCGAGTCGATGAGGTATCGCGAAGGCAAGGTAGCGAGTTCGCGTGTCCGATTCGAGAGGAATCTTGCTTTGCTCCCTCTCAGTGGGAGGCGTGCTGCTGTGAGCGTGAGCGGCTCGGGAGGCGCAGTTCATTCCTCGAGACCTGTGTTTGTGCAAACTCCCGCCGCCCTGATATTGGTTAGCCTCACCAAATCAATTCCGGAGCAGTCCGGTGCGTTCAGATGGAGTTCAACATGCGGGTTCAAGGTCTGTCGCGGTTTCGCCGCGCAGTGGTGATCGGTGCAGCAGCTGCGCTGGCGGTCGGCGTCGCCGGCTGCAGCAACTCCGAGGAGGCATCGTCCGAATCGTCGACGACAGCCGCGAGCTCGCAGACCCGTGTCTTCGAGGCGCAGAACGGATCCATCGAGATCCCGAGCGACCCGCAGCGGATCGTGGCCTGCGGATATGCGGTCCTGCCGCTGATTCAGGCGGGAGCGAACCTGGCTGCGGTATGTGAGTGGACCCGTGAACTCGGCAACATGGACGACAAGACCAAGGCCGCTTACGAAGCTTTGCCGAAGGTCGCGCCCGACGGCAACGTCTCCCAGCTCAATTACGAGGGGATCGTCGCTGCCGAGCCCGATCTGATCATCATGGGCGTTCCCGCTCGTGTCGAAAGTCAGCTGGACATGGCTCAGCTCAAGGCTGCCGCTCCCGTCGTCTTCCTGGGACCGACGGTTCCAGCTGACTGGCGAGTGCTGGGCGAGCAGTTCGCCGACGCCGCGAACGTCTCCGACACCTACGGAGAGTTCAAGGACGACTACGACGCCAAAACTGCCGAGCTGGCCGCGAAGTACAAGGACAAGCTCGGCGCGCTGAGCTTCGGCGGCGTGTGCAACGTCTGCAAGCCGGAGGCAGGCACCTTCTCACGCGAGTACGCGTCTTCGTACACGACGAATCTCTTCGACGGACTGGGGCTGCAGTTCCCCGGCACCCCCGCAGACCCGGCCGACATCCACGTCGAACAGGTATCCATCGAGAAGATCGGCGAGAATCTCGGAAATGTCGACGTGATCGTCTACGGCCTCAACGCCGACGGCTCGATGTCGCCGCAGTTGCAGGAGCTGGTCAATTCCGAGCTGTGGAAGGAATTGCCCGCAGTGAAGGCCGGCAACGTCGTCCAGGTCCGGCATTCGTTGGCCGCGACCTATCAGACGGCCCTTCTGACGCTGGATTCGATCGACGAGGGCCTGTCGAAGTTGCCCGCAAACCAGTAGTTCATCGACTGTGACGGTGGCCTCTCGCCTGCTGGCGAGGGGCCACCTGCATATCCGGATGAGCAGGGCGGACAGCTCTCCGAACGGCGAGGACGCTTACCCGTCCCGGCTACCGGGGTTCTGTACGAACTGCGAACGCCCGATAGGGTGACCGGGTGCGTCCTACACTTGATTCCTACACTCATCTGGCCGGTGGCAAGGTCCGTGACCTTTACACGATCGACGACGAGCATCTGCTGCTTGTCGCGAGTGATCGGATCTCGGCCTACGACCACGTGCTCAGCACACCGATCCCGGACAAAGGCCGCGTTCTCACAGCGATGAGCGTGTTCTTCTTCAACGTCCTCGGTGGCACCAACCACCTGGCCGGCGAGCCCGACGACGATCGCATCCCGGAAGAGGTTCTCGGCCGCGCCCTCGTCGTGCGCTCCCTCGACATGGTTCCCGTCGAATGCGTCGTCCGTGGCTTCCTCACCGGCTCCGGCCTGGTCGACTACAACAACACCGGAGCAGTGTGCGGCGTCGCGTTGCCCGAGGGCCTCGTCGAGGCGTCGCGGCTGCCCGATCCCATCTTCACCCCGGCGTCGAAGGCTGCCCTCGGCGATCACGACGAGAACATCAGCTTCGATCAGGTAGTGGAGAAGGTGGGTCAGAAGCTGGCAGTCCAGCTTCGTGAGGACACCCTCGACGTCTACGCCCGCGCCTCCAACTTCGCGGCCGATCGCGGAATCATCCTGGCGGACACCAAGCTCGAATTCGGCCTCGACTCCGGTGGAAACCTGGTACTCGCCGACGAGGTGCTCACCCCGGACTCCTCGCGCTACTGGCCTCTCGATGGCTACGAAGCGGGCAAGGTGCAGCCCAGTTTCGACAAGCAGTTCGTTCGCGACTGGCTCACGAGCCCCGAATCGGGTTGGGATCGAAGCTCGGACACGACACCTCCGCCGTTGCCGCAGGAGATCGTCGACGCGACTCGTGCCCGCTACATCGAGGCGTACGAACGCATTTCCGGGTTGTCCTTCGACGATTGGGTCGGTCCCAGCGCATGAGCCTGATCCCGCCGGTCGCAAAGAAGGTCCCTGTCGAACGTACCCATCACGGACACACGTTCGTCGATGACTACGAGTGGCTGCGGGACAAGGACAACGCCGAGGTAGTCGCGTACCTCGAAGCCGAGAACGCGTACACCGACGAGCAGACGGCCGCTCTCGAGCCGTTGCGCGAGAAGATCTTCCAGGAGATCAAGTCGCGGACGCAGGAAACCGACATGTCGGTGCCCACTCGCATGGGTAAGTGGTGGTACTACTCGCGCAGTGTGGAAGGTAAGTCGTACACCGTCCAGTGCCGGTGTCCCATTGCCGGTGAAGACGACTGGACTCCGCCCAACCTGACGCCTGGCGTCGAGTTGGCCGGTGAGCAGATCCTCATGGACGGCAACGTCGAAGCCGAAGGGCACGAGTTCTTTTCGCTCGGGGCGTTCTCCATCAGCGAGGACGGCACGTTGCTCGCGTACTCGGTGGACATCGTCGGAGACGAGCGGTACACCTTGCGGTTCAAGAACCTCGAGACCGGCGAGATGCTCGCCGACGAGATTCCCGACACCGCACCTGGTGCCACCTGGGCGATCGATCACAGTCATGTCTTCTACATGACCGTCGACGACTCCTGGCGCCCGGACACCGTGTGGCGTCACAAGCTGGGAACGCCGCAGAGCCAAGATGTTTCGGTGTTCCACGAGCCCGACGAACGGTACTGGGTTTCGGTGGGGTCGACCCGCAGCGAGAAGTACCTGATGATCTGGGTCGGTTCCAAGGTGACCAGCGAAGGCTGGATGCTGGAATCGGCGAACCCGGAAGGCGACTTCCGCGTCATCATCCCGCGCCGCGAGGGCGTCGAGTACGGGGCCGAACACGCGGTGATCGGGGGAGAGGATCGCTTTCTCATTCTCCACAACGACGTCGTCGACGGCGTCAAGGCCGAGAACTTCGTGTTGGTGGAAGCTCCCGTGTCGGATCCGACGAACATGACGACGCTGATCGAGCACAGCGCGGACGTTCGTCTGGAAGAAGCCGAAGCCTTTGCCGGACACCTCGTGCTGAGCTACCGTCGCGAGGCGCTCACTCGGGTTGCCGTGTGGCCGTTGACCGCCGACGGCTACGGTGAGCGTCACGAGATCGACTTCGACGAAGAACTCTTCAGCATCGGTATGGGGTCCAACCCGGAATGGGCGCAGCCCACCATTCGGCTCGGATTCACGTCGTTCATCACTCCCGGGCAGGTGTACGACTACTACGTCGCCAGTGGTGAACTGGCACTGCGTAAGTCGCAGCCCGTTCTCGGTGACTTCGACGCGAGCAACTACGAGCAGCGTCGCGACTGGGCAGTGGCCGACGACGGCACCCGCATTCCGCTCTCGATCGTCAGGCGCGTCGGTGCGCCCGAAGGTCCCGCGCCGCTGTTGTTGTACGGCTACGGTTCCTACGAGGCGAGCATCGACCCGTCGTTCTCGGTTGCCCGCTTGTCCTTGCTCGATCGCGGTGTCGTCTTCGTCGTCGCACACGTGCGCGGCGGCGGCGAGATGGGCCGTCACTGGTACGAAAACGGCAAGACGCTCACCAAGAAGAACACCTTCACCGATTTCGTTTCCTGCGCACAGCATTTGATCGACACCGGTGTCACGTCGGCCGATCGAATGGTCGCCGACGGTGGTAGTGCGGGTGGACTGCTGATGGGCGCCGTCGCCAACCTCGCTCCGGAACTGTTCGCCGGCATCCTCGCCAACGTTCCGTTTGTCGACCCGCTGACGTCGATTCTCGACCCGTCGCTGCCGTTGACGGTCATCGAGTGGGACGAATGGGGAGATCCGCTGCACAACAAGGATGTCTACGACTACATGCGCTCGTACAGCCCGTACGAGAACGTGGAAGCCAAGGACTATCCCGCCATTCTTGCGATCACGAGCATCAACGACACCCGCGTTCTGTACGTGGAGCCGGCCAAGTGGGTTGCAAAACTGCGCGCCACGAAGACCGGTGACGCTCCGCTACTTCTCAAGACCGAGATGAGCGCCGGACACGGCGGTGTCAGCGGTCGCTACGAGAAGTGGAAAGAGGTCGCGTTCGAGTTCGCCTGGGTTCTGGATACCGTGGGCGCGAACTAGCTTCTGCACCAATCAGGTTCGGTGACCCTCAGGTTCGGTGACAAGTCAGGTTCTGCGGTAACGAACCTGAGGGCGTCCAGCCCGCCCGTACTCGGTCTCCCGGGTGAGCATGCCGTCGTCTGCCAGCTTTTCCAGGTAGCGCCAGGCTGTCACCCGGGACACTCCGACCGACGCTGCCACCTCGGCCGCAGTCACGGGACCTTCCGAATCCCGAACAGATGCAGCGACAAGTCCGAGCGTTTGAGATGCAAAGCCTTTCGGCGCCGCTGCTCGATCGTCGGACGTTCGTAGTGCGGACATCGCTCGGTCGATGTCGTGTTGGCTGACCGCAGACTCTCCAGCGGGCAGGGCAGCACGATATTCGAGGTAGCGCTCGAGCTTGTCGCGGAACGCTGCGAAGGTGAACGGCTTGAGGAGATAGAGGACGATCCCGCGAGCCACGGCGCTTCGAACCACCTCGAGATCGCGCGCCGAGGTGACCGCGATGATGTCCGGACTCGGGCGCAACCCGCCGAGGGCGGAAGCCACGTCGAGACCGCTGGCGTCGGGCAAACCGATGTCGAGCAGGACCAGGTCGATGGGCTGGTCGGTGGCGTTGGCCGCCGTAACTGCACGCACGGCGGCGTTCCCGGAATGAACCACGCCGTGGACCACGAACTCCGGCACACGCTCGACGTACGAACGGTGCGCCTGCGCGATCAACGGTTCGTCGTCGACTATCAGTACACGAATCATCGCGGTGTTTCCGCCTCGCGCAGAGGTATGCGGACTACCAGCATCGAGCCCATCGCCGGTTCACTGGTGAGCGTGCCGCCGTGCCGTTTCACCACTTGCGAGACGAGCGCGAGACCGAGTCCGCGAGAGCCGGATTTTGTGGAGTAGCCACGGCCCTTGGCCTTTTCGAGTGCTTCGGGTGTCATTCCCGGGCCGCTGTCGGCGACGGCAACAACCATCATCGAATCCTCTTCCATTACCGTCACTTCCACCCACGGAGACTCGCTCGCGCGCGATGCGTCAATAGCATTGTCCACGAGATTGCCGACCAGCGTGACCAACTCGCGTGCATTGAGCGAAGGAACCGGACCGAGCGCAGTGTCTTCCGTGATGGTCAGGTCGACACCGCGTTCGGTCGCTTCGCTCATCTTGCCGAGCAGTAGTGCGGCCAGTGCCGGCTCGTGGACCGCATTCATCAGACGATCTATCAGCTGTTGAGACACCCGCAATTCATTGGTGGCGAAGGCCACTGCGTCGTCGTTTCGCCCCAACTCGACCATCGTGATGATCGTGTGCAGACGATTTGCACTCTCGTGGGCTTGCGATCGAAGCGACTCGGCAAAACTACGTACCGAATCCAATTCCCCGAGTACGTTCTGCAGTTCGGTGTGATCGCGAATTGTCAGCACAGTGCCAATTCTGTTGCCCTCCCACTCAACCGGGTGTTGGTTGACCACCAGCACACGCTTGTCGGTGAGGTGCACTTGATCTTTTGCGGGAGAGGCATCGTCGACCCGCATGGTCTCGGGGATGGATGAAAGTGGCACGGGCCCTTCCGGTAGATCGAGGAGGCGACGTGCTTCGTCGTTGACGATATCCACTCGCGCATCGTTGCTTCGGCCTCGCCCGATCACCACCAAGCCCTCACCGATGCTGTGCAGGACGGCGTCGTGGTGTTCGTACATGGTGCGGAGTTCGTCCGGCGCCATCCCCAGGGTCTGTCGCCTGATACGCCGACTCACCAGAAGTGAACTCAGGAGGGCGGCAAGTAGACCGCCGCCGGCAACGAACAGGATGACCGGAACACTTTGGGCGAACTGCTTGCTGATCTGCTCGCGCGTGACACCGGCGGAAACCAGACCGACCAGGGTTCCACCGGAATCGTAAACCGGAGTGACTGCGCGGATCGACGGCCCCAGCGACCCGGCGTACGTCTCCGTGAAGGTCGCGCCGGCGAGTGCGCGGTCGATGTTCCCGGTGAACAGTTGGCCGATCAGTTCCGGGCTCGTGTGTGTGAACCGAGTGCGATCCGGCGCCATCACCACGATGAAATCGACGCCGGTTGCCTGTCGGATTTTCTCGGTCTGTGGTTGCAGAATCGCAGTCGGGTCCGGACTCTTCAGGGCCGCCGCCGTCGAATCCGACAGGGCGAGAGTCTGCGCTATCGAGCTCACCTGCCTGCGGATCGCGTCATCGCTGTCGCGGCGTTCGTCGACAACCGCGAGCGCAGCCCCCACGCCGATGACCAGCGCCAACAACGCCAATTGCAGGATCAGAATCTGCCTGGCGACGCTCATACGTCGGCCGGTCTTTCGTTCGACCATCGAGCGCCTCCTGAACGTAATGAACACAAACTTCCGGGCCCACCTGTTTGCAACAAGAATTCTCCACGACTCGAAGTGATCCCGATCACTTCACAGATATCCGATCCAAAGGACACCCCATGAGCAGCACGGCAACAGGGACAGTAGACGGTTCCCCACAGCCCGAGGGCACCAAGGCAAAGCGCGACAAGACGCATTGGCTCTACATGAGCGTCATCGTCGCGGTCATCGGCGGCATCCTCGTCGGTTGGCTCGCACCCGAGTTCGGTAAGTCCGTCGGTGTACTCGGCACGTTGTTCGTCAGCCTGATCAAGATGATGATCAGCCCGGTCATCTTCTGCACCATCGTGCTCGGCATCGGCTCGGTTCGAGCTGCGGCCAAGGTCGGCAAGGTCGGCGGCCTCGCACTCGCCTACTTCATCGGGATGTCCACCATCGCACTCGCGATCGGCCTGGGCGTCGGCAACCTGCTCAACCCGGGCAGTGGCCTGAACATCACGCCCAACGCGGCCTCCGTGGCCAAGCTTGCAGATCAGGCCCACAGCGCGGGCGGTACCTGGGACTTCATCGCGTCCATCATTCCGACGTCGATGCTGTCCTCCCTCACAGCCGGCAGCGTGCTGCAGACTCTGTTCGTCGCCCTTCTGGTCGGCTTCGCGATCCAGTCGCTCGGCAAGTCGGGTGAACCGATTCTCAAGGCCGTCGGATACATTCAGAAGCTCGTGTTCAAGATCCTGACGATGATCCTCTGGCTTGCCCCGATCGGTGCTTTCGGTGCCATCGCCAGCGTCGTCGGCCAGACCGGTTTGAACGCCGTCGTTCAGCTCGG
This sequence comes from Rhodococcus sp. IC4_135, assembly GCF_011602025.1. Classification (NCBI taxonomy): domain Bacteria; kingdom Bacillati; phylum Actinomycetota; class Actinomycetes; order Mycobacteriales; family Nocardiaceae; genus Rhodococcus; species Rhodococcus sp. IC4_135. Next base: position 59,722 of record NZ_JAAOLG010000012.1, read on the forward strand.
AACCCTGATGATCGGCTTCTACCTGACCTGCCTGATCTTCGTCTTCGGTGTTCTCGGAACCCTGCTGCGCGCCGTCACCGGGTTCAACATCTTCAAGCTGGTCAAGTACTTGGCCCGTGAGTACCTGCTCATCTTCGCCACCTCGTCCTCCGAATCGGCACTGCCGCGTCTGATCGCCAAGATGGAGCACGTGGGTGTCGAGCGCACCACGGTAGGCATCGTCGTTCCCACCGGCTACTCGTTCAACCTCGACGGCACCGCGATCTACCTGACGATGGCGTCGATCTTCATTGCCGACGCCATGGGACAGCCGCTCGGTTTCGGTGAGCAGCTCTCGCTGCTGGTGTTCATGATCATCGCCTCCAAGGGCGCTGCCGGAGTCAGCGGCGCCGGCCTGGCCACGCTGGCCGGTGGTCTGCAGAGCCACCGCCCCGAGCTTCTCGACGGCGTCGGGCTCATCGTCGGAATCGACCGCTTCATGTCGGAAGCGCGAGCGATCACCAACTTCTCGGGCAACGCTGTCGCGACTCTCCTGGTCGGCGCGTGGACCAAGACGATCGACAAGGAACGCGTCGTCGAGGTGCTCGACGGCAAGATCCCGTTCAACGAGGCCACGATGCTCGACGACGAGGACGAAGAAGAGCAGCACAAACTCGAAACGGCTCCGACCGGCACCAAGCAGTCGTTTGTGAGCCATCACTAGATCCGTCCGCTCTGCTGAACGTTTGACCGCACAGCAGGCGCGGAACCCGGTCTACGATCAGTGATCCTGGTCGTAACGATGAAAGAGACCGCCGCACCAACCGTGCGACGGTCTCTTTCTGTTCGTGGGTGCTATGTGTACCAGGTCGGTTCGGGAATCTCGCCGGTCAGATAGCGGCTACCGACTTCACGGCGCTTGTACGCGAGCGGATCGTGAAGGGTATGCGTCCGGATGTTGCGCCAGTAGATGTCCAGGCCCACATCGTTGGACGTGGCTCTGGCACCCGTCAGTTCGAAGATCTTGTTGCTGATCTCCAAGGACACGTCGGCGGCGCGAAGTTTTGCGGCCGCGATCCGTACGGCAAGATCGCCGCGAGCCTGCTCGGTGAGGTTTTCGCGAGCGTCGTGGAGCACGGTGTCGGCCTCATGGCTGACCTGATCCACGAAGGCCTCCGCTGCCCACAGCTTGGATTGCAAGTCACCGTAGCCCTCACGGAGGTACCACTCGTCCGTTGCGATTTCGCGGTTGTCACCGCCGTACGGCCATGGACGCGTACGGGTTCGGGTGTACTCGGCCGCAGTGTCCAGTGCGCCACGGGCGATCCCGAGGTAGAAGTTCGCGAACACGATCTCGATGGCCGGGAAGTTCAGGGTGTTGTAGACCAGCGGTTGGAATTCCTTGTCGACAAAGCCTGCCGCGCTTGCCCAGTCGACCTCGACGTCGTTGATCTCGACACTGCCGGAATCGGTGAGGCGCTGCCCGAGGTTGTCCCAGTCTCCGCGGAAGACTATGCCGTCCTGAGCGGTCGGCACGATCGCGAACACATGCGTCGCAGTTCCGTCGATGATTCCCTCGAGCACCGTGAGGTCGGTGACTCGTCCTCCGGTGGAAAACGACTTCACACCGTTGAACACCAGGTTGTCTCCGCGGTCCACGACGGTGAGGTCGGTGTCTCGAGGATTCACCGCGCCACCGAAGAAGAATCGGTTGCTCGTGTACAGCTCCTCGACAGCGGAGATCTGCGGATCGGTACCGACCAATCTGGCTGCCCACGCCCACAGGTAGTGATACCCGAGCAGTTGTCCGATGGAGCCGTCGGCGCGCGCGATCTCCCGAACCACCTTGTAGGCGGTCTCCCATCGCTGCCCACCGCCGCCGAACTCGACCGGGCCCAGGAGCGTCACCAGACCACTGTCCTTGAGCAGCTGTACTTCTCGGAACGGTGGTTCGCCGGCTCGGTCGCGGGCGAGGGCGTCGGCGGCAAGGATGTTGCTCACCTCGCGTGCGCGGTCGATCCAGCCCGCGGATGTGTCGGGAACGCCGACGAAGACTTCGGTTTCACTGGTCACGGTCATGCCTGTTCATCCTTTTCGGTCGGTGCAGTCCCGATGGCCCACACGTAAATCGGTTCGGTTCCGTTGATTTCGTAGTCGCCGACAACTTTGGATTTGAAGACGACCGGGTTGTGGCTGGCGACGGTGCGGGCGTTGCGCCAGAATCGATCGAGATCGAGGTCGCGGCTCACTCCGGAAGCGCCGAGCGCGTCGAAGATCTTGGCCGTGGCCGGCACGACGAGTCCGATCGAGGCGACTTGTCCTCGCCCCGAATCGATTTCGGCCGCAATGTTGGCCGCCTTCTCTTCCTCGGGCGAGCCCGAGAATGCGGCTTCGTAAGCCCATTGGGACGACTGCGCTGCGTGCACTGCAACGGCCTCGGCGGCAAAGGCAGCTGAGGAGACCTCGCCGACCACTTGCTGAATCTGTGAATCCTGCGCGTATCTCGGTGCGTTGCCGTGACTGAAGGTTCGAGTGCGAGCGGCAACTCGGCGAGAGATCTCGGTCGTCGCGGCCTTGGCAATGCCGGCGAGGGTGGCGAGATGGAACAGTTGGTAGAACGCGGTCTGATATTTGAAACGCGTCGAGAAGTCGAAGATGTTCTCCGGCTGGACAATCGCGTCCTCGTAGACCGACGAACCGGAGCCAGTCGTCTGCTGGCCGAACCCGTTCCAGTCGTCGCTGTGCGTGACTCCGGGCTGTCTCGCTTCCACTGCGGCGATCACGAATGCGCCGGTGTCGGTGCGCTGTGAGTACAGGTCGATCCAATCGGCGAAAATGGAACCCGTGCTGTAGAACTTTGCCCCGTTCGCCAGGAAGTGATCGGCGTCGGGCGCCGGCGAGACCTTGGTGTTGGCTTCACCCAGTGCAACGTCGCCGATCTCGGTCCACGCGTTTCCGACCAACTGTCCCTCTGCAAAGCGTCGGAGCCAGGTGTCACGTTCCGGTCCGGGATCGGCGACCAGTCGATCTTCGACAAACGCGAAGTGTCCGCGTAGTGCCTGCGTGATGTTGGAATCGGCACTCGACAGTTCGACCAACAAGCGGATCAGCTGAGGGATGCTCGCGCCGGACCCACCGTGTGTCGTCGGCACCCGAACGGCGCCGAAGCCTGCTTTCTTGAGTGCATCGATCTGTTGAAAGGGAAGGACATGATCGCGTTCGCGTTCCACGACGCTTTGTGCGATGTTCGCGAAGATCGGACGGAATTTCTCTGCCAGCGTTTCGTAGTCGACCTCACTCTTGATCGGATCTGCAGACCGGGAAACGGCATTCGGCGTCAGTGCGGTGGTCATGGGAAGAATGCAAGCTGTAATCACCAGGGGCGTCGATCCTTCATCGCGACCTGATTCGAAGTGTTGTCAGTCCGCGCAAATCTCGGTTCGATGGCCTGCCGGGCAGTCGCAGCGGAAATCGAGTGGTCAGTGCGGTTGCTCGAGAAGGTGCTCGACGGTCCATCCACTCCATTCGACCGTTCCCCCGGAACCACAATCATGTCGGAACGGCTGCCCGGGAGGACCGGGCCGGACGACCACGCGAAAGTCTCTCTCCTCCAACCGAAGATCGACGGTCGTGCGTACTCCGTCGACGCTCTCGGTGATGCTCTCGAGTGCATCCGTTGCGACGATGTCGGTGGCGCGTCGGACGGCGTGCTCGGCGGCCTGAGCGGCCTGCGACAGTGCCGCCCGGCCGCGCAGGTGAGTCACCGCCAGTTCTCCGTTCAGGTACTTCTCGACTGCGTCCGTGGCGGAGTCGCCGTCCAGCCGACTGAAATAGACTGCGGCGGGCCACGCAATCATGTTGGCCGCGAAACGGTCTCCGCCGATGTGACTGCATTCCCACACGTCCGCGATCCCGGCAACGTCCAGTGCCGACACCACCGGACGGCCGAGTTCCGCGCAGCACGCATCCTTTTTTCCATGTGTGCACACTGCGAAGAGTGGTTCCGTGCGGGAGCGGCCGAAGTCGGGTTCCACTCCCGCGGCCATCGATTCGAACGGCAGTACCGACAGATCCTCGTATCGGTCCGCCGACCCTTCGCGCATCCACTGGCGGGTGCCGTCCGTCCATGCGAGTACACACGTCGGCGTGCGAACCCGACGGTTGCGGGTCCGCCGGATCACCACGAGGCGGATACGGCCCTGCGCTGCGTAGATCTTTTCGGTGAGCGCGCCGGGGAGAACGTCGTCGGGGGCGGACGCCGGCCAGGGGCCGGGGTGCTCGATCAACACCCACAGATGTGTCGTTCCGGCGCGACCGACCATCGGTTCGCCGGCAGTTGACGACTGCCGTGTACAGGCGTGAGGGCGTCGACTGGTTTGTGGATTGGCGACAAATTCCGAAAGGCACTGCATTGATGCCTTCCCCAGGACACCGTCGCCGTGGCAGGGAAGGGAAGACATGATGAGGCTCCAGTCTCGTAGGTTAGGCTCACCAGACTATTGGATGGTGAATCCTTTGCTCAGCCGTGGTGAATGCGCGTGGCTGTGACGGTCGGAAGCAGTCGGTAACAGGAGTGTTGGGAATGAAACGCAGTAACTCGCGGACGAAGTACGTGCTGGGTGGTTTTGTTCTCGCCGCCGTCGTGGCAACGACAACGGCGTGTGGAAGTGACGACACGACGGATACCGGCAGTCAGTCTGCCGACACCGTGCACGCGGTCACCCACGCCCGCGGAACCACCGACGTCCCGATGGATCCGCAGCGAGTTGTCGTGCTCGAGCCGGTTCAGCTCGACACGTCGGTAGCGCTGGGCGTGATCCCCGTGGGCACCGCGGTACTGAGCGAGACGACCGGTGTTCCCGCGTACCTCGGTGAGGAGGCCGCGGAGATCGAGATGGTCGGCACCGTCGCGGCACCGAACCTCGAGAAGATCGTCGCCCTGAGCCCGGACCTGATCATCGGAACGGAAACACGGCACGGTGATCTGTACGAGCAGCTCGCTGCCATCGCGCCGACCGTCTACATGGCAACCCAGACCGATCCGTGGCAGGACAACGTCCAGTTCGTCGCAGAGGCGTTGAACAAGACCGATCAGGCAGGCGAACTGCTCGGCGACTACACGGCACGCTGCGAGGAAGTGGCCGGCAAGCACAGCACCGAGGGCAAGACCGCTCAGCTCATCCGCCCACGCGACGACGTTCTGACGCTGTACGGGCCCACGTCGTTTGCCGGAAGCACTCTCGAATGCGCGGGACTCACGATTCCGGCACGCGACTGGGAGAACTCGATCTCCGTCGACCTCTCCCCGGAATTCGTCTCCGGAGCCAACGCCGACCTCATCCTGGTGACCTCCGCGAAACCGGCCGATGCAAGCACGATGCCGAAGGCCGTGGCGGACAACGCCGGACTCTTCCCGAACCCGCATCTGGTCGACATGTCCTACTGGATCACCGGCGTCGGACCGCTCGGCGGCCTCACCGTCCTCGACGACCTCGATCGCATTCTCGGAGCGTCGACGTAGCAGCGGACAAGAGTCGCTAAGTTGGAGCCTATGACAACTCCAGTACAGAACATCGCGATCAACACCCTCGGTGGCGTGCCCACCTCGTTGGGTGAATACGACGGCCGCGCCGTCCTCGTGGTCAACGTGGCATCCAAGTGTGGGCTGACCCCGCAGTACTCGGCGCTCGAGAAGCTGGCCGGCGAGTACGCGGATCGCGGTCTGACCGTGATCGGCATCCCGTGCAACCAGTTCATGGGGCAGGAACCGGGTACCGCCGAAGAGATCGAGACGTTCTGCTCCACCACCTACGGCGTCACGTTCCCGCTTCTCGAGAAGATCGAGGTGAACGGCGAAAACCAGCATCCGCTGTATGCCGAGCTCACCAAGGCGGCCGACGCCGAGGGCACTGCGGGAGACATTCAGTGGAACTTCGAGAAGTTCCTGATCGGACCGGACGGCACCGTCGTCAACCGCTTCCGTCCGCGGACCGAGCCTGACGCACCCGAGGTTGTCGCCGCGATCGAAGCTGCGCTTCCCAAGAACTAGTAGCTGCGCTTCCGAAGAATTGGTAGCTGCGCTTCCCGAGAACTGGTAGCTGCGCTGAAAACTGCCGCCGGATGATCATCCTGCGGCAGTGTGCTGTTCACCCACAGCTGCCACTATCGGCGTATGTCCGCAGAACTGATCGTGTCGGTATCCGGAATCAGAGACGAGACATGTTATCTCGCTGCCGGATTCGCTGACGAGATGGACGCTCGAGGTGTCCGCCTGTCGCTCCTGGTGGCGCCGCGACTGAAGGACAAATATCGACTGGCCGACGACGCGGTGACGACGGCTTGGCTGCGTGAGCGTCGTGAGCACGGCGACGCCATCGTTCTGCACGGCTACGACCAGGCCGCGACCAAGCGTCGTCGGGCCGAGTTCGCCACTCTGTCGAAGCACGAAGCAAAGCTGCGACTACTCGCTGCGGATCGAGTTCTCGAGCATGCCGGCCTTCGGACCCGGGTGTTCGCGCCGCCGCGCTGGGTGGCGTCGCCCGGTGCCATGTCGGTGTTGCCGGAGACGGGTTTTCGCACGATGGCAGGCCTCGGGGCAGTGCACGATCTGACCCGAGGCACCTTGCAGCGGGGACGGGTTTTCGGTATCGGCGAGGGCTTCAAGGCCGAGCCGTGGTGGTGTCGCGCATTGGTTCTCGGAGCCGGGCGCGCCGCCAAGCGTGGGGGACTGGTCAGATTGTCGATCACGGCCAAGCAGTTGGGAAACGAGGGCCCGAGGCAGGCAGTTCTCGACGCCGTCGACCTTGCACTCTTTCACGAAGCCACCTCGCAGGTGTATCGGTGGAACTCCCCGTCTCAGGAGCTCGGCGCTGCCTGAATTCGGTAGTTGGCAACTATTCGATAGCTACGAAATGGTGTCGTCTGTCCGGGTTGTCCGAGCAGGCTGACTCTTCGCCTTTCTTCCGTTTCTTGCTGGCAGTAGTGCAGAGTGGGTCAAATTTGCACAAAACGGACGTTGAATTCAAGTGTGGAGCCACCCAACTTCTTCGCTGCTAGAGTGCGTGCAGTTAATCTGCCGCTAGTAGATGGGTTGGGGTTTCACCATGCGCGCACGAGTGCTCACCAAGTCGGCCAAAGGTCTTGTCGCTGTGACTGTGGGCGTGGTCGTCTGCGGTGCGGTCGTCCCGACGCTCGCGTCTGCCGCTCCGACCGGCGTGGTCCACACTCTGCCGACGGGAAGTATCGACGGCGGATCGAGTGGATCGAGTGACGGCGTGCGCACCGCGACCGTCGACGACGAAGGCGAGCAACTCACGTTGCGACTCCACAAGATGAATCTGCGGGGACCCGACTTCTCGATGGCTGTGCAAGAAAGCGGCGGCGAGCTTTCCCACGTGGTGATCCCGGCGCCCCGTTCGTACATCGGCAGCGTGGAAGGGCATCCGGACGCAATCGTCTCGGCCATCGTCGACTCCGCTGGAACACTGCGCGGACAGGTGATTTTCGATCGGGGCGCTTCGATCGAGTTCGTCGGATCGAACGTGGTCGGTCGCAGCACCGCGCCGATCGATGCGAAGCCGCAGTGGCCGACCGCCTCCATCGCGACGGCCTCGGCAGCAAACGTCGGCAAGACGGTGAAGCAGTTCGTGGTGGGGTTGGACCTGAGCGGCGAGTGGTACTCCGCGCATGGTGAAGGCAGTCCCGCCGTCGCCCTGGACCGGGCCGAGGAATCCATGGCCAGAACCGCTGCGATCTGGATCAGAGACGTCGGAATCCGGCCGATCCTCGGTCGGGTCGTCCTTCGGGCAGATGCCGCCGACGATCCGTATTCGAGCATTTGTGAAAACCTCGAGCAGTTGGAAGAACTGTGGTCCGATCAAGTCGGGACCAGCGTCGATCAGGCGACTGTCGTGTGCAAATCCGGTGGCGGAAATGCCTATTACTCGAAGTTCGAACTCGATCACAGCTACGCGCACGTCGGTGCCGAGCCCGATGGCACCTTCAGTCGCGTCCTCCGCCACGAGTTGGGCCACAACTTCTATGCCGACGACTATCACGGCGGTGGCGCCGAGGGATCGACCATCATGAACGGCAACGACCTCTCGCGCTTCGACGGCACCGAATTTGCTGCCATCGTCGATGCTGCGGATGTTGCCTCGGTTCGACTCGACGATGTCGGTCGGTACACGGCAAGTCCGATCCCGCCGTACGCCGCACTCGACACCGCGCGGGTCCGCTCAGGTGGCGCGGTCAACGTCGACGCCGTCGCGAATGATCATGACAGCAACGGAGATTCGATCAAGGTGACCGGCGTCGAGGCGACATCACTTCTCGGTGGCACGGTAAAGCTCGAAAACGGTGAAGTTGTGTTCGAGGCCGGAACGAAGACAGGCACCGACAGGATTCTCTACACACTCACCGACGCAGCCGGCGGGACGAGCACCGGCTGGATCATCGTCGACGTGAGTGCGTGAGAACTGAATCAGGCGACTTCGACGCTCGACTCCTCGCCGAGAACTCGGAACTCGGTGCCGTCGGCAGCCATTTCCGAATAGCGACCGTAGAAAATACCTGTGGCTTCGTCGCGGATGATCGCTTGATGGATGGGAACCGCGACGCGCGGCGCTACCGCACGGAGGTAGTCGATGGCCTCCGAGATCTTGAGCCACGGTGCGGCGGCGGGGAGGGCAAGAACGTCGACCGTCTGTTCGGGGACGAAGAGGGAATCGCCGGGGTGCATGAACTGCGCCGGGTTGCTCGCGTCGCCGAGGAGGAACGCGGTGTTGTCGATCATCGGTAGGTCCGGATGGATGATCGCGTGCTCTCCGCCCGCTCCGGTCACCTCGACGTCACCGATGCTGAACCGGTCGCCCGGGCGGACTCCGGTCCAGCGTCCACCGAGCTTTTCCGCCGTCTGCGGATCGCTGTAGAGCACGGCGTCGGGGTTAGCTTCGGCCAGTTCGGGCAGGCGCGCGGGGTCGGCATGATCGGGGTGTTGATGTGTCACGAGGATGGCGTCGAGGCCGGTGATGCCTTCGAACCCGTGCGAGAAGTTGCCGGGATCGAAGAGGATCTTCGATCCGTTCAACTCCACGAGAACACAGGAATGGCCAAAATGTGTCAGTCGCATGATTTCGAGTATGCGCCGCCCTGAAGGGACTCGCAGGCGGCTCTCGCGGGTGTTGGCCGTCACGCCCCGATCACTCGATGCGAACCATCTCGGGTACGCCCGGTAAACTGGCCATCACCCGAGCGTTTCACTCCGGGTTCGCGCACTAGTACCGAGGAGCAGCACGTGGCCCGTGTCGTCGTCGAAGTCATGCCCAAGGCCGAGATTCTCGACCCCCAGGGACAGGCAATTGTCGGGGCACTGTCTCGCCTGGGCTTTGCAGGAGTATCCGATGTCCGTCAGGGCAAGCGGTTCGAGTTGGAGATCGACGGCAGTGTCGAAGACGCCGAACTCGAGAAGATCGCCGAAGGCCTGCTGGCCAACACGGTGATCGAGGATTGGACCGTCAGGCGAGTCGAGGCATGAGCGCACGTATCGGGGTAATCACGTTCCCGGGCACGCTCGACGACATCGACGCAGCCCGGGCTGTGAACCTGGCCGGCGGTGAAGCTGTCGAACTCTGGCACGGCGACGCAGACCTCAAGGGTGTCGACGCGGTTATCGTTCCCGGTGGATTCTCCTACGGCGACTACCTTCGCTGCGGCGCAATCGCACGTTTTGCTCCCGCGATGGGCAAGGTTGTCGAAGCAGCCAAGGGCGGCATGCCGGTCCTGGGCATCTGCAACGGTTTCCAGATCCTCTGCGAGGCGGGATTGCTCCCCGGTGCCCTGACCCGTAACCAGGGTCTGCACTTCATCTGCCGCGACGAGTGGTTGACGGTCGAAGCCAACAACACGGCGTGGTCCTCACGCTACGAGGCCGGCGCCCAGATCCTCATCCCCCTCAAGTCGGGTGAAGGTCGCTTCCAGGCGTCCGAGAAGGTTCTCGACGAACTCGAGGGCGAAGGCCGCGTCGTCTTCCGTTACTCGGAGGAGAACCCCAACGGTTCGCAGCGTCGCATCGCCGGCATCTCTTCGGCCAACGGCCGCGTCGTCGGTTTGATGCCGCACCCCGAGCACGCCACCGAGGCTCTCACCGGTCCCAGTGACGACGGATTGGGCTTGTTCTACTCGGCACTCGACGCGATCGTCACTGCCTGACCGCCTGCTGATTTTCACCACTGAACGCCGACCGGAAATCCGGTCGGCGTTCAGTCGTACGTGGGCCCGGTAACCAGGGCTACTGGCTGTAGGAACTGAGGAAGTTGCCGAGTCGCTCGAGAGCGGTCGAGAGATCGTCGGTGTTGGGGAGAGTCACCAACCGGAAGTGATCGGGTTCGATCCAATTGAATGCGCGACCGTGGCTGACCAGGATCTTCTCCGACTCCAGTAGATCGAGAACGAACCTCTCGTCGTCGACGATGCCGAACTTGTCGACGTCGAGCTTGGGGAACAGGTACAGCGCCCCGTCGGCCTGTTGGCAACTGATTCCGTCGATGCTGTTGAGCGTGCTGTGCGCGAGATCGCGCTGCGCTGTCAGCCGGCCTTGTGGAAGCAACAGGTCCTCGATGGACTGGCGCCCGCCGAGTGCGGTCTGGATCGCGTGCTGCGCCGGAACATTGGCACACATTCGCATGTTGGCCAGCAGTTTGATGCCTTCGATGAAACTCGACGCCCGCTCCAGTGGTCCGGTGATTGCCAGCCATCCTGCTCGGAACCCGCAGACGCGGTAGGCCTTGGACAGCCCCGAGTACGTCAGACACAGGACGTCTCGCCCGGTCATCGACGCAAGGTTTGTCATGGATCGGCCGTCGTAGACGATCTTTTCGTAGATTTCGTCGGCGAAGAGCATCAGGTCGTGTTTGCGCGCGATGTCCACGAAGCGTTGCAGCACCTCCGTCGAGTAGACGGCGCCCGTCGGATTGTTGGGATTGATGACGACAATCCCTCGGGTACGGGGAGAGATCCGAGCTTCCAGATCGTCGAAGTCCGGTGCCCAGCCCTGGCTTTCATCGGTGAGGTAGTGGACCGGCGTGCCGCCGGCAAGTGAAACCGAAGCCGTCCACAAGGGGTAGTCGGGAGCGGGAATCAGGATCTCGTCCTCGGGATTGCAGAGCGCCTGCATCGTCAGCGTGATCAGTTCGGAGACGCCGTTTCCGAGATAAATCTCGTCGACGGTGACATCGGTGATACCCCGCGTCTGGTAGTACTGCACCACCGCGGTGCGCGCCGAATACAGTCCGCGAGAATCGCAATATCCCTGCGCGGTAGGGAGATTGCGGATCATGGCCATCATGATTTCGTCCGGAGCTTCGAATCCGAAGGGGGCCGGATTGCCGACGTTGAGTCGCAGGATCGTGTGTCCCTGATCCTCGAGTTCTTCGGTCTTGTCGAGAATTCGCCCTCTGATGTCGTACCTGACATTCTCGAGCTTGCGGGCCTGATCGATGGGTGTGTTCACGCGGTTACGTACCTCTTCCGGTTCGGTTGGGCGAGTTGTGTTTCAGATGAGAAGGGCGCCTCAGTGTTCAGCTCTGGAAATGGACATTGATTCGCGATAGCGCTAGCGTCGGCGGGAGAGTAGCGCTACTATGTTTTGACATGTCCAATGATAGCAGTTCGAGGATCGTCGCAGCCTTGCGTGAATGGATCGCGACGGCTCCTCCCGGCGCGAAGCTTCCGTCCACTCGGTCGCTCGTGAGCCTGCACGGGGCCAGTCCCGTCACCGTGCAGAAGGCGCTGCGAACGCTGGTATCTCAGGGAGTCGTAGAGGCTCGACCCGGAGTGGGAACCTTCGTACGCGCGGCGCGCGTCGTGCGACCCAACGATTACGGGTGGCAGACAGCGGCGCTCGGATCGCCGAATTATCGGCTGCAACTGCCTATTGCGCTGCAGTCCACCTCCAACGACGTGATCGCGCTGCATTCCGGCTATCCGGCCCGAGAGCTGTTGCCGGAAGGTCTGGTTCGTGCAGCCTTCACCAGGGCGACGCGAACCGACGCCGTGTTCAATCGACCCCTCGCTGCGGGGCTTCCGGAACTGCAGTCCTGGTTTGCCTCCGAATTGGGTTCCGCCACTCCTGCCGGGATCACTCCGCCGGGGCCGAACGACGTGGTTGTACTTCCCGGCAGTCAGGGTGGGCTTGCGACGTCCTTCCGTGCGTTGGTGGGGGAGGGGCGGCCGTTGCTCATGGAATCGCCGACCTACTGGGGTGCGATCCTGGCTGCCGCGCAGGCTGGAGTCACGGTCATTCCGATCTCCAGCGGCGCCAACGGTCCTGATCCTGAAGAGCTTTCGCGTGCATTCGAACAGACCGGTGCCCGTGCGTTCTATGCACAACCGAGCTTCGCGAGTCCGACGGGAGCGCTGTGGTCGCCGTCGTTGGCTGACAAGGTTCTCGATACCGTCCGTCGGCACGGCGCGTTCCTCATCGAGGACAGTTCGGCGCTCGACTTCGGAATCACCGCAGATCCCAGCCCCATCGCTGCTCGCGACGACAGTGGACACGTCGTCTACCTTCGTGCACTGACCAAGAGCGTCTCGCCGTCGGTGCGAGTTGCCGGATTGATCGCCCGAGGCCCGGCCTACGAGCGAATTCTTGCTGATACACAGGCAGATTCGATGTATGTCAGTGGGATGCTGCAAGCGGTAGCACTCGACGTCGTGACCCAGCCGGCCTGGCGCACGCACTTGCGCAGGCTTCGTCACCAACTCGAGGGCAGACGCGATCTCCTCGTGTCGAGTTTGCGCGAACATGCGCCGGACGCTCACCTCGACGCCGTACCGCAAGGCGGACTCAACCTCTGGCTGCGGCTCCCGGACACCACGAATCTCGAACGCGTGGTGCAGGACTGCCGGTCGGCCGGCGTCATCGTCGGGGCCGGCGACGATTGGTTCCCGGCGGAACCGACCGGAAAGTTCTTGCGGCTCAACTACGCCGGACCGAACCCGGGTGAGTTCCCCGACGCTGCCCGCATCATCGGCCGAGCAATCACACAACATATGTAGAACTTCACCTCGCTGGTGGTTGACCTGAACTTCCGTTGAGGTTTTATCGTCGTATCCATGAACGAACAAGCGATGCAGCCACCGGCCAATCAGCCGATCGGATTCTGGACCGCGCGTGCCGGTGAGGCGATTCGTGCGCGCACGAGGGGAGCGCTGGAAGCGGTCGGCGTCACCCAGCCGCAATGGTGGGTCCTGCACCAACTTTCGCTGCACCCTGAAGGGATGGAGCGAGCTGCCCTCCTCCGCACGATCGGTCCGAACGAATCAACTGACGTGGTCGACGCGGCCGTCGACTCTGCCCTCGATCTGGAGTGGGCGCGTGAAGACGGGGCTGTCCTTCTCCCCACTGATGCGGGCTCCCAGCAGTTCGAACGCGCCGCGCGGATACAGCAGATGCTGCAGGAAGAGCGGATGCAGGGAATCAGCGAAGAAGAGTTCGTCATCGCCATCACGGTTCTGCAGCGAACCATCAAGAACGTGGGTGGCGACGCCTGGCACTGGTAGCCGCCACTACCACCGCCCGCTGCCGGGTATTACGGCTTCGATCAACTCGACGGCACGGGACACACCGCCCGCCGCTGCGAGCTCTTTTGCCAACTCTGTACTGCGTCGTCGGAACTCGTCCGAGCTCACCCGAGCCAACGCCTCACGAAGCTCTGCTGTCGTGACGGTAGCGCTGTCGACGCGTACTGCGACACCGGCGTCGACCAGCGAGTCGGCGTTGCCGAACTGATCGACGGCTTGCGGCACCGCGATCATGGGTGTGCCGGTCACGAGCCCCTCGCTGGATCCGCCCATACCAGCGTGGGTCACGAACGCGTCGGCCTGCTGCAGAATCGCGAACTGCGGTACCCATCGGTGTATTTCGACGTTGTCGGGCACTGGTCCGAGATCTGAGATCTGCACCTGCTTTCCGATCTGGAGGACAACGTGCCAGCCGTCCAGCTCGCCGAAAGCCTCGACGCAGGTACGGTAGAAATCCGGATGATCGGTGAAGGCTGAACCCAACGAAATCAACAGAAGTTTGCGGTCCGGATCCGGGTTCACCCAGGGTTGACTGCTCGGTTCGAGTGCTGGGCCGACAAACGTGTACACGTCACGGTTCACGCGATCGGCGTTGGGCTGCATCGATTCTGCGATCAGAACGATCGCACGCGGTGGGCGTCCGGTGAACTCGCGCGGGTCGACCTCGACGCCTTCGCTGCGGAAGAACCGGGCCTCCCGATCGAGGAGGTCGACGCCTCTCGGGTCGGAGCGAATCTCGTCGTACATCGGTGCGGCGTCGGCTTCGTAACCGTCCCAGGCGACGTACGTCGGCGACAGCTGGATGATGGGAACGTTCCACTGCTGAGCCAGTATTCGCGCTGGAACTCCCGCGATGTCGTAGAGGAAGAGGTCGGGACGGTCGTCGTCGTAGATTCGGCGCAGCTGCGGCAGCATCGACTCGTAGTCGTCCTGGAAAATCGTCAACTGATCGATCAGATCCCCGTCCCAACTCTTCTCCGGTTCGGCGCCGTCAGGGGAAGGAACGAGGCTGGGCAATGTGGAGACGTACGGTGCGAATTCGGCCCCGGTCGCCTCGATGACCTCACGCATCGACTCGTCGTTGGCGTAGGTGACGCGGTGACCGGCGGCGACGAGACGCGCGATGATCGCCAGGCTCGGATTGACGTGGCCAGGTGCCGGAATGCTCACCATGGCGATATGTCTGCGGGTCATCGATCACTCCTGCCGTCTGACTGTTGTCGAACGACAACTGTTCTGGAACAACTCCGGATACCGGACCGAGACTATCCACCAGGATAGGTAACGGCATCTGATTTTTTGTCGGGGAAGTACCGTGCACTCTCGAGTAGGACTACGCATCCGAGTGCCGGGATGGGCGAGCAGACTTCGAAGCATGAGCACACCGACAACACCTTCGAAGACCACTGCAGCCTTCTATCTTCAGGCCGGAATAGCCTTTGCCGTCAGTTTTGTCGGCACCCTCCTCGGAATTGCGTATCTTCCGATCGATGCGTGGCAACGCGGATTTCTCGGAATGTCATTGCTGTTCCTGGTCACCAGTACGTTCACGTTGGCCAAGGTGATTCGTGATCAGCAGGAGGCGTCGACAGTCAGGGTTCGAGTGGACGAGGCTCGACTCGAGAAGTTGATCGCCGAGCACGATCCGTTCAAAGCGGCAGCCTGAAACCTGTCGGCAAGGTGAGGATCAGCGTGCTGCCGGGAGGTTGTTCGTTTCGGAGCGCCAAAAGATCGCCGCCGTGTGCGAGCGCGAGGCTACGCGCAATCGTGAGCCCCAAACCGGAACCGTCGGATCGATCACCGCGATGGAAACGGTCGAAGACTGATTCGAGTTCGTCTGTGGGAATTCCGTCACCGGTGTCGGTGACGGACACCGAGACGTGCTCGCCTTCCCGCGCGAGTGTCACCGTCACCGAACCTCCGCTCGGAGTGTGCCGCAACGCGTTTTCGAGCAGGTTGGCGAGGATCTGGTCGATTCGTTGGCGATCGACCTCGGCCGTGATCGGTTGCGGAGGTAGCGCGGTAGTCAATTCGACTCCACGATCGGCGAAACGCGGCGCCGCTGCTGCCGTTGCGCTGCAAACGATGTCGTCGATATTCTCATCCCGGCGATCGAGTTCGAGAGCGTGTTCGTCGGCAGCGGAGACGTCCGCCAGATCACAAGAGAGCCGACGCAGTCTTTCGAGTTGATCGCGCATGACCGACCACGAAGAGGAGTCCGCGGGTAGGACGCCGTCCTCGATGCCGTCCACGTACGCAGCCAAAGTCGATACCGGAGTGCGTAATTCGTGGGCAAGATCGGCAAGCAGGCGTTTGCGGACCCGATCCGAATGATCAAGGCGTGCCGCCATGTCGGCAAAGGCAGTTTCGAGACGCGTGAAATCGGCATCTACGCCGGACCGGCCGATAGTCACGTCGAAGTTCCCGTCGGCGACGCTTTGCGCCGCCTCCGCCAGCGTTGAGATCGGGGCGGTGATGCGTCGGACGATGTAGACCGCGGCGATGCCGGCGCCCACCAGTGCGACTGCAATCCCGCACAACAGAGCGATGGTCATCGTCTGAGCGAAAGCTTCTTCGGTGTGGGTACGGACGTTCGAGTCTTCGATGCCGGCCATCATGAGGTGGTTGTGAAAGAGCGGGGCAGCGACGGCAATGGCGACTGCGGCGATGGCGAGGCAGGAGACGAACAGAACGACAAGCTGCGCGAGCAGCAGTTTTCCGCGTAACCCGAGTTTGTTCATGACGACCGCGTTCATGACGACCTCAGGGAGTATCCGACGCCCCTGACGGTCCTGATGAACCGAGGATCGGTCGCGTCGTCGCCGAGTTTGCGGCGTAACGCACGGACATGGACGTCGACGATGTGCTGGTCCCCGAACCAGGACGACCCCCACACCGAGGTGATGATCTCGGCCCGACTCCAGGCAGCGTCGGGTCGGGATGCGAGTGCGGACAACAGAGTGAACTCGGTGGGAGTGAGATCGACCAGGGTGTCGTCCACACGAACCGTGCGGGACAGGACGTCGATGTCGAGTCCGGGAGGCGTTGGCAGTACTTTCGGCAGCAAGCTCGACGCGCGTGGCCGTCTGAGCAGTGCTTTCACTCGCGCAACCAACTCGCGGGGGCCGAAGGGTTTGACCACGTAGTCGTCTGCGCCGGCTGCCAGCCCGGTTACCTTGTCCGACTCGTCACCGCGGGCGGAGAGCATCAGGACATACGCGTCGGAAAACGTGCGGATCCGCCGGCAGACTTCCAGACCGTCGAAGCCCGGAAGCATCAGGTCGAGCACGATCAGTGCGGGCTCGAAGTCGCGCACCGAACGTACTGCGCTCGGCCCGTCGTGGGCGAGGCGCACGGTGAATCCCTCGCGTGTCAGATAATTGGCGACAACCTTCGCAAGGGCAGTCTCGTCGTCGACGACAAGAACACGCCCCGGTTCCTCGCCAGGTCGTAGTTCGGCGCTCATCGAACCGAGGTTAGTCGACTGCGTGTGTGCATTTCTGTCGCGTGGTGATTTCCGTTCGACTGTGAAGATTCGATGAAGGAAGCCTGTTTGGGTCGGTTATCGGGCTTCGATGCGGATTTCCGCCGGTAACGTGGCAACTGTGCATTTGCAGCACTGTCGTCAAATCAATTGTGGTGCAGTGCATATCGAACAGAATCAACTCTCGGGAGTGAAAACATGTCTTTGACGGTCAGGAAGAGCGCCACGCGGTTCGTTCCGGTTGTGGCAGCGGCAGCACTGTTGATTGCCGGATGCTCGGACAACTCCGGGGAGAGTGTCAACCATTCTTCCGAAACAACCAGCGTCGCAGCACAGTCGGAGATTCCCGCGGGTGTCAATGCCGCCGACATCGAGTTTCTCGAAGGGATGTACCCGCATCACGCGCAGGCATTGGACATGGCCAGAATGGTCGACGGTCGAACCGACAATCCGGAACTTCTCTCGCTTGCAGCGCAGATAGAGGCAGCGCAAGGCCCGGAAATGGCTCAGATGACCGAATTCCTGACGAAGTGGGGACGCCCCGATCCTTCGTCGAGTTCGATGGAGGGCATGGATGATTCGGCGCATGCGGGACACGGCGTCGGGATGGCCGAGATGCCGGGCATGATGTCGGCCGACGACATGACCGCCCTCACCGACGCCAGTGGCGCGGAGTTCGACAAGTTGTGGCTGACGATGATGATCGAGCACCACAAGGGTGCCATCACCATGTCTCAGACCGAACTCGACAACGGGCTCGATCCATCGGCGGAGAAGATGGCAGAAGCTATCATCGCCGGTCAGCAGGCAGAAATCACTCAGATGGAAGCGATGTTGAAGGGGAGTTGAGCGATTGACGTTGGCCGCGTGACCTTGCTCGGTGGCTGAGCCGGGCATACGTTCGAGGCTGATGGCTTGACCGCTGCAGTGCCGGAATCACACGCGAGGGGATGACCGCCACATGGATCACAGTCAGATGGACCATAGCGAGATGGACCACAGTCAGATGAACCATAGTCAGATGGAGCATGGGGCACACGGTGGTCACGGGGATCACGTCGCACAGTTCCGGACGTTGTTCGCAGTCATGCTGGTAATCGCAGTTCCGGTTGTTGCGGCAGATGCGATGTTCGCTGATCTGGTCGGGTACACCCTTCCGGAAAACTCTCTGGTGGAATGGATCTCACCGGTACTCGGCACGGTGATGTACTTCTGGGGCGGCAAGCCGTTCCTCACCGGCGCTGTCGCCGAAATACGTTCTCGGCAACCCGGAATGATGCTTCTGATCGCACTTGCCATCACCGTTGCCTTCTTCGCTTCTTGGGCTGCAAGTCTGCACTGGGTGGATCACACTCTTGATTTCTGGTGGGAGCTCGCGCTCCTGATCGTGATCATGTTGTTGGGTCACTGGATCGAGATGCGTTCGCTCAGTCAGACTTCGAGCGCCTTGGACTCTCTTGCCGCTTTGCTGCCCGACGAGGCCGAACGGGTGGTGGGGGAGTCGGTGGAAACCGTGCCCACCGCAGCTCTGGCTACCGGCGACCTGGTGATAGTTCGCCCCGGCGCCCGAGTTCCCTCGGACGGAACGGTCGTCGAGGGAAGCGCCGACATGGACGAATCCATGATCACGGGCGAGTCGAAGACCGTCCGCCGGACTGTCGGAGATCAGGTGGTGGCCGGCACCGTAGCCACCGACTCGGCACTTCGGATTCGAGTCACCGCGGTGGGAGAAGACACCGCACTCGCCGGTATCCGGCGCCTGGTCGAGCAGGCACAGAACTCGTCGAGTCGTGCTCAGGTGTTGGCAGACAAGGCCGCTGCTCTGCTGTTCTGGTACGCACTCGGCGCGGCAGTGCTGACCGCGATCGCCTGGAGTATCTGGGGCACCCCGGAGAGCGCAGTCACCCGGACGATCACCGTTCTGGTGATCGCCTGCCCGCACGCGCTCGGGTTGGCGATTCCGCTCGTCGTCTCGATCGCGACGGAACGGGCGGCTCGGGCTGGGATCTTGATCACCGACCGCATGGCCCTCGAGGCGATGCGCAACGTAGACACCGTTCTCTTCGACAAGACCGGCACTCTCACCAAGGGTGAGCCCGCAGTGGTCGGCGTACGCGGTGTCGACGGGTATTCCGATGATGACGTGCTCAGCGCGGCAGCTGCCGTCGAGTTCGACAGCGAACATCCACTCGGGCGCGCCGTCGTCGCAGCGGCGCGGGAGTTGTCGCTCGACTTCACTTCGGGTTCCGACTTTCAGGCGCACAACGGGATCGGGGTTGCTGCGGACGTCGCCGGTGCACGCGTCGGTGTCGGCGGACCGGGGATGTTGAGATCGGTCGGGGCCACAGCGATCCCGGGGACCGAAGAGTGGCTGAGTGACGGGTCGACCGTCCTGCATGTAGTGCGTGACGAGAAGGTGATCGGTGCATTGGCATTGGCCGACGAGATTCGCCCGGAATCTGCATTGGCCGTCGACGCCCTCCACGCTCGCGGTGTGCGCGTGGCCATGGTCACGGGAGACGCGGAGGCCGTGGCCCATTCGGTGGCTCGCAGGCTCGGGATCGACGAAGTTTTCGCCGAGGTGCTTCCGCAGGACAAGGGAGCACAGGTATCTCGGCTTCAGGCTGCGGGCCACCGCGTGGCGATGGTCGGTGACGGGGTCAACGATGCGCCGGCACTTGCCCAGGCGGATGTGGGTATCGCGATCGGTGCCGGAACCGACGTGGCGATCGCGTCGGCGGGAGTTGTTCTGGCCAGCGATGATCCGCGTTCGGTAAGCTCGGTCATCGAGCTGTCCCGCGCCACCTACCGGAAGATGGTTCAGAACCTCTGGTGGGCAGCGGGATACAACGCGATCTCGGTTCCCCTCGCTGCGGGAGTACTGGCGCCCGTCGGGTTCGTGCTGCCGATGGAGGTCGGAGCAATCCTGATGTCGGTGTCCACTGTGGTCGTTGCCGCGAATGCTCAGTTGCTGCGCCGCTTGGACTTGCGGCAACCACCGGTGACCGCGCTCGAGTCGAGAGTGCTCACACCGCAGTAGTGAGCGGATGAAGGCGGACTACTGTCGGCTCAGGAACGGAATGAGCGCACGCAGCACAGCTTCGGAGTCCGCGACCGCGCTCGCGTGATCAGCCCCCTCGATCACGGCCAAAGCACTGTCCGGAATCATGGACTCCAGATGCTCGGTATCCGGCAGGCGCTCGCGATCTCTCGATCCGACGAACAACAAAGTCGGCGTGGCGATCCGGCGAAGCACGGCGTCGTCGATGCCCTGCTCCTTCTCCGCACGCCGCATGTAGGCCGCGAGTGCGAGGGGATCGTTGATTCGAAAGGCAGTCGCGGTCTGAGGATCCACCGGTTTGCCGCGTCTCGCGCCCCAACCGGTCAGAAATCCTTCGATACCGCCGCTTTCGAGTGCGTCGATGCAGCCTGGGAAGAACAATGCGTCGAACGCGCCCGTCATCGGTCGGCTACTACCGCCTCCGACGGTCAACGATCGCACCCGTTCGGAGTGCTCGACAGTCAGCGACATCACCGAGCGCCCGCCGAACGAGTATCCGAGGACGTGCGCCGGTTCGAACGGAGACTCCGTGTCGAGGATCTCCAGGAGATCGCCGACCACCAGATCCATTGCATACGAATCGGAGTCGTGTGGTTTGTCGCTGCGTCCGTGACCCCGCATGTCGACGAGAATCAGACGATACTGTTCCTGGAGCGCCTTGACGTACCCGAAGCCACGCCAGATGGAGCGAGACAACGCAGTGCCGTGCACCATCAACAGGGGTGGGCCGTCGCCCACGATCTGATAGGTGATCCGCGCACCGTCCACCGGATTTCTCACATCGTGCAACACCCGTCCAGTATGGGTGCCAGTTACTACGCACGTGAACTCGAGTAGCCGACCGGAGCCATTTCGACGTATGCCGGGAACTTTCACGAACAGTCGAGCAATCAACTCGGCTTCCCTCAGAGCTACCGGTCACCGCCCGGCCGGGCAGCACCCACTGTGCCAAGCAGTGCATCGGTGACGGGGTCTGCCGTGCTGACGCCTGCGGCTATGCCCCGAAGCAGAGCCTCGAAATCAGCGGCGACGACGGTGACCTCCTCGAACTCCGGCTCTCCCCCACGGACGACCTGACCGTCCGGAGCGAGCGCCAAGTACTCGTACCCATTGCGTACCGACAGCAGAACCGGGAGGTGAGCGGACCAGAAGGCGTTGATCGCCGCGCGCTCAGCGGGCCCGGAAGCGACCGCCAGGCTCTCGTGCCGGAACGCATTCCAGGGAAACGCCTCATCGCTGATACCAACTCCACCGGCATAGTTCTCCGCCGAGAGAAACCACACCTGGTCGTCTGAACTGGCAAGTACGGAGAACGAGCTCGCCCACACGACGAGTTGATCACAAACGCCGACCAGCGGTTGCGGAACTGGGGCAGAGGCCGATCGAGTAGGTTCTTCGCGAACCCAACCTGCAATCGACAGGGCGGCGGTTGCGTCGAGGTGAAGGCACATCGCCCCACAGTAAGGCCAGACCGTCTCGCGCCGATAGCGTCAACCGTCGACCTACTCGGGATCGACGTCCTGAATACCATTCTCGTCCATGCTGATCCACCGCGTTATACCGATGTCGCGAAGGAACGGCAGATCGTGACTCACCACCACCATGGCACCGCGGAAATCGGAAAGTGCCTGCGTGAGATGGGCGAGACTCGGTAGGTCCAGATTGTTGGTCGGCTCGTCGAGAAGAAGCAGCTGGGGCGCGGGTTCGGCCAGAAGGATCGTCGCCAACGCCGCGCGCAATCGTTCACCGCCCGAGAGCGCAGATGCCAACACATCGGAATCCGTTCCCCGGAAAAGGAACCGTGCCAACTGCCCACGAATTTCCTCGGCCGTTGCGTGTGGCGCAGCCAATGCGACGTTGTCCGCCACCGAGAGATCCTCGTCGAACACGTCGAGACGTTGGGGGAGCGCACGAGAGGCTACGAACGGAGTCGACGCAGCGAGTGCATCGAGCAACGTCGTCTTGCCGATTCCGTTGCGTCCCATTATCGCAATCCGCTCCGGCCCGGTGATCTGGAGCGATACCACTTGGCCGCTCCGCAACGTCACCTCGTCGAGCCGCGCAACCTGCTGCCCCGGATGAACCTCTGTAGCAGGAAGGTCCAGGCGGATCTCGCGATCGTCTCGAAGGAGTTCCTCTGCCTCCGACAGGGCAGACTTGGCCTCGTCCACCTTCCCGATATGGTTGAGGGCCAGCTTTCCGGCCGAAACTTGGGCTTGGCGTTTTCGTTCTTGCGCGATAATCAGTGGCACCCGCTTGTTCTCGAACATCTTCTGCCCATAGCGCTTACGTCGGTCCAGTTTTGTTCGAGCGTCGATCAGCTCGCGGCTCTGCTTCGCCAGATCGGCCTTGGCGTCGCGAACGGTGGCGAGTGCGTTTTCCTGCTCAGCGGTCACGACCTCCTGGTAGTGCGAGTAGTTGCCGCCGAACACGCGTAGATCCCCCCGACGTAGTTCGACCGTGTACTCCGCGGTGTCGAGCAGTTCCCGGTCGTGACTGACGATCAGTACGGTTCCCGGAAACTGTTGGACTGCAGCATGAACTCGTGATCGAGCGTCGCGGTCCAGGTTGTTGGTCGGCTCGTCGAGGAGCAGCACCTGCGGATTTTTCAGCAGCGTTGCGGTCAGGCCGAGTAGGACGGTCTCTCCGCCGGAGAGGGCGCCGACGGTTCGGCTCAGTGCCGCCGTATCCGGAACTACCTTCGCGAGGCCGAGTCGATGCAAGGTGGAGAGAGCGCTCTCCTCGATATCCCAGTTGTTGTCCACGAGTGCAAAATCGGTCTCGGATCCGTCACCGGTTTCGATGCGGTGCAATGCGTTTCGTAGTTCGTGGATATCGAGGATGTCATCCACCCGAACACTCGGATCGAGTGTGATGTCCTGACGGAGGTAGCCGACCTCGCCGGAAGCGGTCACGGATCCGGATTCCGGTGAGAGCTCTCCTGCGATCAATCGCAGCAGAGTCGATTTTCCCGATCCATTGAGTCCCACGAGACCGACACGGCCACTGGGGAATACAAAGTTGTTGCGGGAAAAGACTGATTCGCCGTCCGGCCAGGTGAAGGTGAGATCCGAGAGCGACAGAGAAGAATGGGATTGGGTCATGAGTACTCCAGAGGGTGCTTGGACTGTGCGCCCGGCTCAGCAACTGCTGATGGGTGCGAGTGCCTTCGCGAAATGAACCTCTAGAGGAGCAACGGCCCGTTTCCTGTTCTGTCGGGAATGATTCGTGTTTCAGGTTAGAGCACTCGAACGATCCCGCGCAATCGAATTATTCTGTGCTGTCGGTCTCGTCGGTGTTCGGTGCTCAGATTCTTCGGGCCTTCAGATTTTCGGACCCTCGGATCTCAGGTCGTCGACCTTCGACATCGCTTCTCGTAGCTCGGTGAGCCACTGTTCGCTGTGCTTGCCCGCCAACCGGACTGTCCACATGAGTGCATCCGCTCGCGAGCGAGCAACTCCCGCGTCCACCAAGGTGTCGAGAACCTTGCGTTCGGGCTGACGTAGTCGTGTCATCACCGGAACTGCGAGATGTGTGAACAGGACGGTCTTTTCGTCCAGGCGTACGCCCCAGGCGACCTTGCGTCCGTAGCGAGCCTCGGCCTCGTCCGCTATGCGCATCCGATCGGCGCGCGTGGTTTCGCGAAAGCGTGAGATCCTTCCGTCCGCGGCGGCCTCGCCACCGTCGACTGCGGGGAGTTCACCGATCACGACGATTTCTTCGCGGTCGACCTGGACGTCGGCGCTGCCGGTGAACCAGTCATCTGGAAGTCGACCGGCAAACCAGTCGGACGCATCACTCGCGTCGGGAACCGATGCCTGTTGCCAACCTCCGGGTCGGCCGAACCTGCGGTCACCGGAGCCTTGTGAGTTCTTCATGGCGTTCTCCTCGGAAAGCTGGTGGAGCCCTGATGTGCGTTTATTGCACTGATTACATGATTACACCGATAGTCGAACCGGCGCCACAAATTCGGGCATGATCGGAGTCGTGCGCCTTCCACATGCTCGTCAGAGCTTCCGAACTTTCCGTCGTCCCATGGCTGCCGTGGCTCTGGGGGCATTGGCCGCAGGATCGGTAGTTTCCTGCAGTTCTGGCCCTGACCAGCCGAAATCAGTGGCAGAGGAGTTCGCCTCCGCACTCACATCGGATGACGTGCAGGCGGCAGCAGCCCTGACCACCGATCCGGCGGCGGCGTCGACTGCGATTTCGGCTCTGATCGAGGGGCTGGGCAAGGACGAGGGAACATTCACCGTTTCCGACGCCGCCGAGTCCGGCGATTCCGCGGGGACGTTCACGCTCGACGCGGCGTGGAAGTTCGGTGAGGGGCAGGACTGGAACTACTCGACGCAGGGAAACGCGTCGAAAAGCGGCGACAACTGGCTGATCCAGTGGGATCCGGCGCTGCTCGCCCCGGACCTGACCTCCTCGACGACGCTGCGCTACACACCCACGACAGGTGCTCCGCCGTCGGTGCTGGACGCGGCGGGCCAGCCGATCATGGAGCAGCAGGTGGTGACGCTGGTCAATCTCGATTCCGCTGCGGTTCCACCGGTGGACACGGCAGCGGTGGCGGCCCTGCTCTCGCCTGTCGCTCCGACGATCACGGCGGCATCACTGAGCGGCGATCTTGCGTCGGCAAGCGGGAAGCCGGTCACCGCAATCACTTTGCGTGCCGAGGATCTTGCACCGATCGAGGAGCGGTTGGCGGCGATTCCTGGAGTGAGCTTGGCGCCGCAGGCTCGGTTGCTCTCGGTGGACAAGACTTTGGCGTCGCCGACATTCAGTGGGTTGTCCGATCTGTGGCAGGAGGGGCAGGACAAGTCCGCAGGCTGGGCGGTGCAGCAGGTGAAGCAGAACGGAACCGTCACCACCGTCGCCGGCCAAGACGGGCCGGTTGCTCCGAACATCGCGACAACCATCGACCGACCGCTGCAACTCGCGGCCGAGAACGCGCTCGCCGGGGTTACGCAACAGGCGGCGATCGTTGCGCTGCAGCCGTCGACCGGAGCGGTGTTGGCGGTGGCCCAGAACGCCCCCGCCGACGCACAGGGCCCGATCGCGTTGACCGGCCTGTACCCGCCGGGTTCGACGTTCAAGACCGTGACGACGTCCGCGGCCCTGCAAGCCGGCGTCGCTACACCGGACACCGTTCTGGCGTGCCCGGGTACCGAGAACATCGAGGGCCGTCAGATCCCCAATGACGACGAGTTCGACCTCGGATCGGTTCCGCTGCACACCGCGTTCGCGAAGTCGTGCAACACCACCATGGCCAGGATGGCCGTCGGTCTGCCCGCCGATGCTCTGCACAAAGCGGCGCTGCAGTTCGGGCTCGGCGTCGACTACGTCACCCCCGGCCTCACGACGGTGACGGGCAACGTCCCTGACGCGAACACGCCCGCCGAACGTGTCGAGAGTGCGATCGGACAGGGCACCGTGACCGCCACGCCTTTCGGGATGGCTCTGGTGGCGGCCTCGATCGCGAACGGAACGACACCCGCGCCGATGTTGGTCAAGGGACAGGCCGGTGTCGCGGATCAGACGGTGGCCCCTGCTCCCGCGGAGGTGACCGAACAGTTGCGGGTGATGATGCGCGAGACCGTCACAGGAGGTACGGCAACGTCGTTGCAGGACATTCCGGGGCTTCTGGGCAAGACCGGTACGGCCGAAACCGAAGGTGGTCCAGCACACGGGTGGTTTGTCGGAATCAAGGGAGATCTCGCATTTGCGGTATTCATCGCGGGTGCGGACAGCTCTTCACCTGCAGTGCAGGTAGCGGGTACTTTTCTGCGCTGAAACCTGTTTTCCGTTGCAGTTGGATCACACCGTCGTAGCTCAACCGTGACACGTTCGTAGGCATCCCGTGCTTGTTACTCGTGTGACAGAAGTAAAGAGTTACATGCATGGGGCCCGGAGGACAGCACAACCGTCGTGGAAAATATGTCGTTGCGTCGATAACTGCTGTCGTTCTGACAGTGGCGCTCGCGTCGTGTGTCATCGGTGGGGAGAAGAAATCCGACGCCGCCTCGGTGGTGGAGGACTTCGTCACCGCCCTCAACAACCACGACGCCGAAGCTGCCGCAGCGCTCACGTCGTACCCCAACGCCGCGCGGCCGTCGATCCAGCAGATGTTCGACGGGCTTGCCGCCAAGTCCACCGACTTCGACGTCGCTCAGGTCATGGACCTGGGTAGCGACTCCGGACTCTTCACTCTCGACGCGTCCTGGAACTTCGGTGAAGGCAAGGACTGGAGCTACCAGTCGCAGGGTGAGGTTCGCGATCTGTCGGTCGGCTGGCGTGTGTCCTGGGACCCGTCGGTCCTCGTTCCCGACCTCGGCAACGGTCGCACCGTCTCGTACACCCGCACGGACGCAGCGCCGCCGAAGGTAGTCGACAGCACCGGCACCCTGCTCATGAACGAGCAGACCATCAACGCGATCACTCTCGACCCGGCCACCATGCCGGACCCCGTGGACACCACTCGTCGCCTCGCCACGGTGCTCGAACCTGTCGCTCCGTTGGTCACTTCGGAGTCGATGTTGGCCGACCTCGCCGCCAACCCCGGCAAGCCCGTCACCGCCGTACTGCTCCGCGATCCCGACTACGCCTACCTGGAAAGCGATTTTGCGATCCCCGGCGTCGTCGTGGTCAAGACACCCAAGCTGATCGCCTCCGACCGTCGCATCAACTCGCCGTTGCTGGACCCGCTGCGGACCGTGTGGCAGGCCAATCGCGACGCCACCGCCGGCTGGGCGGTCAACCTGGTCGAGCCCAACGGATTCCCGATCAAGCAAGCTGGCTTCCAGGGACCTCCCGGCCCCGACGTTGCCGCGACTCTCGACTCGCACGCTCAACTCGCCGCGATCGAAGCTGTCGTCAGTGCAGGTACTCCCGCGGCCATCGTGGCGATCCGCCCGTCGGACGGTGCCATTCTGGCTGCAGCACAGAACAATCAGGCCATCGAACAGGGCCCGATCGCCTTCACCGGGTTACGCCCGGCCGGTGGCGCACTCGATCTGGTCCGTCTCGCATCGTCGATGCAGAACGGCGTCGACCCCGGCAGCGTGTCAGCCGAGCAGTTGGCCGACACCGGGCAGCAGCTCGGACTCGGCAACGGCTTCCACATTCAGGGACTCGAACAGCAGACAGCAGTGCTTGCCGCGAACCGTCCCGGCGTGGACCAGGCGATGAACAACGTCATGGCCAACAAGACGTCCAACGACGCGAGCGCGCCGACAGTGACTCCGTTCGGAATGGCGATGCTCGCGGCATCGATCGCCCGCGGCAGTGCCCCGCTGCCGATGATGGTCTTCGGACAACCGGCAACCGCCGACGTCGCGCCGACAGCACTACCCGGCGACGTCAACAATCGTCTGCGTGACGCCATGCGAGGCGCCGGCGGACTGGCTGGGTACCCGGACATGATGGCGGCCGGCGCAGCGAGCGGTGACGATCGCTGGTTCTACGGAGCGCGCGGAGACTTCGCGTTTGCAGTGTTCGTCGCAGACGCCGACGGTGGTGATCGAGCAATGCAGATGACGGACAAGCTCTTCCAGGAACTCGGCAAGCCTGCCGACAAGTAGTACCAAGCACCGCGAGTAGATTCCTGGTTCGTGAACCTGCTCGATTTCCTATTCCTCGTCGTAGCGGGATTCTTCAGCGGTCTAGTCGGTTTTGTCACCGGTCTTGCGTCGATCGTCTCGTATCCGGCGCTGCTGAGCGTCGGGCTCTCGCCGGTCAGCGCGAACATGACCAATACCGTCGCGTTGGTGGCCGTCGGCGTCGGCGCATTGGCGAACTCGTCCCGTGAAGTTGCCGATACCGGTCCGAAACTTGTTCGCTGGTCTCTCTATTCGGCTGCCGGTGGCATCGTCGGTGCCCTGATTCTGTGGTTGGCACCGGAAGGTTCGTTCGAATCCGTTGTGCCGGCGATGGTCGTGTTCGCCTCGCTCGCGCTGCTACTGCAACCGAAGATTCGTGAGCTGTCGGGCGGTGGTGACCGTCCCGGAATCTACTCGGCAGCACTGTTTGCCGTCGCGGTCTACGGCGGCTATTTCGGTGCCGGTGCCGGCGTCATCTTCCTGGCCGCGACGCTCATCCTCACTTCCGAAACGGTGTGGCGTGCAACGATCCTGAAGAGCTTCTTTCTCGGCATTGCCAATCTTGTGGCTGCACTCATCTTCGCCTTCTCCGGACAGGTGCATTGGGTGGCCGCGTTGGCGATGGCACTCGGCGCTTTGGCCGGAGGGTGGTGTGGCCCGCCCGTCGTCAAGAAAATCCCGCCATCGGTACTGCGTGTGGCAGTAGCGACAGCGGGATTCGTGTTGGCTCTGTGGTTGTGGGTGAAGTGAGCCCGTCTACTTCACGCCCTGCATCAGCTTCTTGATCCACGGCGAGGCAAGAGCAAGAATCACTCCGATTCCGATCGACGAGAAACCGATGATCAGGAAGAACGGGCGACTGTCGTCGATGTCGAAGTAACCGGCCAAGGTTCCCGCCATCGAAGAACCCAACGCAACGGACAAGAAGAACAACGCCACCATCTGAGTGTGGAAATGCTCGGGCGCGAGTTTGGTTGCAAGGGAAAGGCCGACGGGGGACAGGAAGAGTTCCGCGAAGGTGAAGAGCAGAAGCACGCCGGCCAGGCCGAGGAGCGGTGCACTGTTCGGTCCACCACCGGTGATCGGGATGAACGCCAGGAACGCCAGACCCATCGTGCCGGTACCGAGAGCGAACTTGATCGGCGACGACGGCTGACGGTCACCGAGTTTTGTCCACATCGCTGCAAACACACCGGCAAAGATGATGATGAACACCGGATTGATCGACTGCACCCACGTCGGTGGGAAGTCCCAACCGAAGAGATTGCGGTCCAGGAGTTTGTCGGAGATCACCGGCACAGTGGTGAACTGCTGCTGAAACAGCGACCAGAAGGCCGCGCTCGCGATGAACATCGGGATGAACGCAAAGACTCGACTGCGTTCGACCTTGGTCACCTTCTTGCTGGTGAGCATGAGGAGGAAGTAACCGACGGACGCGACGATCGTGAGTCCGACAACGACGTCGGACATGTTGTCGGCCGTGATCAAACCGGTGATCGAGGCGACCGCGACGACGACGATCGCGGCAATGCCGATCCCGATGTAGAGCGCGCGCTTGTCTGCGGGCAACGGGTTGCCGGGCTCGGCACCGATTCCGTGAAGATGCTTCCGACCCAGCGTGTACTGGATCAGGCCGAGAGCCATGCCGACCGCGGCGAGAGCAAAACCGGCGTGGAATCCCCAGGCGTCCTGGACGGCTCCGGTGAGCAGTGGGCCGACAAGACCGCCGATGTTGATGCCCATGTAGAAGATGGAGAATCCGGCGTCGCGGCGAACATCCTGTTCGGAATAGAGATCTCCGACCAGAGAGGTCGCATTGGCCTTCAGGCCGCCGCTGCCGAAGGCGACCATGACCAGGCCGACGCCGACACCCCACATACCGGGAAGAACCGACAAGGCGATGTGGCCGGCCATCACCAGCGAAGCACTGTAGAAGAGCGTGCGCTCGGAGCCGAGAAGTCGGTCGGCCACCCACGCGCCGAGAATCGTCGACAGATAGACGGTGCCGCCGTACGCGCCGACGATGCTGGTCGCTGCCGCCTGACTGATGCCGAGGCCGCCGTCGCTGACGCTGTAGTACAGGTAGTAGATGAGGATGCCTTGCATCCCGTAGAAGGAGAATCTCTCCCACATCTCGACGCCGAACAGGTTCGCCAGCGCAAAGGGTTGGCCGAAGAACCCCCGGTCTTCTTTCTCGCTACGTTCGACGGGCTCCGTAGTGTTGCTCATCCGAAAAGTGTCCTACGTGCTCGAGCATTTCGGGTAGTTCCGAGCCGTGGAGTTTGGTTACGACTTGGTGCGGATTTTCGATACCAGCGGAGCGAGTGCGCGCCAACCGAGAAGGAACGCGCCGAGGACCAGCGTCGCGACGACGATGAAGCTGAACTGGGTGCCCTGGCCACTCAACACTCGCAGGATCATGCCGATGACGACGGCGCCGAGCCAAACGACAATGCCGGTGGGAAGAAGGAGAACGGCGTTGAACTTGTCGCGGTACAGCGCGAACGTGGCAGCCCATCCGATCACCAGGCCGGTCAGGAAGGGCCAGGATGTCTTCGCCAGACCGGCGAGCGCGTTGGCTTCTTCGTGGGTACGGCGCCCTATCGCGCAGAAGATTATGACAAGAATGGCGTCGATCAGCAGGAATGGTGCGTACTTCTTCACGCTCACACCATACGACTGTGCGCCTTTATTAACCGCGGGCGGTTAATAAAGGCGCACAGTGCTGTTAGGCCTGCAGGCCGGCTTCGATCTCGAGGGTGATCGTGATCTTGTCGCCGACAACTGCTCCGCCGCCTTCGAGGGGCATCTCGATGGAGATGTCGAAGTCCTTGCGGTTGATGACGGTGGTGGCTTCGAATCCGGCGACGGGGCCCTGGCCCATGCCCGGGTTGACGCCGTTGAACTCGAGGTTCAGCTCGACCTCGCGGGTGACGCCGTGGAGCGTGAAGTCGCCGGCGAGGACGAAGTCGCTGCCCTTGGCGCGCACTGCGGTGGACTTGAAGGTGGCCTTCGGGAACTTCTCCACGTCGAAGAAGTCAGCGGACTTGATGTGGCCGTCGCGCTGCTCGTTCTTGGTGTTGATGGAGTCCACGGAGATCTCGGCCTCGACGGCCGGGGTGCCGTCCTCGGCAACGGTGATCGTTCCGGAGAACTCGTCGAACGTTCCACGGACCTTGGAGACCATGAGGTGGCGAACCGAGAATCCGACGGTGGAGTGGACGGTGTCGATGACCCAGGTTCCGGCGGTCAATGCGGGCAAGGTTGCGGTGGTCATGGAAGCTCCTGAATAAGTAGTTGAATGTTCAAGTTCTTGTAGCTTCAACTATGGACCCCGAGAAATCCTTCCGCAAGATCATGTGAGCTGCATCACAGTTGGTGTGCTTGCGGCATAGACCGCGTGAAGCGCCGATGCTGTCACCGACTGATGCACCGCAATGCCCCAGCGTCCTTCGCCGTTCACCACACACTCTGCGATGGTGACTGCCGAATTTGCACTGCCGGAAGATTCCGGGTTGCGGGGCAGTGAATGCTGGGTGAGCGAGACGACCTCGACCGCCGAGCCCTGTTCGGTCAGGATTTTGCTCAATGCCTCGATCGGTCCGGACGCGCTGGCTGCAGCGGTGACCTCGCGCCCGTCGCGTTCGATGGCGACGAACAACTGATCACCGTCGGCGGTGTGTTCCAGCGAGTACCGCCGCACTCCTCCGTTGTACCCGTACTCGCGCAGCAGCAGGTTCCACAGCTGATCGGCTGTCATTTCGGTGCCCGAGTCGTCGGTCTCGAGCTGCACCCGTGAGGCGAAGTCGATCTGCAGGCGGCGGGGGAGTTCAACCCCGTATTCGGTCTGCAGCAGATATGCGATTCCACCCTTGCCCGACTGGCTGTTCACGCGAATGACCGCCTGGTAGTCGCGGCCGACGTCGGCGGGGTCGATCGGCAGATAGGGGACTGCCCACGGCGTCGACCCCGGATCGACGCCGGCGGCCGCCGCACTCTCGTAGTGATGCGCGAAGCCCTTCTTGATCGCATCCTGGTGGGTTCCGGAAAATGCCGTGTACACGAGATCGCCGCCGTACGGGTGGCGCTCGTGGACGGGAATTCTGTTGCAGTACTCCACTGTTCGACGGATCTTGTCGATGTCGGAGAAGTCGATCTCCGGATCGACGCCCTGTGCATGCAGATTCAGCCCCAGTGTGACCAGGTCGACGTTGCCCGTGCGCTCGCCGTTACCGAACAAGCACCCCTCGACGCGTTGGGCACCGGCCAAGACTGCCAGTTCGGCGCACGCAACCCCGGTGCCGCGGTCGTTGTGCGGGTGGACCGAGAGGATCACCGAATCACGTCGAGCCAGATTCTGGTGCATGTATTCGATTTGATCGGCATAGATGTTGGGGGTCGCGATTTCGACTGTGGCAGGCAGGTTGTGGATGACCGGACGATCGGGACTGGCGTCCCAGAGTTCGGTGAGACTGTTGCACACCTGCAGGATGTAATCGGGTTCAGTGAGGTTGAAGACCTCGGGCGAGAACTCGAATCGCCATCCGTCGTGGCCTTCGCCTCCGCGGGCCACGTCTTGCGCGGCGCGGAAAATCATGTCGTGCAGCTCTTCTCGCTCCTTGCCGAGAACGACGTTTCGCCACGTCGGCGCCGTCGCCGTGTACATGTGGACGACCGCGTTCGGCAGTCCTTCGATCGACTGGTATGTCCGCTCGATCAAATCCGTACGCGCGGCGGTGAATACGACGATGGTGACGTCTTCGGGAACGAGATCGAATCGCACCAGGTCTCGCACGAAATCGAAGTCGGTCTGGCTCGCGGAGGGGTAGCCGACTTCGATTTCCTTGTAGCCGATCGCCACGATCAGTTCGAACATCCGACGCTTGCGTTCGGGGTCCATCGGTTCCGCGAGGGCTTGGTTGCCGTCACGCAGATCGACGGGCACCCACAGCGGTGCCGCGGTGGTGCGATTGGACGGCCAGGTCCGTTCGAATGCCGGAATCTCGACGCGATCCCACGCGGCGCGATAGCGCTCGGACGGCATGGGTGACGGCTTCTGGTTGTTCCAGTGGTTGGCGCGGGTAGTGCTCATCTTCGGTTTCTCCTGCGGTCGAGTAGAGAGACCGGCATGGCGAAACCCCGCGGAGGGGTGCCGGTCTTTCAGGCCCCGCCGCGGCAGTCGAGAAGGAGTGCTCCTGTAGCCATGCGGGCTACACTAGAACGAAATCACTTATCAGACAACCTGAGGAGTTAACGTGTCACCGATCGTCGAGCGTCGGCTGCTCACCGACCAGGCCGCGGAGTTGCTGCGAGCGCGGATCGTGAGCGGTGAATGGGAAGTCGGCGCCAAACTTCCAGGTGAAACCACGCTGGCGGCGCAGCTGGGAATCGGGCGGTCCACCATCAGGGAAGCGGTGCGGACTCTCGCGGGCCTCGGCATGCTCGAATCGAGACAGGGCGCCGGTGTCTTCCTGCGGAGTACGACGCCTCCGGATCAGTGGCCGCGCGTGCTCGAAGCCGAGGCGATCCTTCACGTCGTCGAGGTGCGGAACGCGGTCGAGATCGAAGCGGCTCGGCTCGCTGCGCAGCGCCGCGACGCCGTGGACGTCGCGGCTCTGAGGCAAGCGTTGGACGGTAGAACTGCCGCTGCGCACTCTGGTGACGCGGCCTTCGTCGACGCCGACATCGCCGTCCACCGAGCCGTGGTGGATGCGGCCCACAATCCCGTGCTGTCGGAACTCTTCGAGACTTTTGTGCCGCGTCTGCGGGCCGCGTTGATCGAGTTGATCGCGGTTCTCGACCTGCATCCCCACAGTCAGCCCGACGCGGACGAGCATCGAATGTTGGTGGACGCCATCGAAGCCGGTGACGCGGAGGCAGCGGTACGGATCAGCCGAGCCCACCTCGACGACATGGCGGCCGCGTTGCGACGCTAAACGCCCGGCTGTTCTCGACGTTCGAATTCGAGGTCCATCTCGAGGTCTTCGTGGTGCGTCGCGCGGAACGTGATCAAGAAGACGATCCAACCGGCGACAGCGACCATGATGAAGCTGACCATCCGATATACAAACCATGCCGCAATTGCCTGCGCTCCACTGGCACCGGCGATCGTCAGCGCGGTGATCAGTGCGGTGTCCACGTAGCCCAGCCCGCCGGGAAGCAGCGGAATGCTGCCGACTGCTTTGGCGGCGGTAAAAGCAATCAGGAGCCCCGCGAAGGAGGGTTCCGCGCCCACCGCCCAGCATGCGAAACCCAAACAAGCGACATCGGCGACACGATGGATGGCCGACCACCCGAATGCGATGACCGAGTCGGTGCGGCTGAGCTCGACCGAATCCAGTTGCTTGAGGATTTCGGACCAACGGTGCATACCGCGCCCGGTCGGGTTATTGCGAGAACGGTTGTACAGCGCCAGAACTCGGTGCCCGATGCGCTCGATGCTGCCGGGATTCTGGGCTATGTATCGCAATGCCAGAAACAGTGCTGCCATGCCGACGAGCGAAATCGTGAGCGTCACAGGGCTGACCTTGGTGCCGAACGCCGCTGCGCCGGTAGCGCCGAGTAGTGCCAGCGTCGCGGCGGCGATGACACCGCACATCGCCAACTGCCAGGATGCGACAACCGGTGTAGCGCCCCACTTTCGAGTCTGCTTGTACGTGAACGCAGTGGAGAAGACCTGGCCGGCAGGCAACGTCAGCGCCATTGCTGTACTGGCATAGATGACCGAGAGGTTCTTGAGGTGACCGGCAACCACACCGGCGGCATTGAGCAGACGTTGTTGAACGGACGCGTAACCGCTGAGTGAAATGAGTTGGGCCGCGACGCACGCGGCCACCCAACCCCAATGGATTTCGGTCAGGACCCGCCAGGCCTCACTTAGCCTGGGCCAGAGATATGCGCCTTCAACTAGCAGGAGGGCGATGAGCGCTATCCCGAGTACCCACTTCAGCCACCAGAAGCGCCCTCTGGCCCGACTGGTCTCGGCCACGGGCGGGCGTGGTCGTCTCAGTCGCCGTGGGGTGTTTCCAGGCTGAGCCATCGACTCACCCTAACCAATTTGATCCGGATCGACCTCTGGATACTTTTCGGGCCACGCCAGATGCGTCAGTCGTCGGCGCCCACGCAGTTGGACTTGCTCGCCGAGTTCCCACTCGGCCTGTTCCTCTTCGTCGGCGAAATACAGCGCGCTCGTCGACGCCAGCACTCGGCTGGGCCGAAGCTTCGCGAGCTCGGTGAGTCGCGACGCTTCGTTGACCGGATCGCCGATCACGGTGTACTCGAAACGTTCGGCAGCACCGATGTTGCCGGCGACCGCGAGCCCCGCGCTCACGCCGATTCCGACGTCGAGGCCGGTGATGTCGTTGAGCTTGAACCGCAGCTCGCGAGCCGCCGCGAGGGCCGCCGTCGGAGCGTCGGGGCGATCGAGTGGTGCACCGAAAATTGCGAGCGCCGCATCACCCATGAACTTGTTGACAAAACCGTGGTGGCGATCGATGACGTCGACGACCACACGGAAGAACTCGTTGAGCAGCTCGACCACTTCACCCGGCGGGCGCTCGGCAGCGGCGCCGGTGGATCCGACCATGTCGACGAAGAGAACTGCCACGAATCGAGTTTCGCCGCCCAGTTCGGTACCGAACTTCAGCGCGCGCCGGGCCACGTCCTCGCCGACGTGCTGACCGAACAGCTCACGCAACAGACGACGCTCGTCGGACTCTTTCATCATGCGGTTGAAGCCGACCTGGAGCCGGCCGATCTCACTGCCGTCGAACACCTCGACGCGTACGTCGGTGGCGCCGCGCTGCACTCGCTCGATGGCGCGTCGCAGTTGGCGGATCGGATCGGAGATCTGGGTAGCCGTCAGCATCGACAGTGCAAACGCCTGCACGATCGCCATGATCGAGATGAGCAGGATCGCCCACGCGAGCGAGTCGGGGGAGAACTCGAGATCGGTCGTGAGCTGCGTCGAGCACAGCAAGATGATGCCTGCGACGGGCATCAGCGTGCCGAGTCCCCAGGTCATCGCCAGCCGGGTTCCGACGCCCGGCGCCATGGTCCGATCGAATTCGCCCTCGCTCAACGCCTGGGCGGCGACCGGACGCAAGATGCGCTCGCCGAGCATGTAGGTGAACCCGAAGGTCGTGGTCGCGGCCATGCAGACCGTCACGATCACGGCGATCGCGAGTCCGGGCATCTCGGTGATGGTCAGGAACACGAAGATGATGCCGCCCAGAATCCACAGCACCAGGTGAACGATGGCCTGGCGAAGAGGCGCGTGAAGTGCCGCCATCTGTTCGGACCTCGTCGGTGGACCTCCGCGCAGCCGCCAGCGAATGACCGACTTCAACATCATGGCCGCCGCGGTGAGGCTGACGGCACCGGCGAATGCCAGGTACACGCCGAAGATCGCGAAGTTGCGGACCCGGTCGGCGACTATCGCGTCGGACTCCTGGATCGGCACGCCGTACCGGACGAAGGCAAAAACCAGGACCGCGCCGATCAGGTTGGCTGCGAGCATGGAGAGCATATAGAGGGGCCACCGGCTGCGGATGGTCACCGCTATTGCTCTGTATGAGGCCCGCACAGGGTTCAATTTAGCTGGCAGAGGTCGAAGTGTTGGTACGCGCGTCCGATTATTCGTCCGCTCACCTGTGTCGGCCGGTCCGGTTAGGCTCGCGATGTGAACGCAAACAGGGGGCGTGCGGAGCGAGCTTCGAGGATGAACAAACCCATCTCCGCCGACGCTCGGGCGGTGCATCCCGGCGTGCGCATCGCGGCGGAATGGTCGTGGCGCCTCATTGTGATCTTCGCCGGACTGTTGGTTCTCGGATACGTGGTTCTACGTCTCGAAACCGTGCTCATCCCGGTGGGGCTGGCTCTGTTGGCATCGGCTCTGCTGATTCCGGTGGTCGATCGGCTACAAGTGTGGGGTGTTCCTCGCTCGGCAGCGGTGATCGTTGTTCTGCTTGCCTCGATCGGACTGGTCGCGGGAATCATGACGTTTGTCGTCGAGCAGTTCATCGACGGGTTGCCGCAGCTCACCGACCAGTTCACGGCCAGCGTCACACAGATTCAGAACTGGCTCACCAGCGGTCCGCTTCACTTCAGCGAGGATCAGATCCGCCAGGCGGGTGATTCGGTCGTCAAGTCGGTCCAATCCAATCGTGAGTCCCTTACCAGCGGCGCCTTGACCACGGCGACGGTCATCGGCGAGATCTTCACCGGGGCGTTGCTGACGCTGTTCACCCTTATCTTCTTTCTCTACGGCGGCGACCAGATCTGGCAGTTCGTCACCCGGATCGTTCCCACCGACGCTCGACGTCGCGTGCGGATCGCCGGTTCTGCAGGTTTCGGGTCGCTGATCGGCTACGTGCGCGCCACGGTCGCGGTTGCCGCCGCCGACGCGATCGGAATCGGTGCCGGCCTCGCGATCCTCGGGGTGCCGCTCGCCCTGCCGCTGGCGTCGTTGGTGTTCATCGGCGCGTTCATCCCTATCGTCGGTGCATTTCTGACCGGTTTTCTCGCAGTGCTTGTCGCTCTGGTCACGAAGGGTTTTCTGACCGCTTTGATCGTTCTCGGGATCATCATCGGCGTCATGCAGCTCGAAGCGCACGTGATGCAACCGCTGTTGTTGGGTCGCGCAGTTCGCCTGCATCCGCTGGCAGTCGTTCTCGCCATTACCACGGGCATCGTCCTCGCCGGAATCGTCGGCGGGCTCTTGGCTGTTCCGATCGTCGCCGTCCTCAACACGGCGATTCGTTCCCTCCTCGCCGACGACCCGGACGTCGCGTACGCGGAGCTACACGTCGAGGACCCGGAGACTCCGCTGTTCCCCGCCGAACCCGACGAGCCGCGCGCCGAGCCTCGCGTCGTGAACCCCACGCCTCCCGATGACTGAGCCCACGCGCCGTCGCCGGCTGCACTACCAGCCGACCGTTCGCGAGGCGTCGGGCGTCGACACCGACCCGGATGCGCCGCTGTGGCGGGCGGCGCAGGCGTTTCGCCTCGTCACGCTGGTGTACGCGATCAGTTACCAGTTCGCTTCGGCCTCCGACTACACCAACTCTCGGCTCAGCTGGTTCTTCGTCGCTCTGATGGCCGTGTGGTCCGGGGTGTCGGCACTGCTGCTCGGGACCTCCGGTGCCGTGTTCGGGAAGACGCTGCCGCGGTACCAGGTGGTGATCGCCGATCAGGTGGTCGTCATCTTGCTGATGGCGTCGACGAGGCTGGTCTCCGACCACGAGTGGTATCAGAATCACCAGACGCTCCCCACCACGCTGTGGGCTACCAACGCCGTCATCTCCGCGGCAATTCTCGGCGGGCCGTGGCTCGGCATGGCGTCCGGAGTTGTCATTTCGGCGGCCAGCGCGATCATCCGCGATCAGGTCAACCTGGATCTCTGGCGCGATGCGACGGCTCCCGTTCTCGTATCGGTTGGTCTGGCGTTGGGCTTGGCCACCACCACTGCTCGGCGCTCGCATCGGCAACTCGAACAAGCCGTACGTCTGGCAGCGGCAACGGAAGAGCGTGAACGCTTGGCACGCGAAGTACACGACGGCGTCCTGCAGGTCCTGGCGATGGTGCGCCGGCGCGGAGCCGCACTCGGCGGCGAGGCAGCGGAACTGGCAGCTCTGGCGGGAGAGCAGGAGGTCGCGTTGAGAATGCTGATCTCCGAGCAGGTTTCGGGTGCCGCGGCAGACGTCGGCGGGCAGACAGTGGATTTGTGTCCGTTGTTGACCACACAGGCCAGCACGTCGGTGTCGGTGTCGACGCCCGCGCACCCGGTCGTGATCGAGCGCGATCGAGCCATCGAACTGGCTGCCATCGTCGACAACGCTCTGTCCAACGTCGGGCTCCACGCCGGGCCCGCGGCGAAGGCATACGTGTTGCTCGAAGATCTGCCGGACGAGGTGATCGTCAGCGTCCGCGACGACGGCGTCGGAATTCCCGAAGGCCGCTTGGCGCAGGCCGAGGCCGAAGGCCGCATGGGAGTATCGAAGTCCATTCTCGGTCGAGTGCAGGCGCTCGGCGGAACGGCGGTCCTGCAAACCGGGCCGGGGGAGGGCACCGAATGGGAGATCAACGTTCCGAAGGGGAAGAGTGAGCGTGACTGACGAACAGGGCGAGAATCCGGTGACGGTGATGGTCGTCGACGATCACCCGATGTGGCGCGACGGCGTCTCCCGGGACCTCGAGGCCGCAGGCTTCACCGTGAGCGCCACGGCGGAGGGTGTCGAGAGCGCACGCCGACGAGCCGCCGCCGTGCAACCGGCCGTGGTTCTGATGGACATGAACCTGCCGGACGGAAACGGTGCCGACGCTACCATCGCAGTGCTCGAGGTTTCGCCGAAAAGCAAGGTCCTGGTGCTTTCGGCGTCCGCCGAGCGTGACGACGTCCTTGACGCGGTCAAAGCCGGAGCGTCGGGTTACCTGGTCAAGAGTGCTTCGGTGGCGGAACTGCTCGAGGCCGTGCGTGCGACTTTCGACGGACAAGCCGTCTTCACACCCGGCCTCGCCGGATTGGTGCTCGGTGAGTACCGCCGGATGTCGACGGCACCGGCCGACGATCGCGCACCAGAGCTGCCTCGGCTCACCGACCGTGAGACCGAAGTGCTCCGCCTTGTCGCCAAGGGGCTGAGCGCGAAACAGATCGCCACGAGGCTCTCGCTCAGCCACCGGACCGTCGAGAACCACGTGCAGGCAACGCTTCGGAAGCTTCAGTTGGCCAATCGCGTCGAGCTCACGCGATACGCAATAGAACAAGGTCTCGAATAACGTTTATCCTGGAAATCATGGAGGCCAGGAATCTACGCGTATCCGATGCCGAACGAGAGCACGTCGGCGAGCTGCTGCAGAAAGCCGTCGGTCAAGGAATGCTCTCGCTCGGTGAGTTCACCGAGCGCATGGACACTGCCTTGGCCGCAAAGACGCGAGGTGAGCTCAACTCCGTTCTCGCCGATCTGCCGGGCATCACGCTGATCTCCGACTACGACCCACCCGCGTATCCGAATGCGGGTCAGCCGATGTACCAAGGCCAGCCGTATCCGGCGCCGACGTACCAACCCCAGCCGCCGCCGGTTCACCCGAGCCCGCCTTACCGCGCTCCCGTCGGAGCTCCGGTTGTCGGTACTTACGGAGCCGCCAACGCTGCCGTGATCCGTGGACGAATGGCGACGGTGACACGGAACGGAGCATGGATCGTTCCGCCAGCCGTCGTGGTCGACACCAGAATGTCCAGTGTGACTATCGATTTCACGCGCGCGGTGATGCAGACGCAGGTCGTGAACATCTCGATCGACGACTACGCCAGTTCGATTTCACTGATCGTTCCCGAAGAGGCGACAGTGGACATGAACGGTGTCGAGGCAGTCGGAGGAAGCGCGTCGAACAAGGTTCGTTCCGGCCCGCAGATGGGCCCGCTGCACCTGGTGGTGCACGGCAAGGTGCGATTCGGCAGTGTCACAGCAAAGCATCCCTTCGGTACCACGATCCGAAAGATGTTCGGCTCCTGACCTTTCAGTGATAGGCGCGGGTCAACATCTCGGCGACGCACACAGGTTTGTCGCCGTGTTCTCGTTCGAATGTCTGCGTCACCGTGATCTGGACACCGCCATTGATCGGTTCGACTTTGCTCAACGTCGCACGCATGCGGACACGAGAGCCCACCGGTAGCGGGGCAGGCAACCTGACTTTGTCGAATCCGCAGTTGAGAGCAAACGCAAAACCTTCGAGCGAGAACATCGCATAGGAGAACTTGGGTCCCAGCGACAGTGTGTAGTTGCCGTGCGCGATCGTTCCGCCGAACGGTGACTCCTTCGCGCGATCCACGTCGACGTGAATCCACTGATCGTCGCCGGTGACGCGGGCGAACTCGTCGATGGACTCCTGCGTGACCTCGTGCCAGTCGCTGACGCCCAACTCTTGGTTCAGGTTGGCGCTGAGGTCTTCTGCTCCGGTGAGTACAAGCATGAATCTTCTTTTGATCGGTAGGTGCTGACAGCGGTCAGTGACTTTCGATGCCGAATCCCACACCGTGTGTCTGTGCGATCTCGGCGGTGGCAACGAGATCGAATTCGATGCCGAAGTCGGCTTCTACCCGCGCTGCAACCGATTCCGCGGCGGAACCTGCTTCGGCCAGTAACTTCGGCATCAGTTCGAACAGGCCTTCCATCCCTCCAGGCGTGATGATTTCGAGTATCCGGGCTGGAACGTCGTCGGGATTCCACACGGCATGCCACTGGCCACGCGGTTTGAAGATCATGGCGCCGGCCTCCGCGTAGACGATCTCGTCTCCGACCATCGCTGCGACGCGGCCACTTTGAACCACCGTGTACTCGTCTTCCCGGCTGTGGCGATGGACCGGTGACGTCATCGAATGCGCGGCGATGCGGTGCTGCACAAGCGAGAATCCTCCCTCGGTTTGTTTGCTTCGGACCATCATCCGGACGCCGGTGGCCGCGAGGGTCCCGGCGAGGTCTTCGTCCGGTCCGAGGACGGTCGTCGTGGTGTGGTTTGTGGAATTCGGGGACATCGATTCGGTCCTTCGTCGTCGTGAGCGTCGTTGGCCGCGCTCCGGTTTGTCGATTCCCAAATCATGTACCAATCGGTCTAGTGATGCAAGGTTTTCTTGATTTCTGCACTTCAAGTGTTGTCGATATGTGTACTGATCGGTATATTGTACTTATGTCTACAAGGGATTTGTTGGTCGATGCCGCCGCTGACT
The DNA here is from genome assembly GCF_011602025.1 of Rhodococcus sp. IC4_135. Lineage (NCBI taxonomy): Bacteria > Bacillati > Actinomycetota > Actinomycetes > Mycobacteriales > Nocardiaceae > Rhodococcus > Rhodococcus sp. IC4_135. Next base: position 101,148 of record NZ_JAAOLG010000012.1, read on the forward strand.
TGTTGCAGCGGAAGGGCTACGCGGGAACGGGTGTGTCCGAAGTACTCTCGGCGAGCGCGACTACCAAGGGTTCCTTGTACTTTCACTTTCCCGGCGGCAAGGAAGAACTCGCAGGCGAGGCTCTGAGGCGACGCGGCGAGGCAATGGCCGATTTCATCCGACATCTGCTGGAGAGCTCACCCGATGCGGCCACCGCGATCTCGGCCTTCGCCGCAGCACTGGCTGCTCGGTTGTCGGATTCGGACTACGAGCGCGGATGCGCACTGGCCACAGCAACACTCGACGCCGCAACCGAATCCGAGGTCATCCGTGGGGCTTGCGCGGACGGATACAACTCGTGGCTCGCACTGCTGGCCCAGCGGCTCGAAGCAGACGGCTGGTCCCCCGAAGACGCAGAGTCGGAGGCAATTCTCGCTCTGTCCGCACTCGAGGGCGCGCTTGTGCTCGCTCGCGCGCGTCAGGATCCCGCTCCGCTTCACACCTCGGGTCGGCTGCTCTCCGAACGATTGCGGAACGCAGCGCCTCGGCGATAGCGCGTTGGATACGAGAAGCCCCCACGCTGATCGAGTAGTACTACTCATCTGATCGGTTCGGCCAGGCAGCAAGCTCGTATCCATGACCACACCGAGCTCTTCCGCTGTCGATCCGCGACTGGTGACAGCTCTGTCTGCCGAGTGCGACAGCATCGGCCGACAGTTGCGTCACATGGGCCAGAACCTGTCGATACTGCAGGCTCAGCTGGCCTCGACCGCCGTGCCCGCGCCGGTAGCTCCGGCACCGGTAGCTCCAGCTCCCGTCGTTCCGGTGCACCCGATGCAGCCGGTCCGTCCTCAGCAGAGCGTGCCCGCCTGGCAACCACCGGCGTATCCGGTGGCTGCGCCTCGGCAGCCCTGGTGGCAGCGCGATGGCGTCATCAGTCGACTCCTGGCCGCGGCCGGTGTTGCCGTCACCCTGATCGGCGTCGTGATGCTGCTGGTACTTGCCGCGCAGGCCGGATTCTTCGGACCGCCGCTGCGGGTACTCGGTGGCGCACTCCTTTCCGGCGCCTTGGTGTTTGCCGGTGTGCGGGTCCACGGACGCCCAGGCGGCAAAGTGGGGGCGATTGCTCTGGCTGCCACCGGTTTTGCGGGAATGTACCTCGACGTCGTCGCGGCGTCTGTTCTCTACGGTTGGGTGGCGACGCCGCTCGCGGTGGTGATCGCCTTCGGAATTGCTGCGGCCGGCGTTGCTCTGGCGGTGAAATGGGATTCCGAGTCACTGGCGCTCATGATCGTTCTGGGCGCAGCGGTGCTGGCTCCAGTACTGACGTCGGGAATATCGTTGACCCTCATCGGTTTCCTGTTCGCGATCCAGTCGGCGACGTTCTCCGCCCAGCTCGGTCGTGACTGGAAGTATCTGGGAATGGCGCGCACCGTACCGGTGGTTCTCGCACTGCTCGTAGCGACAGCGTCGGAGTCCATATTCAACGAATCCGGTAACAGCTCACTGCAATTGGTGATCAGTGCCGTCGTGGTTGCGGGTGTGGGAGTCGGCTGCGCGATGGCCCTGCAGTGGACGGGTTCGCCTTCGCGTGACGGTGTTGCAGGGGCGTGGTCCACCGCGACCTTTGTTGTCTCGACCCTTCCGCTGATGAGCGTCGGGGCCGTGCTCGGAAACACCGAATCCGCAGTGCTGTACGGAATTGCTGCGGCACTACTTCTTTCCGCTGCAGCGGCGGCCAAGCCTTTGCCGACGCAACTGCGATTCGGACTGGGCGCAACCGGCGCTCTTGCATTGTTGCTGTGCTGCTTGTCCGGGGCGACGGAATCTCTGGTCGTACCGCTGGTCCTCACCGTCGGCATGATCTTCCTCGGAGTCTCGCTCCACGCGGGTTCGCGTTTCGTCTTCGCTCTCGGAACCGCCTTTGCGGCCATCGGATCGATCGGATACCTCACGACGGTTCCGCCGGAAGCGTTGACGACCGCCCGTGCCGCATCCATGCAACTCGGTGCGATCACGGCACTCTCGAGCCTGACGACGATAGGCGCACTGGTGATGCTGGTGTGGGCGATTCACCGACTGAAGTTGGTCGCCGATACCAATGCGGCGGTTCTATGGGCGGCCGCAGGGTTCGGTGTCCTCTACGCGGTGACGTGTGCGCTCGTCTCATCAGGCGTCGAAATTTTCGACAGCGCAACCGGATTCGTTGTCGGACACAGCGTTGCCACCATCGTTTGGATGCTTGCCGCCACGTCAGCGCTGGTGCTCGGCCTGAACAACCGTCAGCATGCTCGCGTTTTGCTCGGAGCTGGTCTTGCTCTCACCAGCGCGGCAGTGGCCAAGCTGTTCCTCTTCGACCTGGCCACGCTCAGTGGGCTGGTGCGCAGCGCTGCCTTCCTGGTGGTCGGCTTGCTGCTCCTGCTGGTCGGGACACGTTATGCACGAGCCTTCGCCAAGCAGGAGCAGGTCAGCTCCGCTTCTGGCGAGCGATGAGCTCGCTGACACTGATGGCGCCTGCGTCGTCAGGTCGGTGCCTGCCGGTGGCGTTGTCGTCGCCGTCAGAGGCATCCGAGACTCGGGGCTCGGTGGGACGACGCTCCGGAGCGATCGGTGGAGGCGGCGACTGGGGGGTCGCCTCCACCGAGGTCGGGGTAGAGCCGTTGGTAGCCGAGCCGTTGGTAGCCGAGCCGTTGGAGGCACCGTTCCGGCCCGCACCGTTAGCGCTCGCACCGTTAGCGCTCGAACCGTTGGTACTTGAACCGTTGGTCACAGCTCCATTTGCCGCCGAACCGTTTGTACGCGAAGGCGTCCGGACCACCGGTAGCGGCCGTGAGGCCGGGGGAGTCTGTTCCCGAGCCCGCAGGTCCGACAACCAGCTCTCGATGGGACGCTCGGCCGGCGCCGCAGGCGTGGGGTTTCTGCGCTTGTCGCTGGCGTTCGGTTGCGGCCGGTACGAGGGATTGGGCACCGGTGCCTCGATCAGGTTCTGGGGGGCGCTGGCTGCACTCCCGATATCGAGACGGCGCCGCGGTGCGGGCTTCTCTGCGGCGGGAGCCTCCGTGTTGGGTGCCTTCACCGCCATTTCGCTGAGCGGAATGGGCTCGGTGAGTGGATCGGGAACGCGAGGTCCACTTTCCGGCTGTGCGGCCGGGGCAGGCGGCGGCATGACGCGCGAGGCCGCTTCGATCTTGCGCGGCTGACCCGGTCCGGCGATCGCACCGACGGGCGCGATCTGTGGGACGTTCGCGAGTACCAGCTCGTTGTCGAGGATCGGCTCACCGAGCCCGATCTTCTGCTGGATCCGCTTCATCCAGGCCGGAGCCCACCAGCAGTCGTCCCCGAGCAGTTTCATGGTCGCCGGGACCAGGAACATTCGGATCAGCGTGGCATCGATGATCAGCGCGGAGATCATGCCGTAGGAGATGTACTTCATCATCACCAGATCGGACAGGCCGAATGCACCGGTGACCACGATCAGGATCAGTGCGGCAGCGGTGATGATCCGGCCGGTATGTGCCGTGCCGATTCGGATGGATTCGGTAGTACTTGCGCCCTGCGCTCGCGCTTCGACCATGCGAGAGAGCAGGAACACTTCGTAGTCGGTCGACAGGCCGTAGACGATAGCGATGATCAACACCAGGACGGGAGACATGATCGGTCCCGGCGTGAAGTTCAGCAGACCCGAACCGTGCCCGTCGATGAAGATCCAGGTCAAGATTCCGAGTGTCGAACCCAGTCCGAGCGCGCTCATCAACGCAGCCTTGATGGGTAGGACGAGCGAACCGAACGTCAAGAACATCAGCAGCGTCGTCAGCAGGATGACCGACACGACCATCAGCGGCAGACGGTCGAGCAACGCGTCGACGCTGTCCTGCTCGATGGCCGGAGTACCGCCGACGAGAACAGTTGTGCCCTCTGGCCAATCCGCGGATCGCAGATAGTCGATGGTGGGACGTGCCTCGTTGCGCTCCGTCAGACCGGCTTTGAGGACGTTGACACCGTCCTTGGTCGCGACCTCCGGGGTGAACTTCTCGACCAGACCCGGCGCAGCGTTTGCGGTCTTGGAAATCTGACCGAGAGTGGTGTTGTCGGCTCCCTCGATGACGAGTCGAACGGGCTCGGTGCGATTGCCCGGGAAGAGTTCGTCGAACTGCGCCTGCGCGACACGCGTGGGGCTGTCCGGGGGCAGGTACGTCTCGTTGATCCCGCCGAACTTGATGCCCGTCAGCGGAATGATCATCAGCAGGAGAGCCGCGACGATCGGGACCGCGACCTTGAGCGGATGCTGCATGACCCAGCGGGTGAGCTTGCCCCAGAAACCGTTCTCGATTTCCTCGTTGGTCTTGGTCTGGCGCAGCTTCTTGAAGGTCAGCGCGTCGATCCGCTTACCGAGAATGCCGAGAATCGCGGGAAGAATCGTGATGGACGAGATCGCGGCAAGCATGACGGCAGCAATGGCGCCGTAGGCCACCGATTTGAGGAAGCCCTGCGGGAACAACAGCAGACCGCCGAGGCTGACGGCAACCATGGTCGCCGAGAACATGACCGTTCTGCCCGCCGTCATGACCGTTCGGCGTACTGCGGTCGGGGTGTCGTACCCCTCGGCTATCTCTTCTCGGAAACGGCTGACGATGAACAGTCCGTAGTCGATCGCCAGACCCAGGCCGACCAGAGACACCACCGGCGCAACAAACGCGTTGACCTCGGTGAAGTTGGTGATCAGTCGAATGATGCCGTTGGCGCCGATGACAGTGAGACCGCCGACGATCAGCGGGAGGGCAGCGGCGACGACGCCACCGAAGACGAAGAACAGCAGGACACCGACAGCGGGAATCGCGAGCATTTCCATGCGCTTGATGTCGTTGGCCATCGTGTCGTTGAGTGAATTCGCGACAGGTTGCAGGCCGGCGAGTTGCACGTCGACGCCGTCGATGTAGAACTGCGACTCGACGTCGCGGAAGTTGTTGGACACCGCGGTGTCGTTGTCGCCGGCGATCGCGATGCTGGTGACCGCGTGTTGCTTGGTCTTGTCCGCCAGGGCAGCCACCGAGAGACCGTTGTCGACCTTGAAGTACGAGCCGTTGATCTTCATGATCTGGTCGGGGTTGTCGGCGACGAGCCGCTGCAGATTGTCGATGACCTTCGCTTGGAACTCGGGGTCGTCGACGGTCTTGCCCTCCGGCGCCGTGTACAGCGCCAGAACGTCACCCGTCGTGCTGCGTCCGAACGTGCCGTCAGCGAGTTTTGCAGCCTCTACCGATTCCGACCCCGGATCGTCCCAGCCGCTCTGGCTGAGATGATCCTGCAGGCTCAGGCCGTACGCAGCGAGCCCGAGGAGCCCCGCCACCATGACAGCGATGACGGTGAAGCGGGCTCGATAGACGATGCTTCCCCAGCTGGCGAACACTGATCAACTCCTACTCGGCAACACTTTTTCGCCCGATGAGCAGGGCAGAAAGCGGTCGGAACGGCTGCAACCAGGCGCCCTCGTCGGGCAGGGTGTCCAGGCTTACCCGTGGCAGAGGCTCACGGAAGACACCTGGGATGTCCTCGAGATCGACGAAGTCCAAGATATCGGACGACACAGCCCAGCTGGCGTGTTCACGGAACCCGAGAACCTGGACCGGGATACCGGTTGCTGCGATGTCCTCGAGAGGTTCGCGGAACGCTTGGCCGTCGGCGGACGCGACCATGATTCCGGCGAGGCCCTCGCCGTACCTGAGCGCGATGTGCTCGAGCATGTCCGAATCGACATCACTGTCTTCATCGACCTTCGGCTTGGCGAACACCGCGAAACCCACGTTACGCAAGGCTTCGACCCAAGGACGAACGACGTCGGCGCTGCCGGAGGCGATGTTGGTGAAGACGGTCGCTTCGGGCTCGAGCGTGCCGCTGTTCTGTGCGGACAGTTCGGCGGTGCGAGAGAGCAGCCAGCGACCCAACGCGTCGAATCGTGGCCGGTAGGCGGCGGTAGGCCGGCCACCGAGGATGGCGCCGAGGCCCATGTCGAGGTTAGGGGCGTCCCAGACCAGAAGCACCCGCTTGGGGTGGCGGGAGTCACGACCGAAGTCGAGAGGAGATTCCGACGACGTCACGTCGTCGGATAGCTGTTCGCTGACGCTCATGCTCTGATCTTCCCCCATATAAGCTCGGTGATTGCACTTCCGACCTTATGGGCTTTGTCCTCGAACTTGGTGACCGGACGCTCGTGGGTCATCGGAGACTCCCAGTCGAGCGCGGTCAGCAGCGGCTCGGCATTGCCGGCTTCTTCGATCCATTCGGCGTACTCGGCGTGATCGGTTGCCACGTGCAGCACTCCGCCAGGCTTGAGGCGGTTCGCGATCAGCGCGAACGTCGGCCCCTGCAGCAGGCGACGCTTGTGATGGCGGGCCTTGGGCCACGGATCCGGGAAGAACACCCGGACACCCGTCAGCGACTCGGGGGCGACCATGTTCTCCAGTACGTCCATCGCGTCACCGCGCAGTACGCGGACGTTGGGAATCTCTTCACGTTCGACCTGCTGCAGAAGCTGCGCGAGCCCCGGGCGATACACCTCGATCGCGATCAGGTTCACGTGCGGCTCCGCCTTGGCCATTGCGGCCGTCGCGGTGCCGGTACCCGAACCGATCTCGATGATCAGGGGTGCTTCGCGTCCGAACCAGGCGTTCGCGTCGAGCGGTGTGTCCGAGACGTCGGCGCCGATGAGCGGCCACTGACGGTCCCAAGCCTGCTGCTGTGCGTCGGTCAGAGCACCCCGGCGAGAGCGAAAGCTGGTCACTCTCGGATGGAGACGGGACCCCTTGGTGTGGTCCGTCTGCCCCGTGTCAGGGGTCTGCGGTGCATGCTGATCGGCTTCGTTCACGAACCCATTGTCACGCATGACCCCCGTTTAGCGCAGACGGGTCTGAAGTTTGAGTTGAGACTTTCCGCGGAAAGTCCTGAATCCGCCGACTTCGGACAGTCGACGAAAGGGTGGTGTCACCTGCCGTCCTTGCCGAGAACCTGACAGAATCTCACCGACACGATGGGGACGTGGGGTGGGGATGAACACAGGATTTGCATGCCGTGATTGGTCACGAATGTTGCCCGCAGAATCGATCGACGACGCCTGCGCGGAGCCGATCGACCAGTTGCGCGCTCTGGCATATCGGCTGACGTCGATCGATTCGGGAGCCGCGGAGACGGTTCACTCCGTGCTCGGATCGCTGACTGCGCCGCTCGAGCTGGTGGTCGCCGGACGGGCAGGGGTGGGGCGGTCGTCGGTGGCGCGGATCCTGGGGCGCGACGACCGGTTCTCGCGCAGAGTCGTCGGCGCACCGGTTGTGTTGACCGAGTCGCGGGCATTCGACGTCCCCGGAACGTCGAACCCCGATCTGGGTCGTCGTTGCGTCGTCTACGTAGTGGTCGACGCGGTCCGCGACGTCGACCGCCGAGCGATCGCCCGAGTCTCGGATCGGGCGGTGGTGGCTGCGAACAAGGCCGACCTGTTCGGGCCGCGCTGGGACGAGGCACTGGGACGGGCGGCGGAAATCTCGGAGACCGTCGGCGTGCACACGGTTCCGGTGGAGACATTGACCGGGTGCGGCGTCGAAGAGTTGTTCGCGGCCCTCGGCCCTGTCCTGGAGACGCAGTGGTGGCGCCGGGTCGAGCGGATCGGCCCGGAGCTGACGCAATCTGCCTCGCGCAACACCGCCGGTAGAGACGAGATCGAGATGTATCTGAGGTCGGACTCCGCGGTGTTGTTCGGTGCCGCGGCGGCGATAATGAGCCCCGAAATTCGAGCCCTGCGTCAAGGCGAGCCTCCCGATCCTCGTACCGCCGACGACGCGGGCACGTGCAGTCGATGGTGGGGCCGGCTCGTGGACGAGTCGGAACAAGCTCCGCAACAAAGGGTCTCACTGATTCGCCGCGGGTATGTGCGTCGGTGGGCGCAGCTCGGGGGCGATCGCTCCGCTCCGGTAGCGACCGATGAATAGCGTTTCGGTACTTCCGGATTCGGTGCTGCGCGTGGTGCAGCGATGGAATCCGGCATCCGATCCGGGTCGCCAGGTCGCCGCCGAAACATCCAGTGGCACTCGCATTTACGTCGTCGGCCCGTCGAGGTGTGGACGGGAAGACGTCGCGCAGATGTTCAGTGCTTCGGATAATTGTTCGACAGTGACACGCGAGGTGGACGCCGACGTCGTACTTCTGGTCGTCGACGCCGCCAGTGTGATCGGGCGCGAGGATCTTCATCTCCTCGACGATGCCGCCGAGAGCGGAACCCCGGTGGTGGTGGCGCTGACCCGCGTCGACGTCTACCGAGACTGGCAGGCTGTGCGCCGGCGTGATGCCGAGATTCTCAATTCGCACTGCACCGCTTTTGCTCAGGCCCCGGTGGTCCCGATTGCGCCTGGTCAAGAGCAGTCGCTCGTCGAGGTCGTGAGACGGGTGGCACGGGAGAGGGAAGCAGGCGGTTCGGATTCCGGTGTCATCGCACAGACGCGCCGGATGATCGAGATGGAGATCCGGAATCTGCGTGACAGGGTTCCTGGGGCCGAACTGCGGGCCGAGCGATCACAGCTGCTCGCAGACCGTGACGGCCGGCGAGGCGAACGCCTGGTGCAGGTCCGAAGCAGACTGCAGCGAGCGCGCGGGGATCTGTTGCAACAGATCGCCGACGCAACCCGGGCGACGGTCGCGGGGGCACGTGCCTGGGTCGACGCGGCCTCGCGAGCCGAATTGGGCAGCATGCCGGTGCGGTTGCAGCACGAGGTCGACCATCACACCCGGGTCTTCGATGCCGCGATGGCGGCAGCGGTGGAAGTGGCGGGCACGACCGGGTACATACCTTCCCCACGGATTCCGGAGAACCCGCCGGGGCGTCAGCGAGGAAACGAGGAACGCGTGACAATTCTTGTCGGCGCGTCCGCGGGCCTCGGCCTCGGCCGGATCGCGGTGACTCCGCTGGAGATGATTCCGGCCCTGGAGTTCGCGAGCATCCCCGTGACGTTGGTTCTTGGTGGCGCCGCGGCCTGGTGGTTGGCGCGAACTCGCGCGCTGATGGCGGATCGTGCCCACTCCAGGTCGTGGATCGTCGAATCGATGTCGACCGTCCGCGCACAGTGGGAGCAGCGAGTGCAGAGCGTGCTGCTCGAGGCCGAAGCAGATCTGGGAGCGGCGATCATGGCGGAGAGCCGCGAACAGTTGGCGTCGGCGCAGGCCCGAATCGCGGAGATCGACGGTGAACTTCGTGAGCTTGCCGCGGCCAGATCGGGTCAACTGGCGTCGTGCGAGCGCGACCTCGCCGTTTTGAACGCCGCCTACTGACGTTTCGCGAGTGCGGAGTTCTCCACAGCGCCGCAATTTCGGCCACGACTGATCGTCGGGGTCTGGTAATACTGAGCGGACGGTTTCGGTAGGGGTTGCCGAAGCAGTAGGTCACCATCCAGTAGGGGGAGTAATGGACGCATTTCTGATCACGGCCGGACACATCGACGGGCACGGCTTCGACGCCGAAGCGCTCGATGCGGGGCGTATCGAGCCCGAGACCTTCGGGCCCTCGTCGGGACCGGTCGACGCCGGCGACCTGAACTTCGACGCCTTCGACTTGGACGGTGACGGAACGGTCGACAGCCGTGTCGTCCACACCGACGACGCCGTCGTGATCGTGTCCGATTTCGATCGTGACGGTAGCGCCGATCGCCTCACCATGATCGAGTCGGACGGGGATTACTCGGCCTGGGAATGCAGTCGAGACGACGAAGGCGCCCTCGTGTGGCAGAAAATCGATGCCGGAGCGCTCTGAAAAGCTTCCGTTTATGTGCTCTGAGCGCCGGGTAGGCACCTGAACACACCAACTGAATCGTTTCTGTGACATTTCTGACCGCACCCGATTACCTGCAGGTGAACAGCCAGCGTTAACCTCAATACATAGGACACCCGGCGTCCGTGAAATCCACGTGAGTGGATGACGCGGCTGGACCCCGTCGAGAGGGGGACACCGGGATCGACTGGTATCGGGGCGCTGCAGTTCGCATCCGGTGTCACGAGAACCCGGTTCCGGCTCACCCCAGGAGAGTTTGATGACCTCAGCGACCATTCCCGGTCTCAATGGAACTGACGGCACGCCCCCCACGCAGCACAAGGAACTGCTTGCATGGGTGCAAGAGGTTGCCGAACTCACCCAGCCTGATCGCGTCGTCTTCGCAGACGGCTCGGACGAAGAATGGGACCGACTGACAACGAAGTTGGTCGAGGCAGGAACCTTCACCCGCCTCAACGACGAAAAGAAGCCGAACTCTTTCCTCGGCAACTCCGATCCGTCCGATGTCGCGCGAGTCGAATCGCGTACGTACATCTGCTCGAAGGAAGAAATCGACGCAGGCCCCACCAACAACTGGATGGACCCCGCGGAGATGCGCACCCTCATGGGTGACCTGTACCGCGGTTGCATGCGTGGACGCACCATGTACGTCGTGCCGTTCTGCATGGGCCCCCTCGACGCCGAGGACCCGAAGCTGGGCGTCGAGCTCACCGATTCCGAGTACGTCGTCGTCTCCATGCGCGTCATGACCCGCATGGGCAGCAAGGTTCTCGACAAGCTCGGCACCGACGGATTCTTCGTCAAGGCGCTGCACTCGCTGGGCGCTCCGCTGGCCGAAGGCCAGGAAGACGTCGCGTGGCCGTGCAACGACACCAAGTACATCACCCACTTCCCCGAGGATCGTGAGATCTGGAGCTTCGGTTCCGGCTACGGCGGAAACGCTCTCCTGGGCAAGAAGTGCTACTCGCTGCGTATCGCTTCGGCAATGGCGCACGACGAGGGCTGGCTGGCCGAGCACATGCTCATCCTCAAGCTCATCTCGCCCGAGGACAAGGCCTACTACATCGCGGCGGCATTCCCCTCCGCTTGTGGCAAGACCAACCTCGCGATGATCCAGCCGACCATCCCCGGATGGCGCGCCGAGACCCTCGGTGACGACATCGCCTGGATGCGTTTCGGTGAGGACGGACAGCTCTACGCGGTCAACCCGGAATTCGGTTTCTTCGGCGTGGCTCCCGGCACCAACTGGTCGTCGAACCCCAACGCCATGCGCACCATCGACCAGGGCAACACGGTCTTCACCAACGTCGCTCTGACCGACGACGGTGACGTCTGGTGGGAAGGCCTCGAAGGCGACCCGCAGCACCTGATCGACTGGAAGGGCAACGAGTGGACGCCCGAGTCGGGCACCCATGCGGCTCATCCCAACTCGCGTTACTGCACCCCGATGTCGCAGTGCCCGATCATGGCTCCCGAGTGGGACGACCCGAAGGGCGTGCCGATCTCGGCAATCCTGTTCGGTGGACGCCGCAAGACGACGGTTCCGCTGGTCACCGAGGCTCGCGACTGGCAGCACGGCGTCTTCATGGGTGCAACGGTCGGCTCCGAGCAGACCGCAGCAGCCGAAGGCCAGGTCGGTACGGTTCGCCGCGATCCGATGGCGATGCTGCCGTTCCTCGGCTACAACGTCGGTGACTACTTCCAGCACTGGATCGACCTCGGCAAGTCCGCGGACGCGTCCAAGCTCCCCAAGGTCTTCTACGTCAACTGGTTCCGCCGCGGCGACGACGGACGCTTCCTGTGGCCAGGCTTCGGCGAGAACTCTCGCGTCCTGAAGTGGATCGTCGAGCGCATCGAGCACAAGGCTGCCGGCATCGACACCCCGATCGGCGTCGTTCCCACCGGATCGGCACTCGACATCGAAGGCCTCGACGTGTCGGACGCCGACATCACCGAGGCCCTCGCGGTCAACATCGACGAGTGGAAGGCCGAGATCCCGCTCATCGAAGAGTGGTTCGACTTCGTCGGCGAGAAGCTGCCGACCGGCATTCGTGACGAGTTCGAAGCTCTGAAGCAGCGGTTGGCCTGATAAACCGCCCCCGTATGTAGTGGCCTGATGCCGCATTGGTTCAATTTGATGAACCGATGCGGCATCGGTCGTCTGTATGCCCTTGCCTGTAGCCGTTATGCAGTTCAGCCGTTATGCAGTTCAGCCGTAAAGCAGTGATCAGCGAGCGGGTCGACACACTCGATCCTCAGGAGGACCAGATATGAGCGGGATCTACAACAACGTGACCGAATTGGTCGGGCGCACCCCGATCGTGCGGCTCAACCGTCTGACCGAGGGCGTGGACGCACAGGTCGCCGTCAAGCTCGAGTTCTACAACCCGGCCAACAGCGTCAAGGACCGGATCGGCGTGGCGATCATCGACGCCGCCGAGAAGTCCGGTGCACTCAAGCCCGGTGGCACGATCGTCGAGGGCACCAGTGGTAACACCGGTATCGCACTCGCCATGGTCGGCGCTGCTCGCGGCTACAAGGTCATCCTGACCATGCCCGAGACCATGTCCACCGAGCGTCGCGTGATGCTGCGTGCTTACGGCGCCGAGATCGTCCTGACCCCGGGCTCGGAGGGCATGGCCGGTGCAGTCGCCAAGGCCAAGGAAATCGTCGAGCAGACCGAGAACGCTGTCTCGGCCAGCCAGTTCGCGAACCCGGCCAACCCGGCCATCCACGAGGCCACGACGGGCGAAGAGGTCTGGGCCGACACCGACGGCGCCGTCGACATCTTCGTGTCCGGCATCGGCACCGGCGGCACCATCACCGGCGTCGGACGCACCCTTCGCAAGTACAAGCCCGAGGTCAAGATCGTCGGTGTCGAGCCCATCGACTCGCCGATCCTCAACGGTGGCCAGCCCGGCCCCCACAAGATCCAGGGAATCGGCGCGAACTTCGTGCCCGACGTCCTCGATCGTGAGATCTACGACGAGATCATCGACGTTTCGTTCCCCGATTCCATCGAGGTCGCTCGCGCGCTCGGCACCAAGGAAGGCATCCTGGGCGGCATCTCGTCCGGTGCCATCGTCTGGGCCGCACTCGAGTTGGCGAAGCGTCCGGAAAATGCCGGCAAGCTGATCGTGGCTGTCGTGTGTGACTTCGGCGAGCGTTACATCTCCACCCCGCTGTTCGAACACATCCGGGACTGAGACTTGTGAGTATCCTCGGGACAATTCGCGAGGACCTGCAGGCTGCGCGCGGTCAGGATCCTGCCGCGCGCAGCAATGTGGAGAACGCGCTCGTTTATTCAGGGCTGCATGCCATTTGGGCGCATCGGGTTGCGCATCGCATGTGGGTCGTCCCTGCGCTACGCGGCCCGGCGCGAGTGCTCTCGCAGCTGACGCGCTTCGTCACCGGCATCGAGATCCATCCGGGTGCCACCATCGGTCGACGGTTCTTCATCGACCACGGCATGGGCGTCGTGATCGGGGAGACGGCCGAAGTCGGTAACGACGTGATGCTCTATCACGGCGTCACTCTCGGTGGTCGCTCGCTCGAGCAGGTCAAGCGTCACCCGACGCTGGGTGACCGGGTCACCGTCGGCGCTGGTGCCAAGATCCTCGGACCTGTCGTCATCGGTGAAGGTAGCGCTATCGGCGCCAATGCCGTTGTCACCAGAGATGTTCCGGCCGAATCCATCGCGACGGGTATCCCGGCGGTGGCGCGGCCACGGACTACCAAGGAGAAACTGGTGGACCCGAACAGTTACATCGATCCTGCGATGTACATCTGAAGCTGTCCTTCTTCGATGGCCACCCTCGTGTAGACGACGGGTGGTCATCGGCGTCTGCTCAGGGTCGCGTCAGGCGCCACCCGAGACGTCCCAGTACGACGGCCGTCAAAGCACCCAGTATTGCTCCGATCAGGGGATAGCAGGCGAGAATTAACCACTGAGGCGATTTGTCTGGGAGCGCCATGTAGGAGATGTTTAGGCTCGACTCGTAGTCGCGACTCATCTGCACACCCCGGATCGGTTCGTACGCCCCCTGATAGACGATTGTCTCGTCGGGACTGGTCATCACGTCGATCAGACCGCCCACCAGGGGAATTCCCCCGACGACAAATCCCAGAACCGCCAGAATCACGATCAGTGCGCGCATCGAACGAGCCTATCGCCCGGCCGGAAGTTCAGACTGTGATCGACGGTTCTTCGGGCGTCGAAAGGGTCAGGATCGCCCGCACGACACGTGGGCTCTGCTCGAGTGAGCGTTCGAGTTCGCGCAGCGTGTGGGCCACACGGGATTCCGCGTAGTCACCGACCAGATCGACGCTGGCCACCAGGTACACCTGCCGCGGCCCGAGGTATTCCATGCGCAGGAACGTGATTCGGTTGATCTCGGGCAGTCGGGTTAGAGCCTCGACGGCTGCTGCTCGCAGCGTCGGCGAGGCCTCTTCGCCGACCAGGAAGCGGCGGTTGCGGTCGATCAAGATGATCGCGATGACCCCGAGGAGAATGCCGACGAAGATGGAACCGAGGGCGTCGGGGATCGGTGAACCGGTGATCTGGTGCAGTAGGACGCCGACGAATGCGATGACCAAACCGATCAGTGCTGCAGCATCTTCGGCGAACACGGCCCGGGTCGTCGGGTCGGATGTGTTGAGCGCCTGGGCCATGACGTCGCGGTTCACGGCGGACGCTTCGGTTCGGAGTTGCTTGTACGCCTGCCGGAACGAGATGCCTTCGAGGACGAACGAGACGCCGAGGACTGCGTAGGCGACACCGAAGTCGGTGGCCGGTTCGGAATGGAACAGTTCCTGGATGCCGTGGGTGATCGACACACCCGCGCCGAGCGCAAACAGTCCGAGGGCGGCGAACATCGACCAGATGTAGGCCTCCCGGCCGTACCCGAGTGGCTGGTCTCGGTCCGGTACCCGTTTCGAGCGGCGGTTCGCGATCAGCAGCAGCACTTCGTTGCCGGTATCGGCCCAGGAGTGGGTGGCCTCGGCGACCATCGATGCAGATCCGGTGACGATGGCGGCCGCCGTCTTGGCACCGGCGATCAGCGCGTTCGCCGCAAACGCCAGAACGACTGTCGTGGTGCTCTCGTCGCCGTTTCCCGTCGGCTCGGCCTTGGGTTCGATGCTCACGAACTTCAGGCTAGGCGGGTGGCGACGGTTTCGTGCGGTGACGCTCGGCGACGGAGCGCAGCAGGGGGTCGACGGCGTCGTGGAACTGCGTCAGGCCCGGCTCTTCGACGGGAAAGTGCCCGCACCCGTCCAGCATCACGAATTCGGTGGGTGCGTTGATGCGGCGGAGGAACTGCAGGCTCAGTTCGGGTGGCGTCCATCGGTCGTCGGCCGGGTGGGTGAGCAGAACGGGCGTCGTCCGAAATGCTTCGGGTGCGGTGTGCTCGAACGAGAAGTAGCTGCTGAGGAATCCGAGTGGCACCCGAACACCGCCACCGCGCGGATCGGTTGCGCACAGCGTCGCGAGTTCACGGTTGCTGCTCATGTTCGCGACGTCGGCGACCCAACGGATGGGCACGCGGATACGGCCCACCAGTCGTTCGGTGCGGCGCATCAGGGGAGCGCCATAGACACCCATCGGGCCGAACCGCGCCGCGGCAGCTCTGGCCGACGGATTCGCGGGATCGAGCAGACAGGTAGCGACGACGGCGTCGGCCAGACCGGTCCGCGCGGCTACCTCGTAGGCCAGCAGACCGCCGATGCTGGCTCCCAGAAGCACCAGCGGCCGATCGTCGGCTGCTTTCTCGGCCCGGACGAGGTCACAGAGGAGTTCGACCCACTGCTCGTACCGGACGCCGGCGGGATCGCCTACGACGGTGTCGCCGTACAGCGGAAGATCGGGGAAGAGGACTTCGGCTCCGAGTTTCACGCCGATCCCCGCGAACGGCCACAAAGCGCCCGAGTACCCGCCGGCGCCGTGGATACCGAGAACACGAACCGGCGCGTCTGGAACCACTGCCCGTGCGACGTGGACGGTGTTGCCGTTCCACTCCCACCACGTCGTGGTCGGCTCCGGCATGTGGGCGGTGTACCGGTCGGGCATAAACTTCGAGTAATCGGCGCTGGTCACCTACACAATTCTCGGTACCGGCGTCGCGGCTGACAACTCGCATCGGAGGACCGTGTCGACTCGGCGGAAAAGGCCCTCCCAGCAGCGCTCGAGGGCTACCTACGACGCGATCCTGGAGGCAGCTACTCGCGTTTTCGCTGCGGAAGCCATGGCGGCGACCACCAACCGGATCGCTGACGAGGCAGGCGTCTCGGTGGGCTCGCTCTACCAGTATTTCGGCGACAAGTACGAGATCCTCTCGGAGTTGGCGAACCGTCACGTGAGTGCTGCGCGGGAGAGTTTTGCGGTCTGCCTTGCCGACATCGTCGAGCGTGAACTCACTCCGGACGAGGCTGTCAGGTCGTTGGTGGAGTGCGCGATCGAAGTGAACAGTAATCCGCGACAGTTCTTTCACCTGCTCTACGATCAGGTTCCTCGGACCCCTGAGCTCATCGAACAGGTCGAAGGAATGAATCGGCAACTGGTACTAGGTTTTTCGGAATACTTGCAGAGTCGTGGTTTCAGTGTGGACGATGCGTTGTTGACGTCGCGGTTGACTGTGACTGCCGTGGACGGCCAGGTGCATCGGGTTGTGCTGGAATCGGATTCACCCGAAGAACTTCGCGTGCGAACGGAAGCCGTCGTGCGGCAGGCGAGATCGATGATCGCGTCGGAATCCTGATCCGGTGTATCGAATGGTGACTGCGGTCCGTTATGGTTCTGACGTCATCATCGAGGTAATGGGAAGTCGGTGCAATTCCGGCGCGGTCCCGCCACTGTGAGGTCGTCCACGCGTCGACCGTAGCCAGATACCACCCTCGTTGACGTTGTGTCATGCCACGAGGATGGATCGGTCACACCATGAATGCTGTTGGCGGAGCTCTGTCTCCACCTACCCACCTGCCTTCGCCGAAGGCCGGTGCGCCTCGAGGACGGCTCAGTCCGGGTATCGTGCTGCCCGCTCTGCTGGTCGTCACCGTGCTCTCTGCTGTGTGCGCGTTGGCATTCGGATCCGAGATGCTCCCTGTGTCCACTGTGGTGGACGTGGTGCACTCGCGCTTCGGAGGCCCACCCGTCACGCGTTCCGAACTTGCGATCGTGTGGGGAATCAGAGCACCTCGGGTACTGCTCGGTCTGGCCGTCGGCGCTGGTCTTGCCGTCGCCGGTGCGGTGGTGCAAACCCTCGTCCGTAACGCTCTTGCCGATCCCCACCTGCTGGGAGTGTCGTCCGGCGCGAGTGTCGGTGCCACCGCCGTCATCACCACCGGACTGTTCGCCGGCGCCGGAGTATGGGCGCTCAGCTTCGGTGCGATGATCGGGGCATTGGGTGCTGCGATTCTCGTCTTCACCATCGCGACACTGCAAGGCGGCATCACCCCGCTGCGATTGGTTCTGACCGGGACAGTCACCGCATCCGCCCTGTCGGCGATCGCGAGTTTTCTGGTGCTGCGCACCAACGACTCACAGGCCGCACAGTCCGTATTGTTCTGGCTCCTGGGAAGTTTGGCCGGGGCCTCCTGGGACAAGTTGTGGGCGCCGGTCATCGTTGTGGTCCTGCTGACGGCAGCAGTGTTCGCCCTGCACGGTTGGCTCGACGCACTGGCGGCCGGGCCGGACGTCGCCGCTTCGCTCGGTATTCCCATCCGAACCCTGCGAAACGTGTTGTTCGGAGTGCTGGCAGCGTTGGTCGGCACGATGGTTGCAGTGTCCGGCGCGATTGCCTTCGTAGGCTTGGTTATTCCGCACGTCACACGCATGATCGTCGGAGCCAGACATCGAGTGGTATTGCCGGCGGCAGCACTGATCGGCGCGTCGTTCCTGGTATGGGTCGACGTCGTGGCGCGGACCTCGTTGCGACCGACGGAGATCCCGCTGAGCGTGGTGACCGGGGTGATCGGCGCCCCGCTGTTTCTTCTGCTTCTCGGCCGTCGGCGCTACCGATTCGGGGGTAGTTCGTGAGCGCCCGAGCGCTGCCGCTGACAGCGTCCGGAGTCGTTGTCCGCATCGACCGTCGAACCATCGTCAAAGGCGTCGACATCGCGGCTGACGCCGGCGCAGTGGTCGGCGTGGTTGGTCCGAACGGTTCGGGCAAGTCGACGTTCTTGCGGGCTCTTGCCGGTCTCGGGCCGATCGCCGACGGTGACGTTCGCGTCGGCGACGAGTCGGTCCACACGATGTCCGCGCGTTCGCGGGCCAAAGCCATTTCCTTTGTGGCGCAGGAAGAGCAGAGTCCCGCCGATTTGTTGGTGCACGAGTACGTGACTCTGGGCCGCACACCACATGCAAAGCCCTGGAGTGTCGGCGGCAAGGACGAGAAGGCCGTCGTTGATCGTGCTCTGGGCGAGGTCGGAATGATCGAGCACCGGTTCTCTTCCATGGACACGCTGTCCGGTGGGGAGCGTCGGCGGGTGTTTCTCGCCCGGGGACTCGCGCAGGACGCCGGCGTGCTCATCCTCGACGAGCCGACCAATCATCTCGACATCCGGCACCAACTCGAACTGCTCGATCTGGTCCGGTCGCTGGACCGGACGGTGATCATGGCACTGCACGACCTCGATTTGGCTGCAGCAGTGTGTGATCGGGTGCTCGTTCTCGCGGATGGCGTGGGCCACGCGTTCGGCCATCCCTCCGACGTACTCACGACCTCGGTCGTGGCAACTGTTTTCGGCGTCGAGACATTCGCGCTCGTGAACCCGGTTACCGGCCGTTCACACCTCGTATTCGAATCACGAAATCCTCAACCACAACACACATTTTCGGAGAGTGCACTTTGATACACGTCAAGACCCGAGCGTCGTTCGGTGCGGTCGCAGCCGCAACAGCGTTGTTGGCCGTGTCCGGATGCTCGGCAACCACGCCCGTCGACGACTCCGCGGACAAGACTTCGGTCACGCTGGAGAACTGCGGAACGGAAAGCACTTTCCAACGTCCGATCGAAAAAGTTGTTGCGACAAGCAATGCGGCCAATATCGGCACCATTCTCCGAGTCGGCGGTCTGGATCGCCTCGCTGCCGTCGTGTTGAACACGAACAACGACGCGGTCATGGACTCGATGTTCGGTCCCGGAATCGCCGA
The DNA here is from genome assembly GCF_011602025.1 of Rhodococcus sp. IC4_135. NCBI lineage: Bacteria > Bacillati > Actinomycetota > Actinomycetes > Mycobacteriales > Nocardiaceae > Rhodococcus > Rhodococcus sp. IC4_135. The sequence continues at coordinate 120,080 of NZ_JAAOLG010000012.1, forward strand.
CGTTCCACACCTGGACGGAACGATCACGATGGAGACGATTCTGGGTAAGCAGGCGGACCTGGTGGTCGGGTCCTACAGCGGCTTGTTCAAGGGCGCCTCCGGCGTGACGCCGGAATCACTGCAGAGCAACAATATCGATGCATATGTCATCTCCGACAGTTGTCGGCAGAGCGCCGCCGCGGATTCCGCGCTCGGAACGATGGGGCCGTGGGATGCTCTCCGTGCGGACGTGACCAATTACGGAAAGCTGTTCGGAACCGAGGACACCGCCGCCCAGGCTCAGACCGAATTGGATTCGCGTTTGGCGCGTCTGGAGTCGGCGCCGGATGCCGCCGACAAGCCGAAGGTACTGATCTACGACAGCGGTGAAGAAGATCTGTACACCAGTGGAGGCAACGGAGCCCCCAACGGAATCATCGACGCGGCCGGAGGAACCAACGTGTTCGCCGATGTCGACAACACCTGGTTCAAAGCGAGCTGGGAGACCGTAGCGAAGTCCGAACCCGACGTCATCGTGATCATGGACTACAAGAAGAGCGCTGACGAAGTACAGGGGAAGATCGACGCGATCAAGAGCCGAGAAGGCCTACGCGACCTCGACGCCGTCAAGCAGAACCGCTTCGTCGTACTTCCGCTCGCCATGTTCACCAGCGGATTCCCCAACATCTACGGCGCGGAACAGTTGCGCGCGAAGATCGAAGAGTTCGGGCTGGCTCCGTCGAGCAGCATCGACTGGACAACCGCGCCGTCGGCATGAGCGACAATCGGTCCTCGCGTCGGGTGATCGTCGTATTACGGCCGACTGTCAGTGGCCTGGACGAGTCGGCTGCACGGCGGATGCTCGACGCTGTTCAGGCGGGCACAGACGTCGACGTTTGCGTTGCGTACCTCGACATCGCGTCGCCGAGCCTTCACGAGGAACTCGATCGAGCGCATACCGATGACGTGGACAAGGTCGTGTTGATTCCCGTTGCGGTTCCGAGGGATCGGTACCTGCTCACGTGGACCAGCAAGGCGGTCGCGAACTGGCGTGAAACCCGGATCGACGCCGAACTGGAAGTGTCGCTACACGAATCGGAATCTTTGGAAGGTGCAGTGGCCGCGCAGGTGATCGACGAACTCGACTCGGCGGGAAAGCCGATCACTGCCAGTCCGGCGTCGTATCGCAGTCCGGCCTGGTCCGTGATCGAACCGCACGAGACTCATCTGTTGGTGTGCAAGGGCCCGCGCTGTATGGCGTACGGAGCGGGACCGTTGCACCGAGCCATGAGCGCCGCGGCCAAAGGAACGTCGGCAAAGGTGACGGGAACGGGTTGTCTGAGCCCGTGCAACCTTGGGCCCTTGGTGATCGCGAACCCTGGTGGTACGTGGTTCGGTCATGTGAACGCCGGAGACGCCGACGCGTTGGTGTCCGGTCACGAGGATCACTTGGTGGATCACGTTCTGGACCGATAGATGCAGAGTCGGTGAGAGCAAAGAACCCGCTGAGCGCGACGTGCGCTCAGCGGGTTCTGTTGTCCTGTCTCAGGAACCGAACGGAAGGGTTCCCGGCGGGATCTGGTATCCACTGCTGCCGACGGAGGCGCTGCCCCAGAGTGCGAGGAAAGCGTTGATGGCGTTGGTGAGCATATGAATGTCCTTTGTGAGATGACTGATTCGTTTTCGACGGTACCGGGTGGATCTGTGGATTCGCTGGGAGTTGGCACCCATTTCATGGGGTTGGCACCCGTTCCGGCAGGTCGGAACGGGTGCCAACTGTCAGCAAAGGGTGCTGGCCTCGGGTGGGTCAGCCCACGTAGCCGGGCGGCATGAGTACGGACTTGGTCTCGCAGAAGGCTTCGAGGCCCTCGGGTCCGTTCTCGCGACCGATACCGGAGTTCTTGTAACCACCGAACGGTGATCCGGGATCGAAGGCGTACCAGTTGATCGCGTAGGTACCCGTGCGGATCTGCGCGGCAACTTCGAGTCCGTGATCGATGTCGGTGGTCCACACCGATCCGGCGAGGCCGTAATCGGAATCGTTGGCGATCTTGATGGCCTCGTCCTCGGAGTCGTACGGAATCACCGAGAGAACGGGTCCGAAGATCTCCTCACGTGCGATGGTCATCGAGTTGTCCACGTCGGCGAAGATCGTCGGCTCGACGTACCAGCCCTTGTCCAGGCCGGCGGGACGTCCACCACCGAGTACGACGCGTGCGCCTTCTTCCTTGCCCTTGGCGATGTATCCCTCGACGCGCTCGCGCTGCTTCTCGGAGATCAGCGGGCCGAGTTGTGCTGCGGGATCGGACGGATCGCCGACGGTCATGAAGCCTGCGGCGGTCTTCATTCCCTCGATGACCTCGTCGTAACGCGAACGGGGAGCGAGGATTCGGGTCTGAGCGACACAGGCCTGACCGGTGTTCATCAGGCCGGACATGACGAGCATCGGCATTCCGGCGGCGATGTCGGCGTCCTCGAGGATGATCGCGGCGGACTTGCCACCCAGTTCGAGGGAGCAGCGCTTGAGGTTCTGTGCGGCGATGGCACCGATCTTGCGGCCGACGGCACTGGATCCGGTGAACGTGATCTTGTCGATGCCCGCATGAGAGACCAGGTATTCGCCGGTCTCGGCTCCGCCGGGGAGCACGGAGATGACGCCTTCGGGAACGCCTGCCTCGGTGAAGATCTCGGCGATCACGTGGACGGAGAGAGGGGATTCGGGTGCGGGCTTGAGCAGTACGGTGCAGCCGGCGAGCAGCGCGGGGGCCAGCTTGTTGATCGCCAGGAACAGCGGGACGTTCCAGGCCAGCACGGCGGCGACGACGCCGACGGGCTCACGGGTCACCTTGGTCTGCCCGAATGCGCCGGTGCGCTTCTCTTCCCACGCGAACTTGTCGGCCAGCTCGGCGTAGTAGCCCAGCGTCGCCATCGACGGGGTCTGCTGCATCATGCCGACCATGGCGGGCGGCTGGCCCATCTCGTTGGAGATGAGCTGGTTGATCTCCGCGCTGCGCTCTTCGATCAGCTTGGCGGCCTTGGCGAGGATCGCGCCGCGCTCGGCGGGGGTGGTGCGTGACCACGGTCCCTCGAACGCCGCGCGGGCTGCGGACACGGCCGCGTCGATGTCTGCCGGTGCTGCGATGGGACAGCTGCCGACGCGCTCCTCCGTTGCGGGAGAGAACACTTCGAGTACCTGGTCGGTGGCCGGGGCCACCCATGCTCCACCGATGTAGAGCTTGTCGTAGTCAGTCATCAATTCATTCCTCGGTGTTGTCGGTCGCCGCGAGGGCATACGCGTCGTCTGCCTGTGCGGTGTCGGTGAAACTGGTGAATCCGTATTTCTCGTGCGGTCCGATGGCGGCTACCTCGAAGAGACCGGTGCCGGTATGGGTGTTCGCGCCTTCGGTGAGCGTGAAGGACGCGAGATTGTCGACGGGGGAGAACATGCGTTGGAACGGTTCGATCTCGTGGACCTTGTGGCGCAGGCCCTGTACGACGAGTTCGCCCTGCCACATTCCGTGACGCCAGTCCTGTTCGAGTCCGTAGCCGGTGCCGATTCCGATGTAGTTGGCCAGCAACAGTTCGCAGGTGACGGTGAGGACTTCACCGCCCGGCCGGTGGAAGGTGACGATCGCTCCGGTGACATCGCGGGTGTCGGGGCAGAACGTCAACTCGTGTTCGGGCCGGCCGAGCCATTCGTTGTCCCTGGCTTCGTCCGGCCACACCCGCATGGCTTCTTCGACGATGCGCCTGCCCTGTTCGTCTTCCTGCATGATCACCGAAATCGTGAACTCGTCGAACTGCATGACCGCATAGATCCAGAAGAAGTTCTGGATTCCGTCCACGGCGCGTCTGCCTTGCGGTTCGGCTTCTCCGACCGGGCGCACGCCCCACGAGCGGTCGCGGTTTCCCCGCCATGTCGTGGGGTCGATCGCGAGTTCCTCCCCGTCGACGGTGAGCGATCCGGTCCAGGTTCCGGTCTGCAGGAAGCGTGAGGTGTCGAACGTGACTCGTTCGAGTTGGCGGCGAAAGTGCTTGGGCTCGAGCGCTGCCGGGATGGTGGCATCGAAGGTGATGTCGAAGGAGAGATCGTAGTCGCTGCCCGGCTCGAGGACGACGCGGAGCTTCTGCAGTCCTTCGAGCACTTCGATGCGCAAAGGTCCGACGGTGGTGTCGGTACGGTCGGCGCCCAGAGCCTTCGACATGCGAGCAACGATGTGGTCGTCGCCGCGGCGAAGCACTGCGAATGCGTCCATGACGCCGAGGTTGGGGTACTGGCCGAGTCCGACGATGAGGAACACGTCGGGGGATTCGGTGGGGTAGCAGTTGAAGTAGTAGCGGTCGTAGAAGTTTCGATCCGAGGTGGCTACGTGACGGATCGGTTCGGCGATCTGGTGAACGGGATAGTCGTCCATCGGTGAGAGCATGTCAGGCCAACCTCTCCCAGTAGGTACCGTCGAGCATCGCGGCGAGCGAAGCGCGGTGCATGATCATGTCGTCAGGGTCTTCGGGGCGCTGCGACTGCCCGAAAGCTATGGCGCGGGCCTGGATTCGCCACATGATCACCGCCTGGCGCAGTGCGGCGTAGGTAACGTAGAACTCCAGATCGTGTGGGGTGTGGCCGGTGATCTCGGCGTAGGTCTGCGCGAGATCCGGCAGTCGAAGGAAGTCGGGAAGACCGGGTAGGTTGGCCAGTCCGGCGATGTCCTCGAAGAACCTGTGCAGGAATGCCATCCAGCCCAGATCCATCTCTCGTGGGCCGAGAGTTGCCATTTCCCAGTCGAGTACGGCTACCGGCGCGAAGTCCTGGTACATGACGTTGCCGATGCGCGAGTCGCCCCAACAGAGCACCGCCGGAGAATCGTCCGCGGGATTGTTCTCCTCGATCCAGTCGAGGGCACGTTCGATGAGCGGTGATCTGACGCCGTCGGAAACCACCCACTCGTAGTACGCGCGCTGCTCGGCGATGTGCGCCGTGAATGCTTCTCGTGCAGTCGTTCCCGAATTCGGGAGTCGGAGGAAGTCGAAACGCTCACAAGGCTTGTCGATGGCGTGCAATTGAGCCAGGACGCCGACCGAGCTGCGCTGGAGGGTTTTTCGCTGCTCGGGGGACGCTTCGGTGACCCAAGATCCGAAGTTGTACGGCATGACGTCGGGCGGCACGTCGCCGGAGATTCGTTCCATCACGAAGAACGGGGCACCCAACGCGTCCGGATCGGACTCTGACCAGTACACCGCAGGCACGGGCACCGCCGAATGCTCTCGCACCTGAGCCATGGTGCGGAACTGGGATTCGAGGTCGTACGTCGGAAACACCGGCATGGTCGATTCCGTCGGCGCCACCCGGGCGACCAAGGGATGATGATCGCCGTCCCAGGTGGCGTCGAAAAGAATGGTTTCACTGGACATGCCGTTGGCTGCGGGCAAGGTGACGTCGGCGACGGTCACGGTGGATCCGCTCGGCACCTTCCCGGCCATCCACCGTTCCAGTCGCTCACGGAGGTCTTCGGTGTCGCGGAGGGAATCGCTCGGTCGGGCGACCTGGGCGTGATGCTCGGCTTCATCTGTCGAAGAAGCGGTCGAGGCAACGTCAGATGAGGAAGCGTCTGGGCTCACGGTCACCTCCTTCCCGTAGGCGTCACGTGCAATGCCCGTAACGGTGTGAGTCAGAACACTAAAACACGTTACAGAAATTGGGAACAGGTGGCACCCGTTTAGTGGGACTCCCTGCGGATTTATCGGGGAAGAACGCGTGTCAGATAACGGCGGTGAGTGAGAGCAAGCCCGCGCCGGTCAGAGTTCCGGCGTCACCCAGCTCGGCGGGAACGATCCGGAGCTCTTGAATGAACGACAAACGGGCATGTCGGGCAGCCGCGTCGAGCATCGGTTCCCACAGCGGTGTACCCGACTGGGCGAAACCGCCGCCGATCACCGCGAGGTCCACATCCAGGAGGGCGGCCGCCGAGGCGATGGCACCACCGAGTGCCGTGCCGGCGCGGCGAAGTGAGTCCACGGCGATGGTGTCCCCGCTGTGTGCGCTCTCGGCGAGCTGACGGCCGGTGGTGCCCGTCCATCCCTGGGTACGAGCCCATCGCACCGCGGCGGGCCCACTGGCCACCGTCTCGAGGCAGCCGACGCCCCCGCAGCTACACGGTTCGGCAGAGCCTGGAACGACGAGGTGGCCGATGTGACCGGCGTTCCCCGTGCGACCCCGAGCAATCTCGCCGCCGAGAACGATTCCGCCGCCGATTCCCGTCGAGACGACCAGGCTCAGGAGGTTCGGGGTCCCGCGTCCGGCGCCGTGGTGGAACTCCGCCAAAGCCGCTGCGGCTCCGTCCATGGCGAGGGCGGTTCCGGCGTCGGGAAAAACACTGCGAACGCCCGCTACCAGCTCGAATCCCTGTGCCCACTTGGAGATGTTGATGGGGGCGACGACGCCGGCGACGGTGTCCACCGGCCCGGCGCACGCGATGCCCACACCGTCGACGTCTCGGCCGTCGGCGACTCGCTCGAGCAGCGCCGCACACGCTCCCCACGGGTCGGTCTGCGGCGTCGGAACGCTGTCGACTACGGGAACACGGCCGTCCTCGGACACGACGCCGGCAGCCATCTTGGTGCCACCGATGTCGAGTGCGAGGCGCATGTCGCTATCGCTTTTCGAGAACCACGACGAGGTTGCTCACCAGGAACTCCCGCAGGCCGGGGACTCGGACCATCCACCACGCCCACGACGGGTGGTAGCGGGGGATCGCGGCGAGCAATGTGCCCTGGCTGGTTCCACGGGCCCAGCGTAAGCCGTCGGTGGCGCCGACTTTGAACAACGACACCCCGAATCTGTTCTTCGGTTCGCGTCCGGTCTTGCGGAGGTACCGCTTGGCCGCGTACTCGCCGCCCAGTGCGTGCCACGGTCCGGTTTCGTGGCCACCGAACGGACCCCACCACAGGGTGTACGAGAGAACCATCAAGCCGCCGGGCTTGGTCACTCGCAGCATTTCCTCGGCCATCAGCCAGGGTTCACTGACGTGTTCGGCCACGTTGGAGGAGAAGCAGATGTCGACGGACGAGTCCAGGAACGGCAGTGCCAAACCGGATCCACGCACCGCGCCGCCCACCGTCAGACCCGCTGCGTGCATCTCCGAAGGATCGGGTTCGACGGGAATGTAGCGGGCACCTGCGGCTTGAAAGACCTCCGCGAAATAGCCCGGACCGCCGCCCACGTCGAGGACGGTGAGACCGTCGAGGGATCGTCCGGTGTGACCTTCGTGCAGGTCCGAGATCAATTCGACGGAGTCGCGCGCGAGCGCGCCGTAGAAGATATCGGGCGCGGACTGCTCGTGGCGGAAGTCGCTGAGCAGGCCGAACGAGCGTTTCAGGGTTGCCCGTCGGCCGAAAATGCGGGTCACTGCGGGCTTGGTCACGGGTAGCAACTTTAGCCACTGGGCCGCCCGGTCCACGAACACCGTCAGGAGCGCGGCAATACGGACGCTCGAACAGTTAGGGTGTTCGGCAGGGTTACCGGCCGGTCAGGCGGGGCATCCCGCAGGATCGCCCGAACCGGGGTGGCCACCGACCAACTCAGGGAGTAACGCACGTGCGCGAGGTTCTGTTGCTCTGCTGGCGCGATACCGGGCATCCCCAGGGCGGTGGAAGCGAGCGTTACCTCGAGCAGGTCGGATCCCAGTTGGCCGAGCGCGGCATCAAGGTGACGCTGCGGACGGCGTCGTATCCCGGGGCGCCGGCGTCGGAGGTTCGCGACGGCATCACCATCAGCCGGGCCGGTGGTCGTTTCAGCGTGTACCCCCGCGCTCTGGCTGCCATTGCCGCCGGGCGTCTGGGTTTCGGATCGCTCAAGGGCATTCACCCCGACGCGGTGATCGACACCCAGAACGGCATCCCTTTCTTCTCGAAGACCGTGGCCGGTGCGCCGGTCACGCTTCTGGTCCATCACTGCCATCGTGAACAATGGCCGGTGGCAGGCAAGCTCGTCGGTCGGATCGGCTGGTGGGTCGAATCGCGATTGTCACCGCGCACCCATCGACGTAGCCAGTATCTGACGGTGTCACTTCCTTCGGCCGAAGAATTGGTGGACCTCGGTGTCGAGCGCGAACGAATTGCCGTGGTGCGCAACGGTGCCGACCGGCTCCCCGTCGGCGTCGACGCGGGCGGATCGATCACCAGGGCCGAGCGTCCCACCATCTCGGTTCTCTCACGACTGGTGCCGCACAAGCAGATCGAGGACGCACTCGAGGCAGTCGCAGCTCTGCGTCCGACGCTTCCGGACATCCATCTCGACGTCATCGGTGGCGGTTGGTGGGAGCAGAATCTGCGGGATCGCGCCGCAGAGTTGGGAATCGGTGACGCCGTCTCGTTCTACGGTCACGTCGACGAGGCCCGTAAACATGAACTCCTTGCGCAGTCGTGGATTCACCTCATGCCTTCACGGAAGGAAGGATGGGGCCTGGCGGTCATCGAGGCTGCGCAGCACGGTGTTCCGACGATCGGTTACCGCAGTTCCAAAGGTCTGACCGACTCTATCGTCGACGGAGTGACCGGGCTGTTGGTCGGGGGCGAGCACGCCGATGACGGTGACATCGCCGATCTGACGCAGGCTGCAGGCACCCTGCTCCGCGACCACGAACTCCGTACGGTGCTCGGTGAGAAGGCTCGCGTGTGGTCCGGCGAGTTCTCCTGGGAGCAGACCGGCACCGGAGTGCTCGAGGTGCTGACCGCACACAAGGACGGTCGGTGGGTCTCAGGACTGGCCGCGCCGCGCGAGTCGAATTCGGTTCTGGTTCAGTTCGACTGAGATCAGCGCGATCACGCCCATCAGTATCCAGGCGAGATGCGCAACTATGACGGCCGTTCGGGCGCCGGTCGAGGCTTCCTGCGCGGCAACATCTCCCGGTACCCGGTAGAGCTCGAGATCGTTGTCGGCGAAGACCTGTTCCAAGCCGTCGAGTGTCGCTGCCGCCTTGCCCAACTGGCCTGGTGTCCTGAGCTCGATCAGTACCCATCCGACTCCGAGATCGGCCAGCTGGGTAGGAGTCCCGCCGGCAAGCAGCAGATCCTCGACCTGGGTGGCCCGGGTTCCTTCACCGCCGACAGCACCACCGGCAACCACCAGTTGGCCGGTCTGCAGAACGTCGAGGGGCAGGAAGCGTGGTGCTGGATCGAGTACCGGCGCGTCACCGCTGTAGGGGAAGGCACGGAACATCCCGGCGGGAAGCACTGCAACGTCACCGGTTTCGTCTCGTAGTTGCTCGGCCACCACGGTCCAGGACCCGGGATAGTGCACGGGCTTCAACGCGCCGCCGACGCCCCACATCAGATCCGGTAGCGCCACGATCGTCACCACGACGGCGGCGATCGAGAATGTCGGACGGGGAAGGGAGAACCGATTGCCCGCCCACATCACCGCGGCGGCGGCAGAGAGTGCGTAGAACGGTACGGCCAGCGCGACCCACTTCTGCGCGTCACGCAGCAGCCCGGCGCCGGTGAAAACCTCGACCGACCATCGGCCGGCGTCGAGCCCCCACGGAGTGGCGCCCAGGGTCGGAGCGAGCACCGCACACAGGGCCAGCGCGCCGAGTCCACTGACAACGGGGTTCCGGCGTCGGCGCCATAGAGCGGGCACACCGGTAAACACCACGACAAGCAGTAGAACTGTTCCGACCAAAGCGAAGAGTGTTGTGCGCGTGGACGGTACCGCTGCCGAGTTCCAGATACCGCCGAGACCGGCGAGGCTGCCGAGTGTCGCGAGGCCCGGTTCCGCTCGGGCGGCAAAGGCGGCGACTCCCGCCGGATCGGAACCGTCGCCGGCTGCTCCGGATACGAAGGTCGCGACCAACCACGGCGAGGCGGCGACGAGGAACAGTCCGATAGCGCCGCAGACTCGCCGCATGGCCGAGGTTCGGCCTCCTGGGGTGGCAACCACCACCAGCGCGGCCGTCAGAGCGAGCAGAGCGCCGGTAGGTGTCAGGCCCGCGAATGCAAATGACGCGGCCAACGCCCACCAAGACCCGGGCGTGGCTCGGCGAACTCCGATTCCGGCACACACGATCCACGGCAGTGCGGCATATCCGGTCAGCAGGCTCCAATGTCCTTGCAACAGGCGCTCGGCCACGTAGGGGTTCCAGAGCATCACCGTCGACGCGACCAGTTGTGGACCGAGACCGGCCGTCGGCAGCAGGACGGCGACCATGCGCGCCGCACCCCAACCGGCGAGCCAGAGCGCCACGAGCAGGATGAACTTGACCACCAGTCCGCCGTCGATCACGGTGCTCAACGCTGCGATCAGCGCGTCCTGGGGAACAGCGCGGGCTGCGGCGTCGGTGAGTCCGAGGGCGGAGTCGGTCAGGTACGAGCGCGGCGTGCTGACGGCGTCGCGCAGCAGTAGGTAGCCGGGGCCGAGCAGCGGTCCGAGGGTCAACAGTGCCAGCGCCAGGCTGTACGCCGCAGGCAGGTAACGGCGGTATCCGGCTTGCACTGTCATGACGCGCACGATACGTGGTGCATCATTACTGCCATGCCTCGCCAACCACTCGATCGCGCCGCCGCGGCCGGGGTCGGCATGGTTTTGGTGGGATCGATGACGGCCAATGTCGCGTCGTACCTGTTGGCATGGTTGGCCAGCCGATGGTTGGGTCCGGTCGGCTACGGAGAGTTCGCGAGTCTGCTTGCCGCCCAGTTGGTACTTGCGGTTCCGGCTTTGGCCTTGCAGACGGTGGTCGCCCGCGAGGCGGTGCGTGGCAAGAGCACAGATGCGTTGCGGTCGTTGGGGTATCGATGCACCGCGATCGTCGCCGTTCTCGCGGTGGCGCTCGCTCCGGCGATGGCATGGCTACTCGACACCGGAATCGTGGCGGCGTTCTCGGCCTTGGTGACCGCGCCCATGTTGGTTCTGCTGGCCACGGAGCAGGGTTTGTTGCAGGGGCACGGCCGATTCGGCACTCTCAGCGCCGTACTGGCCGGGGCCGGGGTGATGAAAGTCCTTCCGGCAGTGATCGTTCTGGCATTCGGCGGCGGAGCAGGCGCCGCCTTGGTCGCGGGCGCGGCCGGAACTGCGTTGCTGGTGGCGATAGTTCGTGTGGTCGACCGAACCGTCTCGGTGAGCGAGGACCGTCCGGTGCGGATCGGGGTTGTCTCCGTGCTCGCGGCGTCGCAGGTTCAGCTCGCGCTGATCGCGTTGTCTTCGCTGGATCTGCTGATCGTCCGCGTCGTCCTCAGCGAATACGACGCCGGTGTCTACGCACTCGGCGCCGTCGCGACGAAGGTGGCGTTCTGGCTTCCACAGGCAGTGGGCGTCGTGCTGTACCCGAAGATGGCGAATCCGGCGCACTCGGCGCAGGCGGTTCGCTCGGCGTTGGCGGTGCTCGTCGGTATCGGCGCCGTGTTGGTTCTGGGGGCGGCGGTTGCAGGCCCGCTGGTGCCGATGCTCGTGGGCGACGCGTACGCCGCCGTCGCTCCGATGCTGTGGGCTTTCGCCCTGCACGGTGCAGCGCTGGCGGTACTCCAGGGTGCCTTGCTGTCCGCAATCGCGTCAGAACGCACGCGAGTGGCCCTTCTGGCGTGGGCAGGACTGGCCGTGGAGGCGACGGTCATGCTCGTGTGGGCGAAGACGCCGGGAGAGTTGATCGGCGTCGCCGTCGTGGTTGCGTCGACGACGGCGTTGGCGGTGTCCGTCGCCGCGGTGCGAAGTGCCGACCGCGCCGGGCCGGCACCTCACAGCGGCGTCAGTTCTCCAGACGCGTGAACAAATCGTCGAAGTAGTCGAGCGTACGCATCGCGGTGTAGACGGATCCGTAGTTGATGTTTCCACCCGTGTAGACGACATTGTCGCCTTGTACTGCGCGGATACGGTTCCACATCGCACGGTCGTCACTGACGGGATCCACACCGGGCGCGGTGGTGACGATCATTCCGTCGGCAGAGTCGAGGGCAGTCACGAGGTTTTCGGTGGAGATCTCCTTCTGTCCCTCGACCGGCCACTGGAGTCGCACGCCGAGGTCCTCGGCCACCTGCGTGGAGATGCCCTTACGGTTGACGCCGTTGACCTTCTGATTCACGTAGTTCAGCAGCACGATCTGCTTGCTCGCCAAGCTCTGGGCGTGGCGTTCCTTCAGTCCGGCTGCCTTGTCCTCGTACGCTCCGATGACCTGACGGACCTCAGGGTTCTCAGTGCGATTCAGCCAACTCGCCAACTGGTCGATGTTCTCGCGCCATGGACGCGTGAAGTCCATCGGAAGCACTGGAGCCGTCTGGCTCAACTGCTGCAGCGGCCACATGTCGGAGGCCTCACCGATGTCGGTGCAGATGATCAGGTCCGGTTCCAGCGCGAGAATTGCCTCGACGTTGACCGGTGCCTCGAACACCTGCGCCGTGGGATCGGCCGGAACCCACGGTTCGGCGGCGTCGAAGCTGTACGCGATGACCGGCAGGCCCATCGCGACGGCCGGTTCGAGGTCGAGTCGGGAGTCGATGGCGACGACGCGCTTCGGGGTCACCGGAATGTCGTAGGTTCCGAGCGAGGTCGTGACCGTGCGCATCCCGGCTGCATCGCCCTCGGTACCGGCAGATCGTGCGCAACCGGCGGCGAACAGCCCGGAGAATGCAGCACTGCCGACAACAAATCTCCGTCGCGTCAGATCGCTGACACAGATGTGCGAACCCAGAACTGTTGATGCGGGCATGTGGCTCCTCGTGTTCGGGGGGTGGTCTGGACTTCCAGAAAACGGTAAGCCCGCGACCACGCGGAGGGAACGACCCGTTGCGCCAATCCGTACGCCGATCCGGCAACAAAGTCCCGAAACACAGCAGAGCGCCCCTTCCGTGTGGAAGGGGCGCTCTGCTTACTGCCTGAATCAGTCCTTGCGCAGATCCGGACGCGGGATCACCTGGGTGTCGTCCGAGGTCCAGTCGTGCTCACCCGGAGCCGGCTCGGGCGAGCCCTGGCCGCTGGGATTCTGGTTCGTTCCGCCGTGTGCAGCGCGGGCCGGGGTTCCGCCCTTGCCGCTGCGAATCCCGAGGAAGATACCGGCGATCAGTGCGATGACACCGAGGACACCTGCCACGATCGGGACGGTGCGGCCGAACAGCGAGAGCTTGTCCATGCCGTCACGGGCCTGCTGGACCTGGTACTCGATGGTGGCTTCGTCGAAGGGCAGCGTGACCTTGAGAACCTCGACGTCGACGGCATCCTTGTTGCGTCCGTAGTACTGGTGCAACTGCTCCTGGCCCTTGACGACAACGCCGGTCTTGGGCTCGACCCACAGGTCACGGACGTTGGTGTACCAACGCGTCATCGTGATCGGAGTAGCGCCACCGGGAACGCCCCAGGTGTCGGCGGGCAGGCTCAGCTTGTTGGTGGGGGAGTTGACGACCTTCGACAGGTCGACGGGATCGATCGTCTGCTGGAAGTGGTACACCTTCAGACCGTTGATCTCGGTCTCTTCGACGAAGTCGATGTCCTTCGTGGCGCGAGCGTTCAGGTCGAAGTAGGGGTAGCTCTTCTGTTCCGTGTTGAACGGGAACTTGTACTGCAGACCGTCACGGGAAACTTCTTCGGCGGGCTGGTCGCTGGAGGTCTGGACGGTTCCGACCGGATCGTTGGTCGGCATCGAGCTGACGCGATCGAGTGTGACGCGGTCCAGGGTCGCGGTCAGCAGCCCGGTATCGCCCTGCTTGTCGGTACGACGGACCGTCTGGCCGGCTTCGACGGTGATGATGTCGGCGTCGGACGGGTCCTGCGTGGTGACGTAGCGCTGAGCGACGATCGGCACGTTGTTGTCGACCTGTGCCTTACCGGCGAGGAGGGCCGCCGAGTTGAGGACGCTACCGGTGCCTGTGGCGACGGTGGTCACCTCGAGGTCGAGTGGCGTCTTCTCCAGCTTGCCTACCGTGTAGGTAGGAATGAGGATGGCGATGGCCAAAAGGAAGGCACCGAGGCCCACCAGAATGCAAGGAAGTATCCGGCTCGGCCCTGAGCGTTCCGCCATGCTGTGACTCCTAACCCGTTAAGTCTTTCGAGGTTCCCCAACCGGCACAATATGAGCTGCGCAGATCGCATGGGGCCCCCGATGGACACCATGTGTGGCAGAACACTAACAGTCCACCGGCCCGGTTTGTCGCATGAGGGCATGAATTGGCCAGGCATTTTGTTGTGAGTCCCTGGTGGTTTCCCTCAATCGGCCTGGGGTGCACACTTATCCGTGATGATCAGTTCCACGAATTCCTCTCAGACGGTCCCGCCACAGGCTCGGGGCTTCGTTCCGGCTTTGGACGGTATGCGTGGATTGGCGGCGCTCGGCGTCCTCGTCACCCATGTCGCGTTCCAGACCGGTGAAGCGCAATCCGGCGCGATCGGGCGGGCGTTCGGCCGTCTCGACCTCGCCGTAGCGGTGTTCTTTGCTTTGTCCGGATTTCTGCTGTGGCGTCCGCACGCGGCAAAGGCCCGTGGAATCGGGCAGCCGCAGCCGACGGTCCGGTACTGGATCTCCCGCGCGACGCGCATCCTGCCGGCGTACTGGGTGGCGGTGGTCCTGATCCTGCTGTTCCTGCCCGGCGCCGGTGGGGGCTACCAGGTGTGGCTCGCGAATCTCGGGTTGGCACAGGTCTTCGTGCCGTTGACGCTCACCGAGGGGCTCACGCAGATGTGGAGCCTGTCGGTCGAGGTGGCGTTCTACGTTCTGTTGCCACTGTTCGCGTATCTGATGGTGCGGTTGCGCGGCGGTACTGCCCGGTACCGGCTACCGCTTCTGCTCGGAGTGTCGGTGCTGGCCCTGGCGTGGGCATTCATTCCGATTCCGACGCCGGACGCCATCCACCACGACAACTGGTTGCCCGGCTACCTGCCGTGGTTCGGCGCCGGCATGGTGCTGGCCGAGTTGGCAGTTGGCCCGTCGACGTGGGTGCATCGACTCGCGCACCGTCGGGTGCTCCTGGCCCTTATTGCCTTTGTCGCCTTCGTTCTCTCGTGCACCGATCTGGCCGGGCCCGAAGGTCTGGTGCGGCCGGAGCCGTGGCAGTACGCGATCAAGATTGCACTCGGTGCGATCATCAGCTTCTCGTTGATCGCGCCACTGGTTCTGCGCGATCAATCGCAGCATCGGTTCCTGGCCAGTCCTTTGGCGCTGGCAATCGGACGCTGGTCCTACGGCCTGTTCATCTGGCACCTGGCCGTACTGAACGCTGTGTTCCCCGTATTCGGCATAGTTCCGTTCTCGGGCAGCTTCTTCTACGTCCTGGCCCTCACGGTCGTCCTGAGCGTCGCTGTGGCCTCGGCCAGTTACGCCTTGGTGGAGGAACCGGCGCGCGTCGCGGTGACGCGGTGGGAGAAGCGTCGCCACATCGGTGAACCGGCAAAGGGCAACGTGGCCAACCCGGTCACGACCAAGGCCACCAACATCGAGAACTGAATCGCGAACGAGTCGCCCACGTATCCGCCCGGTGCCCGCCACGGTCCGGTCGAGAGCAGCGTGATGCCGATCATCGCGGCCACGCCGGCAGTGCCGACCAGAATGCGTGCGGTCCGAGCCGGGCCGAAGATTCGCAGCGCGGCAAGTCCGAGGATCGAGCACACGACCGCGATCGCCGCTCCCACTCCGCCGCCGATGACGGTGGCCGCCGCGAGCACGCCCACCCATCCTGCCGCGACGCTGCGCCACGGGCGGGGCGGTATGAGCGGCTTGGGTTCTCGGCGGGTGGGGACAAGAGCTGCGAACAGCAGCGGGATCAGCAACACGAGCCCACCGAAGATGCCGAGACGGTACCAACGGTCGCTGGGGAAGTCGATGGTGACGGTTCCCGCGGTGCCTGCCGGCACGATCCAGCCCTGCTGCCAACCGTTCACGACCACAGGCGTCAGCTCGGAACCGTCCGGCGCCGTGGCGATCCAACCGATGCTGGTGCTCTCGGGATTGACGATCAACTGATCGGTGGACGAGTTCGTGACGGTGAGTTCCCGGTGATTCGCCGTCCACGCGGTCGATTCGAGCGGTGTATTCCGTTGCGCGGCTGAAGGACCGACAGCCGTCAGGTTCAGATTGTCGACCGAGAATGCGGGGCCCGGTTCGACGACTACTTCAGGCTGTCCCGCTGGCAAAGTTGCCGACGCGTCCAGGTCGCACACACGTGCCTCGACCGGTGCGCCGGTGCGAAGTTGGGCCGCCGTCGTAGTGATCGAGGTGGGGAACTGCTGTCCGGCAACCGAAATGGTCGGGCCGTCGCCACAGGTGACGGTGACGGTGCGGTTGTCGAATGAGTCTGTGTCCTGCACGCCGGAACCGGCGATCGGTGTCCCGTCTGCGCCGACGACGCCGACCTCGGCGAGGCCGGTGGGCTGCGACTGGGCGAAGCCGAGTGCCGTCTGATCGAGGACCGGTTCCCAATCGGTGACGCTGAGGACGATCTTGTCGGTGACGTAGGGGGAGAGGGTAACTCGACTGGTTCGAGGCGTTTCGTCTTCGAGGTCGGGCAGCTCTCGAACCTGCGGTCCGTTGCCGAGGTTCACCGCGACGCTGGTCGGCAGCGAGGGCAGGGTGCCAAGTCCTCGTGTGATGTCCAGGCCGGTGACCAGGGTGGGTTCGGGAAGGTTGAGAGTCAGAGTCGGTTTCGGGCCGCCCGGTTCGGTGGTGCTCTGCGGCGCCGACCACGTGGTGCGTGCGTCGCCGTCGGTGGCAGCGAAGGCAGATCCGCGTGTGTCGCCGATGTCGCTGGAACCCGAAGCCGTGATTCGGCCTGGGGCGGAAAGCAGGTCTTCGAGGGCGTTGCCCTGACGCGCTCGGACAGTCAGTGTCGGTGCAACGACTGTGTTTTCGGGCACCGTGAGCGTGCGCTGGAAACGGCTCGGCTCTTCGGGTATCGCCATGAATGCATTGCTGCACCGCACGCGGTCCGTCGAGTCGGCGCACGCGTTGCGGCCGGGGAACTCCTGGCTCAAATCCCAGGCGTTCACGGATGCGCCCGTCGGCGTACTCGGCAGGACCGTGTCGAAACGGATCGGGACGGACTTCGGCGCGCTGCGATCGGAGAAGTCTTCGACGGAGAGTTCGCTGATGCCGAACTGTGTTCCAGGCGATCCGTTTTCGGTGTGAGTCGCCGTGACGCGTACCCACGGAGTGTTGCCGCCCGGGATCGAGACGGTGATGGGCTCACCGGGACGCTCCACCTTCACCGCCGTGCTGCCGTTCGGTGTCGAGACCTCGAGCCATTTGACCGGAGCGCCGATCGCCGCGGCGCTGGTGGTCAGATGGAGCAGGCCACTGGAAATCGGTGTGTCGAAGTCGATCTGCAACCACTGGCCCAGTGCACGCTCGATTCCGTTGCTGAACCAGCCGGTGGCCGGATCGCCGTCGACCGTCGATGCCGGACTGCTCGACGGTGAAGTGCCGCCCAGCTGGGTGGCGTCGGAGGCTGCGCTGGAAACGGTGATCGAAGCGCCGCTCCAACGGCCTTCCACGAGAGGCGTGTTCGCTACCGGGTAGTCGGGCACCAGATTGTAGGTACGACGTGCGTCGTCGGGCGTCCGGAGGGCGGAACTGTGGTTGTCGACCTGACCGAAATCGGTTTCCCGATCGCGTGGGGTGTCGGTGACGGTGACCGAATCGACCGGCAGTCCGGCAGCTTCGGCGTCGGCGGCGAGAATCATCGGGCCGGTCCCCGGGATCAGCCCGCTTTCGTGAAGGCGCACAGCAGATTCCGGACCGCCTTGAACGCGCGGAACCTGGTTCAGGTCGACGGAGTACGGTCCACTGACCGCCGGGGTGCCGTCAGGCGCGGTGACCTCGAAGATCTCGATGGCCGGGTAACCGGGACGCAGGTCGCTGTCCGCGACCAGCCCTTCGATCGGTTCGGGGCTGTCGTCTTCACCGAAATGCGCGACGCGCTCGATCCCCGGCGAGCCTTCGACCGCCTGGTGCACGAGTATCGGCCTGGCCGAGCGCGACGTTTCGCCGTCGAGGTCGTTGCGCATCACCAGATAGTGGATGCCCTGCCCCAGCAAGGTCTGCGCGAGGCCGTCCGACGGACGTCCGTCGGCGATCAGACGTTGGACCGAATCGAGCGCTCGGATGGCGCCGGGCGGGGTCAGCGGGACCGAGTCACGCACCGCCCACGGCGTACTCGCCAACGCCTGAAGCGGTTCGTCACGCGTCAGGCCCCAGACCTGGCTGCCGAAGGGCGCTCCCGGGACGACCAGGGCACGTTCGGCTTCCGATCCGGGGGAGGTGTTGTCCTCGAGCCACTGTGCTGCTTCGTTCCAGTACGAGGGGACGTCCGGATACGCTCCGCGGGGAGCGAGCTTTCCCGTCCAGGCCAAGGCCGTCGAGAGGGTGAGGGCGACGAGGATCAGGCTGGTCAGTGCGACCATCGGTTCGCGCTCGGGATGGGCGAACGCACGCCGCCATCGGGCGAGTGGAACCGATCCCGGCAGCGGCACTTTGGCCAGCAGGTGTGCGAGTCCCAGCACCAGCGGTAGACGGACCAACGGCTCGAGCTTGTGGACGTTGCGCAGCGGCGCGCCCGCCGAGTCGAGGAACAGACGCACCGACTCCGATACCGGCGAGCTGAGTTCACCTACGTACCCCGCGGCCAGACCGGTGATACCGACGAACAGGATGAGCGTCAGCCGGCCGCGAGCGGGCATGGACCGCATGCAGAGTCCGGCGAGGCCGGCAGCGGCAACCAGACCGGTGGCGACAACTGCTGCGGGCTGGGTGACCAGAACGGCGCCGGCAATGCGTTCGGGGGAGACGAACGGGGTCCAACTGTCCGTGCCGCGCAGTATCTCGGCGAGCGACGCCCATTGAGTGGTGACACCGGCGGACTCGATGTAGTCCAGGAACGGTGGGCTGATCTTGCCGAGCAGCAGTAGCGGCACGATCCACCAGAGAGTGCCGAGTGCGACGAACAGCGCCCACCATGCGGTGAACGTCAGCCACGTTCGGTTGGGTTTGTGCGAGAGCCACCAGATGATCGCGACCAGGCAGGCCGCGGCGGTGGCGACGGCATTGATCGAACCCATGAGCGCGACGGCAAGCGCGGATTGTGCGGCCAACCGCCTCAACCCCCGTGAGCGGTTAGGGAGTCCAGGGACTCCTTTTCCACGCACAGGGCCGAAGGCCAAAATCACCGGCAACAACACCCACGGCGCCAACATCATCGGCAGGGTTTCCGAGGAAATCGAACCGAGAGTGGTCAGCACGCGGGGAGAAAGAACAAAGGCAACCGCTGCGATGACGCGCGAACTACGACTGCCGATACCGAGAGCCTCTGCAACTCGGATGATGCCCCAGAAACCTGCGATCAGAAGCAGCGCCCACCAGATGCGCTGAGTGATCCACGGCGGAACGTTCGCCAACTCGCCGAGCGCGAAGAACGGCCCGTGCGGAAAGAAATATCCATAGGCCTGGTTCTGAACCTGGCCGAGCGGGGCCTGACTACTCCACTGATGCGACGCGCGTTCGAGAAAACCGAACGGATTCTGCGTCAGGTCGTACTTGGTGTCAGCGGTGATCAGACCCGGCGATTGCAGAAAAGTGAGAAGAAACGCTACGACGGAGGCGCCGAACAGCCACCGCTTCGACAGGGGCTCTGCCGACGGGGCGGTGTCTACCGAAGACACCGCTGCGTCGGCGGAAGAACGGGAACTCGCGAGGCCTGCGCTCTCAGCGGCTGCCGTACTCAACCTGGTTCAGCACGGAAGAATCTGCGTTTCCGCTGCGGTCGATCTCGGGACGAGTGTTGTCCGACGCGGCGGCCGTGACACCGAAGATGACGCCGGCACCCAGAACGGCACCGATGACAGCGCTGGCCACACCGGGGACAAGGAACTTCGTCATCGCGGATCTCCCAATTGGTCGTTAGTCGGTCGTTCGCGGTCGGACGGACTTACCGGCCCGTACGAACTGCTCGGGTCAAGGTATCACCCGTACTCGAGAATCCGGACGATTACCCTCGTGACGTGCTGGTCAGTCGAGGGTTTCGGCACCGAGCGCGGTCAACAGGGTGCGCAGTTTCGTGGACGTCTCGTCGAGTTCGTCCTGCGGATCCGATTCGGCGACAATTCCACCACCCGCGCTGGCCCAGGCACTGAGGCCGCCTGCACTGATCTCGGCGCAGCGGATGGCAACCACCCAATCACCGTCGCCGGCGTCGTCGCACCATCCCACGGCGCCGCCGTAGAAACGCCGCGGTTCCTCGGTCTCGCGGATCACCTTCAGTGCCACGTCGGTGGGTGTTCCGCACAGCGCGGGCGTCGGATGCAGCGCGATGGCGAGGTCGAGCGCAGTGGTGTCGTTTCGCAGCGTGCCGCGGATCGGGCTGGCCAAGTGCCAGACCTCGTGAGTATTGGTCAGTTCGGGAGTTGCCGGCACCGACAGATCACGGCACATCGGTTGCAGGACCTCGCGGATCCACGACGTCACGAAGGCGTGCTCGGCCAGATTCTTCGTCGAACGCAGAAGGCTCTCGCCGGCCTCGCGGTCTTGATCGGCGTCGGCGGATCGCTTTGTGGTCCCGGCCAACGGGCGACACGTCACGACGCGCCCGCGTCGACTGACCAATACCTCGGGCGTTGCGCCGACCAGGCTGTGGCCCTCGAATTCGGCTCCCGCAGCAGATAGGTCGACGGCAAAGGTGTTGGCGACGGGATTGAGCGCCGCCATGCGTGCGGCGAGCGCGGTTGGGGCGATCGGGGTCTGCGTCCGAAGTTCCACGGTGCGAGCCGCGACCACCTTGTCGATTTCTCCGCTGCGGAGGCGTCCGATCAACTTTTCCACCCGGCGAAGATGCTCCGACGACGACGGGATCTCCCGGCCCACCTTGGTCGTGGGCAGCGCCGGGGGATCGACCGGTTGCCACGGCCGCGACGCGATCGTCGCCTCGGCAGGTTCGTACAACGCCGTTGGGGCAGCGGGGTCGAAGGGGAGCGCTCCGACGATCAGCTTTGTCGTACCTGCCGACAAAGCGTGGGTGGCTGCGTCGGAGCTGTCGAAGCTGCGTCGTACGCCGCGGGTGACCACGCTGTGATCGGGGCGCGAGAGAACAAAACCGTCCATGGTGGTTTCGACACTAGTCGGCCACGGATCAGGAATGCGCGAAGGTCACTTCCCCGGAGGGACGATCAACACCGGCCGATGACTGTGACGCAGAACATGATCCGCGACGCTGCTCTGCAGTAGCGACCGCAAACCCGTAGTGCCTCGGGTGCCGGTCACGATGATGTCGACGTCCAATTCGTCTGCGGTTTCGCAGATTGCAGACCAGATCGCGGAGCGGCACTCGGCGCTTCTACCTTCGACGGTCAGGCCCGCGGCCTCGGCCAGTGCGACACCCTCGGCGAGGGTGACTTTGGCGTCGGTGTACGCGATGTCCTCGACGTCGTCGTCGGGAACCCACTCCGGTTGCATCACCCCGGACAGGCCGGACATGCGAGCGGCCTGGCGAACCATCGGCTCCCAGGCAGTGACGAGAACAGCGCGATTGGCGGAGAGGAAACGCCCCGCGTAGTCGACTGCACGCTTGGCGTTGTCGGAACCGTCGTACGCGATGAGCATCAGACCTTGTGGCATCACGACCTCCTCGTCAGCGGGGGAATCGGTTCTCTTCCAGGCTACCGTCCCGATGTGCCCGTGAGGGAGTGTATGGGTACCGGGTCCGTTACGGTCGAGGTATGCGGATCAAGTTTCTGAAGGCTGCGACGACCATTGCATTGTGCGGAGGGTTGGTTGCGGGATGCTCGGGCGAAAACGGGACCGCCGATCCGGTTTCGAGCGCCCCGACCAGCACCACCTCCGAGATCACGTCGACGCCTGCGGCGTCCAGCTCCGCACCCGTCGCCGCGTCGTGCGGTAGTGACCTTCTGGCTTCACTGTCCCTGCGTCAGAAACTTGCCCAGCTGCTCAACGTCGGCGTCACCGGGACCGACGACGCGTTGTCGATAGTGCAGAACGAGGAGATCGGCGGCATCTTCGTCGGAAGTTGGACCGATCAGTCGATGCTCACCAATCGTGAAGTGCCGCAGGTTGCTTCGGCGTCGAAGTTGCCGTTGATGGTGACGATCGACGAAGAAGGTGGACGAGTTTCCCGCGTCGCGGACATCCTCGGTCCCGATCCGTCGGCCAGGGAAACAGCGCAGACCATGACAGTGGAACAGACGTACCAGATGGCTCTCGAGCGTGGACGCGGGTTGAAGGATCTCGGAATCACCGTCAACTACGCCCCCGACGTCGACGTCAGCAGCCAACCCGACGACTCCGTGATCGGTGACCGCTCGTACTCCGACGACCCCCAGACCGTGGTTGCGTACGCCGGTGCGTACGCGCAGGGTATGCGCGACGCCGGAATCTTCCCGGTGATCAAGCACTTTCCCGGGCATGGCAGCGCGTCGGGTGACTCGCACCGGGGTGAAGTGACAACGCCGCCCTTGCAGGATCTGATCGCGTCGGACTTGATTCCCTTTCGCGAGCTGTCGGGAACCGGAGTAGGCGTCATGATGGGGCACCTCGAGGTTCCCGGTCTGACCGAGCCCGGTACCCCTGCCAGCATCAGCCCCGCCGCCGTTGCGTTGCTTCGCGACGGAGTGGGTTACGGCGCAGCGCCGTTCACCGGCCCGGTATTCACCGACGACCTCAGCGGTATGCAGGCGATCACCGACCGATACGATATTGCCGACGCGGTTCAGGCTGCGCTGGTGGCAGGTGTCGATCAGGCACTGTGGCTGACCACTGATGACGTTCCGCGGGTGCTCGACCATCTCGAGCAGGCCGTCGCGTCGGGTGAGCTTCCGCAGGCACGGGTCGATCAGGCCGTCGTCACAGTTGCCACCGCCAAAGGTGCCGTGACCTGCTGAGTCGAAGTCAGGATTCGACGCACAATCTTACCGTAGAGTAAGATCGACATTTACCCTGTGGTTGGAGGAAGCATGGCCGGCGGTACCAAGCGACTGCCACGCGCAGTGCGTGAGCAGCAGATGCTCGACGCGGCTGTGGACGTGTTCTCCGACAGGGGATTTCACGAAACTTCGATGGACACCATCGCGGCCAAAGCCGAGATCTCGAAGCCGATGCTGTACCTGTACTACGGCTCGAAGGAAGAGCTGTTCGCAGCGTGCATTCATCGTGAAGGGCTCCGCTTCCTCGAAGCTCTCGCCCCCGCGGGCGCGCCGAACCTGACTCCGCGTGAACAATTGCGCGCCGCTCTCGAGGGCTTCCTCGGGTTCGTGGGCGCAAACCGCAAGTCGTGGATGGTGCTCTACCGTCAGGCCGTCGGGCAGCAGGCTTTTGCGGGAACCGTGCAGTCGAGCCGCGATCGGTTGATCGAGTTGACCGCGCATCTGCTCGAGTCCAGCACCAAGGATCCTGATGCCGCGCACGATTACGGGATCATCGCCATCGCACTCGTCGGCGCCGGTGAGGCGGTAGCCGACCGGGTCGCGGGTGGGGAAATCGAAGTGGACGCCGCCGCGGACCTACTCGAATCCCTCGCGTGGCGCGGTCTCTCGGGCAAGAAGAAGTCCGAATAGCCCCCAAACCAATCTGAGCGAACGTACCTTTCAGCGCATCCAAGGCGCCGAAAGGTACGTTCGCTCAATTGGGGTGGGTGGGAAACCCGACAAAACTTAGGTCAGCGCAGCGTCGCAGTGACGTGCGGGTAACCCTTCTTCGGGTGACGCAGCGACAGATCCCAGCCGTCGTCGGTGCGGTCGGCGTAGGCATTCAGCGTCGCCGGCAGCAGAATCGGCTTGCCGAAACGCACGCTGTAGGTGACCTTGTCCGCGACGGAACCCTCGACGGTCCGCAGAAGTGCCGCGGCACTCCACATTCCGTGAGCAATGGTCTTCGGGAAACCGAAAGCCTTCGCGCCCAGAGACGAGACGTGAATCGGATTACGGTCGCCGGAGACGGCGGCGTACTTGCTGATCGTGGTCTGGTCGACGCGGATGGTGCTCATCGGCATCGGCGGGACCTCGTCGGCCTTGGGCTCCGGACCGGGCTGGCCGGACAGGGAGGTCTTCTGCTGGTTCAGGAAGCTCGAGGTCTGTCGCCAGACCAGTTCCCGTCCCACCCGAATTTCGGTGATCACGTCGATCAGCAGGCCCTTGCGGTGCTCACGCAGGTTCTCGGCATGCACCGAGAGGTCCAGCGGTTCGCTGACGGAGATGGGCCGTAGTGATTCGATGACGTTCTCGGCGTGAACGGAACCGACGGCGGCGAAGGGGAAGTCCTTCGACACCATCAGCTTCATCACCGTCGGGAAGGCCAAGGTGAAGGGGTACGTGATCGGCAGAGTATCGCCGAACCGCAGTCCGGTCACGCGGCAGTACGCCGCCAGATTGTCGGTGTCGACCTTCAGTCCGGTGAGGGTGAAGGTCTGCTGTGGCACCGAGCGAGAGTTGGACTTGTTCCACGGCAGCAATCCCAGTACCGCGCGGGAGTAGATGTCGAGGGTCCTCGGCTGCTCGGTGAGCGCGACGGTCTTTGTTGCCATCATGCGCCCAGGAGGCTCTGGCCGCAGACGCGAACGACCTGTCCCGTAACGGCATTGGAGGCCGGGCTCGCGAAGTATGCGACGGTCTCGGCGACGTCGACGGTCTCGCCGCCCTGCAGGAGCGAGCTCATGCGGCGGCCGGCTTCGCGGGTGGCGAAGGGGATGGCGGCGGTCATGGCGGTCTCGATGAAGCCCGGTGCGACGGCGTTGATGGTGATGTTCTTCTTCGCCAGGACGGGAGCTTCGGCGTGTACGAGGCCGATGACGCCGGCCTTGGAGGTGCCGTAGTTGGTCTGGCCGCGGTTGCCCGCGATTCCGGCGATGGAGGAGACGTCGACGACGCGGCCGCCTTCCTTGAGGGCGCCCTTCTCGACGAGGTGCTCGGTGATCTTCTGCGGTGCAAGAAGATTGACGTTCATGACCATGTTCCAGCGGCCCTCGTCCATGTTGGCGAGGGTCTTGTCGCGGGTGATGCCGGCGTTGTGGACGATGATGTCCGCTCCGCCGTGACGCTCGAGGAGGTGAGCTGCGAGGACCTCGGCTGCGTCGGCTGCCGTGACGTCGAGGGCGAGGGACGTGCCGCCGACCTTGTTCGCGGTCTCGGACAGTGCTTCGCCGGCGGCCGGGATGTCAGCGCAGACGACGTGAGCGCCGTCGCGGGCCAGGACCTCGGCGATGGTGGCACCGATGCCGCGGGCCGCACCGGTGACGACGGCAACCTTGCCTTCGAGAGGCTTGTCCCAGCTCGCGGGCGCGACGGAATCTTCAGCACCGACGACGATGACCTGGCCGTCGACGAAGGCGGACTTGGCCGAAAGAAGGAAGCGCAGAGTCGATTCCACGCCGGAGAGTCCGGTGGACGCCTTGGGGGAGACGTAGACCAACTGAGCGGTGGAACCGCGCTTGATCTCCTTGCCGACGCTGCGGGTGAAGCCTTCGAGCGCGCGCTGCGCGACATGCTCGTCGACGCTCGACGTTTCTTCCGGCGTCGTGCCGAGAACGACGACGCGAGCCGACGGTGCGAGGTTGCGGATCACGGGCTGGAAGAACTCGAACAGCTGCTCGAGTTCGCTGACCTGAGTGATTCCGGTGGCGTCGAACACGAGTCCGCCGAAGCTGCTGTCGTGTGCCTGAGCTGCCGGGTAGTCGGAGAGCAGTACGCGAAGCGGTTCTGCGAGCCGACCCTTGCCGCCGATGAGGACAGGTCCGGCGAGTGCGGGTTCCCCTGCTTTGTAGCGACGCAGGTTCTCGGGCCTGGGCAGGCCGGCCTTCGACGCGATGAATGCGCCGGGGGCGGACGAGAGGAACTGTGAATAGAGGTCGGGAGCTCCCTTGCTGGCTGCCACGGTCCTACCTTCTGTTGTGTTTCGGGTTGTCTCTCACCGGGCAATCGGAAGAATGCGGCGATAGACAAGTAACTTACTACTGAGTAAGAATAGTCTTCAACAGGTAATCGCACCATCCTTGGAGACGCAAGTGACAAGCAAAGCCCGTTCAAATGCAAAGCCCGCCGCACCTCGCACTGCACCGGCCGCAGCCGCTGCAAATTCTGCAGGTCAGCGCCGTCCGGTTGCGATCGTCGGCGGAAATCGCATTCCGTTCGCACGCTCGGACAAGGCGTACGCACAGGCGTCCAACCAGGACATGTTCACTGCGACGCTCGACGGTCTGGTGAGCCGATTCAATCTGCAAGGCGAGAAGCTCGGCATGGTCGTCGGCGGTGCGGTGCTCAAGCACAGCCGTGATTTCAATCTCATTCGCGAGTCCGTTCTCGGCAGCGCGCTGAGCCCGTATACGTCGGCGTACGACCTTCAGCAGGCGTGTGGCACGGGACTGCAGTCGATCATCGCCGTCGGCGATGCCATTTCGGCCGGCCGGATCGATTCCGGCATCGGCGGCGGTACGGACACCACGTCCGACGCTCCGATCGGCGTCAACGATCAGGCGCGCGAGTTCCTGCTCTCCCTCAACCGCGCGAAGTCCACGGGCGACCGCATCAAGCTGCTCGGCAATGTGCGCGCGGGCATGATCGGCCTCGAGATTCCGCGCAACGGCGAGCCCCGCACCGGCAAGTCGATGGGTGACCACGCTGCGATCACCGCCAAGGAATTCGGCGTCAAGCGCGAGGACCAGGACGAACTTGCCGCTGCCAGCCACAAGAACATGGCGGCTGCCTACGACCGCGGTTTCTTCGACGACCTCGTCACCCCGTTCCTCGGCCTGACCCGCGACGACAACCTCCGTCCCGGTTCGACCGTCGAGAAGCTGTCGACGCTCAAGCCGGTCTTCGGTACCAAGCTCGGCGACGCGACGATGACGGCAGGCAACTCGACGCCGCTCACCGACGGTGCTTCTGCAGTGCTCCTCTCCACCGACGAGTGGGCAGCCGAGCGCAATCTTCCGGTTCTGGCGCACCTCGTCGATTCCGAAACCGCTGCCGTCGACTACGTCCACGGCAAGGACGGGCTGCTCATGGCTCCCACGTACGCGATCCCGCGTTTGCTGGCCCGCAACGGTCTGACCTTGCAGGACTTCGATTACTACGAGATCCACGAAGCCTTCGCTTCGGTGGTTCTCGCCACCCTGCAGGCCTTCGAGTCCGACGAGTACTGCAAGGAACGCCTCGGCCTCGACGGCGCGCTGGGCTCGATCGACCGAAGCAAGCTCAATGTCAACGGATCGTCCTTGGCTGCAGGTCATCCGTTCGCAGCAACCGGCGGACGTATCGTCGCTTCCCTCGCCAAGATGCTCGCCGAAAAGGGTTCGGGCCGCGGCCTGATCTCGATCTGTGCGGCCGGTGGCCAGGGTGTCACGGCGATCATCGAGCGGTAACCGCTCCACAATCTCCCCACGCGAGTGAAAACTGCGCTCACCTGCAGTGATCGTCGCGAGGGGATGTGTAATCGGGGATCCGGCCACGAGGGGTGGCCGGATCCCCGAACTCTTTGCAAACTTTTTCGCGCAGGCGTGTAACGCTGCAGAATAGCTACCGATATTCATGACAGCCCCGTGTTGCTGCCTGACCCCCGACCTGGCAGCAGCGCGGGGCTCTCGTATGTCCGGATATCCTGTATTGAGTTGTCGGTGAGCGCCGCAGCGACGGTTGATGCAGCGAGGAGCCAACAGGTGAGTGACGAAGAGGGTCCGTCCGTCGAGAAGACGAACAGCGAGGACTCGTCCCTCCCGGAACAGGAACTCGAGTCGGTCGAAGAACCTCAGGCGGTCGAAGAGACCGAGTCGGTCGAGGAGCCTCAGACCGCTGAGGACACCGAGACGGTTGTCGAGGCCGAATCACTCGAATCTCCCCAGCCTGTCGACGCAGACGTAGTCGATTCCGCAGAGGCGGCAGACGGAGAAGTAGCGGACGAAGACGAAGACGAAGCGGTAGACGAGCTGACAGACGACGAATCGGCAAACGAAGTCACCACCGTCATCCCCGTCGTCCCAGCGGACGACGCCCCGCCGACGGAAGTAGTCGACGAGGCTCCGGCGACAGAAGCCATCGACGAGCAGACAGAGCAGTTCGAGCCCCCGGCGGTGGTGGTTCCCCCGAAGCCGCCGCGCCCCGAGTTCGTGCAGCAGTACGACACCCAGAAGTTCGAACCCATCCAGCAGCAGTACGAGCCTGTTGTCCGCGAACCAGCGGTAGTTGCACCACCAGTGCCACAACAACAACAACAACAACCGGAAGCGCCTGCTTCGACGTCTTCCCGCAAGTGGGTCAAACCGGCGATAGCAGTCGGCGCCATCTTTGCCGTCGCAGCGATTGCCTACGGAGTGGACATCTTCACCTCGTCCGGGAAGACACCACGCGGCACCCAGGTCGCCGGGGTGGACATCGGTGATCTCACGCCCGCCGACGCGGAGGCCACGCTGCGCGCCCAACTCGGCCCGAGGCTCGTCGAACCGGTAGCGGTACATGCCGGCGGCGTCGACTCCGAGATCGTTCCCGCATCTGCGGGTGTGGACGTCGACTGGTCGGCGACGCTTTCCGGAGTGAACGCTCAGCCCATCAACCCGATCACCCGCATCACGTCGTTCTTCGGCTCCCGCGAGGTGCCCGTGGTGTCGACCGTCGACCAGCAAGCGTTGGACACCTCCATGGCGCAGCTTGCGGCGAACAGTGATCGTGCGCCCGTCGAAGGCGCAGTTGTATTCGAGAACGGGAAGGCGACGGGTGTTTCACCTGCCGCCGGCCAGGCCCTCGAAACGCAGAAGGCGGGTTCGACCTTCGCCGCCGAATGGTCCGATGGTGGCGTCGTCGATCTTCCGGTCGACGAGGTGCCGGTGACGGTCACTCAGGCTGGTGTCGATCGCGCACTGCAGGAGGTCGCCATTCCGGCTGTCTCGGGTGACGTCGTGGTCAACGGCCGTGACGGCAAGGTCGCGACACTCGGCGTCGACCAGATCGGTGAGGTTCTGACCTTCACACCGGACGGCTCGGGTGGGCTGACTCCGCAGTACAACACGGATGCGGCGATCAAGATTCTGACTCCGCAGTTGGTGTCGACGGAAGTGCAACCCAAGGACGCGTCGTTCACCTTCGCCGGTGGCAAGCCGTCGGTTGTGCCGGGTGTTGTCGGTGATCTGATCAACTGGCCGGACACGGTCAAGGAACTTCCGGTTCTGTTGGGCAGCACGGCTTCTCGGGCAACACCCGCCGTGTACGGTCCGGTCCCGCCGGCGTTGACCACCGAAGCCGCGGAGGCCCTCGGCATCAACGAGGTGATCGGCGAATTCACCACCGGTGGTTTCGAATACGCGTCTGGTGTGAATATCGGCCTGGCCGCGTCGGAGATCGACGGGGCCGTGATCAAGCCCGGGGACACGTTCTCGCTCAACGAGTACACGGGCCCGCGCGGTGCGGCTCAGGGATACGTCGAGTCCGGAATCATCAACAACGGTCGTCCGGACAAAGCTGTCGGCGGCGGAATCAGCCAGCTCGCGACGACGCTCTACAACGCGACGTACTTCGCCGGCATGGACGACGTCGCGCACACCGAGCACAGTTACTACATCTCGCGGTACCCCGAGGCGCGTGAGGCGACCATCTTCGACGGTGCGATCGACTTGCAGTTCCGTAATCCGGCGAAGACCGGCGTGATGATCGAGACGATTGCGACGTCGTCGAACATCACCGTTCGGATCTGGGGAACCAAAACCGTCGATGTCACGTCGACGACAGGCCCGCGTACGTCGCCGACGTCGCCGAACACCGTGACGTTGCCGGAGGGGCCTGGCTGTGTTGCTTCGAGCGGTGCGCCCGGGTTCACGGTCAGCGACACTCGCGTGATCACCGACCACGCGAGTGGCGCCGAGATTTCCTCGAACACCCGGACCGTCAAGTACGACCCGGTGCCGATCGTGAAGTGCGAGTAGGGGACTACTTCCCGACGAGGGGGCCGAGGGTGCGGCCCGCGAGGTCGACGATGCCCGGCTCTTCGCCGTTGGTGATCAGGTTGATCACGACGCCGTCGATGCCGTGGTCGAGGATGCGCGTCTGGACCTGCTCGGCTACGTCGTCCGGGCTGCCGACGAAATGACGTTCGGTGGCCTTGGCGACCACGTCTTCCGGCGCCGTGGTGATGTCGAGACCACGCTCCGCGAGGAACGTTCGCTGATGCGCGCGAGCCTTGTCGCCGTCCTCGTCGATCATCATGAACGTCAGGAAGCTGGTTTCGAGGGTTGCGGGATCACGATCGGCTTCGTCGCATCGCGCTGCAAGTGCTTCCATCTTGCGGGGCAGTTCCGACGGGTCGCAGATGATGTTGAGGTGATCCGCGAACCGAGCGGCGAGGCCGAACGTCTTCTTCTCACCGCCACCGCCGAGCAGGATCGGCAGGTCGTCGCGGACGCGAGGCTCGTTGATGGCGTCCTTGACGTGATACCACTTGCCGTCGAAAGTGGGGCGCTCACCGCGGAGCATCGGGGCGATGATCTGCAGTGCTTCGTCGAGTTTCTGGAAGCGCTCGGTGAACGTTCCGAACTCGTACCCGAACGAATTATGTTCGAGTTCGAACCAACCGGCGCCGATGCCCAGGATGGCCCGACCGCCGCTCACCACGTCGAGGGTGGTGACGGTCTTGGCGAGCATGGGCGGATTGCGGTAGGTGTTTCCCGTGACCAGTGCAGACAACTGGATGGTCTCGGTGGCCGTCGCCAGCGCGGAGAGCGCGGAGTAGGCCTCGAGCATCGGGGCGTCCGGCGCTCCGATTCCGGGGAGTTGGTAGAAGTGATCCATCACGAATGCAGTGTCGAAGCCTGCGGCTTCGGCTTCGCGGGCCTGCGCTATGACGGTGGGGAAGAGGTCCTTGACCGGACCGCCGTAGCTGAAGTTGGGCATCTGGTATCCGAGGCGAGTGCTCACCGTTTCGACGTTACTCGCGATCGGTTGACCTGGCACGATTTTACCAACTCTATGGATTCCGTTGTGCTGGGCAGACTTCCGGAATTCAGAGAAGTTCTTCGGCCGCTTCGCGTCGCTTGGCGCGCTGCTGGTGAAGTTTGACGATTGCGATTGCGACGCCACCGCCGATGATGGCGCCTACCACCGCGCCGACCCAGGTTGACGATTCTTCGTACGAATCGAATTCGAGACGGGCCATGATTCCGACAGCGGCCACGAGGTAGAGCGCGATGCTGATCACCACGCGAGGGCGGCCGTAGGTGGACAATACGTAGACATCGACGTCGCGGCGCTTCGCATAGATGATCGTGATCAACGAGCCGAACAACGCAACGATCAGCAGCGCGAGCGAGATCCACGCCCCTGTTCGGCCGGCGACCCAGGGCAGAATCGCCGAGCTGACGAATATTGCCCAGAAGACACTCTGGAGTCCCACCGCCGAGGCTTCGTTCCAGACGTCGCGCTGACGCTCGTCCTTGTAGAAGTCGTCGTCCAGATCGCCGACGAACCGCATTGCCTTCATCATGGTGCTCATGCCGTCTCCTCTGGAATTTCCGTGGTGAGTTCCGATTCGGGTAAGGGGAAGAGCGCTTCGACGGTGGTCCCCAGCGCCAGGGCCAGGCGAAGTGCCAGGTAGACACTCGGTGCATAGTCGCCGCGTTCGACGGAGACGATGCTCTGTCTGCTCACCTGACCTGCCGTGGCCAGTTGCGCCTGGGTGAGGCCGGCGAGGCGTCGGTGCTCCCGCACGTTGTTGTCGCCGGCCTTTCCAGTCATGCAAAAAGTAAAGAATACTTGTCACCGGATGTCAAGTTTGCTTGTCATATGAGAGGCTGAAGAGCATGCGTGAACGATTTCTCGAGATCGCCCTGGCCAATCCGGTGGTCGCAACGATCGTGGATCGGGCACCGAAGCTGGGATTGCCGGAGTGGTACCTGACGGCGGGTGGGCTCTTCCAAACCGTCTGGAATCACATCGACGGCCGTGACCTCGGCGCCGGAATCAAGGACTACGACCTCTTCTATTTCGACGCCGGCGATCTGAGCTACGACGCGGAGGACCGTGTGATTCGTTCGGCGGCAGAACTGTTCGCCGATGTGGATCCCGAGGTCGAAGTACGCAACGAAGCCCGCGTGCACCTGTGGTACGAGCAGCATTTCGGGATTCCCGGCGTTCCGTTCACCAGTTGCCGTGACGCTATCGACCACTTCGCTTCCACAACTTGCTGTTTCGGGATCACCAAGTCTGCGGACGGCACTGTGGACGTGTATGCCCCGCATGGCTACGACGATCTTTTCGACATGATCGTCCGCCCCAACCCAGTGCTGGCACCGAGAGGGGTTTACGAGGCCAAGGCAGCACGGTGGCGCAGGGAATGGCCTGCGCTGACCGTGGAGCCTTGGCCTGAGACCTAGACCTAGACCTCGATCGGCGGATGCAGCCTGTCCATGGTCCACTGCCGATTTCGGCGTGCCGCAAGTGAACTGGCCCCGAGTGAGGCGACGAGAAGGCCGCCGAGGACGGCGATCGAGACCCACAGCCTCGAGTCGATGCCGCCGACGGTGAGTTGTCGAAGCCCGTTCACCGCGTAGGTCATCGGGTCGAACGGGTGGATGATCTGGAACGGTTTCGCGGTTGTTTCGACGGGATAAATGCCGCCGGCCGAAACCAGTTGCAGCATCAGGAACGCCAGGGTGATCACGCGTCCGACGGAGACTCCGAAGATGGCGTTGAACGCCTGGATCAACGCCATGTACGTGGCAGTGATGAGCATCAGGAATCCGACGGTGCCGAGGGCGTGCGTGGGGTGCAGGCCAACGGCGAAGTGCACGACCAGGTACATCACGATCACCTGGCAGATGCCGATGAGCAAGGCCGGCCAGTACGAGGCGAGGACCACTCGCAGCGCGCCGAGTCCGTTTGCGATAGGCCGGTTCTGGAGCGGCTTGAGCAGCATCCAGGTGATGATGCCGCCCACGAACAGTGCGAGGGGCAGGAAGAACGGAGCAAAACCGGTACCGAAGGTGCTTGCCCGGTTCTCGTAGGTCTCCTGCAGCTCGACCGGACTGGAGAGGGTTTGAGCGGTTGCTGTTCGCTGCTGATCGGTCCAACTGGGAACCTGGCCGGCGCCCTCGGTGAGTTTGGTTGCGAGTTCGGCAGACCCGGCACGGAGTTGCTCGGTTCCGTCGGCGAGTTTGGCTGCACCGTCGGAGAGTTGGACGCTGCCGTCGGTGAGTTGAACCAGTCCACTGCTGAGGGTTTGAGCGCCGTCGTTGACTTGCTGACCGCCGTCACGCAGCTGTACCAGGCCGTTGCGGAGTTCACCGCCGCCGTTGGCCGCGGCGCTGAGCCCGGCGCGGAAGGTGCTCGAGGGATCGTCGAGTTGGTAGGCGAGTTGTTGTGCACCGCTCTTGAGTTCGCCCAGTTGGCCCATGGTCGCTTCACCGAAACCCTGAGTGCGCAGCATGTCCTGGGCAGGTGCGAGGGCATTGGCGATCTGTTGGCTGACGGGATCCGGGTTCAGTCGAAGGCTGGCCACTGCCTGCCCGACCAGCTGTGCGACGTCTGCTTGTGTGTTCCCGAGGACACTCAGTTGGTCGACGACCTGGGTGACGCCACCACTGAGTTGGCTTGCGCCGTCGCCAAGTTGGACGGCTCCGAGATCGAGCTGCCCCAGACCGTCGGTCAGTGCGAGGACGCCGTCCGTGGCGGTGTTGATACCGGTCGAGAGTTGCGCTGTACCGCCGGCAAGAGTGGCTGCACCGTCACGTGCAGTAACCATGTTGTCGGCCAGAGTTTTCGAGCCCGACGCCAATTCGCCGGCTCCGGCGTTGGCAGTGTTCACTCCGGCCGAGAGCTGGAGTGCTCCGTCGGCGGCCTGCTTCAAACCAGCACCCGCATCGGTCAATCCGACCAGAACTGTTTCGACGGACTGCGCGCCGATCTTGTCGCTGACCTGACTGAGGACCTGCTGGGCGGCGTTTTGGCCGATGATGGTGCCGAGGTAGTTGTTGACGTCGTTGAAGGTGAACTGCAACTGAGCTTTGTGGGGGTCCTTGGTCGTCGGGGAGGCGACGGCCTCGCTGAAATTCTCAGGCAATGTGAGAGAGAAGTAGTACGTGCCGTCCGAGACTCCCTGAGCGGCTTCCTGCTGCGAGACCAGGTGGAGATCGAGCTCACCGGAATCGAGCAGCGCTTGGCTTACCTCGTCGCCCGCGTTGAGCTCCTGACCCTGCACCATCGCGCCGCGGTCGGTGTTGACCAGCGCGACGGGGACCTTGTTGACCTCACCGAACGGATTCCAGAAGGCCCACAGGTACATCGCGCCGTACAGCAGTGGCATCAAGATGATGGTGACGAGTGCGATCCTGGGCATCGCGCCGCGGGAGAACCGCTTGAGTTCGGTTCCGAGAGACATTCCAGCGAGCATCGCGGTTACCTCGCCCCTTCTTGGTCGGGATTGGTGACTTCTTGGAGCAGGGTGACGGCATCGATGGGTGATCCGTCGGGCAGCGGGTTGACGGTCGACGCGATGATGGTCTGGTAGCTCCCCATCTCGACCAGTCGCTCGACGAGATATGCGCGCTCGGAGTCACGCCGCACCTGTTCGAGATCGTCGACGACAAGCAAGGCCGGCTTCTTCGTGTTCGCGACGGCGATACGCAGCAGGGTCGCCTCGAGTTCCCCGAGATCGCTGACGTATCGGCCGAGCGCAGGCAACGGATGATCGCCGAAGACGGGAGCGCACACCGCTTCGAGTTCGCGGTCTCCGGCGCGTCCGACGAGTTTGTACCAGGGAGCATCCCAGCGAATTTGTTCGGTGATCAGATCGCGGACGGTGACGGACTCGGCAAGCTCGTCGATGTCCTCGAACCCGGCGATCCCGGCGATCTCGAAGATCTCTCGGGGACGCGTTCGACCGAAGACGGACAGTGATCCGGAACTGGCTTTCATTCGCCCGCTGAGTGTCAGAAGTAAGGACGTACGTCCTGAACCGGCCGAGCCTTCGAGGATGGTCACACCGCCCGCACGAATCTCGAGATTGACGGGTCCGAACACCGGCCCCCATGGGCCGTCGAGCGCCAAGTCCGTGGCGGTCAATGCCAGGTCAGGGGCGTAATCGGGTTGTGCGTGCTCTGGTGCGACCACGATGATCACCTGTCTGTTGATCTACTCGGCCTTCGAAAGAACCGAGTGCTGGTTCAGTGGACGTTCGTGCTCACCCAATCACATCGGTAGCGGGCGAGCCGTCCCATGAATGGGATGTGTCGGACACGTCCGGCAACTTGGAGACCGAACGGTATGTATTCTGTTGGAAACGGAACGGGGGAGTCGAGGTGCCGGTTCGTAGACGCGGGATGTGCGCGGTGCTGGTCATGGCCACCCTGTCGGTTGTCTCCTGTGCCGGTGAGCGCGAGTCGCCCCCGTTCGTGTCGAGCGAAAGGCTTTTCGAGTTCACCGGTCGCAATGTCGGACCCTTGACGGTGCCGCCCTTGCCCTCCGATCGGCACGAGTCCGAAGCAGCGCCATACGGAGCCATCACCCTGTCCGGTGGGTGGAGCGGCGCAGCCAATGTCTCGCTGCCTGGATCCGTCACGTGTTTCGAGCACAACTGGGCGGATTCGCTGCCCGCCGGTCACCGTCAGTGGGCCTACGAGGTGCACACCAGTTCCTTCTACGAATACGACGGCGGCGGCGAATATCCGGGACGTGATTTCCAGTTGCAGGTCTACGTGAACGAGAAACCCGAACCAGGTCAGCACGGAGCGGCGATCATGAAGTTCTCGGATCAGAGCGGACAGTTCGTGTCCTTCGGCGGTGGCGACGACAAGTCCGTCGAAATAGTCAGTTCTCCGGACCGCAGGCGCGTGGCGCTTTCCCTGGCGGGTACGGCGGCACGACCGGGCGAGCAACCGACGACGTCGGTACTGTCCGCGCAGATCAGTTGCCCGACCATCGAGCGCAGATGACACCAGTCACCACCGAGTGCCGACAACCGAAAATGCCGGCCCCGAAACGTTCTCGGGACCGGCACTTTTCATGAATCAGGAACGAATCAGAATGCTGCTTCGTCGATCTCCATGATGTCGTTCTCGGTGTTCGCGATGATCTCGCGTGAAGCGGTGAGCTCGGGCAGGACGTTCTTGGCGAAGAAGGACGCGATGGCGACCTTGCCCTCGTAGAAGCCCTTGTCCTTGTCGGAAGCGCCGTTGTCGAGTGCTGCGAGAGCAATCTCGGACTGGCGGAGCAGCTGCCAGCCGATGAGCAGGTCGCCGACGGACATCAGGAAGCGGACGGAGCCGAGGCCGACCTTGTACAGCTCGGTGGGCTGCTCCTGAGCTCCCATGAGGAAGCCGGTGAGCGTGGCAGCCATGGCCTGGACGTCTTCGAGTGCGGTGGCGAGCAGTGCGCGCTCCGCCTTCAGACGGCCGTTGCCGGCTTCGCTGTCGATGAAGGTCTTGATCTGTCCCGCAACGTGAGCGAGCGCGACGCCGCGGTCACGAGCGATCTTGCGGAAGAAGAAGTCCTGAGCCTGGATGGCCGTCGTGCCTTCGTACAGCGAGTCGATCTTGGAGTCGCGGATGTACTGCTCGATCGGGTAGTCCTGCAGGAAGCCGGAGCCACCGAGGGTCTGCAGGCTGTCCGTCAGGTACTGGTACGCACGCTCGGAGCCGACGCCCTTGACGATCGGGAGCAGCAGGTCGTTGACGCGGAACGCGGTGTCCTTGTCTGCGCCCGAGACGAGCTGGGCGACAACCTCGTCCTGGTGTGCTGCGGTGTAGAGGTACACCGCGCGCAGGCCCTCGGCGTACGCCTTCTGCATTGCCAGGCTACGACGCACGTCGGGGTGGTGCGTGATGGTCACGCGCGGTGCTGCCTTGTTGGTCATCTGGGTCAGGTCTGCGCCCTGAACACGCTGCTTGGCGTAATCGAGAGCGTTGAGGTAACCGGTCGAGAGGGTGGCGATTGCCTTGGTGCCGACCATCATTCGAGCGTGCTCGATGACGTCGAACATCTGGGCGATGCCGTTGTGGACCTCGCCGACCAGCCAGCCCTGTGCGGGGATGCCATGGCCGCCGAAGGTGACCTCACATGTGGCGGAGACCTTCAGGCCCATCTTGTGTTCGACGTTGGTGACGAAGACGCCGTTGCGCTCGCCGAACTCTTCGGTCTCGAAGTTGAAGTGCGTCTTCGGGACGAAGAACAGGCTCAGGCCCTTGGTGCCGGGTCCGGCGCCTTCGGGGCGAGCGAGAACGAGGTGGAAGATGTTCTCGAACAGGTCGTCCGAGTCTGCCGAGGTGATGAAGCGCTTGACGCCCTCGATGTGCCAGGAGCCGTCGTCCTGCTTGATTGCCTTGGTGCGTCCGGCACCGACGTCGGAGCCGGCGTCGGGCTCGGTGAGGACCATGGTGGCGCCCCATCCGCGTTCGACGATGGTGGCTGCC
The DNA here is from genome assembly GCF_011602025.1 of Rhodococcus sp. IC4_135. NCBI lineage: Bacteria > Bacillati > Actinomycetota > Actinomycetes > Mycobacteriales > Nocardiaceae > Rhodococcus > Rhodococcus sp. IC4_135. The sequence goes on from NZ_JAAOLG010000012.1 coordinate 157,394, forward strand.
CACTTCTTCTGCTCTTCGGTGCCGTTGTTGAACAGCACGTCCGCGAAGGCGGGTCCGGCCTGGTACATGTGTGCTGCAGGCTGTGCGCCCAGGATCAGCTCACCGATGGCCCACACGACGGAGCGGGGCACCGGCACGCCGCCGACCTCTTCGCTCAGTCCCATGCGGTACCACTCGGCATCCCACAGAGCCTTGAACGACTTCTTGAAGGATTCCGGAAGTGCAACGGTGTGCGTCTCGGGATCGAAGACAGGGGGGTTGCGGTCCGCATCGGCGAAAGATTCGCCAAGCGGTCCCTCGGCCAGGCGTGCGACCTCTGCCAGCATGTTGCGGACAGTGTCGGCATCCAGGTCGCCCCAAGCGCCTTCGCTCAGTGGCTTCTCCAGTCCGAGAACCTCGAAGAGGTTGAACTCCAGGTCCCGAACGTTGCTCTTGTAATGGCCCATGTCTTCTGCTTCTCCCAGTGAGGTGGTGCGGTCCAGCACTCCTAGTACCGCCCGAAGTTTATTACTCGTCGGTAACTTAATACATGTTACTAGCCGTTCTTTGCATTGCCAACACCGGATTTGCGTCCGATGACAAGCGCGTCGACCGCGATTCCCGTTTCGGTGTGTCTGTGCGGATTTCCGGCGATCTCGAACTCGAGCCTTCCTTGGAACTCCTGCATCAATTCCTCTGGTGTGTAAAGGATTTCGGGATCTTTCGGGCCGCCGACGCCGTAGTCGATGTTGCTTCGGTCGTGACCCAAAATCATGAGGATTCCATCAGGTTTCAGAGAATTTATGGCACGGTTCACAACCAGGGTGCGTTGTGGTGCGGGCAGATGAAGGTAAAGAAGCAGGGCCAAGTCGTATCCCTGCCCGTTCCGGGAGGCGTACTCCGCGACGGTGACGTCGCCGCACCGGTAGTCGAGCCGGTCGAGAACCGATCGGGGCGAGCGGGCCGCGATCGTGCGGGCTTTCTCGATCGCGACGGCCGAGTAGTCGATCCCGGTGACCTCCCAACCGCGGGTCGCGAGCCACAACGCGTTACGGCCCTCCCCGCACGCCAGGTCCAGTGCCTGGCCGTGGGGGAGGGCCGTCGCGTATTCCACCAGCAGCTCGTTGGGTGGAGCGCCCCAGACGAGCTCGGTTTCTTCGTACTTCTTGTCCCAGGCGGCCGCATCCATAGATGACGACGGTAGTGCCACTCAGTTGTTACGGACGCCGTCCATCGAGTTCTTGCGCAGGGCGGCGCGCGTCGGGATCGCGATGGAGACGAATCCCAGAACAGCGGTCACGGCGACGATGGCACCGTAGATCGCCGGTGAAATCGCCGGGATTGGCTGCCCGGACACCGCTACGGCGATACCCATCAGAGGCGGCAGGGCGATCAGTGATCCGACCACGACGGCGATTCCCACCACCATCAACGACTCGATACGCATCATCGCTCGGACCTGCCTCGTCCGCGAGCCCACCAGTTGAAGGAGCGCGAACTCGCGGGAACGCTCCGCAGTGGCGGCGACCAAGGTATTCACGACGGCGACTGCCAGATAACCGAGCAGGACCAGGACGGCGAGGATGCTGACCCACGACTGCATGCGACGCTGATCTTCGCCTGCGGCCCCGAACTGGTCCTGGTTCAGCGCGGCGATCGAGGGGAAGGAGAGCAACGACTGCTGGACTTCGGCCGACCGTCCGGGTTCGGCAGCAACCAGAACGGTGTCGATCAGAGCGTCGGTGGAGTGCTGACGCAAAGTCTCGATCGGCATGGTCACGTCCCCGAATCCGAGGCCGCGACCATATTTCGCGACGACCATCGGATGTACCAGTGTTCCGTCTCCCAGATAGAGGTCGACGCGCTGGCCGACCTTGGCTCCGAGTGTGAAGGCCCCGTCTTCGCTGACGGCAACGGTATCGCCGGTCAGAGCGCTGAGGTCGCCCTCGGTCACCGCGAGATCGAGGGTTGCGTCGGCGCCGGTGGCGTCGATTCCCTGGGCCGCGATCGCGCTGTCGGCTGAGCCGCCTTCCTCACCGCTGGGTACCGGCAGGACTTGACTGCGGACTACCGGGTTTGCCGCACTCACTCCGGGCGCCGATGCGATCGAGTCGAGGAGCGCGGGAGCGATACCGGCCGGCGCGCCGACGATCAGGTCGGCGGTGACGCCCTTGATCGACTGGTTGGTCGCCTCGGCGGCGACGGTGCTCTGGCTGAAGAACTGCACCGAGCCCAGGGCGATGGCGAGAGCCAACGGAACAACCGCCGACGAGAGCCGCCTCGAATTGGATTCGGCGTTGGCGGCAGCGAGAACTTTGGACGCCGACCCACTACGGCGCAGTGGACCGCCGATCACCTTGATGATGCCGCGCACCAACAACGGGCCGAGCAGCGCGACCGAGAAGATCAACAACAGTGCGCTCGAACCGGCTCCAGCGGCTGCCACGCTGCCGGGCAGGAAAGCGGGGAGGATGCACGCGCCGAGACCGGCGGCACCGAAGATCAGCCCGGTGACGATGCGTCCGCGGCTCAGTTTCGCCGGGCCGCTTTCGGATTCGCGAAGCGCTTCGACGGGGTCGAGCTTTGCCGGTCGTCGTGCCGCGATCGCCGCTGCCGCGCGGGCAGTGAGTACGCAGATCAGGAAAGCCGCGATCGCCGGAAGCGGGCTGTACGCCAGCGCGAAATCGGTGGGCATGACCCCTGCGTCGGCAAACTGTGCACCCAGGAATTGGGCGAGTAGGAATCCGGGCACCGCGCCGATCGCAGCCGCAGCCGCCGCGACGAGCAGCACTTCACGCCCGATCATGACGTGGACTTGTCGCGTGGTGGCCCCGATTGCCCGCAACAGAGCGAACTCTCGGCGCCTGGCGTTGATCGAGAGCGACAGCGTGCTGGAAACGACGAACATGCTGACCATCAATGCAAGACCCGCAAACGTGGCACAGAGCACGATCAACTGAGTCCGCGCAGCTCCGGCGTCGAGGAACTCGATGCCTCCGCGTGCGGTGCCGGTCGAGACCTCCGCACCGGTTCCGGCGAGTGCGTCGCGGGCGAGAGCGGCAGCATCCACGCCTTCGGGAGCGATCAATCCGACTGCGGTGACAGAGTTCTGGTGCGGCCACAACCGTTCGGCCTCTGCGTCGTCGAGGAAGACGAGTGCCGGACGGTCGGGTGACGGCACCGAAGCCGCATCAGCTGTGCCGACGACGGTGTACTCGTCCGCTATCGCGCCGTGAGCCAGCGTGATTCGCTCGCCGAGCGCGGCGCTCGTAGTCGAGACCACCTCGTCTCGGCTCTGCGGAGCGCGACCATCGGTCAGCGAATACGGCGCCAGTTGTGCTGTGTTCCAAGGATGTGCGTCGAGTACGACGCCCTCGGCGGTGCTGACGGGGACGGAGATGTCGGGAACCACCGTGACATCGAGGGCATCGAGTTTGCGGACCGTATCGCCGTCGAGGAGAACTCGCTCGGCAAAAGGCTGATCGGCGTCCTCCTTGACCTCGAGTGCCTGTGGCGCGCTGACCACGGCGTCGGCACCGGCGTAGAGATGTGGTGAGACTCCGCCTCGCACTCCTGATTCCAGCAGGACACCCAAACCGCACGTGAGGAGAGCCGCGCAGAATACGGAGACGAACACGGCGATGAATCCGGAGCGATGCGCTTTGAGATGCGCAAAAGTGTGTGCCTTCATCATCACCAGTCCCCGAGGTGTGTCATGCGCTCGGCAATCTGCTGCGGCGTCGGGCGGTCGATGTGCCCGACCAGTTTCCCGTCGGCGAGGAACAGCACACGATCGGCGTACGACGCGGCCACCGGGTCGTGCGTGACCATGACGATGGTCTGATCGAACTCGGCGGCTGTCCGGCGCAACAACTCCAGAACCTGCTTGGCGCTGCGGGAGTCGAGGGCGCCCGTCGGCTCGTCGGCAAAGAGTGCGTCGGGGTGGGTGACGAGGGCGCGCGCGATGGCGACGCGTTGCTGCTGACCACCGGACAGTTCGGAGGGTTTGCGCTTGCGGTGCGATCCGAGTCCGACGGATTCGAGGACGAAGGTCAGGTACTGCTTGTCGGCTCGTCGTCCGGCGAGCAGTAGCGGGAGCGTGACGTTCTGCTCGACGTCGAGAGCACCGAGCAGGTTGTATGCCTGGAAGACGAAACCTATGTGATCGCGACGGAAGATGCTGCGGGCCTTCGGCTTCAGCTGTGAGATCTCGGTGTCGCCCAGCCACACCGATCCGCTGCTCGGCCGGTCCAGGCCCGCCGCGCAGTGCAGGAAAGTGCTCTTGCCCGATCCGGACGGGCCCATCACGGCGGTGAAGGTGCTGCGCGGCAAGGTGAGGCTGATGTTGTCGAGGGCGGTCACGGCGCCGCGGCCGTTGCCGTAGACCTTGCTGACGCCTTCGAGTCGCACGGCGGATGTTCGGGCGGCCGGGGCACCAGGGGCCGGCGGGGCGAGGACCGAGTGTCGATTCTTCATGGGAAGAACGCTATGGAGATTCGGCATTCGTCGACATCCAGCAGGGTCCCGAATCAATGGTGTAGCCAGCTGTAGTGGATCGCGGCATCAGGTGCGGCATGCTGGGGCAGTGAAGAAGAGAACCAGGGCTGCGGTGTACGTGCTCGTCGAGGGTGTGGCAGCCGTGGTCTCCCTGTTCTTGCTGATGGTCGGTCTCATTCTGCTGTCGCTCTCGATTCTGATCGTCGGCTGGTTGCTGTTGCCGTCGTACGTGCGGGTACTCCGGTGGTGGGCGGGTCTGGCCCGCAAGAGAACGGCTGCGTACACCGGACGCCCTGTTCTGCAGCGATACCCACCGATGCCAAGCAATCCGACATTCGGGGACTGGCGCCGATTCCTCACCGATCAGTCGACGAGGCGCGACGCGGCCTGGTTGTCGATTCACGGTCTCGGGGCTTTCGTCGCGGCGATGCTGACCATTGCTCTGCCACTCGGTGCACTCAATGCGATTGCCGTCCCGCTGTACTGGCAGCAGATGCCCGCGGGCGAACCCGTCAACAATCCGTACCCCGTGACGTCGTGGCTGGGCGCTGCCGGAATGCCGTTGATCGGCATCCTGTACTTCCTGATCGCGTGGTGGTTGATCCCCGCGATGGCGAAGTGGATCAGCTGGTCGACCACGACTTTGCTTGCACCGGACACACGTTCGGACCTCTCGAAGCGCGTCACCGCCCTGACTGCCAGCCGCGCTGCGGCCCTCGACGCGCATTCGGCCGAACTCAAGCGGATCGAGCGCGATCTGCACGACGGCGCGCAGAACCGACTGGTCGCCGTGGTGATGATGCTGGGTATGGCCGAGCGCTCGTTGCAGATCAACCCGGACCAGGCTCTGCCACAACTGCATCGGGCCCAAGATGCGGCCACCGAGGCGTTGAGCGAACTGCGGACGTTGGTGCACGACATCTATCCGCCGATCCTCGACGAACTCGGCCTCGAGGGTGCGATCTCGGCGCTTGCTGGGCGCTCCACCGTGCCCTGCGTACTCGAGATCGAGGAGCTCCGCCGTGCCCCGGCCGCCGTCGAGGCTGCTGCGTACTTCGTCGTCGCCGAGGCTTTGACCAACGTCGCAAAGCACAGCGGAGCGCGCAGCGTCACCGTCACGGCAAGGACGGAGGCGTCCACCGACTCGTTGGGTGAGACGATGCTCATCGACGTGATCGACGACGGTCACGGCGGCGCGAACGAACGGCCGGGCGGCGGCGTGGCGGGTATCCGACGCCGGGTCGAGGCTTTCGAAGGAACCGCAGTATTGGAGAGCCCGGAGGGTGGACCGACAACGATGAGGGTGGAACTACCGTGCGGATTCTGATCGCCGAGGACGACGCTCTCCTGCGAGAGGGGCTGGCACTGCTGCTCCGCGGAGAGGGCTTCGAGGTGTCTGCCGTCTCCGACGCCGAACAGTTCCTCACGGTGTTCGAGGAGACCGCTCCTGACGCCGCGGTGCTCGACGTCCGGATGCCTCCTACTTTCACCAACGAGGGACTTCGAGCGGCGATCGAGGTGCGCAAGCTTCGCCCGGGCTTTCCCGTCCTGGTCCTTTCCGCGTATGTCGAGGATCGCTACGCCGGTGAATTGTTGGCAGGAGGTGCCGGCGGGGTCGGGTACCTGCTCAAGGAACGCGTCGGCAAGGTGGCCGAGTTCGTCGACGCCTTGAACCGGGTCGTCGACGGCGGAACCGTGATGGATCCCGAGGTCGTATCCCAACTGATGAGCCGTCGACGCGCCGACGACCCGATCAGATCGCTTACCCCACGCGAGTCCGAGGTTCTCGGATTGATGGCGGAGGGGCTGGGAAATCAGGAAATCGCCAGGAAACTGGTCGTCAGCGACACTGCTGTGAGCAAGCACATAGGAAATATCTTCGCAAAACTCGGCCTGTCGGCTTCCGAAAGCGGGCATCGTCGTGTTTTGGCAGTTCTAGCTCATTTGCGCGCCTGATCGTGGATCTGGACTACATACCTGACCGAAGCGTAATGTGAGCCAGCCTCATGTTGTTGCCGTGATCGAACGGTGACCTGAGAGGCAGGGGCTTATGTCCTGTACGTAACGTGTGATGTCGAATGCGCGTCATCACCAGAAACCAACGAGGAGATCGATCAATGGGTAAGCCGATTGCCAGTGTGGCCGGAGGTCGGCAGTCCGTCCTTCTCGGGCTCGGCGTTCACCGCCCGGAGCGAGTCGTGACCAACGACGAGATCTGCGAGCTGATCGATTCCACCGACGAGTGGATCCAGACGCGATCGGGTATCAAGTCGCGCCGGTTCTCCGGCGAGGGTGAAGGCATCCTCGCGATGTCGATCAGCGCGGCCCGTAAAGCACTGGACGTCAGCGGCATTGCACCCGAGCAGATCGGCGCCGTGATCATCGCGACGTCGACGTGGGACCTGCAGACTCCCCAGGCCGCATCCATCGTCGCCCACGAACTCGGTATCAAGGGCCCGGCGGCGTTCGACGTCGCGGCAGGCTGCGCCGGTTTCTGTACCGCCCTTGCGGTGGCCAGCGACCTCGTTCGCGGCGGAACGGTTGATCACGTACTCGTCGTCGGCGTCGAGTTGATGAGCGAAGCCACCGAGCCCACCGATCGCAGCGTTCGCTTCATCTTCGGTGACGGCGCAGGCGCAGTTGTCGTCGGCCCGAGCGATACCGTCGGAATCGGCCCGGTCGAGTGGGGTTCGGACGGCAGCCAGTCCGACGCCATCGTTCAGGAGCCCAGCTGGCTCGACTACACCAAGAACCCGACCGGACCTCGGCCGTGGATCAAGATGGCCGGTACCGCGGTGTTCCGCTGGGCTGCCTTCGAGATGGGCAAGGTCGCCACTCGCACCCTGGAGAAGTCGGGGCTCGGTATCGAGGACATCGACGCTTTTGTGCCGCACCAGGCAAACCAGCGCATCAACGAGGTCATCGCTCGCAGCATGAAGCTGCCCGAGGGCTTCCCCGTCTCCAACGACATCGCCGAGACGGGCAACACGTCCGCGGCCTCGATCCCGCTCGCCATGGAGCAGATGCTGCGCGACGGCCAGTGCAAGCCGGGCGACAAGGCATTGCTTCTCGCCTTCGGTGCAGGTCTGTCCTTCGCCGGTCAGGTTGTCGTCATGCCGCCGTTGGCTGGAGCGGAATCAGCCTGATCTTCTCTTGCGCCGAGCGCCTCGAACCCACGGTTCGGGGCGCTCGGTCGTTTCCAGGAGGGCAGTCGTTTCCGGTCCGGCTCGTCGAACCTCTGCGATGTGGCACTCTGGCGAGATGGTCGAGAGTGTGGGGGAGTCCGAACGTACGGGTGAGACGGGCGGCAGCTTGGCGAAGATGGGCGGGCACGTGGCGCTCGCCAGCACGGTCAGCCGGATCACCGGTTTCGTCCGCACCCTTGCGCTTGCCGCAGTCCTCGGGATCGCCCTGGTCAGTGATGCGTACAACGCGGCCAACAGCTTCCCGAACATGGTCTATCAGCTTCTTCTCGGCGGGATTCTCGCCAGTGTCCTGCTTCCGTATCTGACACGGCAGCGAAGCCGTGGGCGGACGCTCGAACGAGAGCAGACGCAGCGCGTTCTCACTGTGGGAGCGCTTGCTCTCGCGCTGGTGACGGTAGTGGCGGTGCTGTGCGCGCCGCCCCTGGTCTCGATCGTGATCGATGATCCGGCTCAACGAGAGTTGACGACGCTCTTCGCGTACTTGCTTCTGCCGGAGATCTTCTTCTACGGCGTCACGGCGATGATGACGGCTGTGCTCAGTGTTCGATCGGTGTTCGGCGCGCCGGCCTGGGCGCCGGTGATCAACAACGTCGTCCTTCTGGTGACGGTCGCGGTCTTCCTGTGCATTCCGGGGCCGGTGGCTCTGACTCCCGAGTCGATGACCACCGCGCAGGTTCTGGTGATCGGTATCGGCACTTTGCTCGGGATAGTGGCGCAAACCGCTGTCGTTGCTCGAGCGCTGCACCGCAACGGTTTTCGGTGGCGCCTTCGCGTGCGGGTCGTGCCGCACACTTGGCGCCCGGTGCGCGTCGGGGCGCCGTTGCTCGGTTGGGTACTGGTGTACGTCGTAGCCGGTCAGGTCGGTGTGTGGGTGACGATGAAGGTCACTCTCTCCCGTCACGTGTACTCGATGTACACGCATGCGGATCTGCTGTTTCAAGTGGCGTACGGCATCCTCGGAGTGTCGCTGTTGACGGTGCTGATGCCGCGAATCGCCAGGTCGGTCGCTGCGGGTGACGACGTCGGTGTCGTATCCGATCTCGGCCGGGGAGCCAGGTATTCGGTGGTGGCGTTGATTCCGGTCACGGTGGCTCTCATGGTGTTCGGCCCCTCGTTGACCACCCTGATCTTTTTCGGCCGGGTCGACGGCAGTAGCGCCCGGTTGATCGGGACGGCCGTGGCAGTCAGTGCATTCGGGTTGGTGCCCTTTGCGATGGTCATGCTTCAGCTACGAGTGTTCTACGCCGACAACAATACCCGCACTCCCGCGGTGATAGCCGTGGTGATGGTAGTTGGAAAGACGGCGCTCGTTCTTCTTGCGTCATTGTCGGCGAGTGACGAAACGCTGATCCTGGCCGTCTGTGCGGCCGGCTCGTTCTCCTACGTGTGCGGAGCGGTGCTCGGTCACGTCCTGCTTCGAAAGCGATACGGGCTGTTGGGATTCCGTCGGGTGCAGGCGACCGTCGGGAGAATTTCGACAGCGGCAGTTCTGGCAGGAGGTTGTGCGCTCACTTTGGTGGTGGCGGTTCAGAACCGAATCCCCGAGCCCAGGCTTGCTGCTGCTATTTCATTGTCGGCGGGTGCGGCCGTAGGTGTCGTCGTCCTGTTGGGCGCATGCAAGGTCGTCGGCGTTCCCGAGATTCGCCGGGCGCGAGCCCTACTGCTGTCCTGAGGACAGGAGCGGTACCAGCAGTTCGTCCGGGGTCAGGGCGCCGTGCTGTCCACGGAGACCGGACAGTCCCGATTCGACCGATCGACGAACGACCGCCACGTCTCCGGAAGCAATGGCGATGACATCGCCGATCCGGCCGTGATACTCGGAATGTACTGCGGGCCCGAACAATCCCGCGACGATGCCCTCGGATCTGGTCCCGATCCACATGCGGTCACCCAGTTCGGCGCGCCAGCGGTCCGCAACATCTTGTGCAGCGCCTTCTCGGGTGTGGATGTGCCGGCACCGGGGCTCGCCGGCAAGGGCGAGTACGTCTTTGGACAGCATCGGGGTGTTGTCGAAGTCGATCTTGTTCTCGTCCAGCACGTCGACCATTCCGTGGTCTGCCGTCACCAGCAATCTCACGTCCGGACCGAGAGCGGCTGCGAGTTGTTCGACCAGTCGATCGACAAGCATCAGTTGGAAGATCCACGGCTCGGACTCGGGTCCGTAGACGTGGCCGAGTGCGTCGATCTCGCTGATGTAGCAGTACGTGAACGTCCGTTCGGCAGATTTCGACGCCGCCACGGTGCGAGCGAGGAGGTCTCCGTATGCCTGGATTCCGGCAAACTGGGCACCGCGCATCCCCGCCCGAGTGAGGCCGCTGCCGTCGAACTTGGACGGAACGACGGTGGTGACGGTGATTCCGGCGGCCGCGGCGCGATCGAAGGTCGTGGCCTGCGGCTGCAGGGTCTCCGGAACGATGGAGTCGGTCTGAGATTCCTTCTTGCCGGCGCTGTGCCAACCCAGCCAGTTGAACACCGAATCGGCTTCTTCGACGTAGGACTGGTAGCCGGTGATTCCGTGTGCTCCCGAGGGCAGCCCGGTCCCCAGCGAGACGATGCTGGTGGCCGTCGTCGTGGGGAAACCTGCCCGTATCGGCGTTCCGACGAGTGAGTTCAGGAATGGTGCGTGTTCGGCGTTGCGAGCGAGCAAGTTCGCGCCCATCCCGTCTACCAGCAGAATTACGGTCTTCTTGCTGGGATTCAGATCGAGACGGTTTGCTTCGCCGCCTACTCCGAGAGAAGCGAGTACCGACGGCGCAAGCGTCGACAGAGTCGGCTGGGAGTACACATCGAGGAGAGGTGCGGGGGCGGGCATCCCATGAGATTAGGCGTTGGACAGAGAAAACTGCATACCTTCTGGGCGAGTGTTCAAATCTGTGCGGTCAGATCCGGACATTCCAGATGATCGGCGCGCAGAGACCGCGGACCGGGGCGGCCTCTGCGCGGAGATTCATTCCATGATCGTGGAGATCTGGAACTTGGCACCGAGTGGATCGGCAACCGACGCGAGACGGCCGAAGGGCGTGTCCTCGGGATCACGCAATACGCTGCCGCCGAATTCGACGACCTTGGCGACGGCAGCATCGGTGTCGTCCGCCCCGAAGTACACCTGCCAGAACGACGGGACCTCTGCCGGGAGGAACGAGCTGGCATCCATCAGACCGGCGACGACGGTGTCGCCCTGCTTGGCTTGTGAATATCGGAATTCGTCGCTGTCGCCGATGGACTCGTAAGTCCAGCCGAACACGTCGGTGTAGAACGGCAGGACCGCGGCGTAGTTCTTGGACAAAGTCTCGTGCCAGACCGGCGCTCCGGCCTCGCCCACCAGACCGAAGCCATTGTGCTGATCTGCCTGCCAGATACCGACGACGGCACCGGCCGGATCGCCCACGATCGCCATGCTGCCCTGGGGGCCGACCTGCATCGACGGCATCATGATCATTCCGCCGGCAGCTTCGGCTTTGGACGCCGACGCCGCCGCATCAGTAGAGGAGATGTAGGTGGTCCAGACGTTGCCGTACGGGTTTCCCTCCTGCTGGGGCCCGAGCCCGGCGATGGGCTGCCCGTCTTTGCTGAAGATCGCGTAACCGCCGTACTGCGGGTCGTCGTTGGAGTCGGCCTGCCAACCGAACACGTTGGTGTAGAAGGATTTGGCAATCTCGGTGTCGGAACTGGTGAGGTCGATCCAACAGGGTGTTCCGTCGAGCGCTGTGCGTGCGGGCATCTGAAACTCTCCTTAACCGAAACGGATACACAAGCAAGGGACGCGGAAATGCTTGGCCGAGGAAGGCACGAATCTCACGCTACGCGTGTACTCCGACACATTCCCAGGGTCCGAGAACTTTGCAGTATGTGACCGTTTCGCGTTCACCTGTGGTTCAGCAACCGTGCGCGGAGCGCGGGATCGCTCGCGCAGTCGATTGCAGTCCACGCGAGCGCGAGGGCGCCGTCCAGCACTGCCTTGTCGCCGGTTTCCGCGCGGCAGTAGGGGGTGAACTCTGCCTGATGGTTGCTTGCGCCGTTGCATTCGATCCCGATGATCGGGTGGATCGTCGGAATACGATGCGAGACGTTGCCCATGTCGGTGGATCCCGCTGCGGGACCGTCGTACTCGAAGAAAACGCGCCCGAGTGCTTCGCTGTTCCTCTGGTAGAGCGCGCTCATGTCCGCGTCCCACCGGGATTCGCCGTACGCCGGTGAAGGTTCCGTGATGGTCACTTCGCAGCCGGTTGCGGTCGCTCCGGCGGTGAAGCAGCGTTCCACCTTGGGCTTGACGGCTACTACGCCGTCGAGTGTGTCGGCTCGAACCGCGTAGGCCCCGTGTGAACTGCCCGGGATGACGTTGGGTGCTACGCCCGCGTCGCTGACATATCCGTGTACCTGCACGTCCTTCGGAAGATGTTGCCGCAGTAGGCCGATCCCGACCTGGGCGACCGTGAACGCGTCGGCGGCGTTGACGGCGCCCACTGCGAACGACGCGTGAGCGGAGATCCCGGTGTAGGTGACGTCCAGGTGGGAGATGGCAAGCATGTTCGGTGCTCGCAGATCTGCGGCACCGGGGTGAACCATCATCGCGCAGTGCAGGAAATCGAAAGTTCCATGCTCGAGCATCACTACTTTTCCGCCGCCGCCCTCTTCGGCCGGGGTTCCGAATACTGCCACGGTGATGCCCAGTTCATCAGCCAGAGGCGCGAGCAACAATCCCGCGGTCACCGCGGACGATGCGATGATGTTGTGCCCACAGGCATGCCCGATTCCCGGCAAGGCGTCGTACTCGGCGAAGAGTCCGATCACCAGCTCGCCGCTTCCGTAGGTGGAGGACACTGCCGTCGGCAGTCCGGCCGGACCGCGTTCGACGGTGAAGCCGGCATCCTCGAGGATCGTTGCCACGGCCGCCGACGCGTTGTACTCGGCGAAGGCAAGCTCGGGATGGTCGTGAATCACGTGGCTGAGGCCCAGCGCCGCGTCTGTGATGGTGTCGAGGTGCTTGGCTGCGCGCTCTTTGAAAGGTGTGCTCGTCGTCATTTTTCGAGACTGCGGCGGCACTGGGAATTGCAGTCCTGTTTGCAGGATCAGTCAACTATCGTGCTATCTCATGCACGATTCGACGCTCTTGGACGAAATTGATCTGCGAATCATTCATGCCATGCAGGTTCAACCTCGGGCACCGTGGGCGTTGATCGGGTCGGTGGTCGGCATAGACCCTGTGACGGCAGCGAGGCGATGGACTGCACTGACCGAATCGGGCACAGCGTGGATAGCGGCTTATCCGGCGGCCGATCCCAGCTCGGTACTTGCGTTCGTCGAACTTCGGTGTGAACCGGGCCGGCTCTCCGCGATCGTCTCGGAGGTGATCACCCACGCACACGTCCTGAGCGTCAACGTGCATTCGGGCAGATGCAACGTGATGCTGGAAGCTCTCTTCGCCGATCACGATTCGCTGGCCCACTACGTGCTCGACGACCTCCACTCTCTGGCCGGCGTCACAGACGTCATCGTCCTACCTGTGACACGCGTTTTCACCGAGGGGAGTCGGTGGCGTCTCGGCGCTCTCGAACCCGACGGAGTACGACGTTTGCGTGAATCCGGGATCACGCCACCGCAATTGGGACGCCGGTACACACTCGAAGCGAGCACCGCCGAAGTCGTCGACGTCTTGAGTGCGCAGCCTCGTATTTCCATCACCGAGTTGGCCGCTGCCTTGGGAATCAGCGCGACATCCGCTCGTCGACGCCTGAATACCGCGCTGTCGCAGCACACTCTTCTGCGTTGCGAGGTCGCACGATTCGCGAGTGGTCGGCCGGTTCATGCCCTCTACTTCGCGCGTAGTTCCGTCGCGGAGAACTCCGCCCGCATACTTCGAACTCTCTCGGACATCAGATTGGTGGCGACGGTGGCCGGGCCGGCCAACGTCATCTTCGCCGGATGGTTCCCGACGCTGTCGAGTGCCGCCGCGGTGGAAGCAGACATCGCAGCACGTACGCCGTCATTGGAGATAGTCGATCGCCGAATCGTCCTCGATGCGCCGAAGTTGATGGGGCACTTGCTCGATCGGCAAGGCCGTTCAACGGGCGTGGTGCCGGTACGGATCAGCTCGTGATCAGCCCCGTGCGATCGAGCCACGCGAGCGCATGACGGGTGAACTCGTCCGGAATCTCCAATTGTGGGGTGTGGCCGGTGTCGCCGAGAATGATGGTGGTCCAGTGTGGATGTGCGGTAGCAGCTGCCCGTGCAGCCTCGACCGGGACCAACCGATCGCGGTCGCCGTGCATCAGGAGCGTCGGAGTCGTGATCTCTCGCAGGGTCTTTCGATACGAAGCCGGACGGGCGAGCGTCATCAACAATGACCGTGCTGCCTGGAGGAATTCTGCGTCCTGGGTGGGTTCGTTGCGGCGAATCGCCGTCAAGGCGGCGCCAGCGTCGAGGACTGCGGGATCGGCTCGCGTCGGATCAGCAAAACACAATCTGGTCATCTGAGCGGCCAACTGCCGGTCTGACATCTTCCGACGTCCGAAGCCGAGGACCTGCTCTCCGACGTACGGCATCGAGTAGAGCGCAAATTGTGCGGCGACTGTCAGGTCGGGAAGTTGGACGGGCAGGGGGAGCGCCGGATCCACCAGGACCAGGCCGGCGACCGATTCGGGACTGGCATGGGTCGACATTGCCGAGACCATTCCGCCCATGGAATTGCCGAACAGGACGGCGGGTTCACCGACCACTGTGTCGAGAAAACGATTCAGGAGTGCTGCGTTGGCGTCGACGCCGGTGTGCCGCCCCCGGGCAGAGGTGAGTCCGAATCCGGCGAGGTCCAGTGCGTACACGCGCGTGCGCGCCGCCAGCGCCGGTGCCACCCGCACCCAGTTCAGGTGCGAGCCGCCAAGCCCGTGGACGAGCACGATGGGCGGCGCTCCGCTGGGGCCACCGAAGTCGATCCAGTGAACATCTCCACCGAGATCGGTGATGTTGCTCGTCCCGCCCCACGGGTGCGTGAGGGTGCTACCGGTGGCGAGTTGGGTCGAAACAGCGGATTCCATACTTGTCAGGATGCACCGAGGCGCGGTTCCAGTCACGCTCTCGTCGCAGTTCGAGATCCGAAACTGTGCGCTCGATCACGGAATTTCGCGAAGTTCGCAAAACGGTCGAAACGGAATTCGACTGATGTCAAACACTTTTCGCGGAAGGTTTGCGATTTTTCAAGGGACCCGTGGCATGCCCGGCCGATGACCGTTCGGGCATACTGAAAACCATGTGGTGGATGGTCGGGCTCATAGTGCTGACCGCGTTGGTTTTGGCATCCGTTCTGGTCGGTTTCGTTTTCGGCCGCCCGATCGCCGAAGACAAGTCGGCGGTGCTTGCCTTCGACGACGACACATCTCAGCCCCAGCGTGACTGACCACCGTCGAGCGGAATTGTTGCTCCCGTCAGATAAGCGGCATCCGGGCCGACCAGGAAAGCCACCGCGGTGCCGATGTCCGTCTCGCAGTCCCCGATCCTGCGGAGCGGAATCCCGGCAACAAAAGCGGCAGCCTCTTCCGGACGCGCATCTGCCCAACGCTGCAACCCCGGTGACGACGCGTGTGGAGCGACCGCGTTGACGCGGATCCCGTCGACGCCCCATTCGCACGCTGCCGCGCGACTGAGGGCTCGGACGGACTCCTTCACCGCCGCGTATCCGCCGTAGCCGGCAGCATCCCAGCGGACGGCCACGGAACTGACCATGTTGATGATCGCCCCGCCGCCGCGCTCCTTCATGAACGGGTAGCAGGCTTGCATGGTTCGCAGCGTCGCGACGGGACCGGAAGTCAATCCGTCGGCAAGGCGCTCCGGAGTGATGTCGAGGATGTTGCCGAGTGGGTTGAGGCTGGCGTTGTTGATCAGGATGTCGACGCCGCCGAACAGTTCCACCGTCCGCGCCACGGCAGCAGTGATGGAATCCGCGTCGGCGATATCCATGAGCACCGGCTCGGCACGACCGCCGCGTTCGGTGATCTCGTTACATGTGACGACGAGTTTCGACTCTGTGCGACCCGCGACCGCGATGTGAGCGCCTTCCTTGGCGAGTGCCAACGCGACTCCCTGACCGACGCCTTGCCCTGCGCCAGTGATCAGGGCCACTTTTCCATCCAACTTGCCCACTGCTGTTCTCCTGCTCGTCATTCAACGGTTCCCGAAGCGTTGTCCGAATCGCGCATTGTTACTCATGGGTTCCCGCTGGATGAGATGTGAGTTACGTCCCACTCGGCGGCACCGCTTCAAATTTCGGCTGTCTTACGTATATTGTGAGCGCCGTTACATACCGGGCGCGCGGACCGCGTACACATTCCATGATGAGGAGCTAGACATGGCATTCACCACTGGCAGCAGCAAGGCAGACCTGACCCAGCTCGGCGACTTCCAGAAGATCATTGCAGGCCTGGGCGGCGTTCTCGTCGGCATCGGCGCAGTTGCCGGTCTTCTCGGCGCAATCGGCGGCGCAGCAAGCTCGCAGCCTAAGTGATTCGCTGAAGCGGATTGACCGCCTCCGGCCCGCATTCTGAAGGCATTGCCTTCATGGATGCGGGCCGGAGGTTTTCTCCATCTGAATACCTGTGCCTTGCAGGCACATTCATTTTTGTGATAGGTCGATTGTCGCCGGAACATCCACGCCTTCTTCGTGGACCTGAGGTCCGAAGTTCGGCGCCGGCGTGAAATCGAGTGTCGCTTCCGAGCCGCGATAGTGACGGAAGTAGTAGAGCGATCTGTCCGGTCGCACGAAGGTGTCGGGTTCGGTTGTCTTCCAGGCCCAGTGGACGTCCGCTCGCAGAATCTCCGACAATCTCACGATGTTCTTGCAGCCGTGGCTTTGCAGGCCAAGGCATTTCAATGCCTCGACGTCTCGCAGTTGCCCGTCGCGGGTCCACCTGGATTCGTAGACCAGGGCATCGAGAACGACGCGGTGCGAACCTGCCTGAGTAACGCCGCCAAGTAGAACCTCCCAGTTCAATCCTGGTGCGTGCTCGAGGTATTCGTCGGCGTCGATGAATGCTGCCCACTCGACAGTGTCGCGGTATCGACCCACGTAGTCGACGTAGGCCTCTACCTGCCCGTGCACGATCCGACCGTCCGCGTCGCGCGGTTGCCAGTCGACGATCGTCACCGGAAGGTCGTGCAGTTCTTTGCGGAATGCGACCTGAACTTCGGTGTCCGACATCGATCGTGTGAAGGCGCCGTAGGAGTTGCCTCTTTTGTCCTCGCTGCGGCCGTGCCAGCGATTGAGACTGAATGCGCTTGTCTTGCGGGTGGACCCGACGGAACCGGTGTTGTCGTAGAGAACAACCTCCCAGCCCTGCTCGATGTGGTGCAGGCACCAGTCCCTGATGAAAGCGAGGTGCTCGCGGGGGAGGAGAACCGCGACCACGGCGCGGCGTCCGGTGTCAGAACTGTTCGGGTGGTTCTTCGGATCCATGATCACCCGACACACGATAGTGCTCTGCGTGGAGGTGGGTTACTCGATATTGATCGCTGAAATATTCATCGTCGAACGTTGACACATCTATCAATATGTCTCATAGTCGAGTCATGACAACCTCTGTGTCACATTCACCACGGTTTGTTCCTTCCACCGGGGAGTCCTGGCGTTCGCCGTGGGCCATGTACGACGCATTGCGCGAGAACGACCCGGTGCACAACGTGGTGCCGGAAGCCTCGCCGCAGGACGACTACTGGGTGCTCACCCGTCACGAAGACGTCTACAACGCCGCTCGTGATTACGAGACGTACTCGTCGGCAAAGGGATTGACCACTGTCTACGGTGAGCTCGAGCAGATCGGGATGCAGGACAATCCGCCGTTCGTGATGCAGGATCCGCCCGTGCAGTCGGAGTTCCGGCGCATGGTGTCGAAGGGCTTCACGCCGCGTCAGGTATCGGCGGTCGAGCCGATGGTCCGCGACTTTGTCGTCGAACGCATCGAGGCGTTGAAAGCGCGAGGCAGCGGCGATATCGTCGTCGAGCTCTTCAAGCCGTTGCCGTCGATGGTTGTCGCGCACTATCTGGGTGTGCCGGAAGCGGACCGGGATCAGTTCGACGGCTGGACCGAGGCCATTGTTGCTGCCAACTCGGCCGGTGGTGTGGCCGCAGCAGCGACGACGGCGCAGGCCGCCACCGGCGAGTTGATGATGTACTTCGCTTCGCTGATCGAACGCCGCAAGGTCGAACCGGGCGACGACACGATTTCCCATCTACTCGCCGCTGGGCTCGGTGATGACGGCGACATGTCCGGCCTGTTGTCGATTCTCGGCTTCGCCTTCACCATGGTGGCCGGGGGAAACGACACGACAACAGGAATGTTGGGCGGATCGGTGGCTATGTTGACCGAGCGGCTCGACCAGCGTCAGATCCTGCTGGATGATCCTGCATTGATTACCGACGCGGTCGAAGAACTGCTTCGACTCACCTCACCTGTCCAAGGTTTGGCGCGAACGACGACGCGAGATGTGGCCTTGGGTGGCAAGGTGATTCCGGCGGGACGTAAAGTTCTGCTCATGTACGGTGCGGCCAATCGTGATCCTGACAAGTACGGACCTGACGCGGCGGAGTTGAACGTCGTGCGTCGACCGCAGAAAATTCTCACTTTCAGTCATGGCGCCCACCATTGTCTGGGAGCATCGGCAGCTCGAATGCAGGCACGAGTTGCGTTGGAAGAGTTGCTTTCCCGGATCCCCGACTTCCATGTCGACATCGACGCGATGCAGTACGCGCCGGGCAACTACGTGCGCCGTCCCCTCACGGCTCCGATGTCGGTGACTCGGCCGTGAGCAACGACTGGCTCGGTGAGGGTCGCGCCTTGGCGGCAGCCGAGAAGATCCTCGACAGCGCGGCACAATTGTTCGTCGAGAAAGGCGTCAACGCCGTCGGTATGGCGGAGATAGCCTCTGCTGCAGGATGTTCCCGGGCCACCCTGTATCGGTATTTCGAGAATCGCCAGGCTCTTCACATCGCGTTCGTTCACCGCGAAGCGCGCAGGTTGGGAACTGCGATCGCGGAATCTGTGGCGACCATCGATGATCCGAGCGAACGTCTCGAAACGGCGATGCTCACTGCAGTATCCGCGGTGCGCAACACTCCGACGCTGGCTGCATGGTTCACCCCGGGCGATGCGAGTCTTGCCGGTGAACTTGCCAATTCATCCGACGTCATCAACGGACTGGGCGTCGCGATGCTCGGTGAAATCGGCGCAGACACAGCGTCGCGGGCACGCTGGATCGTGCGAGTGATCCTCTCGCTGCTCATGGTGCCGGGGGCGGACGAGAACGACGAGCGGACGTTGGTCCGTGAGTTCGTCGCTGCGTTGTTGATCGCTGGGCGGACCACCTGATCATCCCTTCCGGGTGATGCGCGAGGCCTGCGTGGGGATCGAGGATGAACCGGTATCCCGACACAGGTCACCGCGAGTTCCCGAGGAGCGTAAGAGAAGATGACTACACCGTCCGAACTCGACCCCAAGCCCGCAACCGAAGCGACTCGGCTGGCAAATGCCCAGGTTCTCCGTGACCTCCCATTCGACGACACTTTCGACTTCGAGTTGATTTCACGGGGTCTGGTGGCGCCGCTCATCGACGGTGGGTTGGTCAAGGGCGACAAAGGGCAGTTCATCTTCTCGTACGACGCTTACGGATTCGCCGACGCTCCGGACACCGTCAACCCGAGTCTGTGGCGCCAAGCCACCTTGATGGGAAAGGGCGGCGGTCTCTTCAAGCTCGCCGATCGTCTGTACCAGGTGATCGGACAGGACTTGTCGAACACCACGATCATCGAGGGTGATACCGGGTTGATCATCGGTGACACCCTGATGTCCGCGGAAACAGCCGCTCTTGCGTTGGAGTTGTACTACCAGCACCGCCCCAAGGTCCCGGTCAAGGCAATCATCTTCACGCACTCCCACGGCGATCACTTCGGCGGAGTCAAAGGATTTGTCACCGACGAAGAGATCGAGTCCGGTGCCGTAAAAGTTTATGCACCGGACAGTTTCACCGAGGAAGCGATTTCCGAGAACGTACTTGCCGGCACGGCGATGACCCGTCGCGGAATGTACATGTACGGATCGTTCCTGCGCCCGGGTCCACAGGGGCAGGTATCCGGTGGTCTCGGATTGTCCACCTCGCACGGCACGTCGACGTTCGCCGTGCCGACCGACATCATTACCGAACCGGTACACGAAGAAGTGATCGACGGCGTGCGAGTGACCTTCATGCTTGCTCCGGGAACCGAAGCTCCGTCCGAAATGCTGTTCTACCTGCCTGATTTCAAAGCGCTCGGTTCGGCTGAGGACGTCACGCACACGATGCACAATCTGTACACGTTGCGAGGCGCCAAGACTCGCGATGCCAAGGCCTGGTCGCACTACGTCCGCCTGGCGATGGAGCTGTTCCCCGACGTCGAAATCATTTTCGCGCAGCATCATTGGCCTACGTGGGGCAACGACAAGATATTGAAGCTCATGTCGGATCAGGCAGACCTGTACAAGTATCTCCACGACCAGACGTTGCGCCTTGCCAACAAGGGGCTGACACCGGTAGAGATTGCCGACCAGATCGAGGTTCCCGACGCCATCGGAAAGCAGTGGTACAACCGCGGGTACTACGGCTCGCTCAGTCACAACGTCAAAGCGATCTACACCTTCTATCTCGGTTGGTTCGACGGCGTTCCCGCTCACCTGAATCCTCATCCGCCGGTGGAGAACGGCAAACGCTACGTCGAAGCAGTCGGCGGGCCGGATGCACTTCTGACCAAGGGTAAGCAGGCGTTCGACGACGGCGACTACCGCTGGGCAGCGGAGCTGGTGAACCATCTGGTGTTCGCCGATCCGAGTAACCAGAACGCGCGAGAGTTGTTGGCGGACACGTACGAACAACTCGGCTACCAAGCCGAGAACGGTACGTGGCGCAACTTCTACCTGGTCGGAGCGATGGAACTGCGGCATCCGCTGGCGCCGATGCCGTCCAACAACCCCACCGGCCCGGCCGTTGTCGCGGTGATGCCACTCGAGCAGATGCTGGACTTCTGGGCAGTTCGCCTCGACGGTCCCAAAGCTGCCGACGTCGACCTGTCGTTGCGATTCGTGTTGTCGGACACTGCGGACAACGTCCTGGTCACAGTGCGCAACGGCGTGCTGAACTACGACACGGACAAGGCAGATGCTTCGGCCGCCCTGACTCTGACCTTGACCCGTGCCGTGTTCAACGAGGTGTATCTCGGAACGACCTCGCTCACCGAATCCATCAAGGCCGGAACGGCAAAAGCTGTGGGAGATCAGTCTGAACTGGAGACGTTCATCTCGCTGCTGGAGGACTTCGATCTGTGGTTCGATATCGTCACGCCGTGACAGGTGTGCAGAGTCACGCCGTGACAGGTGCGCCGATCGATGATCAATGTTCGTGAATGATGACTCCGCGCATGATCTTTCCCGACTTCATGTCGTCGTAGCCCTGGTTGATGTCTTCGAGGCGGTACTCGGTGGTGACCATCTCGTCGAGCTTCAAGAGGCCGGCTTCGTAGAGGTTGAGTAGGCGGGGGATGTCGGCGCGAGGATTACATTCGCCGAACAGGCTTCCGCGGAGCTGTTTTTGGAACAGGGTCATTTCGGCGAGGTGCAACTGTGTGTCAGTGGCACCCATCGGTGAGACCGCTGTCAGAACTACGCGGCCACCCTTGCGGATCAGCCCGACCATCGGCTGGATCATGTCGCCGCTCGCCACCCCGACGGTCAGGATCGCGACGTCAGCCATGACGCCCCAGGTCAATTCGTTGACCAGCGTCATGGCTTCGTCGATCGACGAAGCAAAGTGTGTCGCTCCGAGAGTTTCGGCCATGGCCTTCTTGTCCGGCGAGATGTCGACTGCCACGATGTGCCTCGCGCCCGCGATCTTCGCCCCCTGGATGGCACTTCCGCCGATCCCGCCGATTCCGACGACGACCACGGAGTCGCCGGGCGAGACCTCTCCGGTATTGACGGCAGATCCCCAACCGGTGGTGACTCCGCAGCCGACGAGGCAGGCCTTCTCCAGGGGAATCCATTTGTTGATCTTCACCACCGACGCTTCCGGTACAACCGTGTAGTTGCCGAAAGTGCCCAGAAGCGAGAAGGTTCCGACATCGTGCCCGCGTGCTGCCGCGCGATATGTTCCGTCGACCTGCGCGCCGGCCATCAGAATGGCGCCGAGGTCGCAGAGGTTGCTCTGCCCGACTGCACACCAACGGCAGCGTCCACACGAGGGAATGAACGAGAGGACGACGTGATCGCCTACCTCGACGTCTCGCACGCCGGGGCCGACTTTCTCGACTATGCCCGCGCCTTCGTGGCCACCGATCACGGGGAGTGGCACTGCCAGATCACCGGTCACAGCATGATCGTCGGAGTGGCACATGCCGCTGGCAACCACTTTGATCAGGACTTCTCGTTCTTTCGGATCTGCGAGCTCGATCTCCTCGACACTCCACGGTGTGTTGTGATCCCACAGCACTGCGGCCTTCGCCTTCATCGACATTCCCTTCGAGCGTGCTTCGCGGCGCAGGGTCTTCTCGTCTGCTCCTGGACACATGCTGTCTCCCGTCGAGGGCCTCGGTCATGCATCTGCGCGCCACGGTCTGGTGTTTTCGCGCCGTGTCACCGACCCTTGAAGTGAATATGCGATAACCTGAGGTATGGTCACCGTCGGGTCGGAACAGCAGGCTGCCGACGGCATTCCTTTCGGTAGGGGTGGCCACTGGTGGGAGTCCCGTCTGCGGGAGGAATTCATTCCCCTCGATGTGCAGGTATCCCGGTCGGATCTACGCGGGGGATTTACCGCATCGGTGGGGCGACGCTCGCTGGACGACTTCGGTTTCGTCGACCTCAGTTGTGATCCGTGCTCAGGAAAGCGAACAGCAACTCAGGTATCCGACGCCACGGAAGACTGGGTGGTGCTGATCGCAATCCGTTCAGGACGCGAAGCGCTGACACGGGCAGGCGAAACGATTCTCGTGGGCGCTGGTGACGTGGTTCTGTGGGATACGCGCAATGAGGCCGAGTTCGAGGTGCTGGAGGCGATTCGTTCGATCAATTTGCTGATTCCTCGCTCAGCTCTGGCAGAGGTCTCCGGTCGAGCGTGGCCGGCTTTCGGCGGCGCACTGAATCGGGACTCACCGTCGGTACGGTTGTTGGTTTCCTATCTGTCGATGCTGGACGATTCGTTGGCCGAACTTCCTGAATCTGCGATATCAGCGGCAAGAAATGCCACCCTCGAACTGTTCGACGGGGCGGTGAGCCAAACCATCGGAACCGGCGACGCTGTCGGTTCCGTCGCGCTGCGCTTGTCAATCGATGCCTGGATCGACGGGCACCTGAGTGATCCGTCGTTGTCGTTAACCGCTGTTGCTGCCGCCCACGCGGTCTCGGCCCGGACGGTCCAGCGAGTCTTCGGCCGAACTGGCGAGACGTTCAACGGGACGGTACGGGCGCGGCGCTTGGCCAGGGCGCGTGAGGAATTGCGCCGAACGAACGGCTCGATCACCTCGATCGCAACCCGATGGTGTTTCTCCGACGCGAGCCACTTCTCGCGACTGTTCAAAGAACGGTTCGGGACTTCTCCGGCGGCCTTCCGCTCTCGGAAAATGCAGAGCTGACGTCGCGGCTACTCGAAACGGGAAGGATCTCCCGCGCCGACGCGCACGATCTCGGGAACACCGGACGAATAGTCGACAACCGTGGTCGGTTCAGTACCGCAGTCACCCGAGTCGATGACGGCGTCGAGTTGGTGGTCGAGTTCTTCCTTGATCTGCCAGCCGTCCGTCATCGGTTCCTCGGCTCCCGGTAACAGAAGAGTGCTGGAGAGGATCGGTTCGCCCAACTCCTGCAGAAGTGCACGCACCACCGGGTGGCTGGGAATGCGCACCCCGACGGTCTTCTTCTTGGCATGTGCCAGCCGTCGCGGAACTTCCTTCGTGGCGGGAAGGATGAACGTGTATTGCCCCGGGGTAGCCGCTTTCACCGCGCGAAACGCCGAGTTGGTGACGTGGACGAAGTGCCCCAGCTGCGCGAAGTCGGCACAGACCAGCGTGAAGTGGTGATCCGACCGCAGGTGACGGATCTCGCGGATCCGATCGGTGCCCGAGTGATTGTCCATTCGGGCACCGAGGGCGTAGCAGGAATCAGTGGGATAGGCGATGACCGCGTCGTTGCGCAGCATTTCGACGATCTGGCTGATCGCGCGCGGCTGCGGGTTTTCGGGGTGAACGTCGAAGTATCGGGCCATCAACCCAGCTTAGTTCAGACCGCAGTTCACGAACGCCGTTCACCGTTCAGGCTGTGGTCGGCGAGCAATCCCGTCAGCTCTTCGGCGTAGGCGAGTTGCTTGCGTAAATGTATGCAGCTTTCTTCCGCTCGGGTATGGCAAGCGGTGACGAATTCGGTTGCGGCGGTTCGTGTTGACGAGTCCGAAGCTGTATCGCCGAGCACGGCCAGAGAATCGAGAAGTTGTCTCATTTCTTCGAGACTGAATCCGAGCGGCTTCATTCGTCGGATTACCAGTAGCCGTTGGACATCGGCCTCGGTGTAGAGGCGGAATCCTCCGGCGCTCCGCTCGGACGGAGTGACCAGCCCGACGTCGTCGTAATGACGGATCGTCTTGATCGACAGTTCGGTGCGTTCGGCAACCTGGCCGATCTGCATGTTCTGCTCCTGGCCCGCGGGTTCCGCCTCAGACATCACTCCCACTTTCGTCGCGCTGGGCTTCCATCCTCTCAGTGACCGTCACCCAAGCGGCCGGACAGGCGCAGATGGCGCTCGGCCGAGGCGCCGTCGAGGCCCACGATCTCGACATTCTTGCCTCTGGTCGCGTACTTGGTGGTGATGGCGTCCAGAGTTGCCACGGTCGACGCGTCCCAGATATGAGACTCGGACAAATCGATGACAACGTTCTTCGGGTCGCCGGCATAGTCGAACTGGTAGATCAGATCGTTGCTCCACGCGAAGAAAAGCTCGCCTCGAACCGCATAGACGCGGGTGTCCGCGTCCGGGTGCGCGACGTCGATTACTTCGGTGAGGTGCGCGACGCGGCGCGCGAAGATCACCATCGCGGTGATCACTCCGACGATCACGCCGTAGGCGAGATTGTGGGTCGCGACGGTGACGGCCACGGTGACCAGCATGACCACCGTCTCACCGATCGGCATGCGGCGCAGGGTCTTCGGATTGATGCTGTGCCAATCGAAAGTGCCGACCGAGACCATGATCATGACGGCTACCAATGCGGCCATGGGAATCAATGCCACGACGTCACCCAGGCCGACCACGAGTATCAGCAGGAACACACCCGCCAGGAAGGTCGAGATCCGAGTGCGAGCACCGGAGACCTTGACGTTGATCATGGTCTGGCCGATCATCGCGCACCCTCCCATGCCTCCGAAGAAACCGGTGACGATGTTGGCGACGCCTTGACCCCACCCTTCGCGGGTCTTGTTCGAGTGGGTATCGGTGACGTCGTCGACGAGTTTGGCCGTCATCAACGATTCGAGAAGGCCGACGAGCGCCATGGCCAATGCGTACGGAGCAATGATCGACAGTGTGTGTGTATTCAGAGGGACGTCGGGAAACAGTAGCGTCGGCAGGCTCGACGGAAGTTCGCCCTCGTCGCCGACGTCGGGAACGTCGAAAGCGAAAACGACTGTGGCGGTAGTCAGTAGCACGATCGCCACCAGTGGAGCCGGGACGGCGTTCGTGAGTTTCGGCAGGAATACGAGGATCAGGAGGGCGACGGCCAGAAGTGGGTAGACGAGCCACGGAACATCGATCAGGTGGGGGAGTTGAGCGATGAAGATCAAGATTGCCAGTGCGTTGACGAATCCCACCATGACGCTGCGCGGAATGAAGCGCATCAACTTCGCGACTCCGAGGAGGCTCAACACGATCTGTAGAAGGCCGGCCAGGAGGACGGTCGCAATCAGATAGTCGATTCCGTATTCGCGAGTGAGTGGAGCGACGACCAGTGCGACTGCGCCCGTGGCCGCCGAGATCATGGCGGGTCGTCCGCCGACGACGGCGATGGTCACTGCCATCGTGAATGACGCGAACAAGCCCACACGGGGGTCGACACCGGCGATGATCGAGAATGATATCGCCTCGGGAATCAGCGCCAGTGCAACGACAAGTCCGGCCAAGACTTCGGTTTTGAGACGGCGAGGTGACCGGAGAGCGGCCCGTACCGAATTGTCGTTGGTGGATGAAGTGATGGTTACTGCCATGAGATTCCGTCCTGACGAGGTGCTCATACCCTACCCTCCCGTAAGGGTAGAGTGTGAACGAAGGTGCGGCCGCGGTGCGACACGGCATTGAATTCGACTACGCTGCAAGGCCTTTCGTGCCATATATATGCCCGGAATGGGAAACGCTCATGTGGGCGGTCAGCTGTGACGGCCAGTAACTCTTACCAATTGTTTACCTACTGTGTGGGTTTTGTTGATCGAAAACTGACTAATTCGGTCGGTGACTCCGTTACAGTTCGGCGGCAAACGTCAATCAGGTTGTTCCGAGAGGACATCATGTCAAAACGCTTACTGAACGCTGCGCTGCTCGCCGGTCTCCTTGCCGGTGGAACTGCGGTGGCCGTGATTCCGGCGACCGCGGCGCCCGTTGCAGAAACCACGTCGACAACCTTTCAGGTCACGTGCCGCGCAGTTCCGAGTGCGTTCTCCGGTCCGTCGTCAGACGGAAAGCCTGCCACGGTACGGGTTTCGGCTCCTTCTGTCGTGGCGCCAGGTCAAGTCTT
This sequence comes from Rhodococcus sp. IC4_135, assembly GCF_011602025.1. Taxonomy (NCBI): domain Bacteria; kingdom Bacillati; phylum Actinomycetota; class Actinomycetes; order Mycobacteriales; family Nocardiaceae; genus Rhodococcus; species Rhodococcus sp. IC4_135. The sequence goes on from NZ_JAAOLG010000012.1 coordinate 183,853, forward strand.
CGACATCGACGTGGACCCGGGTAGCGTCCAGATCCCGAACGATGTGAGCGGCGCAAGTGTCAAGAAGATCTCGCGTCTGAAGATCGATCTGCCGATTCCGGCCAACGCGGAGTTCGTCTCCGCGACAGTCACCGATCCGGGCAATGTCGTTGCCGGGAAACCCGCTTCGGTCATTCGCGTGAACGAAGACGGCACTCCCGCAGCGGACGGTCCGATACTCCGGTTGTCCGGCGCGAACGAAGCGATCGGCAACAGCCCGTCATCGTCGTCGGGTGCGCACGGCGGGCTTGCGATCAATGCTCAGTCCGGAGCCGAGACCAACATCGTCTTTCCGAAGATCAGAATCACCGTGAAGGCCGGGCCGTCCGGCGCAGTCGAAACCAATGTCCGGACTTCTGGTGCTGCAGGTACGTTCGGTGGACCGGAGTCGTTCTTGACCTTCCTCCCTCAGGTCAGTCACTGGCTCGCTGGAACCATCTGGGCGCCCACGTCCTGCTCACCTCGCGACAGTGAGACCGGCCCCCTCAACACCGGCGCCGGTGCATTGGCGTCGACGAGAATCGACGGGGATCTGGGACCTGTTGATCCAGGACCCGGAGCCGACATCGTGACCACGCTCGAAGGACCGGCTACCGCCGCTACCGGCACCAAGGTGTCCTTTGCCGCTCACGTCACGCCGGAAAACGCAACGGGAACAGTGCAGTTCATCGTCGACGGCAAGCCCGTCGGTGAGCCGCGACCGGTGGTTCGCGGAATTGCCCGCCTGGATATGACCTTCGGTAAGGCTGGAACCAAGTCCGTCACTGCGGTGTTCACCGCTACCGGCGCCGAGGCGACGTACACCTCGGCGGCGCACATTCTCACGGTGACCGGCGATACAACAGGTCCGGTCGATCCCAACCCGACCGATCCGGGCACCCCGGGTGGTTTCGGCAGCCTCGAGTCCGTTCTGCCTCAGTTGCCGACTGGTTCGCTCGGCGGCAAGTGATCACGGTCCTACTTCACCGCACCCTCGATGCCCGAGTTCTTCTGAAAGGCAACACATGAACCCCCGTACCCTGGCTGCCTGCGCAGTCGTGCCAGCTCTCGCCGCCGGACTCCTCGCTGTGTCCGCGCCGGTGGCAGCGGCCTCAGATGCCGTGACGCGAACAGTTTCCGTCGAACACAAGTGCCGGGTCGACGGCTTCACCGATTGGGACTGGTCGTTCTCCGACAACCTGGAGGTCACGGCGCCCCGGTCCGTGCGTCCCGGCGAAGAGTTCACCGTGAAACTCCATCCGGGCGTCATGCGTAGTTCGGATTCGGACACCGGTCGTATCAAGTACGACATCGCGCTTCCTCAAGGTGCAGAACTGATTTCGTACTCACTCGTCGGTGATTCGTCGTCCAACTTGACCGGCGAAACGGCGGTGCTGCTCCGTGTCGGCGCAGATGGAAATGTGAACCCCGCCGGTGAGTATTTGCGAATTACCGGCACCGGCAACAAGACCGTCAACGACGGGCCGAGCGCGAGCGACAACAAGCCCAAGGAAGGGCTGCAGGTCAAGGCCAACACCGACTTCCGCCTGCCGGCAGTTGAATTGACGCTCACGGCTCGGTTGGATGAGGGCAACGCGACGACGCACCTGCGCGCCGGGGCGGCGAGCCCGGTTATCAAGATCAAAGACACGAGCATGAGTTTCGGTGAGTCTCGGTGGACCAATGCAGCTGGGTATTGTGTTGCTTCCGGTGACGGACGTGGCGCCCTTTCCACTACCGAGGTCTTCTCGACCAACCAGACCGAAACGACGGTCGACGTTGCACTCGAGGCACTGACCGGCGAAGACGTCAAGATCGCGGCGAGTATCGACCCGAATCCGGGTGAGGGAACAGTCGAGTTCTTCGACGGTGAAACGAAGATCGGCAGCGCCGCAGTCGATTCGAATGGTCACGCAGAACTGGTCTGGCCGTTCCGCGACCAGGGTGAACATCGTATCACCGCAAAGTTTCTGGGTACCAAGAAGTTCAGCGCCTCGGAGTCCGTGGACAAGACCGTGACCGTCACCGTGCCTGGTGTCGTCGTCGTGGAGCCGGTGGATCCGACGGATCCGGAAACACCGGGCGGAACCGGAAGCCTCGGGGACATCTTCTCGAAGCTTCCGACAGGCTCACTCGGGGGCTGAGTCACCCAAACGGCAGGGGAGCGTCGACGTTTCGGCTCGAATACGGGTGTGTGATCGAATACTGGAATGACAGGTTCGAATCATGCCGAGAGCCGCAACGCCGGCGTTCCCTGTTTTTCTCGAGGGGAGTCTCCGTCACGGAAACCGGGCCAGAACCACAAAAGGTAGCTCACCAAAACTTGTGTCCTTTTACTACCGTTAGTTGAAGAACTGCGCGAACCGCGGGTTCTTACATCAACAAGCCTTCGAACTCGCCGCTGCGGTTCAGGTATGAACAAGGTAGGGAAAATGCGCAAGGTTGGTTTGCTCGCGTCCGCTGCGGTAGTAGCTGTCAGTGTGGCAATGATCGGGACGTCTACGGCCTCAGCAGCGCCGGGAAACATTCCCGGTCACGGGCTGTTCGACGTGCCGTGGGAGGTGTTGCCGGGGACCTACACGACTTCCGGACCCGAATCGGCTGACATGCCATGCATATATGGCCGAGCAAAAGTTGACGGCGACGGTGTAGTGAATGTCCTCGAGTTCGAAAGCACCCTCGGACCGGCGACGGTCACGATTCTCTTGACGGATTCTCGCTTCACCACCGCATATTGCGCTGATTGGAAGAGAGTGTCGTCAATCGGATCATTGGATCTCGGATCACTTTTCGGGTCCTAGACGTCTCCGCTCCATGTCCGGGCGGCCTTATGGCTGTTCTCACTATCTCGATAAACGCTCGGCTCGCGGATACGCTCGTTCGTCTCGAGTTTCCGACCACTCGTCGCATGAGTCCATGACCAGGGACTTTAGCCCTCGGTAATTACCTACCAATCGGTATATTCTGCGAAGGTACGGACTTCGTGAACCGATGTGAGTTGGCTCCGGGGGACGTGCCGGCCTCGCAGGACCGCCCGCAAAGTCAGCCCGGTGAGGCCACCGGAGTTCGCGCATTTCGACAGTTTGCCGCTGGGTCCGTCCGCTACGAGGGGAGCGGACGGACCTGACGGCACGAGAGAGTGCCATGCCTGAACGTGGTCAAAGCAGAGTGGACGCGGGGATCATTGCGGTCGTCGCAGTCACCACCGGCGCGTTCGTCGCACTGACCGGTCACGGTCTGGTTGCAGCGCTGGCCACCGTGGTGGGCCTCGCGCTCGGAATGGCGATTGTGCGGTATCTGATCAAAGGTCGCTGATCAGAGTCCGCTGATCAAAGCAAGAGTTCAGCAGGTCGCGAGAATGTCTGCGATGGTGTCGTGTTCGGCTTGGGTGACCCACAAACCGTATGCGGCTTTCACTTCCACTTGAGCAGTCACGTACTGGCAGCGGTAGGCCTTGTTGGGTGGCAGCCACGACGCTGCGTCGGAATCCGACTTCTTCTGGTTGGTGGGTCCGTCGACAGCGCGTAGGTTTCGCGGGTCGTTCGCGAGATTTGTTCGCGTCTGGGTGTCCAGCTGCTGCGCGCCCTTCTGCCAGGCGTCCGAGAGTGCGACTACATGGTCGATCTGCACTGCCGAAGACGTGTCCTGGCCGCGGGTGAAGGCGATGGTCTTGTTCGTGTACGGGTCACGGAGCGTACCGGTTTGGACCGAGCAGCTTTTGGAGCCGTCCTTGAATGTCAGGTCGGTGAGGTCGCGGCGGAGAATGTCATTGCGTGTTATCTCTAGCGCCGCATCAGGATGAAGGCACGGTAGGCACGGCGTGTCGGTCGCCCTGTCCCTCATGGTTATCTAATAGCGTCTATGTCACAGGTGGGACAGCCATAGGAGTGGCGATGTCGTGT